>JBEQLE010000009.1:0-76398 GCA_040326155.1 Leptospirales bacterium | reverse complement strand
TAAACTCATTCTCTTTTTGCTTAAACTCATTCTCTTTTTGCTTAAACTCATTCTCTTTTTGCTTAAACCCTTTCTCTTTTTGCTTAAACTCATTCTCTTTTTGTTTGTTAAATTTAATAGTCAGCTCCGTATGTTTAAAAAGAAGTTCATCGCGTTCCAATTCATTTGTTAAATCAGGTATTCTTTTCGTATACTTCGCCTCACGTATCGCTTGCCCGTTTACCATCCAGAAATACTTCTGCTCATATTGGCTAAGCTCGTTTTTATAGGAATCTAATTTTCCGCTTCGAAAAAATTGAGAATTTATTTTTTGCAGGTCATTAAAATTGTATGTTGGTTCGGCGCTCGGCTTTAATCCCGTAAAGTCACAGATCAGTTGAATCGATTTTTGAGGAAATTTGGTAATTTTTTCAAACGACAAAAAAAGAATGGACTCCGGAGGACATTGCCGCCAGCTAAAAAAATGGTTTCCCCAGCTACCTGCAAAGGTATGTCCATTAATGATTTCAAGCAAAGTATAACGATTTTGTGAAAAATTTTTTAAATAGTGATAATAAGAGACAGTCGCTTCCCGCCCGTCTCTTATTAGATAGATTACTTTATCATGTTCATTTTCTTTGCCAAATAACTCATGTGTTTTAATAAAATAAATTCTTTTACTCTTACGAGCTTTCTCAAAATCGAAATCAACAGATAGCTCATGATGCCCCGTAATATTACGGATGGTTTTATCAACAGAAATATCTTGCCTGTCATTATAAATCGAGTATGTTTTTTGGCCAAAGGCCGATTTCAAAATTGTACGTAAAAAAGTATTACCAGAACGTGGGTATGATGCAAGCCATATAATCATTATAACTCCTCTTTCAACCGATTTCTATTTATATCAAAATAACTTCTAATTGTCAACTACTTCTATAGTATAATATTAAACTGATTATAATTTTTTGTCGCACTGAAAAACCAAAATGCGGCTTCAGCCCGTAAGATATTTTATCCATTTTCATTACACATTCAATTCAAATGAACAGCCTAAATAAATTGACGATAAACTTTCCGACAATATTGAAAAATAATATCTAATAATTTATATATTTTAAACCTGTCTTTGCTTATACTTTCATGATATTTTATCTTATGCTTAATTTTAACCAATAAGGGAACCTTTTTGCGAACTTTCAGGTAGAGGGAATTCAATTCTCTCGGAATGCTTGGAATTTCTCTCTGGATACTGTCACAAGATTGACCTTTCTCCTTCAACTTATTTTCTTCCGTTAATTTACTAAAGAGAGCCTTATACCTTTTGGCTTGGTGAGCCAACGTATAGTTAGAACGAATGGTATCAATAGCCGCTTTCCCTAACCTTTGTTGTTTCTTTTTATCATTGAAATAATCAATAATTTCGGTAGCCATCTGCGTGGTATCAAATGGTTTTACCAAGAGGCCATTATGGTTATGTTTAATAACATCGGGTATACCACCGATACGAAAACTCAGAACGGGGGTTCCAGAAGCCATTGATTCTAACATTGTATTTGGTAAATTATCTTCAAGGGAGGGCATAATGAACAGATCTGCCGAGGCGAAAATTTTTGATATTTGACTTTCATCGTCAACTAATCCCAGGTTACAGGTTTCCATGTCTATTGGTATGTTATTTTTATTAAACTTCCCAAATGTTAATAACATAATTTTATTTTTTTTTATAACTTTATTAAAAACTGTATCATTATTTAGCCGGTTCATAACATTGATAAGGTGTTGGTATCCTTTTCTACTGCTGTTTACATTTACCGCACCGAATGCCAACACAAATGTATTTGGAGAAATATTCAACATCTTTTTCGCGTCTGCCTTTTTGATTGGCTTAAAAATCTCCGTGTCGATTCCATTTGGTATCGTTGTTATTTTATTGTTTTTAAAAAGAGTGCTAAGAGCGGCCCGTTTACTCAGCCATTCGCTGGGTGTCACAATATGCAGATTTTCGGGAAAAACTAATTTTTTATATTTAAGTACATTATGGGGAATATAATGATCATCAACCTTTAATTGTGGGCAGGAGTAACACTCTTCTATAAATTTGGTACACCCTGCTGTGTAGTGGCAACCACCGGTGTACGGACCTTCATCGTGCAACGTCCATATCATAGGAATGTTAAGATTACCTAACTCGCCAATATTTTTTATGGACAAGAAATTAGCAACCCAATGTATATTAATAATTCCGTTTTGAACGGTAATACCTTTCTTGATATTTGTTGCTTCAATATGGAGGCTTATATCGAAAAAAGTGTTAGAAAGTTTTGAACGATTTTTTTTAATATACTCGGTAAATATCAAACGCCAAGTAGCAGATCGTTCAATTTTTGGAATATAACTCTCAGAGTTACCTTTATGTTTGTTTTCTCTACTAACAATTGTATGTGTCTGCAACCCAGGAACGTTATCCAAGGCATTTTTAAGTCGAAGTGCAGCTATTCCTGCACCACCTTTATCCAGAGTTGAGCTGATAATATTTACATTCATACTCATTTAATTTCTTCCGATAAAAAATGATGATGGTCTCTTAATGCCAATTTCAATTCCTTATAATTTTCAACAATTTCATTTAAAAATTCCGGATTTGATTTCACCAAATCTGTAGTTAAATTATATTTACTCAAATCTAATAGCTTGTGAAGTTGCCGTTGAAAATCACTCGGTATATTCTTAAAAGTTTCATAAACAAAAGTTTGTTTTGAACCCTCAAATTGGGAAAATATCTTTTCTGATTGTTCCTGCTCAAGCTTTATTTGATCAAGCTGTTTAACTATTATGGCGGGATCAATGGTAACAGTGACTACCTCGGGTTTCTTTGCATGTGTATATGCTTCTCTTTTTTTTGCAGTCATTCGTGAAACAAGAATCTGTATTATGTTTTTTCTTTTAACTAATATGCCGGTATTACAATGTTTAAAAATAATACGCCACAAATCAGGAGTGTGATTTAATTGAGAAACCATCAATTTAATGCCAATCAGTTTTTTATCTATACGAAATCGAAGTTCATTAAAATAAGAATCCAGATTTTTCTCATTTAAATTTTCGGAATTATTTTCATGAATATCACGTATTTTATGTTTTAAAATACTTTCTTCTAGGAACATTTTAAATGAAAATTCAGGATATTTTATTTTTCCATTATGCTTTAATATCTCTCCGATTGTTAATACATCTGGATGACTACCCAACAAATCCATCAACATTGTAGTACCAGATCTCTGTATACCTAAAATAAAAAAAAATCGAGAATCTTTCATGTTATTAGCGACCCGACAAATTACAAAAAAGTTCTTTATACTTTTGCGTAACAATCTTCCAGTTATATTTTTTCATTCTCAAAATTGACTTATGACTTAACTTGTCACGCAACTTTTTATCTGATTCTAACTTACGAAGTATATTGGCAATTTCATCTGGATTATTTTCGTCAAGCAGATAACCATTTTTTTTACCTATATAATAAGCAGTACCGTCAATATTCGTAGTTACAACAGGCAAACCACAGGACATACCTTCCAGTATCGCATTGTTAGCGGTACCATCCTTAAGCGGCATCAGAAGTACATCAGCGCTATTGTAAAGTTTTTTTAGTTTCTCATCGCTCAGGTTAGATAGTATGCTTACGTTGGTAAGCTTCTCGGGAACTTTTAACTCGGATGTTACGATAATAAAATTGAAGTTTTCTTTCAAGCAAATAGCCGCAGTTTCAAAAATTGCGTCAAAATCTCTGAGCCAAAAACCAACAGTTAACATTGTAAAATTATTTTTGACTATCGAGGAAGTTTGTTTTTCAGGTTGAAAAAATGTACAATCAACACCATGTGGAATAACATGAATATCTTTATCTTTTCTGCCATTTTCCAGAAAAAACTTTTTCTGCCCAGGAGACATCAGAACAATTTTATCAGGATAAACGCAAGTTTTTTCTTGTAGAATTTTTTTCAATATACTCACGGGCTGATGATACATACCCACAATCACCGGTTTTTTAATGAAATTTATGATAGCAAAAAAACCGGGTAAAAATGCCAAAGTATGCTCAGCGTCATGCATAAGAACAATATCAGGTGTCTGAAATAAAGCGCGAAAGAAAATACAAATTTCTGCGATATAATCATAAAAACCGTAAGACCTTACCCCTTTCTTGCCAATAATTTTTTTAAAAATAACTCCGACAAATGAATCCTTCCATTTATTACTTGTCATTTTAACTATAAATTCCTTAATTTGATATTGATCTTTATCCAGATAGGAAACATATTGATGGATACCGGTATGTTTACCCCAATGAGGGTAATGAGTTCGGACTATAAATATTTTTATTTTCTCTTTTTTTTTCATGTTTTAATGCGCTTCATTTAAACAAGTTTTAGCTGTATTCAGTAAGAATTAATTGAAAAACTTATAAAAAACCTGGATCGCCCTTTTTTTTCCATATAATACTTTGTAAACGCTCAAAATCTCTTTTATTGAACCTTTGAAAAAGTATTTATTTTTAGTTTTATTTACTTTCGTATAATCACTTTGTTTCCAGGTTTCCCAGGAATGTACAAGTTTGTCATTAACTTTTTTTGAGTTCGAATTTACCTCTTTGTTAAATGGAATATTCAGAAATGTGGCTGTTTGTTTTCCATATTTGCCCGGGTTGCTCGTAAATGCCTTAAACCGTATTTTAAAAATATCCTTCGGGCAGTTTTTAGCAAACTTTGTCATTGTAGTATTTAAATTCATCCAGTCTCTGGCGATTTCTCGAAGACTCATACTTCCTTGCGGAATCAAATGCTTTTTAGCCGAAAGAATAGTATCAATAGGCCAACGAATAATCCAAATGAATTTAGCATTTTTAAATGTATTTTTAATGCGTCGGGCCACTCTAGCGTGTGAAGGCGTCTTTTCTATATAACGAACATTGCCAGATAATCCAGGGTAATAATATGAGATCAGTCCTCTAACAATCTGCTCAAAAAGTGTTTTTTGCGTGATTGAACTTTGTTGAGTCAATGTTAAAATATTCTTTTGTAATTTTCCCGTTATATCAAAACCGGCAACCTCTTTCAATACCACCAATGCATCCATAACATGTTTTTCAGTAAGTTTCGTTTCTAAATCTGGCAGGCATTTATTCCAAACGATATTAAAAAAATGGGTTTCTGGAAAACTAACCAGACCAGTCGTTGAGTGCAAGTACGCTTGAACCAGAGTCGTTCCAGACCTGGGATAACCCACTATGAATACCGGATCTTCCGTCAGGTTAAGATGATCACCTGGGTCAGTAATCCGTACTGGCGCCCCGGCTTTTATAACTGGCTTTCCCTGCAATTGTGCGTGATATTGTGAAATTAATTCAATGTACGTAAACTTCTTTTTTGCCTGCAATTTATCAATGGCCTGAATGACTTCTTTAGCATTGTGTGTATCGTAATCCTTGAATTTATTATTTTTCCAGGCCCGATCATCTCCCAAATGAAAAGTCACATGAGCTTCCGTGGTAATTTCATGTTTTTTTGAAAAACCTGTCGTGTTGGCAAGTAGTATGCGTCCTACCCAATTTGCTCCAATACATACATTTTCCCACTCCATAAAAGGAATATTTTTGCAGTTCATGACAAAACAATCATAACCTGGATGTTTTTCTCCGATTTCTGAATACATATTTGTAAGTAGCCCATTGTTGTCTTTTAGTTTGCTTATCGTTCTTCTATTAATAACTAAACCATCATTGCCGGACTCTATTTTATTATAAATATACTCGTAATAATAAGGTTGGACTGAAATGTCTACATGCGTGTAAATGAGATAGTCATACTCTCCTGTTTCATTTGCCTTGTTTATTAATTCGGAGATCAAGGGCAATTTTCTGGGCACATGGAACTGGTTAATATCCAATACCGATTTTTCAAGAATCAATTTTTTATCGAAATAGTCGGGAACTATAGATGCATCTTCTTGATAAGTTGCCGCAATCAAGGTAATATGTACGGGAATTTGAATAACTTCGCAAAAAAGCTTTGCCCTGTGCAGGCTTTCGAAAGTAACGGGTTGGGCATCATACAGATCGCTGTCGGTATTTACTATTACGGGATTTATAATGTGCCCTATCTTCATTTACAGCTTACCGTACGAGGGGGGTAGGTAAAGTGTAAACCTCTTATCAACAATGAAAAGTTATTTTACCCGGCTTTTCCATAATTTACTGAAAATATCGTTTTTTTATACTGATGCCTAATCTATTTATTTTAATTTAAACTATTGACATATCCGCAGATATACCTTATACGTCTTAACGTATGTGTCAAAATGCCGCAACAAGTATCAGGGCAAATAAATATCAATAGAGTTATTTATGGAATATATCGATTTCAAGGATAATATAAATAAGGCTTATAATATAAAACTACAAGATCGAGTTTTGAGCTTAAAATTAACAGAAGTTAAAAAGCTAACTCCCCCTTACCCGGACGATTATACCGGACCAACGCCAGACAACTACCGAGCCATCCCTTTTGTGTTAACCTTTTGCGGACCAAGAGACATAGTACTGCCAACAGGAATTTATGAACTCGTCGATGAAGGGTCAAACCCACTACAACTGGCTTTATCTGCTTTCATACAAAACCGGGACGGAATATTTTATGAAGCAATTTTTAATTAATTAAAAACGTTTTTAGGATTAATATAATACTTTATATTAAATCAATGTACAAAAGGAGAAAATATGGAACCATTTATTTCGATGATTATACCTTGGCCGTCAAATTTTGCGCCAAGAGGTTGGTCCTTCTGTAAAGGACAGTTCATTCCAATTAACCAGAACCAGTCGCTTTTTTCACTGCTTGGTACGACTTTCGGTGGCGATGGAGTAACGAATTTTGCATTACCCAATTTAGGAGGGCGAACGATTGTGGGAACAGGAACGTACCCCGGAATTCCCGAATTCAGGCTTGGAATCCAAGGCGGTATCCCAACCAATGAGATTTCATCAGACATGATGCCAGCGCATATTCACACCTTTCCAGATCATACGCATGGCTTGCCAGAGCACACTCACCCCGTAACGAATGATCTTGTCGTCAAGGTAGCAGCGGAGAAAAACACTGATTCAGCCAAAAAAAATCCCGGCCCGGACCATATACTGGGAAAAACTACTGACAACAGCGGAACAGTGAGTACATACGGGTACAGCGACCAGACTGGTAACACCGAAATTGGAGGAGTTACGATGAGCGGTACGATTACAGTTGATAATACCCCCTCTGGCACTTCCGGGGCCACCGGAGGAAATACCGGATCCGCCGGTACTGGTAGCGGTACAACTACGCTTTCGAATCTCCAACCTTTTTTGGCCTTGAATTACATCATCGCACTTGATGGTTTATACCCGTCTAGATCATAAAGGCTCGTGAAACCCCCGTTGACTTCTGCTAGCGGGGGTAAATAAAACGTATAATAATACAGGTCGAAAACTAGTACCCAAATCAAGTAATTCTTAAACTTTGGACTTTTGATGCTAAAGTCTATGATAAAGCGGTTAAAGATACTCAATAGTCCATTTGTATCGTTGTTACTATTGCTTCTGTTCGCGGAGTATCTTGCTGGTTTATGGATACCCTATCTGGAAAATCCGGACGCGACCAAAGTAATACGCAATCAAGCCTATAAGCGAGGTTGGCCAGAGTACATCTCAGCATCTTCTCCTGATCATGGAAACCATATTATCATTATCACAAACTCCCAGGGCTATGGGCCAGAATTACAGGAAGAACAAATATACGGCAATCTGCTTCAGAATAAACTACAGAAGAGAGGTTCTCATATCATAGTCGAAAATTGGTCCGTTCCCGGCATGAGAATGCCTGAATTTATTATTCTACTTCAAAAGGCCATTGAAAAAAAACCGGACATGATATTCACACTCTTGCCTGTTCAATTGGTGAGCTTTGGATGGGAAGCTGCTGAGGTTGATCTGCAGCATGGTTCCAGCGATCTCTGGTTACTATTTTCCGATCATAGAATTTGGAGTAAAATTTACAATTTTTGGGTCACAAGGAAACCGGACATTGAACTATACTTGGAAGCTTTCTTTATGTACAACTTTAACATCCTCCGATCTCGTATACACTTTCTTGACAAATTACGAAATCAATTAAACAGGGAACAATTTAACATTGCATATGGAATAGACCGTAATAAAGGTAATTTTTTACCAAAAGCAAATTTCAAGAAACGTCCAAGGCAAAATAAAGCAAATGCCGATGTTATAGATAGAACTTTTAATAAACTCATTCATTATCAACGTTTTTCTAAGAAGGCGGCTCGCTTCATAGGTATTCTACACAGGATGCAAAAGGAGAATCCAAAAACAGACATCAGACTTATATGGCAACCTTCGGCCCTTTCATTGGTACAGAAAGAGTCTCGTGACAATTACAATCGATCCATAAAGTTTGTCTTGGAGGAGATGAAAAACAAAGTAAGAAATTACGATTTCACAAACCAGGTTAAAACAGAATATTTTATTAGCTTGGGTCATATGGATGCATCAGGGCATAAGGTTATGGCAGAGAAGCTGGAGAAGATCGTAATCGATGCTCTTTACTAGTTATCACTTTTATATTTTTGCAGCAACCGCCATTCTTTTAAACCGAATGTTACCCTGGAAATACGGGCGACTGACAATATTAGCAGCGTCATATTACTTTTATTCTATGGTTCAACCGTGGTATATTTTTCTGCTTTTTTCTTCCACTATCATTGACTTCGCTACGGCTCAGTGGATACATCGAACTCAAAACATTACACATCGTCGTTTTTTTTTCGGACTGAGTTTAACCGGCAATCTGGGAATGTTGTTTGCTTTTAAGTATACCGATTTCTTTATCGAAAATCTTAATTTTTTAGCATCCAATTCAGAACCAGGAATCGAACTGACGAATTGGCTGCTTCCGGTGGGTATTTCATTTTACACCTTCCAGACTCTTTCTTATACAATTGATGTTTACCAAAAAAAGATTGAACCAACAAAGGACTTTATACAATTCGCGATCTTTGTATCTTTTTTCCCCCAGCTTGTTGCCGGACCAATCGAGCGAGCTTCAAAACTGCTGCAACAATTAGCAAAAAAAAATGTTGCAACCCGTGAAGATTACGAAATGGGTTTCCAAAGAATACTTTGGGGGTTGGTTAAAAAACTTGTACTTGCTGATCGTTTCGCAATCATTGTAGATCAGGTATATGCAAATCCTTCTGAGTATGGAGGGTGGATTACTCTTTTGGCACTTTTCTGTTTTACTTTACAACTCTATCTTGATTTCAGCGCCTATACCGATATTGCCATCGGTATCGCGCGAATATTTGGAATCAAACTTTCGGAAAATTTCGATTGGCCTTATTTAGCGGAAAACCCCAGTGAATTCTGGTCCCGGTGGCATATGACGCTCACAAACTGGTTCACTGATTATGTTTACCGTCCGCTCGGCGGAACTTTTCGAAATCGTCCGTTGCAAACATTTTTAAATATTACTTTCACGATGACGCTCATAGGATTCTGGCATGGGGCTGCGTGGAACTTCCTCCTGTTTGGACTGGCTTCTGGAATCATGTCAGCCTCGTTTATGTTTCTAAAGCTGCTTCCCCGTTTTAGAAGAAAAAAACTTTTGGGTAACTATATCTGGTCTAAACCTTTGGCAATCTTTTTGAATTACTTAATGATTGTAATCGTAATTGGTGTTCTTTTTCGATCAGAGAATGTCGATACGGCAATAAAAATCTGGTCCAGCCTTCTTGACTTTTCTAATTCCTGGAAACCTGAGTACTGGTTCCATACCATTCTGGTATTTTTTATTTTGTTGGGACACATAATTCGAGGAACCTGGTTCGCTCATCGAAAGCCCGTCAAAATGTCACCGATTTTGAGGGGGGTTTTCTGGACAGTTTTAATTTTACTTCTTGTTTTTACCGGTGTCGAAAAAGGTAGTGAGTTTATATATTTTCAGTTTTAATATAAGTTTGCCCTGTGGATAATAATCTTAAAGGTGACGTGAGCTTAGATCCGTATTCAATTTTAGATGACCCAACTTAAATAATCATTACAATGAAAACAAAATTCGTATTATTTTCTATACAAAGAACGGGCTCTACATTTCTTGCTGAACTGCTTTCTTCACACCCATCAGTATTAATGGCAAAAGAAATTTTCAAAGCAAACGGCGAAGGTTACAATGTCGATAATTTCAACTATCGTTTTGTAAAAAAAAATGTCTCCCCTGCTGATTATCTAAAAAGTTTTTATACGAACGGCGCTCTTGCCCATACGACGACAGGATTTAAACTCATGCTTGACCAGGCAATTATCTTTAAAAATGTTATGGATTACATTCGCCAAAATAAAATCAAGATAATCGTTTTAACTCGTAATAATGTTTTTGATATATATCTTTCGCGCATTATAGCTAGAACAGAAAAAATCTGGCACATAACAACAGAGACCGAAGTCCAGGGCAACAATACTGCGCCAGTTTACCTTGAGCCGGTAACGCTGGTAAATGAACTTAAAAATATTGAGTCAGAGCTTGTTGAATTAGAAGAAATTCGCCAACTCGAGAATTCTTTGATGATAACTTATAACGATTTAGTCTACAAAACAAAGCAAACTTTAAACACGGTAGAAGATTTCCTGAATATTGAGCACTTTGACAGTTATACTGCCAATATCAAAAAAATATCTAATATGAATTCCCGTAATTTGATTCAAAATTATGACGAGATCGAAAACACTTTGCAAAGTGGACCTTATGAAAAATATCTCGTACCAATGTCGGGAAAAGCGAGTAAATTTAAAGAGTTTAACCATCGATATAAAATTATTTTTATTCATATCCCTAAAAATGCTGGAACAAGCATAGAGAATGCTCTTTTTGGCACCTATGGTAAAGTGGGCCACCATAAAGCTATTTCATATTACCAAGAGGATTCTGAAAAATTCAAACAATATCTAAAATTTGCGGTCGTACGTAATCCTTTTGACAGAATTATCTCTGCTTTTCGATATTTGAAAAATGGAGGGCGAAACAAATTTGATTCCGAATGGGCGAAAATTCATCTGTCAAAATATAAAAATTTTTCTGATTTTATAAATGCTCTAGACGAGAAAAAAATACAAGATGAAATATTATCATGGAAGCACTTTGAACCACAGTACAAGTACGTTTATGACGAAAACGGTAATTGTCTGGTTGATTATATTATCTACTTTGAAAACCTGGACGAAGAGCTTCTAAAAATCAGTAACGCTGCTGGAATAAACCCTCTGAGTATACAGAAACTCAACAAAGGTATGCGTAAACCTAATTTTAAAAAATTTTATAGTACACGAAACATCGAGACAATTTCCCGTGTATATAAAAAAGATCTTGAACTTTTTCATTATAAATTTAATTAGAACCTATCATATCCTACTCGCATTCACTGGAATCGAAAAAGGTGAAGAGTTTATCATTCGTATAAACAATACCTTGTGCAAATAAAGTACTTGATATTTAATGGATAGACCTCGATATGCTGTCATGTTTAAGTTCTGGCGAAAAAATAAATCTTTGTGGCCTCGCCCAAATTACAAAATAAACAAAGAGCCACATTTTTTATTTATTCTAACTCCGGCAGGCGCGGGTTCTACGGCGCTGGCACGGTTGTTACAAACAGCTGAAGGAACTTCGTTATTAAATAAAAGAGGTGAAGGTATTTGGCTGGTTCCCGGAATGGGTGGAGAGAATAAATGGGAACAAATTAAATATATCGATTGGATATCGGTAAAATCAGTCTGGATGAAACGCATTCAAGAAATCAATGAAACGCAAAAGCTTACAAATGTTATCATTGATAAAAGCCCTTCGAACCTGGTCAGGATAGACAAATTGACCGAATGCTTTCCAAACCATACCCTGGCTGCAATAAACCGTAATCCATATGCATACTGTTCAAGCCGCATGTATCGTAGATATGATCCGGAAAACAAATCGACTTCAGAAAGAATTAAAATAATTGAACTACTTACCAACGAATGGCTTTCGAGAAGCGGCTGGATTATAAAATGGATAAAAAAATATGATGTTATTTTCTTTACGTATGAACAATTCTGTTCTGACACAGCAGGATGCATTAAGCAACTAGCGACGAAAATTCCCGCTTTTATTATGACAGATATCAACTGTTACGTTGATGTTAAAGATTATGCACCGCAACAAATAATAAATTGTAATGAAGTACAAATTTCTATGCTAAGTCAAAATGAAATCGATGCAATATCACGTATACTAAATAATAATATCGATACTGTTTCATTTTTTCAATATGAAATAATGTAGAAAAAAAGATGTGCCGGCAAAATACAAAAATTGAATTTAATCACAAGATTTGCAGACTTTTTACGAGCAAACGCCTTCGCCTTACCATGCCGCCTGTTTTAAAATAATGCTTGATCAAACAAAACAATTTTAGGATGTATGGTGCTATATTTGTAAAAGCAAATAAAATATTGATTAACAATCGTGAAAATTATGCTATCCTTTAATAAAAAGTTAAAAAAAATCGCCGGAGCAGTTGAAAAAAATAACACTGTAATTCTTGTGTTTGGCAATCTGGCTTATTCTGACATTGTATACAATTGGGTAGCTGCGGCAAAACGTATTGGAGTAAACAATTATATTATTATTGCACTGGATAATCAATTTTATCAACAATTGCAAAAAAATAAAATTACTTCAATTTTATATAAAGTCGATTTGAATCGAAAAAATATCTGGGTGGAAAGGACAAAAGTTCTCATCAAGTTTCTGGAATCGGGTTATGACATCATTCATTCAGATGCCGATGCTGTATGGTTGAAAGATCCCTGCCCTGATTTTTTTTACAGTTCGAATAAAGACTTTATATTTTCCCAGGGAACCGTATGGCCCCCTGATATTCATGAAAAATGGGGGTTTGTTTTATGTTGCGGACTTTTCTATGTAAAAAGCAACATTGCATCTATCAATTTCATGAAAGATTATCTGAAGCAAACAATTACCTTTAAGGATGATCAAGTTGCGTGCAATCGATTATTTTATGATCAGGGAATTACATGGCAAGATTCGGCTTATAAACTTATGAACTTTAAAAATAAAAAATTTAAAGTTTTTGAAAATATTATCGTTGGAACAAATCGGGATATCTCTGTCGCTTTGCTGCCGCAGAAATTATTTCAGCGACTTAACATTAAACATGCCAATGCTTATGTAAAACATATCTTATCTCCCAAAAACAGTAAAAACACAAAAGAAGTATTAAAAATGCATGACTGCTATTTTCTTGATAATTGAATGAATGGTTACTTCGTTTCGAGCCAGTCATGAATCAACGACTTCGGCAAAGTGTGGTCTTGTATTTCGATATGTGATAGCGCCAATAAATAAAAACACCACCGTAATAGTCCAGAAATAAAGGGATAAATATGTGTGTTCCCAGAAACCGGTTTGGTAGATTAAAGAGTCTCTGTACCCGCTCACAATATAATATGCCGGATTCATTTTTATAATTATTTTAGCCCAGTCTGGGAATCGACTAAGCTCCCAGAAAATTGGAGTCGTCCAAAACATCAATTGAATTATTACTGGAACCGCTTGATTCAAATCGGGTATAAAAATAGTTGCGGAAGCTAATGTCCATGACAGTCCTATAAGAAAAATTATGGCACAGAACATATAATAAAAAATCTGAATCCAGTACCAATGCATCTGCACGCCGTTCAAATAAATTGTAAAAAGCAGAACCGATACAAGCGCCAAGTGAACAAAAAATAATGATCCCATTTTAACGACCGGCAAAATGAATAGTGGGAAATCCACTTTCTTAATTAGAAATCCATATGAACTGATTGAAGTCACACTTGCTGTAATCATTCCTGAAAAAAATATCCATGATACATAACCTGCAAGGAAATATACTATAAAAGGTTGATCTCCGGATACGACTCTACCTGCTCCTCGAAGTCCCAGAGAAAACACAACTGAAATAACTACAGTCATCAATACTGGCTTAAAGAAAGCCCAGAAAATACCCATATAGGATTGAATATACTGGTTTTTAATATCTGCCTTCACCATATATGTTATTCTGGTTCTTTCTTTCCATATCGATACCAAAAAAAACAAGGGGGCTTTGTACCATTTTATACTTTCTTTTGTATTCATAGATCAAACAAAATAATATGCAACAACAAGCATCCTAATTCCTTTGTTTGTGTTGTCAATACAAAATGACTCTGGGGTGCGTAAGTGTTAAACTCAACCATACTCTGCAAAAAAGCAGAGAGTGCGGCGAAATACATCCAGTAAAATACGTGGGGGGAAACCCCCTAAAGCTGTTCCAAACAAAAAGCGAAAATGTCGGTTATCATTCGAATGGATCGCAAGGGAGCTTGACCCTGCGCAATTCGAACTTCACTTTATTCTGTTGCATGACGGAAAACCTGCCCATGCCCATTACCTCTTAAAGGAAAACGTCTCTGTCGAGTTCGTTCAGTTCTTTGGTCGGAAGGAGTTGCCCATCGTCTTCACACTAGACATCATGCCGGGCCGACTCCATGGCACGTTCGTACAAAACCGGGGAGCAAGCCATGCTCGAAACCTTGGTTTTCGGGAAAGCAGCGGCGATTATATCAACATCGATAATAGATCCATGTTGATGAACCTGTTTCCAGCTCTGCCACGCTCCCTTCCAACGTTACTAAAATCATACTTGCCAGCTGTACGGTAAAATCTAAGTTAACATTATATACAATAAATTTGCTTCAGGAGTAATCTAATGTTCAAAACGGAACTTTTTTCCATAAAAATTTTCCAGTTAAATAAATTCTTTATTTCTACTCTGGTTTTATCTGGGGTGAGCGTCGGCCTTTTTGCTGCTTCTGTGGTTTACGAAACGAAACCGCTTCAAGTTAAAAGATACGACGAGATTGTAAGTCGCGCAAACCTATTTCATCCAAGAGTGAAGGCAGTGGCTATGGCTAAGTGGCCGAACACGATTGTCTTTCAAAATATTGATACCTGGAAACAAATGGGTGTCATTAAAGCCCACAGTACTCCAGAACGTATTATATATTCTATGACGTTTTCGCCAACAGGTAAATATATTGCGGCTGGAATGTATGACACTAAAACCAAAAAGTCAATGGTTACGGTCTGGGAAGTAGAACAAAATAAACTTGTTGCAAACTATAACATTTTATGCACACCTGATACCATCGATTTTTCATCCGATGGAAAATTCATCGCTGTAGCGGGTAGCTATGAAAGAGTTAAAGGGGCCGCTCAGCTCATCGACATTGATAAAGGAAGTATAAAAACAATTTGGTCCACTAAATCATATGAAGAATGGACCGCCACTCAGATTAAATTTTTACCGAAATCGAAAGTACTGGCAATCGCAATGGTAAACAAAAAGAGGGGAATTCTATTCTACAATACTGAAACTTCCAAAACCGATTTCTTTCCTACCAAGACCGACACATACGCTATCGACTTTACACAAGATGCGAAATTCATGGTTTCCGGCGGAGGCAATGAAAAATCGGGTAACGAAATATTGGTATGGAATCTGGATACAAAAAAAGTCATTACGGAATTAAAAGGTCATTCCTCTTTTGTAAATTCAGTAAAATTTACACCAAACGGTAAACAAGTCGTGTCGAGCGCTTTTGAAAAAGGAACCCGGTTTCGATTCTGGGACATCGAGTCGGCTAAAGAGATTCAGTCCGTAAAAACCGATGGAAATCGAAGTAAAAGTATGTCCATTAGTGCAAATGGTCAATATCTGGTATTTGAAGTGGAGAGCTTCGGGAATGCCGGCAACCCGATTACAATGGAATTTTTCATACAAGCGCAGCAATAGGAGTAATTAAAACCCCGACGCCGAATGTTCCTGGAACAGGAATATAGAAAAAGAAAGTATTTAAATACTGACTCTACTCAGAGAATGGTTTGACTACAATTCTGTCTCGACCTTTCTCTTTGGCTTCGTATAACGCCTTGTCTGCGGCCTCTAACAGTTGTTCCGCAGAGTGTTTGGAATCGGGTATTACCCATGATATACCCGAACTAATGGTTACATATTTACTTGTATTCGAATTATTATGAGGTATTTTCAGTTCGTGAATATCTTTGTGAACAGACTCAATCAATTTGAAAATACCATCAGGGTCATTTTGAGTAAATATAACCACAAACTCTTCTCCCCCGTATCTGGACACAATGTCATCGGCACGCTTGATAATATTTTTCAAGATGTCGGCAATCTGTTGCAAACATTTATCGCCAGCAGGATGTCCGTAAAAGTCATTATAACGTTTAAAAAAATCAACATCAATCAACGCAATTCCCACAAGGTGAGAATGACGTAACCCTCGTCGCCACTCGCGTTCAAATGCTTCGTCAAATGCCCTGCGGTTGGCCAGTTCTGTAAGTGGATCGGTACTGGATAATTTTCTCAGAAGTTCTTCATCTTTTTTTCTTTTAGTTATATCACGAAATACATTTACATAGTTTTGAGTAGCGCCGGTATTGTCTTTTATCGAAGTAATGGAAGCTTCTACAGTGAACAACTTTCCATCAGGTTTTTTGTTTATAAATTCACCTTTCCATTGTCCCTCAGTCGTTAGTGTGCGCCATAAATTTTTATAGAATTCCTTAGTATGCTTGCCTGACTTTAAAATACTTATTTTTTTATTAATTAAATTTTCTGTTGAAAATCCTGTAATGTGGCCAAAGGCAGGGTTGACCGAAATTATATTCGACTTATTGTCAGTAATAACTACCCCGTCCATCGTCGCTTTCATGACAGCGCCGCTTAAACGAAGTTCTTTTTCAACCTGTTTTCGTTCCTTCACTTCCTGTATAAGTTTCTCGTTCAATTCATGCTCTTCTCGAGCCCGCTCTTTCAACATTCTTTCTTTAATAACCGCTACAGAAACATCTTCAATTATAATTACCGCATAATACGTATCGTTATCTTGCCGGGCTGATGTGATATGAACATCCTGGCAAACCCTGATTTTTTCTGTTTCACCGGGGTGCTTTATAAACAGTGGGAATATCCCTTTGTGAATTGTGTGAGAAAGAAACGAACTTTGTGAATTCTCAATCGCTGTATTTACGGCGATACCGATACGTCCTTCTTTTAATTCCGGAAAAAGGGTAAATAGACCAGTTCCGAGAGCTTTTTCCGTAGATATCCCCGAATAAGATTCCATCCAGGAATTCCATAACAAAACCTTACTGTTCTCATCAATGATAATTATACCATTCGGTATATTACCCAATACATCTTGAAATGTTAAAACTGGAAGCATTTTATCCCATTAAATTTTTTAATAACTGTTCTTTGAATTTAATAAAAGAATCGAGTTCAAGTATTAAAACAATATAACCTTTAATTGCTTTTGACTCAATGCCAAAGTCGACAAAAATTAACAAAATTACTTCTTCTTTCCTTTCGTTTAAAAATAGTGTCTGGGCTTTACATTTTCTAAATATTGGTAAAGTACCCGAAATACGATCTTTTAAAATATTTGATAAACTGCCAATACAGGCATTTAAAAGAACATTACCAATTTCCGACATGGCTTCATGTTCCAGAGTCGTCATATCGGCAACCGACGTCTCTTCGCCGAGAAAAAGTTTCACTAGCTCCAAACTTTCATCCTGGGCAAAAACCAGCATTGCTTCAGATGTAAAATACGTACCCGAAAAATGTTGCTTTATATAACAAACTTCTTTCTCTTCCGGTAATTGTAATATATCAAGAGCCTCTTCACTTGAAACAAAGTTTATCTTTGGTACCGATAAAGCGATGTGTTCTTGAATCATCGAGTTAAATGTAGAGGCGGCTTTACCCATACTAATATTAATAGATTCTGTAATTGCATCTCGCTGTAAATCTGTGATATTAATCATAACTCAACCAGTTTTTTTACAATTTCAGCTGTTATTGGTTTTTCCAGGAAAACCAACCCAATATCTTCCGCTTCTTTTCGTATAGTATCTTGAATATTGGCCGTTAGAAGGGCAATTTTAACCGATGAATATAATTCTTGAATTTTCTTAGCAAGTTCTAACCCATTTAAACCTGGCATATTGTAGTCAATCGAAATAACGTCAACAGAAGACTCTTCCAGTATCTTAAGCGCTGCTTCTGCGCCAGCCGCTTCCAGAATTGTCCAATTCTTATATAGCTCATCAATATGGCGTACAATAAACATCCTGGCAATCATGCTATCATCAACAACTAGAATTTTTTTATTTGTACCCATGTCTATTATCTACCAATTTATTATTATTCATATCAGTGTAAATTCATTATCTGTGAATAAAGTATCAATTTATTAACAAGGCGACACAAAAAACTGCGTTTAATTATCGTTTCAGGAATTGTAGTCACTATTTCAAAAATATATTATACTCTAACAATACCATGAACGAAAAACCACTCGTATTAAAAAAAGCGACTCTGGGCGGAGGTTGTTTCTGGTGTCTGGAAGCTGCCTACCAGAAGGTGCGCGGTGTAAAAAAGGTGGTCTCCGGTTATGCAGGAGGCCATACAAAAAACCCTGAATATCAGGAAGTTTGCTCAGGAATAACCGGACACGCTGAAGTAATACAAATTGATTACGATGAAAACATTCTTTCGTATGAAGACCTGCTAGCAATTTTCTGGAAAATACATGACCCTACACAAAAAGACGGGCAGGGGGGCGATTTAGGAACCCAATATCGTTCGGTTATTTTATACCACAAGGAAGATCAAAAGTCTGCGGCTGAAAAATCAATTGCAGAACATGCGCTGAATTTTGCCCGGCCCATAGTTACAGAACTAAATCCACTTACCATTTTTTATAAAGCAGAAAAGAATCACCAGAATTATTACAATACTAACCCTGACCAACCATATTGCTCGTCCGTAATTTCTCCGAAACTTTTAAAAATGGAAAAAAATCTCGGAGATTTTCTAGCCTGAACTGTTTTCAAGTTTACTGGCGTATAAACAACCTTATTGTATATGCGGCCACAGCATCAATTTCAGCTGTCGATAATTTATCACCGTATCCAGGCATTCCGCTATCAGGAAAACCGTTTTCAATACTCTTGATAACACTTGCTCGGTCTCTTCCGTATTTAAAACCTTCTTTAATATAATCTCGCGGTTTTCCATCCGTCGAGTTACTCAAGGGGCCATCGCCCTCTCCCCATTCTCCATGGCATGTTTGACAATTAATCTTAAAAACCTCTTGTGCATTTACTGCCACTGGTTTAATCTTTTTACCACAAAACATCGTACCACTTAAAAAGAGTAAAGCAAGCCCGATTATTGTAAAATACTTCTTCATAATAAACCCCTATTGTTGTATTAAAATATATTCATTTTTTAGAGACAAATAATTCAACACGATTACGACCCGATTTCTTTGCCTGGTATAAAGCCCGGTCAGCTGCCTGAAATAAATCTTCCTGCTGCGCTCCATCAACATACTCTGCAAGTCCTATGCTGATTGTAATTGTAATATTGTGTTCAAAAATATGGCCGGCAACTTCGCTGCGTACCTTTTCAGCAATAACCTGAGCTTCGTCAATCGAAGTCTCCGGAAAAATTACCGCAAACTCTTCACCACCAACACGAAAGAAACCGTCTTCGCTCCTGAGTATAGTTTTTATAAGAGTGACAAGGTCAATTAAAATCTTATCCCCTGCTGGGTGTCCGTATGTATCATTTACTTCCTTAAAATGGTCAGCATCTAGAATCATTAATGAAAATGGTCGTTTCTGACTTTGAGCAACACTAATTTGCCTTTTCAAGTTCAACTGAAAATGCCGACGATTTCCAATGCCAGTTAAAAAATCAGTATGAGAACTTACACGCAACCTTTCCACAATTTTTCTTCTATACCGTTCCATAAAATACGCTACAGAACTAATTGTTAAATAAGTTGTAATTATTGTTATCGCGTCCTGAGGTTGGTCTGAAAAATAATTTGTTTTATATCCAAGCAAGCCGCCAAAAAGAAAAATAAATAGAATATTTAGAAATAACCCCGTGTTTAAATTCAACAGGAAAAAGGAAATGGGAGGCAAAATAAAAATCCAGTACATAAAATAATACGTACCGTTTATAACGATATACTGCAGTAAAGCAAATAGGGGCAGCAAAATAACCAAGGCTGGCAATTTGGCCGACCTGGCCCTGCTGATAAAAGCAAGGTTCACCACCAAAATGCCCCAAAAGACAAGTTGAAAGATGCCAAAAAGCGTATCCTTCATAGAAAATGATAAATAAGAAACAAAAGGAATAACCACAAGGCCTATATAAGAAAAACCTCTCATTGCATTGTCTTTCAATTCTCTGGTATACGTTCGATGTGTCGGCATTAAATATATTCTAAATACTTTTGTGGCTAAAGTAATTCTACAAATAAGATGATACAATTATATATTATTCTACTCAATGACAATAAGTTTTCGGGTTGACAGATTTAATTTATGTGTTATGATTTTCCAGAGCAGAAGACGGCCGCGCGGCCCCGCCAGTCCGGTGGGGAGTGAGGAAAGTCGGACACCAGGAAGCAGAAGGCCGGAGAAATCCGGATATTTATGGAAAGTGCCGCAGAAAGTATACCGCCTTGTAAAAGGTAAGGGTGAAAAGGTGAGGTAAGAGCTCACCGCGTCTGTCGAGAGAGAGACGGCATGGTAAACCCCCTTCGGTGCAATTTCAAGCAGCCCTGAAAGTTTCCATCGCCTTCGGGCGCGGGGCGGGTAGAAAGCAACAAGCCTGAATGTATAAATTCAGAACAAGATAAATGGTCGTCATCCCTTATCACTTTTTTTAAAAGTGGTAAGAGAAACAAAATCCGGCTTACCCTGCTCTTTTTATATCTTCACCATCATCCGGATCGACCCATTCGAATCGTCTCTCTTGAACAATCAAACTTGTCAGGTAAGTTTTTGCGGACTTTAACCGCCGATGTACATAAGTAGGATTTTCGTTCATCACTTCGGCAATTACTTTTAACTTTAAACCTTTACCAACCCGATTAAAACGAACAAGTAAACGGCTTTTCCTGCTTTTCTGTCGCTGTATGTCCGCAAATTCTATAATACCTTTTCCCTGGCGATGGCGAACTTCACATTTTACAAGTTGCATAAACATTTTTTCTTTTTCAGCGCTCTCTTTACTGAAGTGACCTTCCAGTAAATACAGATATTTTCGATAAGCGTCCACAGAACTAAAAGATTTATGCTTTCGCTGTAACGCGCGAAAATGACTCAATTTCAACGGAAACCCATAATGAAGACGGACGGCTATTTGCTCATCCATACTCAGTTGACGTAAACCATATTGAATTAAACGATTATTTTCTTCATCTCGTTCTTTCAAATCCATAGATGGTTCCCCAAATAAGGAAACATAACGCTCATCTGGATTTATTTCATAAAATTCGTTTGAATTCAGGGCAAGACGTGAATCCTTTTCCTTTTGTATATAATTGAAAAAGGCACCTTTCAATTTAATATTTATAAATATTAAAAATGGGATATTAAAGTTAATATCATAATCATGAAACCAGGTTTCTATGCGCTCATACACTTCCATGTAAAACTCGGAAGCCATTTCTCGTCCCGATCGAAACCGTCGATGGGGATATTCATAAACAAAACAGTGCAAAGTCTCAAGAGCTTTTTTCCTTTCGAGGGAACCTTTTTCCCCGGTATGATACAACTTAAAAAGTTCTTGAAAGTCTATCTCATTCATACATTTTATCCTTTCATAGTCAATTTTTCAATTAATAAGCGATTAGCTGAAATTCCCACGAGGACAGATTTATGCCTCTTAACGATATTACAATTATTTTTTTTAAAATTCCCCCTAAATAACATTACAGGGGTACAAAGGAGCAATGAATGAGATTTGCAAAACTTGAAGGCCTTGGCAACGACTATCTATTTACGGAAGATATTCCGAAAAACCCATCACGGGCTGCTCGGTTGCTTTGCGATCGACACTACGGGATAGGCGCAGATGGTCTGGTTTTAATTATGCCGCCGGAAAACCCTGAAGCTGACGTGTTAATTCGTATTTTCAACCCGGATGGTTCGGAAGCGGAAATGTGCGGTAATGCCTTGCGATGTCTTGGTAAATATTTATACGACAGGGGCAAAACAAGCAAACAAGACCTTATGGTGGAAACACTAAAAGGAATTGTCCCTACAGTTTTAATGGTACGCGACGGTAGAGTGTACCGGGTGAAAGCCGATATGGGCGAACCCATATTAAGCAGGGCGCAAATTCCCATGCAATGCGCTCCCGGTGAAGAAGAGAAACAGGTTTTAAACGAAAAGGTTTATCTGGAAGGAATGGAAACTTTTGAATTTACTGCTGTCTCACTTGGAAACCCACATTGTGTAATCTGGGTCGACAGTGTCGATGACTTTGATGTAGCCAAATACGGCCCGATGATCGAAACATACTCTCTTTTTCCAAACCGTATTAATGTAGAATTTATTCAGATGCTCGATGAAGACGTTATTAAGCAAAGAACCTGGGAACGAGGCGTCGGAGAAACTCTTGCCTGCGGTACAGGTGCTTCTGCTTCTGTTGTAGCCGGAGTCTTGAGTGGGAAAATCAAGCGAAAAAGTAAAGTTGAGCTGCTTGGTGGCGTTCTGGAAATTTACTGGTCTGAAAAAGACAACCATGTTTATATGACTGGACCCTGCAAAGATGTATTTGAAGGCGAAACCCAGATTATATAATTTGCAATGTATTTTCAAGACATCATCCGAACATTAAACAATTACTGGGCTGAACAAGGGTGTATGTTGGCGCAGGGTTTAGACCTTGAAGTGGGCGCTGGAACTTTTAATCCGCACACGTTTTTACGAGTTCTTGGGCCCAAAAATTACAAAGTCGCTTATGTCGAACCCTCCCGGCGACCCACCGATGGTCGTTATGGGGAAAATCCTAACCGTCTGCAGCACTATTACCAATACCAGGTTATAATGAAACCCTCACCCGCGAATTCTCAGGAGCTTTACCTGGGGTCACTCAAAGCACTTGGTTTCGATTTAACGAAACACGATATACGTTTTGTGGAAGACGATTGGGAATCGCCAACGCTTGGCGCAAGCGGTCTAGGCTGGGAAGTCTGGCTCGATGGAATGGAAGTAACTCAATTCACCTATTTTCAAACCTGCGGTTCCCTTGAGTTAAAACCGGTATCTGTAGAGCTGACTTATGGGCTGGAAAGACTGGCCATGTACCTGCAAAATATAGACAACGTTTACGACCTGAACTGGAACGACTCCGTAAAATACGGGGAAGTTCATAAGCAGACAGAATTTGAGTATTCAACATATAATTTTGAAATAGCAGATACTAAAAAGTTATTCAAATGGTTCGACGAATATGAAGACGAGTCGTTACGAATTCTAAATTTTACCGAAAAAGATATTGTTTTTCCTGCATATGACTATCTGGTAAAATGCAGTCACACGTTTAATTTGCTGGATGCAAGAGGCGTAATCTCCGTATCTGAAAGAGTAAAATATATTACAAGAGTTCGGCACCTGGCGCAAAAAATTGCCCGTAAATATGTTGACATTCAAGAAAGCCGTGAAGAACTCACGAAGTCCGTTTAATTCGATTTAATTAAAAAACCGATAAAACTTATCAATTTTTCGGTACCTTTACCATCAAAATAGTGACCTGATTGGTTGCTGTTCCAAAATGTTGTAAACCATTGAGCAAGATGGCGATGATAATCGGTCATTCCATATACATGAATTTCTTTGCCGCAATAAATGGCCTCAAATAAAGTCTGACCAAAATAGGTAATAACCTTTTCTGACTCGAAAAGTTTTTGTTGAAATTGGTCGATCTCGATACCCGGTTTGTGTAATAAAGTTTTTTCCCCTTCGAATATACCCGCTTTTATATCTGATTCCGAAATAATATGTAACCTGGCTTTGTGAGCCAATGTAGGTTTTTCAGAAAAGAATGAGGCCAGCAAAATTCTACCTATGGAAATATTGATCTCTTCCGTGTTCATGTCGGGGTGAGGAAGTGTATCGTAAATCTGCCCGGCCTGGCCTCTACCGGGCCCTCGATTATCCAGGGCGACTACCGGAATGGAGGACAATTGTAATTTTATAATTTCATCTGACAAAGACTCATCTCGCCTGTCGAAAACAATAGCAGCCGGACAAGAATCAATTTCACTCTGCTGTGTTACCAATTTCGATTTTATACCTACTGAATGCAACAACTCGCTTAAAGCTTTCATGCGGCGCATATGCCCGGTGCCGAAAGAAGGCCCCTTACCAGCAAAACAATACACCAGCCGTTCTTCAGGAGGGAGGTTTCTCATAACTTAAAGCCGAACGTTGCAGTGAATTTTTATTGATGTTAAAAAAGTCCGCCTGTTCTCTGGCCAATTGGTAAACGTCACTGGTACAAAAGTTTGCATTGCCCAGCCCGGAAAAATATTGCCATGTTTTTTCGGCCTGCTCCAGGTCTTCCACATAATCAACAGTCAGTCGAATATCAGGAACATCTTCATATTGCACGGTAGGAAGTATATTATAAAGGTTCGGGTTTTCCCGCATAAAGATGGTGACATGTTCTTTATGGTAAAGTGACAACTCATTTTCCGTTTGGCTCTTTAATGCGCCGACTCGAATCACTTCAAAGCCCATACCTGTCGGTAATTTTACCGGGTATGCTAAATCGGCGGCAATTGATTTTTCGTCATTTAACATTGCACTTAGAATATGATAGTCTAGAAACGGATTATCGCCCGTTATGCGAACGACAGTATCGTTTTCATCCAGGTCGTTGGCGGCTAAAAGATATCTGGAAAGTACATTAAATTTATCCCCGCTGAAAAACGAAAGCCCCTTACGTTGTAAGAAACTTCTAAGGCTGTCATCATCTTCTTCACCTAAAGCAAACACAATTTCATCTGTTTTTGCTCCGGACAAAAAAAGACGATCGACCATATGCTCCAACAACGGTTTTTCACCGATCAGTCGCAGAACTTTTCCCGGAAGTCTTTTGGACTCCATTCTGGCTTGAATAATATAACGAATTTTTCTCATTAAAAATTATACGTAAAGTATTCGTCACAACTTTCACAAGCCGGACTCTTAGCATACTTCCCGTTATAATTATCGACCCAATCGGTTTTCTGACTTAACCATATATCAGAAATATTGTCTGTGTTAATATTACCTCTGGTGTTTTCGTCGGAGCTTTGCTTGCAAAATTGAACCAATCCATCGGAGTTAATATATAAATCTCGTTGCAAATGCCAGCAAAAAGTCCTTTCAAGCGGGGTCATATCTGAAACTCTTTTTTCTTTGAGTATGCCGGTAAAACTGTTATACTTTTGCAATAAAAAAGAAAAATTCAGGTTTTGTGATAACTCAAATATATCATCGACTTCCGTTTCATTGTCAACAATTTTCAACATCTGAATATACATATTAGGAAGTAGTTCCGGTTTTTGTTCCGTTAATATTGTTTTTATTTTTTCAAGATTCATAAAAACTTTTTCCCGGTTTTCTTCAACCGTTCCGTGTATTTGCGGATAATTTTTTATGCTGTTAATATTTATTACAAAACGAAGTTTTGAAACAGACGGATGCTGAAACAGTTCGATAATTTTCTCCAGATAAAGTCCGTTTGTTTCCACTACAACTGTTTGAATTTTTTCTTCATCTAAAAACTTTTCTATAATTTGCACAGCTTCCTGGTGTTGCAAAGGTTCACCTTGGCCGCCAAGACCAACCGATGTATCGTCCATGCCGGTTTGTACAAATGTAAGAAGTGAATCTATATTTTCCAGAGACAGAGCATTACCAGTCGGCTTTTTTTGTTGGCGAAAACAAAAAGAACAGCTATATTCACACCCGCCAAATATTTCGAGCTCAATATACGATGGAAACTGAAACGTAAGTTCAGGTTTTTTTTGAAGTAACCCTTCGAGTTGTTCAAAAACCTTGTTACCGTTTGAAATTTCACTGTTTATTCTACCGGTAAGAACAACCGACCTTACATTCTTACAATTAAAGTTTAATCGCAACATTCGTAAATCAGGCAGTTCATAATGTATTTCAACATGAAAATTATTAAGATTTTTTTCTACATACAAAGAAAGGGGAATGGGAAGGTTTGACAATGCCTCTTTTTCTTCTTCCTGAATTCTCAGCGCTTCTATAATGGATGATCCGAAAATGGGAGGAACAATTCCAGGGGGGACGTTTTCACCAAAACTGTAATCGGCTCCATACTCGGTATGCATACTTACTATATTTGATAATACTTGAAAATCTAACAAAGGATATATGGAATCGAAATAAACAATATTTTCAAATTTGTTTTTTGTAAACAGATTATGTAAAATTGTTAATTCATGGGAATACTCAACATTTTTTATGACCAGATCGGTATTTGAAAGTAAAGCGAGAATATGGTTAGACGAGTCCGTCTCTTTTTCAACCGAAAAAAAAACCGGCAACGCCAGAGTTTGAAGTTTATCAGAAAAAGTTTTACATAAAGAATTCCAGTTTGCTCCAGAATCGGAATCTGCGGAAGATCCCTCCAGGGAGCTCCATAATTCCAGGACGGAAGCGTTTAAATGAATTAAAAGGGCGCTATTATTCGGAAACTTAACCATTGAATCTGTACCATTTAATCTTAGCCACTTAAAGACGAGGCTTTTGATATTGTTTCATATAAATGATCACTGAAATTCTTTTTCTCTCTAGTTTCAGCCAATCTTTAAATGCGTCACTCCTTTTAATATTGTATAACATGGATTTTACATATTCTTTCACATCTGCATATTCAACACTACGATACGCGTCTATTTTGACAATATAATAATAACCCTTGCCTTTAAATACGGGAGTAACCCCTCGACCTTTTTGTTTTATAAATTGCATAACCATATTCAAAACATACATGTCTACAGCATATATTTCTTGCTCATTTAACCAACCAAGAGCGCCACCTGAGCTTCTACTTGAATGGTCAGAGTATTTTCTGGCTGCGGCGCTAAAATCCTTAAGAGCTTCTTGCCGAGCAGAATCTAACAGTCGGTTTATCTTTAATTCGTCTTTTACATCATTTTGTTTATATCTTTTACGAATTAAACGAATTTTAAACTTTTTACCCAGCTTTCTTTTATTCTTTTTAAACCACTGTTCCACTTCTTTATCTTCAGGGGGAGGTATTTGAACTTTCATTTGCAAAATTGACTGAGAAAGCATATTAAAACGCACTTCTTCTCGATATTCAGCTAAAGTAAAACCAAATTGTTTCTTTACTAAGCGCTCAAAGGCTTTCTCCGTTTTAGTACCCTGGCCGGCCATTTGTTGTTTAAGGGAGTCTTCCACACGCGCATCACTGATCGTAACTGCTTCTTGTTTTGCATTATAAAAAACTATAGTCCGGTTGATTAAAAAATCGAGTATTCGGCTATCAATATTTCTACCATCTTTCTTATACTCAGCTCGTTTTGTAAAAAATTTCTTTTCTTCAGCCAAATCATAGCTGGTAATAGGAAGATCACCGACGACTGCTATAATATCGTTAATTAATTCAGCGGAAAATAAAAACCCACCGCCTAATGTACCAAGCAGTGTCATGCATATTATAAACTTTTTCATTATCACTGTCACGAAAAAAGGGTTTTTTGTTTTGTAAACATTTTTCGAACCCAAAAACAATATCATAGACATTTATAGTTCATTTTTTGCAATAATTTGATATATCTTGACGGGTAATAAGAAATTTGAATAATGCCATCTGAAAATGATGGCAGAACATATGCAAATTATCTGGGAAAAGTCAGTAACCTCGGTTCATGCGGAAAGAGTTAAACTCATAGAATCAACTATATTTGAAATTGAAAAAGAGGGTTTGAGTGTTGCTTTGGATAAATACGAGTTATACCTTGTACTGGATGAAGCTATAAGTAATGCAATGGAGCATGGCAACAAGTGGTCTAAGCTCAAAACTGTAAAAGTGGAATTTTTTAAAAAGAATGATGATTCACTGATTGTTTCAGTTTACGACGAAGGGCAGGGGTTTAACTCGAAAAATGTTGGGGAAAAGCGGAGCGAAGATGACAGACTGTCTCTGCGTGGGCGTGGCATTTTTATTATGCAAACATTCTGTAAAATAGAATGGAACGAAAGAGGAAATAATATACGTTTGCAACTCCCATTATCGAATTAACCGGAGAAAATTATGGAAATAGATATAATAATAGAACAAAGCAGCATGAAAGTCAGTATTCATACCGAGAAACTGGAAGGTGAAATACCAATATTTGATACCGTTCTTGCTCGACATAATGAAAGTGGCGGGAAAATCGGAAAAATAGTTTTTAACTTTGATGAAGTGCAATATATTAATTCTCTGGGAATTGCAGAATTTATATCTATAATCCGATACTTTTCCGGCTTAAATGAGAAAACAAAGTTTAAATTTATTAATTTAGATAAAAAAATAGCAAAAGTTTTTAAAATGGTTGAAATGCACAACCTCGCCGATATCGACACTAAATAGTGTTAAACACGTTCCAGGTTCGCATATTTCAATACAAATTTTCTGGATTTTTTATCATCAAAAAAGATATTAATTTTTCGGGCGTCGCCTGTTCCTTCTATACTAAATACTTTTCCAGCTCCAAACTTCGGGTGACGTACTCGCATACCAGATTTTATTACCGTACCTGACCCGCTTGATGAGGCGCTGGCCGCGGTTATTGTGTTGTTAAAAGTGGAAGTGGGAACCGGTTTTTTTCGGTAGGAAGACGTGACCGGCGAGCTGTGTCGTGAAAACCCGGAACTCTGGCCGCTGCTTCCCTTGTTGATCGATTCAAACAGGTTGGCGTCCATTTCAGCGATAAAAACCGAAGGCTTAAACCTCTCTGGATACCCTCCCATATAACGATTTTGTGCTCTGGTCATCAGTAGTCTGCGACGTGCTCTGGTAATGGCAACATAAAGTAGTCGGCGTTCTTCTTGTTTTCCTTCGCCTTCACCTGTTGCTCTCATTCCTTCTTCATCATCTTCTACCAGGTCTCTTTTCAGGGCCAGGCGGTGGGGGAATATATTTTCATCTAACCCTGCTATAATAACAGAATCGAACTCAAGCCCCTTGGCATTATGAATAGTCATTAAATTGACGGCACCAGATTCTGCTTCTGAGTCTTTTGTACTCGAAAACAGGGAAATCTCTTGCAGGTAGTCAGAAAGTGTTCCATCAGGATTTTGACTCGTGAATTCAAGCAGGGAGTTTTTTAACTCTCGAACATTTTCCATTCGACTGGTACCCAGAAGGTTATCTTCGTCTTCCAGGACTTTTCGCAGTCCGCTGCTGTCTAAAATATCTTCCAGTAAAAGCGCGAGGTCGGCTTTTTGTTTTACTTTTTCCAGGAAATCTTCCATCCAGTCGCCTAAAGCCGAGGTGTTAATTTTCACCTTTGCTGAAAGTGGCAGCTCGTGGCCTTTTTTCAAAAACGAGATAAAATTTGGTACAACCCGCTGTTCGTCCATCATTTCAGAGCGCGCAGCCATTATTTTTTCAAGAGTTTTTTCTCCGATTCCACGATTGGGGGTATTAACAATGCGAACAAACGATGCTTCATCAAAAGGATTCACCAAAAGCCGCAGATAACTCAGAAGGTCTTTAATCTCTTTTCGGTTAAAAAACGACGGACCACCGAAAACGCGGTAGTTTATTCTTCTTTTGATTAACGCTTCTTCTATTAAACGTGACTGGGTATTCGTTCGGTACAAAACGGCAATGTCTTCGAGCGAAACTTCCGATTGAAGGGCTTCGATCATATTGCCAATTTCGTTACTCTCGTCGCGGTCTGAATTTAAAGTAAAAAGTTTTGCTTTTTTACCCTCTTTTTTCTGCGTCCAGAGAGACTTGTCCATTCGATTCGAATTATTTCTAATAACAGAGTTGGCAAGATCAAGCACATGCTGGGTCGAACGATAATTCTCTTCTAATTTAACCACTTTTGCTTCGCTGTAATCCTTGGCAAAATCCAGGATGTTGCTGATATCGGCGCCGCGCCATGTGTAAATCGCCTGGTCGTCGTCGCCAACGACACAAAGATTTTTCTTACCTGAAGACAATAATTTTATTAATACGTATTGTGCATGGTTTGTATCCTGATACTCATCGACTAAAAAATAATCATAGCGAGCCTGCAAGCCGACAAGCGCTTCGGGATTTTCTCGAAGTATTTTAACTGTTTGATACAAGAGGTCGGCAAAATCAACCGCTTTAGAGTCGATCTTTTTTTGTTCGTATAAATGATACAACTCTTGCAATTGGTCACCCATTTGGTACTCTTCCAGGTCAACTTTCTCCGACAATTCCGAAGGGGAGATCAGTTGATCTTTAAACGAGTTTATCGACTGGACAATATTCTTGATCTCATTTCTGGACAACTTCTCTTCGACGTGTTTTTCAACGATGGCCCCAAGCGTTCCCATTTGATCGATGTCGTCCCATATGGTAAAGTCAGATGGATATCCGATATAATGAGCGAGTCTTCGCAGTAAAAAAAGACCCAGAGAGTGGTAAGTTCGAATAAGACACTCTTCTGCATCGGACCCGGCGACCTCATAGGTACGCGTTTTCATCTCTTGAGAGGCCTTATTGGTAAAGGTTACGGCGACAATTCTTCGCGGAGAGACATGTTTTACATGAATTAAATAAGCAATTCGATGCACGATCGTTCTGGTTTTTCCGCTACCCGCCCCAGCCAGAATTAAAACAGGCCCTTCCGTTTGACGAACAGCCTCTTTTTGAGGTTCATTCAGGTTTTCTAGAATTGTATCTTCATTTACCATTGCCTTAGAGAAAATTTGCAACACAGGGTGAAAAGTATTAATTGTGACTCTTGTTCCTTTTATTCTTGTCTTTGTATTTTACATATAGAACTCAGTAAAAGAGATAACAGGAGAGTACTTTATATATGGGTTTAGCTGAATACGAAAAATTAGACAGAGTATCACGTTTCAAAATAATTCTGAAAATAACAGGAATGATTACACTGGTAGGAATTGTGGTTGTATACAACGTTTTCTTTTCAAAAGCTTTTGTAAAAAGCCTGATTGTGAACAACTTTCAGGAACTCAGCAATGGAAAAATTTCTCTGGATGTAACGAAAGCTTCCCTTTTTCGTGGTTTTACATTTGAAAATATTGAAATTCTATCCGGGCCTGACTTTAACCACACTGCTCTTCTAAAAGTAGACAAAATTAACCTTAAATACACTTTTCTCGGGTTTTTCGTCGGGGATATTGGAATTCATGAATTTGGTATTTATAAACCGGCTGTTTTTCTGACCTCAAAAAATGGTGTCTGGAATTATGAAACTTTAATGAAACCAGGCGAAGCCGAAGTTGAAGAAGAGGAAATCGAGGAACTTGAAGAAGAAGAGTCTACTTCCATAGATCTGCCATTTTCCATACGAATTTTTGTTAAATTTATTCTGGAAGATTTTTCCATCGCAATTAACAATGAAACTGATAAGTCTGACGCATTTGTGGCAGGTGTAAATGATTTTACCTTGCATACCTATTTTATTTCAAAAAGATTTACGAAAATACCCATGACCCTGCCCGACATTGTAGACTCCGCTAATATTATAGAAAAATTTTATGTAAACCTCGATCCGCAGAAAACCATCGATGTATATTATAAAAATTCATCTACAATCTCTAAGTCGCCTTTAAACCTTCACTGGCTAATTTCAAGTACGGGAACCGAGGGCAGCAAAGACTTTTTCTCACGTCTAATACTTGGTAGTTCCGACCTGCCGGTAACCTATAAAGGAAAGCACTCGCTACCGTTAGACTTTTTTATCGATTATGAGCTCGATTATCAACCCGAACTGGACCGATTGACTCTGGATTTTCTCAAAATCAATTTCAAAAAAGATACCTGGATGAATTTCGAAGGATACATTGATAATGTCACCAATTCAGATACTATGAAATTAAATCTGAATCTTGATAAATCGAACATTGTACTCGATAAAGTTCATCCTTTTTATACCGTTTTTACCGGAGACAACAGTATGAAATTTGGAGGAACCATCTCTCTGGCGCCGTTAAAGATTAAAGGACCGTTGAATAATTTAAAGGTGGATGGAAATCTAACACTGAATAATGTATTTGTGCGTACAGGCGATTCGAACTCCAAAATTAACCATCTGAAACTTTCTTATGAAACGCTCATTAACACAGATCTAGAAGGAATTCCCGTTGTGTTTGCCAAAATCAACTGGGATGGAAGATTCAATAACTCTCCTCTTGGGGCTCGTATTGAATATCGTCCGGAGCAACAAGTCTATGTTAAAGCCTTTATAAAAAGATTTAACCCGTATCAATACTCAGGAAAATCCTTAAACGGAAAATTTGACTTTGATGTCACTGTGAAAGGACCAAATGAAAGAAACCTTAATTCAACGGTAAATCTGAAATCAAGCTATTTTCGGTATTATATAAACAATGGTCGTTCTGGCACAAACCGGATGAATTTTCGTATGAAAAGTAAAATGACTTCCCCTGATACAACTTATAATAAAGTGAAACTAAATATTTCTGTCCTTAGTGTTACATTGTTAAATAAAGAAAACTTAAAAACAGCATGGATAAATTCTAACGTAAATATTACGAAGAATTTCGATCAAATTGATACCACTTTCAACTTAACCAACTTTTCAGTGAATGTTTTTGACCTTTATCCATCTTTAACATATTCTTTACAAGAATCTCTTGATGCTGCAGCCAAGAAATTACATAAGAATATTACTTTTTCGGGTAAAACCACAGTTAAGATGAATGGTGAAAATATTGACCTCGATCACCACCTCAATGGTAAAATAGAAGATTTCAATATTAACGATCTGGATTTTACCGCAATTATCAAAAAAAAAGGAAGTCGAATCGACATACCTGTAATTCAATTGAAGGGTTTTAACAAAGCTCTGAATTTACAGATTGACGGACACCTGAAAGATAATAATGTTGAATGGGTTCCGCATTTAAAAATAGATTTTCTCTTTAGTAAAAAGAATCGGGATAGAATTTTTCAAAACCAGACTATTCAAGGGGAGGTGAAACTATTAGCTACCTGGGTCGATAACATTATCAAAGGGGATTTTAATATCGATGATTTTTCTTATGATAACGGATCTTTTACGCGAGTAAACCATATCGTTATGGAATTCCCCTTTATACACAATACCAGGTTAAAAACCGTTTTAAATACCAAAGCCGCCAAAAAAGAAAACCTTATCCCTGATTATCAAAAAAATATCAATTATAACTTTAAGATCAAATCGGTTGACATGGAAATCTCTTCGATGCCAAACCAGCCAACAGAAATAATTTCTCCAAAAGCAGATGATAATGGTTTCAGCGCTTCCATGTATTATAAAGATAATGTATTTTACCTTCCCTCATTGCAGATTAATATACTAAATGGCGTAGTTATAGTTCGTGATAGTTATTTCAACGTGGGTACCGGCGACCCGGCACAAATGGAATATCTGATGAAAGTGCAGGTAAAAGACATCGATTTAAAAAATATTATGCCGCCCTTAAGAGCCAAATCTATCGAAAATGGCAAACTCAGTATGGATATTAATATCAGTGGGAACAGGCTTGATAAACCACTTGAAAATATGATCGGATACTTTTCCGTATACAAAATGGGGCCCGATTTCGGTAAGTCAGCAATTAAAATTATTAAACCAGATCTGGGAGTCAACTGGGTGAATGGAATAAATGATCGAATTAAAGTCAATAAAATGGACGCAAGAATTGAAGAGGGGCTTATTTACGCCGATATATATGGAGATATTCCTGCTTTGAAAAATAGCATGTCACAGGAAAGAATTCCTGTGACCGAATTTTTGCAACGTACCACAAACGAAGTTAAATCGTACCGTATTAAAAAAGTAAAATATGAAAAAGCTGTTCCTGAAAGAGAGGGTTCTTAATGTCTGAGGTTGACGGAAAATTTGTTTATTCTCCACAATTCGATTATGGAAATATAGACGCACAAAACTCAACAGAGGCTATTCCAGCCCTGAAAGAGTTTGATAAGTCTTACTTACGACCGCTCGAAAATCATATGACAAGCGCGGACACGTTAAGACAGTACCTTTCGTCAAGCAATGTACCTGAAGAAATTCGTGCACAAGTAAGTATAAAAATTGAAGATATTGATAGAGAGCTAATGCAAGTTGTGCGTATGTATTCACAAGTTGAGGCTCACCTTGAACCACATGAACTCGAATCTGAGTCTATGCATATATTTCACGCCTTGTTTAGTGCCGATGAATTAAGCGACCCGAAATTAAATTTCGTTAAGATGATTAAAGTATTTGAATATTTACGTCATTTCAACGAAAGGGTATTTGAAAACTGGTCTCATGTAAAAAAAATTATTGAAACGTTTCGACCAAACCCTTCTTCTCTCCCATTCATGGAACAAGTTTTAGAATACAAAGTGTTCCCCCGGTTGGAATTATGTGAAATTACCGATTTGCTTATACGCAGGCTGGCATATATTCTAAAAATTGAACCGGATGCAAAAATTGACGACAAAGGTTTTTTGCGTGAACATTACAGCACTCTGCTGACGTACAATCTCGGTACTATTTATCAAAAAGATCTGGAAGATTTTATAGTCACTGTAAACGAAGAAGAAAGTGACAAAATAGAAGTCACAGCAAAAGAAGATGTCAACTCATGTATTGTTGATCCTTATTTTCTAGACAGCCGGGGAAATTCTCCTTTTAACCAGTCTTATTTATATACTTTATCGATGAATGAAAAATACATTCAAAATGATCTTGAAAAAATAAAAAAGGCAGTGTATATCGAAACTCACCTGAGCGCAGAAAACATCTCACTGAGACAGGATATGATACGTCATTTTGTTTCAAGCGCTTCTCGCAAGGATAATAAAGAAAAATATATGCAGTTCCTGAACAATCATTTTGACTTTACTTATGAAACCATCATCTTACATTTTGCACACTTTACGGACAAAGAAAAAGTCTTGATGTTTTACCATATGGGTCCTGTATTTTTTCTAAAAATAATTATGCAATTTTTACGAGAAGGAAAAACCGGTTATATTCACCGTTTTATGAGTAGAAATAATATGGCCCGAGAGCTGCCTTTCGAATATATTAAATATACTCTGAAAGATTGGTGGGATATCGGTATTTTTAAAAGATGTACTTTTAAAGAACGCAATTCAAAAGAAATTCACGTAAAAATTGTCGAAACATTCAGAGATCTCTGGGTAAAAGATCAAAAAAAGGCCTTACAAAATATTATACAAATACCAATTATTGTCAAGGCATATCATACAAGAGATTATAAAGCCCTTCGTCCGTTTTTGCAAAGAGAAGTTTCTTTTTTATTTTATATACTTTATAGCCGATTTTTAGGGACAGACTTTTTATACCTACCCTTCAATAAACTGCCGAAAGAACTAATTTACGCTCCGCAGTAATTACCGAGCGTTTTCTTCAAGTAATTTTCTACGGTCCGCTTCACTCAATTTTTTCTGAAGTAAAACTCCATACTGGATATAGAATTTTACTGGTTCAACATGTTTGCCGGGAAATTCAAAACGCAATCTGGTTATATCCTCAGCCATCAATTTATTAAGCTCGCTTACCTTTGCCGGTCTAATCGTGCGTATTTTTGATATTTTTCCTGAGTCCGCATAAACTTCGACACTGAAAACAGCGGTAACAAACAAGTCTACCAGATCGTATTTTCCGACATCATGGCTAAAAGATCGTTCGCCACCAGGGTCGGCACCTATTTCTATTTTACCATCATAAGAAAGTTGCTTTACAGCATAGTTTTCTGAAGAAGCAAAAATACGAAATACTTCTCGCTTTTGTTTTTCTCCATCGAAAAATTGGGTTTGCGCTTTTTTTATTTTTGGGTTGCTAGTCGCCTTATTCTGATTCTGAGTCGATGTACAGGATACACCAAAATAAAATATAACAAGAAGAATTGAGAGTCGTTTAATATACATATAGAAACATTTGCAGGCAAATCGTGGGCGTCAATACATATTTATGTAACACTTTTTTTCCACCTAACAATTTCCTTTCCAATATTTTCCTTCCACTGTGGTGCGCGAACATTGCGGTAAATTAAACACCTGTCTAACAAATTTTTAAAGTCTTCATTATTAAATCGCTTTGTAAGGAGGGTTTCCATTACAACAATAAATTCTGTAATTTTAAAGGGAACAATATTCAAAAAGATTTCTTCACTATGATCATACCAGACCCCGATGCGAAAGGTTTCCGCTGTGTTACTATCAATTTCAGGAGCTACAAACAGACAATATACATCTTTATCGATGTTGTCTATTTTGTACCTGGCTGTATGCCTTCGGACTGGCTCGCTTTCGACGGCCATTTGTCTGCTTGAAATTGTCAACGTTACTTCCACCACTAAAAAATAATTCTCAAACTCAAAGATAAGGTCTGGGCCCCCGCCGGGAGCAGTGTTTCGTGGGAGAAAATCTTCATCGACGGGAAATCTTCTTGTTTTATGTACCGGGCAGGTAATATTATTAATAGCTAAAAAACTTCGCCAGACCGCCCATTCCAGATAAGCTGGCCTATCGTCAATTTCGCATTTACCGCTAAACGGTTTGCCAGCCAATGTTTTCAAATAATCGATTGTTTCTTGTATGGCCCCGTCTTCGCCCTGGCGAGCGGCATAATCTTCTTCACGTTCCCGGTTATGATAATCAATTAAACGATAGCGAACTTTGTTTAGCTCTTTAAGATCACTTTGTATGGATACGTTCTTTGCTTCTTGAACCAGCTCTTTGGCGCTGCCTTTCAATGCCGCGACCATCGTTTGAATATCATGCAAGTTAAACTGATTATCATCAATTGGCAGTGCGTAGTCATTGCTATAAAAAGTGCGAAAATAATCTTTCGAACTTTGAAATAAAAAGGTGGGTTCCTTTTCAAGTATCTTTTGCACATGGTGAAGTTTATTAGGACGTATAATAATTGTACTGTTTTCTCGTGTAAACAGACCCGACAAACTGAAATAACGAAAAGTAGTGTCGGCATAATCTTTCGTAACCGTAGTCGGATTAATTTTATAATTCTTATTTAGCTCAGACAAATAATGTTCTTTTACTTTTTTGCGTTGGGCTGTACTTTTACACTCTTCCATATCGGACCGATATATCAGAATTTTTTCTACAATAGTATTATATAATTCGTTTGTATGGTTTTGAAAAAGTTGCAAAAAAAGACCTGTTTCAATTTTTGTCAAACCAGACATGTTGCGCAAATGAAGTGCATGCAAAACCTGCAAAAATAAAACAAAAGGTTTCATCTTGCCCTGGGGAAAATTTGGTTCTAAAGTACTGGGTATTTCGTAGCACAAAAATTGACGGGTATATATTTCTTCAATTTCTGGAATACCGGTCGCATGAATTAGCCGGAGTCCCGATTCGGATATTTCAAAAGGTCTTGAATTTTCGCGCTCAGACTCAGCAAACAAAGAATTTTCGTTCGTATTCTCTTTTATGTCAGGCGCATTATGTTTATTTTCTTTACTGATAAAACCCAGTTGATAAAAAGCGGCTCTCCACTTTCGACCAGCCCAGTCAGAAGATTCCCCTTCAAAATCGAGAACACCAGCTTCTTTTAATTTACGGTGAATCCTTTTTTCAGCGATCTTCCCTTTTGCATTACCTGAAAAACCCTCGTCTAAAAAAACCTTTAGAGCTTTTTCAATCCGTTTCGGATTCCTGACAGTTGTATTTCCTATGTTCCAAACCAGCGCCATATCGTACCTAATATGCCAGAAACAGATACTCTTTTACCCGGTTGTTCACGTTCCCTGTTTTATGGTTTTGGTTACCAAATGAATAAGTATGATTAATTTCTGTGACCTCAACGGTTGTCTTAAAGTTTTTTAATAAGTCAACTAATTCATCTCTGGTTGGCAGCGAATTTGAAGAGTAAGATATCAATATAATAGATTCGCGATAACAATCGATTAATTTTTCAAAAGCATTATATGCATCTACTTTTACCGAAAAGGATGACGTATAACTTTTAAACTTTTTTGTTTTTGTATGCTTTTGTATTTCAACATTTTCCCATTTATTTATCAACCCTTCTACAAAGTGATAACGACGAACATAATCATTGTCTGAATTCAATGTATAATAAGGGGGGTCTAAATAAACAACATCAGCTCTAACTTTCAACTCTTCGGTTCTTTGATTATAAGCGACATGTTTTTTGCCGTTGTCAAAGACAGCCGCATTAAACAAGTCTATATTTTCTTTAAAGTGTGTCTCCATTGTTTTTTTTAGATCCTTGCGGCCATCATTATATCTGTCTCCGACATAAGTAAAAATACCTCTCGGTCTTTTTTTAATACAGGCTCTGGCAAGAGCGGCCAACGCAATGGACTTTTTATATTCCGAATCAAGCAAATCAATATTTGCTCTTGTGTTTTCAAGAAATCTGTTTTCTTCTTTACTAAAATATAAGCCATGAAAATTGTTTGTAATAAAAGAGTAATCATTCTGGTTTGTTATTAAAAACTTAATATCATTTGATTCAAGAAGTATATTGGAGTTTTCTACTAACGCTTTTGACTGGCTATAGCTCATACTCATAAAATCATTTGTAAAAACCTGCTTTCCTTTACATTTCATATAATAGGCTACAACGTTGCTGCCTGCAAAAGCATCATAAAAAGTCTCAAAATTTATCTTGTCAAGAGCGCGACCAATTTCACCTACAATTTTTGTTTTACTTCCCATGTAGCGAGAACCGGGAAAATATTTAAATTGATCTTCCATGGGAATTGAAACTTGTTTCATTATTATTTTTCGCCAATGACTATTATGTCTTTTCCCGAGCGGGTTTGCGCATTACAACTTATTAACCTTTTTGTAGCAACTATTTGCATTTCGTATTTTTTATACAAGTCTACGATAAAGGGATGACTCGAATTTGTAAGTACGACTTTACACCCCAGGTCGACAAGTCTGTCAAATTCGTTTTTCAGCAGAACATGATCTTTTTCATAGAAAAAATCTTTTGTGTACCTTTTAAAATCAGATGACGGGCCGACCGGGTAATACGGTGGATCGAGAAAAATAAAATCACCGGGCTCCGCATGTTTTGCTAAAGTTTTATCGTAAGGGCCATGTTCAATTTTAACGCCGTGTAAAACCTTCCTGGCATTATTTAGAACCTCACGGTTGGAAAAATTTCCTGAAGTTTTTCCGTATGGAACATTGAATTGTCCTTTCTTGTTAACCCTGTAAAGTCCGTTATAACAGGTTTTATTTAAATAGAGCAATCTAGCGGCCCTTTCAATTAAGGAAAGTTTACTTGGGTCCACAGCCCTGGTTGTATAATAAAACTCTTCTTCATTTTTAAAATTTTGTAGCGCCATTAAGATTTTTGGTAAATTTTTTTGAATCTGTTTATAAGTAATAATCAATTCTTCATTGGAATCGGCGAGTACCGCTCTTTCGGGCTGCATACGGAAAAACAAAGCTCCACCGCCAACAAAAGGTTCTATATACTTATTGTATTTTTCTGGAATAAATTGCTCTAACCGTGATAATAGCTGCGATTTTCCACCCGCCCACTTTAAAAAAGGTTTTACGGCAATAAGTTTAGGCGACGTTATGTCGCTTTTTTTCGGTTTTTCAGCTTGTAGAATCATTATACTGTATCGAATATATTGTTCGAAGGTAGACCAGGTAGTCGAGTTTTGCCCTGATCATTAAACAAATCGATACAACACAAATAAGATGCACACATTGATTGTAAATCTATATTTAGAATAAAGAAACTGGCTATTATATAAAGCATGGCTCTTTTAAGTGAGAATTCCTAATCAATAATATATGTTGAAAGTATACCTCATAGTTAACATGTAGACATGTGCAACATTTGCCTCTTTTATTCTTTCTATTTGCTATTATAGTCGGGTTTGGCTTTGTCGGATTATTGATATATTTAAATGCCAGATATAGACATCCACTTCTGCGCTTTGCACTAATTCAACAGATTGCGTTTTCATTTTATATGACTTTGCATTCCATTTCACTCTATGGGTTTATCAATACTGATCTTTACTCCGATTTTTTTAATGCTATAATAGCCAACACAATTCTAAGTCTTTATTTCATTGGACCCATGATCTATTACCAGGGGCGTACGTTTTTATTTGTCGCCGGAGTTGATTGGACAAAAACAATAAAATATAGCGTTCTTTTCTTCGCTGTTATCCCTTCGGCTATGGCGACACTGGTTTTATTAAAATTTATAAACCCGGTAACCGGTACAATCAGTATGGGCATATGGTTTTTATCTCAAATTTCATATTACATTGTGCTGGGCACAAAATACCGATACATCGATGACCTTTTGTTTAAGTACATTGCAAAAGTAATGTTTATTTTCCCACTATTTTATTTGCCCATAGTAATACTGGAAGGAATAATGCAAATGAATCAGATTCAATCCAGCCAATACCCGAAAGGGATTATGGCCCAACCACTGACCTATCTTCTCACAAACATAGCAACCATAATAGTTTTATTTAAAGCGAATTCGCTTTATAAAAATGATACAAATACTTTAACACGAACCTTTATATTGGATTACAAAATTACGAATCGTGAACAAGAGATTATCGAAATGATTCAACTAGGGTTGAGCAATAAAGAAATTGCATCAAAACTGTTTTTATCGCCAAGCACGGTTCGAAACCACATCTCAAATATCTTTGAAAAAACCGAAATATCCTCGCGTGGGAAATTGCAAAACCTTATCAATAATACTGCTTCAAAATAAAAAGCCCTGAACTGCTTTAATCCTTAAAATATTGTTTTCTTAAATTGAAACCAGACGTTTTTCGTGAACTCGAGTTGTATGGTGTTATACATTGGAATATACGATATTTTATCATCGTAGTATAAAAGTACTACATGTTTTTTTCAACAAAAGGTCACTTGTACTATTTACATTCCAAAAAAATTGGCCTATGCTAACTCTATGAAATACAGAACAGTGAATAAAAGCAAAGTGATGACCATCCTGGTAACCATTCTCTTTTTGGTAAATTTTTCAACAAGTAAATATGCGGCGAGCGCCGCCGAAAGTAAGCCCTATTTTAAAGACCTTTACAAAACCAATTTTACATCCGAGGCGCAGGCAGATAAAGCGAAAAAAGTGAATCCTAAAGATACTCAAACACTACTTTATTATGCAAACTTTTATTATATCCGGGGAGCTCTTTTGCCGCCTGGAAACAAAACCGCTGCTGAATATATTGGAAAGGCTTTTGTTGTTTATAAAATTCTATGGAAAAAAGATTTTACCAATCCCAGAATTCAAATATTGATGGCAAATGCATATGCCAGCCAGGGAGCGAATCCTGAATTGAATATTCAAACGCTTATAGAATATATTTTTAGATCACGTAATCTTTATAGTTTGGTTGTCGACCGATACCCTGACAACCTCGAAGCGCGTCTTGGCCGAATTCGAATTAATATGAATCTGAATTCCGCCACGGGACGCCCTGATATTATTCACCGAGCAGATATTAAAGTATACATCGAAGGTTATTCAAAGTTACCAATTGATGTAAAAGAAAATCCATATTTTAAAAATGGGTTAATGGAAGTCTACCTGGCCCAGGCTATGCTGGATGTAGAAGAAAAAAATTGGATCGAAGTAGAAAAGCAAATGATACTTATAGACACGGCTTTATTGCATTCGCATGCCCTTAAATTATATCAGGATGTAGAAAAAAAACTAGATAGAAGCAAAAAATAAAAATAAAGAAGCCAAACAATGAATATGATTGAACTACAAAATGTTTCGAAAACTTACTATCCTGGGAAGGTTCCGGCGATAGCCCTGCAAAATATTTCGCTTGAAATAAAAAAAGGCGAATTTACAGTTATTGCCGGGGCCTCCGGAAGTGGAAAAACCACACTTCTGAATATTATTGGTTTAATAGATGAACCAACCGAAGGCAAGTTGATTCTCGACTCCATAGAGATTGAACACAAAAAAGAGAAAGAGCTGACCCGACTCAGAAGAAATTATCTTGGCTTTATTTTCCAGAATTTTAACCTTATACCAACTTTGACAGTGTATGAAAATATAGAATATCCTATTTTAAAAACTGTCCCGAATATAATAGAACGCCGCAACATGGTGATGACTGCGCTTGAAGAAGTCGAACTGCTCGATTTTGCGAAACGTTATCCAAATGAGATCTCCGGTGGGCAACAACAACGAGTTTCCATCGCCCGGGCTTTTGCAAAAAACCCTTCTATTATATTGGCAGATGAACCTACGGCAAATCTCGACTCCAAAACGGGAGCTTCCATTTTAAAATATATGGAAAAAATGAACAAGGAAAAAAAAGTCACGTTTGTATTAGCCAGCCATGATCCGGAAGTTATATCTTTGTCTCACCGGACAATAATATTAAAAGATGGAAAAATTATCGACAAAAAAACCAAACAAGGTAAACAAGGTAAAAACCAATGAAAACAATAATCTATTCTTTGAGCTATAATATTTATCAGTTTTTTAAATTGGCTCTAAAAAACATTACACGCAATCGGCGCAGAACCATTATGACCATGTCGGGTATTAGCATTGGAACCCTGATGCTTGTTCTTTTAAGCAGTTATGTGAATTCTATGCATCTTGGTTTAAAAAATGACGCTATAAATAATCAATATGGCCATTTTCAAATTGCCGAAAAAGGTTATTTTGATGCCGATGAAAACTCACCTGAACATATGATGAGTAAAGAAACCCTGGACCAATTAAAATCGTTTGCTCTTGAATTCAAAAGTGTTGATTTTGTAAATACTCGGTTGCACCTTGTTGGTATTATTGGAACCCAATCGAACTCTGCTATTTTTTCTGCCATTGCGGGAGACCCAACGGTAGAAGGTCTAATGTCACCGACCATTGTGGAAGGAAGTCCCCTATCTTCATCTGACCCTACCGGAATTGTTATTGGGGAAGCCATGGCTAAAAAATTAAAAGTAGGTGTTGGCGATCCCCTCATTGCTTTTGTGAGTACATCTTTTGGGTCTCAAGAGGCTATCTGGGTAACAGTCCGAGGTATATACGACGCCCTGATGCCCGAACAGGAGAAAGTTATTATTTATATGCCGATTGAATCGGCCTGGATGCTGATACTGGAAGAGAGAGCACACCGCTTGCTTGTATTTTTAAACGATCACGAAAAACTTCCGGAAACAATGGCGGCGATGCAATCTTATATCGATAAAAACAGGCTGAACCTTGAAATTAGAGACTGGGAGACTTTAGCTGTTTTCTTAAAACAAGTAGTTGGAATGTTTCGGGGAATGATTGTCGTTGTCGGATTTATAGTTTTTCTGGTAATCATTTTCAATATTCAAAATACTATGTATATGTCTATCCATGAGCGATTTCGGGAAATCGGTACACTGCGCGCAATGGGGGCAAGTCGTGGTGAAGTCATTCGAAACTTTGTCGCCGAAGGTTTTTTAACTGGGCTGATCGGGGCGGGGCTGGGTATAATGATTGCTTTAATTTTAATGCCATGGATAAACTCTATGGACTTGAGTCTTCCTCCGGGGCCGGGACAAGATAAACCAACCCCGATCGTATTCACGAGGACAAATATAGTCTTGGTGCAAGCGCTTACTGTAAATGTGGTGACTGCATTGCTGGCTTCGATTTTACCTGCCGTGAAAGGTTCCAAGACCAGAATTATTGACGCCTTACGATACGTATAACGAGCAAGGAGAATAATTATGAACACAAAATACTTGATAACGACTTTTCTGCTTTTAATTCTTTCTTACAATACATACCCGGCCGGAAGCAGCAGTGAAGCATCCGCTTTTGCTCAATTTAAAAATTCACTCACTGTCAAAAATCAGTATCAAATGAATTGCCAAATGGCTTCTTACCTGCCCGGTAGGGAACCGGTTATTCGCCGATATACAATTTTTATGAAAGGCAATAAAATACTTTTGGTCACTAGAGAACCTGAAAGAGACAAAGGTAAAATGACCTTAATGGTGAACGATCAACTCTGGCAATATTTTCCGCGAATTGAAAAAACCTTAAATATAAATACAGCTATGGCAGTTCACGGCAATGTAAATATAACTGACATTGTGAGCAGATCCGTATTTCAATTTTATAAAAAAACCGGCTATGAATATCAAAAGTCCGATCGTACTCATATTTTCTGGTTTACTGCTATTGAAAAAAGCGCTCCGTATGGGAAAATTCGCTATTTTTATCGCAATGGGAAAATTCGTTATTTTGAGGTTTATGCAAGATCAGGTATAATGTTAAAGAAAATTTACTTTATAAAATTTCTAAAGAGCGATGATGGTGTTTTGTATCCGGCTGATATTAAAGTAATAAATGCACTTAGAGAAGGAGACTATTCTCTAGTCAGAATGTCGAACATGAAAAAACGAAATGTTCCCGATTATTATTTTAATCCGGCGACCCTTGGGAAAGTTCGAGAATAGAATCTAATTTGCGAAATGTTTCTTTTTATACTTAAAAAACTCTTATACTTCGTGCGACATTTTTTAATATGTTGTTTTGTCGTTCTGCCTTTGTATCCGCAGGAAACGGATGACGACCAGACTGATATGGAAAACGAATTCGATATTTTTGACAATAATAGCACGGACAATAACGATGGAAACGATGGTAAAAAAATAGATGATGCGGGAATCTATTTTACTTTGAACCTGGCATATGCCCCCCTTCAGAATTCTATCTATTTGCCGGATTATAAAAGTAACCCTCTCGACCCATGGTTATATACCGCTTTTTTTCAATATAAAAAATATTTTGAAATTGGAAAAACCGGCGGTTTAAATGTTAGTCTGGGAATGCATAACACGAATAAAAACCGCAACATTACCATGCAATTATTAAGAGGGTATGGAGCGGCGGGTATTTTTGAAAACTCTATGCCGGGCTTTTCTAATAATGTATCCTTTACTAAATTTATGCTCTACGAACTTTCGGGAGATTTCAATATTAAAGATAAGGTTTTTATGGAAGTGGGCGTTTTACCTTTGTTGCAAGGAAACAGTTTTTATAAAAATCCGGTGAGTTTCTTTGAGAGGTATTTTTCAAACCGTCAATATTTTCAAGAGTACACTGCATTTTCTTCTCCTGGCCTGAGCGTTGAGTTTGCTGGAGATTTATTTTCGGGAAAACTTTTATATACTCCTGCAATGTCTACAGCGCATACTCAAAACACCGCATCGGAATATAGTTACAATCTGACCGATTATTTAGGATATACAATAGATGAACATGTTCTTATGTTTAAAAATTCATTCCATGTATCGCCTGTATTTGCAGATATCTATTTTTTTTCTTCAACCACGAATACAAATAACCCCTTTTATTTTGGGGCCGGAACGGAGGTCGTCTGGAATATTACCAATTCTCTCGGTATATCCGGTCAATTCATCTATTCGAATGGGATAGAGACTAATCATGTAGTAAAAAACAGTTCGGGTGGGGAAAATTATTACAGTGTAGAACCTCTGCCTGGCTCAACAGATAAATATTATCCAGAGTCCTTCCTTTCTGTAGCTTTTTCGGGAATTCGAAATTATGAAATTTCACTATCGTATTATTATAATGGCCGGGGTTTCTCTGACCAACAGTATAATAAAGTAATTCAGGGTTTACATACCGCAAAAAAAGGTCTAAATTCCAGTAACGCTGTTGTCTCTTTAGCCAGCCAGAATTACTATTATGATATTCTGGGAATTTACGATCCATTTGCTATGACCCGGAATTATATCTTCTTAAACATTACGAATGTAAAAGATTTGGATATTTGGACCTGGGGTATAACTCCTTTTTTCAGTGTAAAAGATTTTTCTTTTATGCTTACTGGTTATGCCAATTGGATAATAAATTCATCCATGACAATTTATGTACAAACAACATGGAACATAGGGAGTCCTGAAACTGTTTTTGGAGAGTCCCTGTTTCAAAAAAATATTACCGGCGGAGTAGAATGGAAATTTTAAAGAAAAAGATAAAGTTGATTACAAAGATTGTTTTACTTTTAACGATAATAGGAAATGGAATAGTCTTCAGTAGTGAACCTGTTGAAAAGTATGAAATAAGAAATATTACTTTTACAGGAAATGTTAGAATCGGTGAAAACCAAATAAGACCAATGATTGCCGTAAAAGAAGGCAACCGGGTTTCCATCAAGAGCCTTGAATTTAAATTAAAAGTTTCTCTGGCAAAAATGGAAGCTTCGAAACTGTTTATGTTCATTGAAACTTACTATGAAAAACATGAGGATGGAACTATAGATATTCAGTTTTTAATCGGTGAGAATATTATGTTCCTGGAATTAATAGCGCTGGAAGAGGGTTCCTTCACCCGATTCAGTTCTATTTCAGAGAGTGCGCCGGATTTTGGTTTTTTAATTGGGGCAACGGACCAGATTTTATATTTCAGATTTCCTGAATTGTTCCATGGGCCTCTAAACCTGATAACAACAATTGGTCACCAGGCATATTCCATTCCGTTTGATTCTACCAATCTTTATGACTATGAAGCTGTTCTGGGTAAATTGGCCCTTGAACTGACGATATTACCGAATTGGAAAATAAAAACCCCTAATATATTTCGTTATAATCTAAACGGTGATGCGAAAACCGCAGCCACTTATGATGTTTCTACCGGTTTAGAAACACTGGTCGATTTTTCTCATTATAAAGATGTAATTTACACAGGTTTTAATCTAAGGGGCGGTATATACCAGGGCCTGGGAGAATTTTCGTACACGATAAGCAGTGTGGGAATGAACCTGTTTTTTAAACCACTCCCCTGGGAGGAAATTATTTTACGGGGACGTTACAATTCTCTTATAGCAGGCAACCTTCCCGATTATCTACTATACCGCATTGACAATGAATATCAGGTTCGGGGGGGAGTAAGTAATTATTACTACGGCAACCAGAGTTTAATGCTGAATATTGAAAACTGGTTCCATGATATATTTACCGTACCCACTGCGCTTACCGACCTCAAATTTAGTTTACTGATGTTTGCCGACTTTGGAACGGCAGGAGACTCTATTCGTCCAATTCAGCAAGATACCTGGAACTTTGCGGTAGGGGGAGCTATATCTATAAAGTTTGAAGCACCGCTTAATATTGTTCTTCAACTCGGGTATGGCCAGGAAATATGGCAAAATACCGGTGGAAAGTTTTTTGTAAAAATGGGATATGAATTTCATAAGGGAAATTTTTACGAATAAGGTTAATCTGAACGCCGATATCTAATTGACAATATATTTCTTTAATCCGGAATGATAAAAATTTATTATATAAGGAACATAAACTATGGATTACGGCTTAATATTTGCATTAGCTTGTTCCGTACTGGCTATTTTGTACGGAGTTTTTTCAATTAAATGGATTTTAGCTAAACCAACCGGAAATGATCGTATGCGCGAGATTGCGCAGGCCATTCAGGATGGGGCTAAAGCCTATTTAAATCGGCAATATGCTACAATTGGAATTGTTGGCATTTTAATGCTGATTGTAATTGGCATTTTTCTCGGAGCATATACCGCAGGGGGTTTTGCCATTGGAGCAATTTTTTCCGGCCTGGCTGGTTATATAGGAATGAATATTTCCGTTCGTGCGAATGTGCGTACTGCTGAGGCTGCCAATGGGGGCCTCAACGCTGCCATGCAGGTCGCTTTTCGAGGCGGGGCAATTACAGGAATGCTTGTAGTTGGTCTCGGCCTTCTTGGTGTTGCGGGATATTATGCAATGCTGACTGAGGTTTTCGGTGTTTCAACCGAAAAAACACTACACGCACTGGTTGGACTCGCATTTGGCGGTTCGTTAATTTCGATCTTTGCCAGACTTGGCGGGGGAATCTTTACAAAAGGCGCTGATGTTGGGGCCGATATTGTGGGGAAAGTCGAAGCCGGTATACCGGAAGACGATCCTCGGAATCCTGCTGTTATTGCTGACAATGTTGGCGACAACGTTGGGGATTGCGCGGGTATGGCTGCTGATTTATTTGAAACCTACGCCGTTACGGTGGTAGCTTCCATGTTGCTTGGCGGTCTTTTATTGACAAACGCTGGCGCTGAAGTTATTATTTACCCTCTGGTTCTCGGTGGAGTTTCTATTATTGCTTCTATTATCGGGTCATTTTTTGTGAAGGTAAAAGAGGGCGGGAAAATTATGAACGCTCTTTATCGCGGTCTGATTGTTGCGGGAGTTCTCGCAGGTACTGCTTTTTACTTTGTTACTGATTACGTGATGGGGAATAACGGAACATACTCAACGATGGAACTGTTTGGTTCGGCCATGATCGGTCTTGCACTTACAGCTGCCATGGTTGTCATTACGGAGTATTACACTTCGACGGATTATAAACCAGTTCGTCATATTGCCGAGGCTTCGACCACGGGTGACGGTACCAACGTTATTGCTGGTCTTGGAGTTTCCATGAAGTCTACCGCAGCGCCAATTATTGTTGTTTGCGCTTCCATCTGGGGAGCTTTTGAACTGGCGGGACTCTATGGTATTGCGGTTGCCGCAACTTCTATGCTTTCCATGGCGGGTATTATTGTAGCACTCGATGCTTACGGTCCAATTACGGATAATGCCGGTGGCATTGCAGAAATGGCCGAACTCGATGACAAAATTCGGAGTATTACCGACCCTCTTGATGCGGTAGGTAATACCACCAAAGCTGTTACAAAAGGGTACGCGATTGCTTCTGCCGGTCTTGCCGCACTTGTCCTTTTCGCGGACTTTACTCACTCTCTGAGTGCGAATGGTTTACCGACAGTATTTGACCTTTCGGACCATATGGTTCTAATTGGGCTTTTTATAGGCGGTTTAATCCCTTTCTTATTCGGGGCGATGTCAATGGAAGCTGTAGGTCGAGCTGCCGGGGGTATTGTTAACGAGGTAAGACGTCAATTCAAAGAAATGCCGGGAATTATGAATTACACTGAAAAACCCGATTATTCCAAAGCGGTCGATATGTTGACCAAAGCTGCAATTAAAGAAATGATTATTCCATCGTTGCTGCCAATTCTTATTCCTATTCTAGTTGGGTTAATACTTGGAGTGGAAGCTTTAGGCGGTCTATTGATTGGAACGATCGTAACCGGTATTTTTGTTGCAATCTCAATGACTACCGGTGGTGGCGCATGGGACAATGCCAAAAAGTATATTGAAGATGGTAACTTTGGCGGTAAAGGTTCAGATGCACATAAAGCAGCTGTTACCGGTGATACCGTTGGCGATCCATATAAAGATACAGCGGGCCCTGCTATAAACCCCCTGATTAAAATTATTAACATTGTAGCGCTTATGATTGTACCGTTATTGTAAACGGTCTATATAGGGCAACTATATAGGGTCACAGCATGCTGTGACCCTATATAGTATATTACAATGTAGCAATCTTATCCAGGTGCATTTTCACAACTGGGTCTGGGATTTTCGGATTGTAAATAGAGTTGAGGAGTTTTCCGGCTTCTTCCATTTTTGAACCAGACAGAAGCGCAATCGCTTCCTCAAAAGAATCCTTGTTTTTCATCTTTTCGTTCAGTAACTCATCAGAATCACCGTTCATAACTTCTACAAGGGAAATAAGTGATTTTTTACCTTTCACTTTAATTTTACCTAAAAAGCGCAGGTCAAAGGCATCTTTGTTTTGCAGCGCCTCGGCACACTCTTTACTGATAATTACAGGAGCGCGCATCGCCTTCGTGGCTTTTTCCAGTCGTGCCGCGAGATTTACGGCATCGGAAATTACCGTGCCCTCCATTCTCTGGCTCTCGCCAATCGTCCCAAGCATCAACGTCCCGGTATGTATACCAATTCCAACATCAATCGGCTCATACCCGCCTTTTGTTCGATGAATATTATACTCGAACAAAGCTTTACGCATTTCAACTGCCGCAGACACGGCATTATCAACACTTTCAGGAAATAAAGCCATAATAGCATCACCAATGTATTTATCAATAAAACCCGAATTTTTTCTAATTACCGGGCCCACTCGTTGCAAATAAGAGTTTAGAAAATTAAAATTTTCTTCAGCGCTCATCGATTCTGACAGAGTGGTAAAATTCCGAATGTCTGAAAACATAACCGTCATTTTCTTTTCCACCTGGTCACCAAGCTCTAAATCAATAATACTTTCTTTATTTAAAAAACTGATAAATTCATGAGGAACAAACCTTCGAAAAGCTGTGTTCAATTCAACCTGATGTTTAGTTTGTTGTTCAACCTTAGCATATAATGCCACAAATTTATTCAATAGAGTGTATGCCATGTTCAATATAATAGCCATGAACCCGAACTCCATTAAATACATTAGTTCATAAACTTTTTGGGAAACCAACATGTCGCTGACAGCAGTTACAAAGTATATTAAGATGCTGAAAACCGCTGGAAGTAAATACTTTTTCCCTTCTTTAAAGGCAGAAATTAAAATATAAGCCAGGTAGCAAATGGAAACGAAAAGAAACCCGAAATACATATCCATTATGAATCCCATTTTTGGATCATAGTAAATAATTCCCAACCAGTCCACATGAAACGGAACGGCCCCTTCTACCGAAAGAGTATACTGCGGACTTCCAAACCAGAGAGCCAGCCCGAATATAATATTCAGCGAGGTAATAATATAGACGGCTATACCAACTTTTCTTTCGCTCAAGTGGTAGATGAAAAAAGTCAACCCGGAAGCGAATAATGGAATAATCACATACGAAAGATGCATCCAGAAAATTGCATCTTCGACAGATTTGGAATTATACATTATCGAAGCAAATATATAATAAAGAACCATGAGCAGTGTTGTTACTGCAAAAGAAAGATTTTCGATCTCATTCGATCGTTTCAAATATATCCACAAATGATATAAACCAACATATAAACAAATGCCGGCAAAGACAATTGAGGGAACAGCGTACCAAACCATAATAATGAAGATCTCCTGTGTTTTTCTTTCCTTATAAAAAACTTCACTGATGGTTGCAATAACAATTAGGTTTATATTAAATGCTTATTTGCAACATACACCATCAAGTTATACTTTACCAATGAATTATTTATATCCTTTTATTATATATAGACTATGCATAACAAGTAACGGCAACAATTCTACTCCATATATTAAATTCATTTAGAAATAATATATTCGATAATTTCATATGGACTGCCTTTGGGGCTGACTCCCCTATGTATCGCATCGACCCTGCCATGAGGGTCGATAATAACGGCGTCCCGGGAACACATGCCCAAAATAATGTTTACACCGAAGTCTCGGGCAAGGTTCCCCTTGGGGTCTGACAGCAACGTCACCTTTAAAGCGTGTTTCTCTTTAAATTTTCGGTGGCTTTCCACAGAATCCATGTTTACCCCGAAAACGACAATGCCGGCTTTATCATACTCATCATATAAAGAAGTAAAAGTTTTGGCCTGCGTAGTACAACCCGGAGTATCATCCATTGGATAAAAATATAAAACCGTCCATTTTTCCACCGGAAATACGACCATACTTCCATCGTCCGAAGTTACCTCATATTTCTCTATAAGGTCCCCCACACTGTATTTTGCCGGCGAAGATTCCTCCGCTACTAATACCGCCATAATTACGCCTCCCATTAAAATTGCTATTACGATAATGATTTTCTTCAACATATTTTATCAGTATACATAATATCGTACATGAGTTCCATTAATTTTCAGGCCGAGTTAGTCCCGGTGTTTCCATACGTATAGTAAAGGTATATTACACCACAAGAATATTTGTGCGGAATGCGACCGCGCTAGAGAGGAGGTCTTTTCGTTTGAAGTTAAACGCATCGAACCATGCGGGCGGGTATTACCAGTAATCACCGGGTTTGTAGTAGATGAACTCGAAGTGTAGGTGTCTTATACGGTTGGTGTGGAATCTCACACCACGGTAGATCTTGATCCCCAGGCACTTCCACGCAGGACCACTGAACCTGCCATTACGACCCCGAGAGCGCCCAATCGAGGGAAACTTGCTCACCTTTAGTTCATAAAAAAATCCTTCGGTTTTTTTATGCTGCTTCGTTCGAGTTTCGTTTGAAGTTATTTACCATCAAAAAGCGTGGTTTTTGATGGCTTGTTTCAAGGTATTTATTATACAAAAATCCTGCGGTTATTTTATGCTTCTTCGTTCGATTTTCGTTTGAAATTATTTACTATTCGAAAACCTTGTTTTGGTTTAGGCTCCGATAGCGGCTAGTCGGCGCAGGCGAAAGCGTCCAATTACAACTTTCTAGGTTTTCGAACGAAAAATCATATATTTATTTGCGATGTGGTTTTTACCTACTTTACAATAGTTTCTTTGGCGCACCAATAACTTATTACTTAATATATGTTAACTATTAAGTAATAAGTAAAACAATAATAGATTAAACTAAAAATAAGAGTTTATTCATAAATACAAAACCTGAATTTAGGTTCATATAAAAGGGGAAGCGTAGAACCACAGGTTCGAAGCGGGGGGAAAATCGATCATCAATATAGAGAATTTACCTTTTTTCCCCGCATTATTCACTAATTAGTATTATATAACATTATATATAATAGTTTGTTATATAATATAATATATAATACCCTGGTGAATATGTGGAAAACCCTATCTGGATCTTATATAAAGAAGAAAGTATGAATATTGAAGAGTATTTTCCAATGTTCATCCACAGAGTTTTAAGTAATACACAAAGTTTAGAAATTGATTTAAATAATCTGTTGATTAGATTTAGCAATGTGGAAAATCACATAATATCGATAAGATATCCACATAATAATGAAAGTATAACTACATTTAAATTACATTATATTTTACATTAAACCTTCTTCCAACATGCTTGAAAACCCTGTTTGTGAAAATATAATATGATCTAAAATTGGAATACCTAGAATATCGCCAGCTGCTTTAAGTTTTTGCGTTATCTGAATATCTTCTGGACTGGCTTCAGAAATTCCTGAAGGATGATTATGGGCCAGAATAATTGCTGCCGCTCGATCTGTAATCGGATCTGCAAAAACTTCTCTAGGGTGTATTTGCGAACTATTTAATAAACCAATGGTAACAATTCTTCTCATTAAAATTTCGTTTGCGCCGTTTAAACTAAACACAATAAAATACTCCTGTTTTTGTTTTGAATATTCTTTTACCCAATGGAAAATATCTTCAGGATGATGAATTATGTGTTTATCTGGTTTAAAAAATCTACGTGAAAATTCAAAACATGCGCAAAGGGTAAATATTTTTGCCTCGCCCAGGCCATGAATTCCAGCAAGATTATGAATTAGATCGTCTATTCCATGTTTTTCAATAATATTGGTTATTAGATTTGCCATATTCATAACGGAATTCTTTTTTGTACCTTTACCTAAAATTGTCGCTATTAATTCTCGATTCGTTAATGATTCAATACCTTTATTACGTATTTTTTCTCTTGGTCTTTCTTTTAGCGGTAATTCTAAAATTTTAATATTTGAGCTGCTTTTTAAATATAGTGGCATATGGATCCTTTGCTTTGTATTAACTATAATGTGCAAAATTCGTTATTATTTTCACTTATTTAGGAATTGTTAACTTTTTTTTATTTTTTATTGAAATTTACCGGTTCTGACCAGATTATGCAAAATCTTTTGACATTGTATTTCTTAGATGAAGCCTGGTTTATGTCGTATATACCAACCATTGGATTGGAAGTTCACGTACAATTGAATACCAAATCTAAAGTTTTTTGCGGGTGTAAAACCTCCTTCGGGGACCCCCCAAATTCAAATACTTGTCCTGTTTGCCTGGGACTACCTGGCGCCCTTCCTGTCTTCAATGAATCTGTTCTATTAAAGGCAGTTCAGGCCGGACTTGCCATAGAAGCTAATATTAATGCTAAGTCTCGATTTGATCGAAAAAACTATTTTTATCCAGATTCGCCCAAAGCGTATCAGATAACTCAATTTGAAATTCCTTATTGTGAACATGGAAAAATTGATATTGAAAAGAAAGATGGAACGGTTAAAACAATCGGAGTTACCAGAATTCATATAGAAGAAGATGCCGGCAAGTTAATGCATTCGGAAAATTCCTCCATTCAAGAAAGTTATGTTGATTTGAATCGAGCTGGAACCCCTCTTTGTGAAATTGTATCGGAACCTGAAATTGATAATGCGGATGAGGCTGTTTTATATCTTGAAAAGCTTAAAAGTATTATGGAATATATTGAAATTTCTGATTGTAATATGGAACAAGGCTCTTTACGCGCAGATGCCAATATTTCCATTCGACCGGAAGGAACTGAAAAACTTGGTACACGCGCTGAAATTAAAAACTTAAATTCATTTAAAGCAATTAGGGCTGCTATTGAACATGAAATATTACGCCAAACGGATATACTTGACTCTGGCGAAAAAGTGGTTCAAGAAACCCGTCTTTGGAATGCCACTCTTTTGCAAACTGAGTCTATGCGTTCTAAAGAAGAAGCTCATGATTATCGCTATTTTCCAGAACCCGATCTTGTGATGGTTCATTTAACACCTGAAAAGATTGAAGAATTAAAGAATAATCTTCCTGAACTTGCGCATGAAAAGAAAGTTCGTTTTACAAAAGAATATAGTTTACCGCCATATGATGCTGGCGTATTGACTGTTAAAAGAAAATCTTCAGACTATTTTGAGAAAGTTGTTAAATTGGGCGCTCCCGCAAAAAAAGCTTCGAATTGGATTATGGCCGAAATGATGGCTATAACCGGGGAACGTTTTTGTGAACTCGATGAACTTTTTTCTCCCGATTATCTTGCTGAATTAATTGGTGAAATTGAATCTGGTACAATTTCCGGAAAGATTGCCAAAACTGTTTTTCAGGAAATGATTGAAACGGAGAAGAATCCTAAAAAAATCATTGAAGAAAAAGGGTTGGTTCAAATAGTAGACACAGGGGAAATTGAAAAGTTTGTTAACGAAGCTATTGCAGAAAATCCTGATTCGGTGCAATCTTATCTGGATGGAAAAGATCGTGCGATCGGGTTTCTTGTCGGGCAAATTATGAAAAAATCGAAAGGTAAGGCTAATCCCCAGATGGTGAATAAATTGCTTTTGGAAAAAATCAAGAAATGATATATTTAATAATCGTCGGTATTATTGTTGCCATAATCGGGTATTTCAGCTGGCACGGTTTTGCCGAAACAATTAATTCTGATGATTTTCAAGACCCCCCACCAAAAGATTCTCTTTTAAAAGGAGCAGAACCTTTTTTTTTTGAAGGTCAGTCGGATTCTGCTTTTTTGCTTATTCATGGATACGAGTCTTCACCATACAGCCTTCGTCAAATTGGAGATATATTAAAAGCGAAAGATCATTCGGTACTTTGCCCACTTTTGCCTGGTCACGGAACGTCTTTAGTGGAGTTGTCTAAAACTCGTTATGAACATTGGTATGAAGCGGTGCGGCGTATTTATGTTCGAGAAAGACCTAAATATAAAAACTTTTTTATTGTGGGTTTTTCACTGGGTGGAAATCTTGCGTTGAGACTTGCAATTCAATATAAAGACACCGTTGCCCCTTCCGCTCTTGTTTTAATTTCTTCGCCGGTTCAATTGAACGGTATTTTAAATCAATCTATTTTTATGCGAGATTGGCGATTAATGTTTACCGGAATTGGTAAATATATTTTACCTCCCGTTTCTAAAAAAAGGGATGTAGTTTCAGCTGATATAATGAACCCTACAGTATCTTATAATGAAGCGTATTCCCTGCCTCCATTGCATTCTTTTCGAACTAATATTGGTAAAGTAAAAAAATATTTAAAAGATATTAAGGTTCCGGTGTGCTTAATTCATGCATCCAATGACTGGACAGTGAACTCAGAAAATATGCATTATATTTTTCGTAAACTCGGATCGATGGAAAAAAGAGCTTATATGTTTGAAATTGAAGATAAAGTGTCTACACGACATGAATTAATGACACATGAACAAATTCGTGATAAGGTAATTCATTATATTTTCTCATTTTTAAATGAATTTTTTCTTGATTTTAAATACCAGTCCGAGATGTTACCAAAAAATCATAAAGTAAACAAAGGTTGGTTTTCATGAAGAAATTTACTCTATTATTATTGATTTTTTCCAGTCTATATTGTTCTCGCTTTAAAGTAACCAAACTTGAACCTGAACGTGTATTCGCCATACCAATTGGTGAAGAACCAGAGTCTTTAGATTTTCCCAGACACCATGGTATTTACCATGGAATTCCTTCGCGCATTGGAATTTCCGGCGATTGGCTTATTGTTTCGGAAACACGAAAAAAGAGGATAAAAATTTTTAAAGGTGAAAACCTTTCTGTGGTTATTCATAATGAAAATGTTGTCGTTGATGAGAACGAATTTGCTGCTGTAGGAAATGAAAATTCTGTGGAAGTTATTTCAAGTTCAAATCTTGATATTCCTGGAATGATCATTGCGGGTAATAATGATGATTTTTATGTTCTCAACTATTCTCCCGCAGAGCGTGACCAGCAGGATGAAGAAGGAATTGGTTTTTATAAAATTATTCAATATGATGTGAAAGGTAATATGCTGGATCTTATTGGACGTGAAGGCAAAGAGGAACTTCCTTTTGAGTCGATTTCCTGGATGGATATAGATTCAGAAAATAATTTATGGGTGCTGCATCGTCACCTGGGAGAATTACAACTTGATCGATATTCCGATGGCGAGAATATCGTTTCGCTGTCTCAGAAAGATTGTGAACGTGTTTTATTTGCAGATCAGATTGAAAATTCTACGGGCAATACTCTTTCCGGTTGTGAATTGATGTACCCGGTTGAAAATGGCGAGGAAATTTTAATGGTTGGTAAAGTTGAAAAAATATCTAATAAAAAGTCGGATAAATCCAATTATGCATTTTTATATCGAAAGTTTGTTCTATTTAACTATACATCTACTGCAAAAAGTGTCGTATTTGAAAAATTAAATGACCCCGAAGATTATCCATATATACCCAATGGGAACAATCTTTTTATCTGGAGAACTCTGGACCCTTCCAAAATTCGTCTTGGTATTTATACGAGTGAAGGCGATATTACAAAAAGTCTACAAGTTGAATTATTTGGTAAACGGCCAAACTGGCGCTCTTTATACGCAACTTTATCGGGAAATATTATCGGAATACGAGTGTTTAATCGTACTTTTGAAGTTTACGAATGGCATTAAATATTAATACAAATGAATTTCCAATATTAAATCATACCGAAGCTCAAGCCTGGGACGATTTCTCTATTCAAAAAAAAGGAGTTGAGTCGCGTCTGCTTATGGGTTGGGCCGGATACAGCGTATTTTTACATCTTTTAAACAGTTCTTTTTTTCGCAGGGCTGAAACGATTCATCTGTTAGCGGGACCGGGTAATAATGGCGGGGATGGATATGTTATTCTCTGGCATATTTTATCGGCATTTAATAAAAAAGCGATTATCTGGCAGTTGAAACCTCCGGTTACGGAAGATTCGGTTTATTATTGTGAGCTTTGTTTATCTTTAAAAGATATTCGAGAAATTGAATGTCGAACTATCGATAATTTTTCGGAAAACATGGATGTGGTTTTGCAAAAAAATGATGTAGTCATTGATGCTTTATTTGGCTCTGGTTTAAATAAAGAACCTTCCGCTTTGCTGCAAACTGTTTTTTCTTCGTTGAATGGTCTTTCGGATATTATTCGAATTGCTGTGGATATTTCCAGTGGAGTTTTTGCTGGTGGTGATGTTTTTAACCATACCGTTTTTGATGCTCATTATACATATACTTTCGGTTCGTATAAAATTGGCCATTTGTTGGAGCCTGGTATAATGTATTCTGGAAATGTCCATCTGTTTCCCATTGGTTTTTTTCCGATGAACCACCCTGCCCGGCGTTTTCTAAATGAGATTCCTATGGTTTCTATGGTTCCTATGATTCCAATGCGGAAGCAAGGTTCTCATAAATATTCGTCCGGTATTGTAACGGTGTTTGGGGGTAGTTCTGAAATGGAAGGCGCAGCCATTATGGCCGCTCGCGCTTTCGGCGCTCTTGGTGGTGGTTTGATGCGAATTGTTTCGACTTCACCCGTAATTTCAAATGTATTAAATGAGTCACCTGAATACATGGTTTCTTCCGTTTCTACGATATCGGAGGCTGAAGATAAAGTATTAAATATTATAGAGGGAAAAAAAAGAGAGCAAGTGTTGATTATTGGACCCGGTTTGCGTGAAGAGGTATCACTTGAATTTTGGAATCGAATTTGCAATTTAGAGAATCTTCATATAATAATTGATGGTTCAGCTCTTTCTAAGCTTTCCAAAGTTAAAAGTATTTTACAAAACCACTCACTTGTTTCTTTAACTCTTACACCACATAAAGAGGAAGCCAGAAAGTTATTATTGAAAGAGGTTACCAATATTCGAGAAGCAGCTTTGAATATTTCAAAAGAGTATAATGCAAATGTGTATTTAAAAGGGCCCGGTGGTCTTTTAATTTTTGCTGATGATCGCGAAGAGATCTATGTGAATTCTAAACATTTTGAACTTGCTGTCGGCGGAACCGGGGATGTACTTACCGGAGTTTTAGCAAACTCTATTTTGCGAATGGGTTATAAAAAAGGTATAGAAGCTGGTTTACATTTGTATTTGAAAGCAGCTAACGATTTTACCGAAACAATAGGTAAAAAATCTGATGGGACAGTGTCTGTGTTAAAAAAAGATTTTTTGCAACCGTCTGATTTAATGGATCAATTAAGAAAAACCTGGAAGGAAGGCATATGAAATATCACAGCAAATCACCGAAGGAATTTATAAAGGACCATAAAGATGACGACCAGAAAAGACAAACTCGTTTAAGTGGCGGACGTAAATTGTTATTGCTAGATGTGTTTTTATTGGTTTTGCTGGCAATACTTTTTGTATATATAACCAAAGGCAGTTTTAATTCGGGGGAAGAGGATATTGAAAATATCGAGTGGAAAAACTGGACGCTTTCGGCTTCTTGCGAAGAAAGCAGCTGTGAACTGAAAATCATTGTTGATATGGAAGATATCGCTGGTATTGGCGTTCCTGTATCTGTATCATGGGTTATTAAAGGCCCAAACAACGAAGTACTATTTGAAGAATCCAGGGAACTTAGTTCGACCGGCTCGGCTATTTATCGTAATGATTTACTTATTCCAAAGGATTGGCCCGATGGAAATATTTTTGCTGTAATATCGGCCGAAAAGGCGAAAGAGAAAATTACGATTCAGGCGTATCCGTAAGGAAAGTTAGTTTCTAAAATATTTTTTCTAACTCGTTTTCAAGAGTTTCGATAGGAACGGTGGTTTGTTCGCCTGTTGACATGTTTTTAATGGCGATAGTTTTATCTTGAACTTCCTGTTCGCCTTGTAGTAAAACGACGGGAATGGATTTTGCGTTAGCTTCTTCGAACTGACGGGTAAGTTTTTTGTCTCCGGAACAGTTTTCTACGAAATAACCTTTGTTGCGCAGGTCCATGGCCAGTTTCAGCGATTCAATTCGCAGCTCTTTTTCTGCAAACGAGGCGAAGTAGATCTGGGTTTTTCGATTGGTTTCGGGAATTAAATTGTGTAGTTTTAAGAATTCAGCAAACGTAACGTCGCCCATGCCAAAGCCAACAGCATTAATGCTTTGTTTGGAAAATGTACCGACAAGGTTGTCGTACCGGCCTCCCCCGAAAAGTGATCGAGCGTTGTCGGGGTGTGAATCGAAAACTTCAAAAACAAGGCCTGTGTAATAATCGAAACCTCGAACAACGCCGGGGTTATACTCAATGTATTTTTGGTATCCCAGTTTTTCAAGAGCGGAAATAACGTTTAGAAAGGCTTCGCCGGAGGGGCCTATTTTTTCACTGTTTTTGGTAATAAAATCTAAACCTGAGTTCATATATTCGTTTAGAATACTGATCTGGGTTTCGTTTAAACCTTGTTCTGTTAAGAATTCGGTGTATTCCTGCTCTGAAATTTTCTCTTTTTTGTCCATGATACGAGAAACATTCGCCCAGATTTCTGGTTTTAGAGCGATAATATTCTCGAAAACATCGTTCAGTATTTGCCTGTGGTTTAGGTATAGCTTAAATTGAGTTTCGTCTGCGCCGAAAGATTTTAGAAGTTCGATGGCCAGTTGTACTATTTCGATATCTACATGTTCTTCGTTTTTCGCTCCAAAAATATCAGCGTTTAACTGCCAATGTTCTCGCAAGCGACCCCGGCCTGGACGTTCGTACCGCCAGAGGTTTGGTATGGAATACCACCGAATCGGTTTGGGTAATTCCATAATTTTGCCTGCGACCATGCGAGCAACGGTGGGAGTCATTTCGGGTCGAATGGCCACGTTGCGCCCTCCCCGGTCGGTAAAAGAGTAAATTTGCTGACTGACAATTTCTTCCGAAGTTTTTGCCAGATAGATTTCAATGGGTTCAATTAAAGGAGCGTCGATTTTTTCAAATCCAAAAGATTCCACAACGGTTGAAAGTTTTTCAAATACCCAGGAACGAAAACGCATTTCGTCCGGGTAAAAATCTCTGCTTCCTCTATAAGGTTTGGTGGATATTTTATCTTTCATGTTACAGCCTTAGAATATTTACTGAATTAGTCAAATTTCGGATAAGTTGTTGGAAACTTTTCTTGAATTTTATGGGCGACTTCGAACAATAGGTTCTCGGAAAAATAATTCCCCTGAAGTTGAATTCCGATGGGAAGATTGCTGAACGGGGTGGGTACGGAAAGAGCGGAAATTCCCGCAAGCGACGCCCCTACTGTCAATTCATCTGATAAATACATTTCTATTGGATTGCTTGTTTTTTCGCCAATTTTAAATGGAACGCTCGGCGTTGTTGGCATAAGAATCAGGTCAACTTTTTGAAAGGCATTTACATAATCGTCTCGAATAAGCCTTCTCGTTTTTTGAGCTTTTCCGTAAAAAGCATCATAATAACCACTCGAAAGAGCGTAGGTTCCCAGAAGAATTCTTCGTTTTACCTCATCGCCAAAACCCTGTGTTCTGGTTTGTTCGTATAGATCGGCCAGATCTTTAACATCTTTGGCCCGGTTTCCATACCGAACGCCGTCAAAACGAGCCAGATTGGCCGAGGCTTCACTGGTCGCGGTCAGGTAATATACGGCAATCGCGTATTTATGGTAGGGAAGATCGATTTCTTGAATTTCAGTATTGGAAACTTCAGACTGTATAAAATCAACTGTTTTTTGAAAGGACTCTTTCACTTCAGGACTGACATTCTCGATCATTTTCCAGGGAACGCCGATTTTAATTTTCGATAGATCGGTTTTTTCCACTTTGTATGAATCGTTAGTCATACTGGTGGAATCTTTTGGATCGTGTCCTTTAATAGCATCGTATACAATTTGAGAATCGGTAGCGTACCGGGACAAAGGACCGATCTGGTCGAGACTGGAAGCAAATGCAATAAGACCATAACGAGAAACTGTACCATACGTCGGTTTTAAACCGGTAATTCCGGTAAACGAGGCGGGTTGACGAATGGAACCACCGGTATCTGACCCGAGAGCAACAGGAACAAGATCGGCTGCGACAGCTGCGGCAGATCCACCGGAAGAACCTCCCGGAGCGCGTTCCAAATCGAATGGATTTTTTGTAACTTTATATGCAGAATTTTCCGTAGAAGAGCCCATGGCAAATTCGTCCATATTGAGCCTTCCCAGAGGTATAAAACCTTTGGCTTCCAGTTTTTCAATAACCGTCGCTGAATAGGGCGATTTATACCCTTCCAGAATTTTAGAAGAGCAGGAACTATGCATTCCTTTTTTGACAATATTATCTTTAATTCCGACAGGAATACCGTCGTATTCAGAAAGCGAAGCGCCCGAGTTAATTCGATTTTCGGCTTTTTTCGCAGCGTCCAAAGCGAGCTCTCTTTCAAGACCGACAAAGGCCCCGATTTGTGCATCGTGTTTATCTATTTTGGCAAGGTAGGAGTTTAGAAGTTCAACCGGTGAAATCTCTTTACTCTGTAATTTTTTACTTATATCTTTTAGTAGCGATTTACTCATACGTCATTGCTCTATATCAATTCAGAGGATCGACAATTTTTTAAAATGCATTTACACGGTGTCAAATTATAATATTGTAAATTATGCCCTCTATTGGAATCGTTGGCGCGCAAAACGTCGGTAAAAGCGCCCTCTTTAACGCCCTTATTTTTAAAAGAAAAAGTATCACTTTCGATGAACCGGGAGTTACCCGAGATCTTGTAACTGAGTCTGTTGACTGGGGCAAAGGCGATTGGGAATTAACCGATTTTCCCGGACTCGAAACGGAAAAAAACCTGCAAGATGATGAGCTGACAAAAGAAGCCGTACAAAGAGTTATGTCCAAACTGGATGAGTACAGTCTTTTACTGTGGGTGGTTCATCGAAAAGGGTTAAGCCCCTACGAGCATCGCCTGGCTGAACTGCTTCGAAAAATGAAAAAACCGGTCTGGTTGCTCGTGAACTTTGTGGACGATCCGGCGCTGGAAGCCGAAGCGGCAGAATTTTACGAACTTGGTTTTTCGGATACCTATTTTATATCAGCCTTGAACAGCCGTAATATTTCTACCCTCAGAAAAGATATACAGGAACATTTTGAACCGGGAAGTTCACTGGTAGTTGAAAGCGATGCATCCGACGAGACATCTGAAGACACACTTGAAAATGATGAAGTAGAGGAAATAGATGAAACCAAAATCCGTCTGGCGATTATTGGTAAACCCAATGCCGGCAAATCAACGTTTTTCAATACCCTCCTGCAAAAAGATCGAGCCCTGGTTTTTGACCGTCCCGGAACGACTCGCGACACCATAGAAGACCAGTTTCAACTGGATGGATATAATATTACACTTTTAGATACCGCCGGTCTGCGAAAAAGAACTGCCTTAAAAGATTCGGTGGAAGTATTTTCAGTAGCCAGAACGCAACAGGCGATTGCCGAATGCGACGCAGTTATCTACCTTCTGAACTGTACCGAAGGCGCTGACCGTCAAAACAGAAATATTATTGAGTGGGTGCAAGACGAAAGTAAACCAATTGTAATGGCCTTGAATAAAGCCGATCTGATCGACGAAGAACAAAAAGGACACCTCGAAGACAACATTCAAGAGCTGCAAAAACAGTACTGGGACTTTCCCTACCTTTTCATCAACGCCCATGAAGGGAAAAAAACGATACGCCTGGTTCAAAAAGCGATCAGTCTGTATCAAAAATCCTGTCAGAAGATCAGTACACCGGCTGCCAATAAACTACTCGATGATTTGAAAACAAACACCATTATAGTTTCCCACTCTGTAAAACTGAATTATATAACCTACGATGCCAAAAGATCGAAGTTTATTCTCTTTACAAACAGGAGTAAACTGCCCGACAACATCCTCCGTTTTCTAAAAAAGCAAATAGCCAATAAACTAAACTGGAAAGACATTCCCTTTCATCTCGAAGTACGAAAAAAATCGTAATCAGTTTGCCAGAGCAGGTTTTTTAAAGATGTTCTTTTTTGTTGCCAGAAGGTAAAGCCCTACCATTAATGATATAATGGCATACCACTGACCATCTGAAAGTGTAAGAAAGAATTGTCTGGGGTCGTCTCGCCAGAATTCAATTGTAAAGCGAAATAACGCATATATTATGAAAAAAGCAGGAACAAGAATTTCTTTTTTCTTCTTTGATAAATAGATTAGAAATGCTCCCAGCGCAAAAAGAAAAATAGAGCTGATTAAATTTGTAGGTATAACATGGCCATGGATTCCATTTGTATTAATAAATACTCCAATAGCCGAATCTGTGGGTTTACCAAAACAGCAACCTCCGAAAAAACAACCTATACGTCCAATAGCTAAACCAAAGACAAAAGGAATTGTAAACAAATCTGCGAATTTTTCAAAATTCAGATTCCATTTGTGGCGAATTATATAAAAAGCGGGTATTCCACCTAAAAGACCTCCGTAGCTGATTAGCCCGGATGGGTAATTCGAAAGATCCCAGGATCGAGGGGGGAAGAGGATAAAGTGCATTACCATTGCGCCGAGTAATCCCAGGCTGAAAACCAACATGCTCATATCGAAGATGTCGCTTTTAGATAATTTTTTATGTGGAATGAAATAAACGGAAATGAGAATAGCGGTAACGGAAGCTACAATGGCTATAAGCCCGTAGCTTCCGATCGCTAATTTTTTACTTAGAAATTCAAATTCATATAATATTGGATACATATTCTATGAATTTTGAAAATTATTGGTTGTTTTCTTCTAATTGTTCAAGTGTATCTTTTAGCTCTTCAAGGCCTTCTAAATTCAATTCACCCATTTCATTTGCTACGCCGGCAACTGCAGCCATGCAAAGAACATAAAAAGCTATGTTAACAATAACTGCAACAATACCTAAAATCATACCGGCTTTTGCTTTACCAGCTCCGCCTTCTTCTTTTTTACCTAGAACTCCAAGTACGATTGCTATGACTCCTAAAATGACTCCTATCCAGAATGTTCCTGGAATTGGGACAAGAATCCATGCAACCCCTATAATACCTAATACTAATGATGCTATTGCCATATTACGACTCCTCAATTTTTTAATTCCCTAGCATATTAGTTTGCTATACGTCGTCAATTTAAATTTTCTAAAATCAGTGCAATTGGACTGTTATTTATGCTATTTTTCCAATGGCTATATAAATATTGTAGTTATAAAGAAATTTTATTTGCCATATAGGCGTAATCTATAATTTTTGCGCGTGGTTGGCCGATTATACTAAAGTTTTTATTATGCAATGCTTTTCAGTATTTTTTTTTCGTTTTCTTTGATCATCAGTTTTTCAGTTAAAACGGACAGGTTTTTTAAGGGGGTTACGGTAAAATTCATGCTGTTTACCAGGGTTCCCTGTTTGTCGAATTCAGTCACTTCAATCGTAATATCTTCGCCAGTTTTGTTATCGCTGTATCGACCGAGAATTGCGCCGCATAACGCAAGTTCTATCGGAGTTATTGTAGCATCGATTTTTTCAAGAAAAGGCGAAATATTTACGTCGACCTGGTCGGTGTAATTCCACTCATCAAATTCTGTTGTAAGGTTTATACTGTTCTCATTCGGTATAATTTCGAGTAACGCCGAAGGGCCGGGGTTGTCATCCGTTGTTTTTATATGGAGTTTTCCAGCGCGGTAATGATGCAGCAGGTTATTTTCGGATTCGTTGCGACCGCAGGCGAGTTTTAGACCGGTTCTAATTTTAATTTGCCGTCCGATACTCATGATGATCATGTCATTGTGTTCGAGTTGAAACGAGTCTGGTTTTTTCAGCATTCGTTTTAACCCCAGGAGCATATCTTTGAAGCGTACCGCGTAGTTTTCGTCGGTCAGGTAGCAACACCCTCCGGCGGGCGTTTGTATGTTTTGAAGATTATACTTTTTCGCCATCGCCAGTTGTGGCTTACGTGAGCGACCCTGCAATTTACCCAGTTTTGCTCTGTCGACCCAACCCTCTTTTTCTGGTTTGGTTTCAGGAAAGAAATGCGCCGATAATGGTCGAAGCAGCAGGTCACCGAGACCCGATTTTTTAGCTACCAGGTCTATGGTATCGCGCCGTTGCGACATGGGTCGTTGCCCGAGAACTTCGCCAGTGGCAATAAAGTCGCCGCCTTTTTCTTTCATCAGTTCGGCGGTTTTTTGCAGCATGTGAATTCGGCAGTCAATACAAGGGTTCACGTTTTTTCCCCATCCGTATTTCGGGTTGGCTACAATAGACATATATTCATTGCTTATATCTATGACTTCAAGGTCGATACCAAGTTCCTGGGATACTTTGAAGACATCTGGTTTTGCTTCATCGAAGCGACCGTTCCTTTTTTGCTGAGCACTTACACAAAAACCCGTGCTTATGTAGACTCCTGTGACTTCAATTCCCTGATCCTGCAGCATTTTTACCGCCAGCGTAGAATCAAGTCCCCCGCTGATTAATACGTATGCTTTACGCTTGTTTGTTCTGTTTTCACTCATTGAATTTTCCGTAAATTAGAATATATTGTGACAATTTTTATTTCGAGATACAGGTTGAAAAGTTGTATTCATGATTCTAAAAAAAGGATTGTAAAGGCGAAAATACATGTAGAAGTGACATAATATGTTGGAGTTATCCATTCCATTTCTTGGTTCTGTCCTCATAACTATTTTGTTACGGCGTTTGGATAAGTCTAATGTTAATCTTCGTAAACTGAAGACTTTAATTGAACGTGGGCAAAAAGATCTTGTTGAAATAGCTCTTCAGAAAAAAGAGGAACTTCAGGACGCTTCGGCCAGTTTCGATCTTTTGCTTATTAACTCCGATAAATACCTGCATGAATTAAAACAAGAACTCGTAACGGTAAAAGGTTCCTTAACCGAGGTTCAAGAGAGTCGCAATAATTTACAGCATATGGATGGCGAGTTGCAATCTCTGGAAGCCACTACTAATTCTGTTAAAGATCAACTTCAGTATATTAACGAGTCTCTGGATAAAATAGATTATCACCAGAAAAAAGTTCGACAGGTTCAAGACGGCATTAAAAAAATTGAAGGCGAAGGCAGCCGGATGATTAAATCTTTTCAAACTTCCATCGGCGAAAAAACCGATGAGGCCATACGGGCTATGGAAGGAAAATTGGAAGGGGCTTCTCATGGCGCTCTGGATTATCAGAATAAACTTCGCGATGAACTTCTTGAAAAACATTCTATTTTAAGTCATAAAATGGATGATAGTTATCGTGAGCTTGAAACTTCTTTGCGAAACAGCGCGAAAGGTTTAACCGGTTCACTGGAACGGGAAATTAACGGTCGCTTCGATACTCTGGATGAGCTTGATTTGAGAATTAAAGATAATGAGAATACTTTAAAAGTTCATATTCCCGAAATGATTGAAAAACTCAAAGAACGTGTTTCTATGGATATGGATAGAAACCATGCGGAAATTGAGGCGGTGGCGGCAGAGGTTCAAAAAACTCAGTCTGAACTTCATAAACGATTTGATTCCATACGATCTGAAATTGATAAAGAACGAACGGATCTGTTTCAAGACTTTTACGAGGAGTCTGAAAAAATTCGCCACCAGATTCACTCTATCGATTTAGACAGCCTTGCTAAAAAAGATGAGCTGATTCGCGCCGTTAAAGAAGAGGCCATGAAAATTGAGGGTAACCTGAACTCGTTTCAGGATGTTTATGACCATGCCCGGGACAGACTTCTTGAGGTGAGTAGTCAAAAAGAGGCCAATCTAGAGAATTTAATAATATCGGTAGATGAATCTATGCGAAAAGTTTCGTCCAGGCTCGATGAAGATACGGGCGAACACCGAGAAAATCTACAATCATACGTAAATACTGAGTTGGGAAAAATTCAAGAGAAAATTGAATCTTTTCACAATGACTATTCTCATGCCGGTAAAAACCTGGCTAAATTTACTTCACAAAAAGAGACGCATATGCAAACTCTTTTAGAGCAGTTGCGTGAAGAGTCTGAAGGGCTGAAAGCTCAACTTGCCGGGGATGCGGATTCCATACAGGCTGTTATGCAGTCAGCTGCTGTTGAAAATGAAGCTGAAATTCGAAGCGTTCTAGAACAGATGCGTGAAGAATCTGAGGGCTTGAAAGCTCAACTTGCCGGTGAAGCTGACTCGATACAGACCGGTATGCAATCGACAATTGATGTTCAAAAAGCTGAACTTAAGAATCTTTTGCTGGAATTTGAGAATCGTATGAAATCTTCCGCTCAAAATTTTGAATCGCATTTAGATCAAAAAGAGAACGATGTCGAAAAAATGATGAATACTATTGAGTCGGTAATATCCGGAGTAATGGGAAAAGTGGATCACCTTTCGGAAGAGGGTCTTGAAAATATTCAGAAAGAAATTAAAATAGCTTTGACCAGAGTCTCTGAAGAATCTTCTGAAGTTTTTCAACGATCGTATCGTAATTTTGTTCATGAAACAAAAGATCTTCAAGAGGACTTTGACTCGATGCGCCAGCGTTTTGCTGATATGGAAAACATGGGGCAAGAACGTTATGATGCTCTTAGAAAAGATGTGGAAGAAATTCGCCTGGGCTTGAAAAATGAACTTGAAGATTATTTGAGACAACTAAAACAGTCAAGTCGGGAACTTTCAGATCGTTTTGAAGGCGAGGTCGATAAGAATCTTGAAAAAGTGAACGAGTCTATTACAACTCTGGAAAAAGAATTAAACGAAGTAAAATATAAATCTACCGAAGATGTGGACAGAAAAATTTCAGGTCTATTTCAGAAACTCGGTAATGTGGAAAAAAACCTTATAGATTCTCAAAAACATCTTGTGGAACAATGGGATTCTGAGACGCAGGCTATATTAAAGAAAATTGGCGAGAAAGAACTGGGTTTTACTCATTCGGCTGAAAAGTGGGAAGCTACCTTTGAAAATTTAACCCGCGACGCCAAAGAGAGCGTGCATAAGGGTTCTCTTGAAATTGAAAAAACCAGAAAAGATATGCTTGATGAGTTTGATGTTCAGTTAAATGATAAACTCAAGTCGATGGAAAACCTGTCGAGTGAGTGGCAGGAAGATAATGAAAAAACGTTGTTTGACCTGGTTTCTTCTTTTAAACTGAAAGTTCAAGACAAAGAAGATTCTATTTTTAATAAAATGCAACAATTGTCCGAACAGTTTACGGACGCAAAAAAAGAGATGTCAGAAAAACAGGAGAATGTAAGTTCTTTACTGTTAAGTGAAAAGGCCAAACTTCAAGAGCAATTTTCGCGATTATCTGAGGCGCAGCTTAATCTATTTGAAGAAAATATTAAAGAGACAGTGCAAAGTATTTCAGATGGAACTAAAGAAGATACTGAAAGTTTCTTTTTGCAAATGCGCGACGATTCAGAAAAAGTTCTGGAGGAATTTCAAGGCGTTAGAACTGATATTATTCTGGCAATGACAGAAGCTTCTAAAGAGAGCAAAGCTCTTTTAGAGCAGGTAAACAATGAAACTTTTTCAGCGAAAGATGAAATGGACTCCGTTCAACGGGCTTTTAACCAGTTGAAAAAAGATACCAACATGCTGCAAAAAGCCGAAGAAAGTTCAACCCATATAACAAAACTTCTTCATGACCTTGAAGAAAAGCTGGAGCAGGTTGAAGATAAAGATGCAGATATACGTAATATATTTTCCAGGGTCGATGAACTCAAAGAGATGCGCTTAAAGCTTGACGCAGAGTTGATGATGCTTGCTCAAAAACGAGAAAAAGTAGATAAGCTGGAAGACCAACTTCAATTGATTCTGAACATTAGAGATGAAATTGACGACAAGGGCGACTCTCTTGAGTTGATTAAAGAAAAACTGAATGAAGTTGTAATTCTTTCTGAGTCAGTAGAAGGTCAAAAAGATAAACTTGACTCTGTGTTGGAAGAGTTTGCGCAGCAACATGCTTTTGTGGAAAACGTTCTTGAAAAAATAATTGCCCAGGAAGAGGGTGTTGAAGCCATACAGGGAAAAATTCAGAACTTAAATGAATTATTGTTAAAAGTGGATGAGAAAGGTGGTGTTCTGAAGGACCAGATTGACACTGTGGAAAGCCAACTTTTGACAATGAAGAAAAATGAGTCTGAAATAGAAGAAGTGCAAAAGAAATTTCTTGAAATTGAAGACCTCATAGACGATATAGAACGGCGAAAACAACAGATTGATACGCTGCGTACCAGATTCGAAGAGCTTCGTCAATCGATGAGTTCCAGCGTTCAGACTATTGAAAAAATTGAGTACGACGCTGAGTCGAAAATCAAACAACTTACTGATCTTGTCAATGCCGTGGATGAGACACCGAATAAGGGTAAAAATGTTATCCAGGGAGTTGGTGATAAAAAAGATATGGTACTTCGTCTCGGTGAGATGGGTTGGTCTGCCGATGAAATTGCAAATAAGATTGACATGGACTTATCAACAATACAGACTATATTAGCTTCTTACAGTGAGCCTATGTAAAATTTTCATATCTATGCTTATTGAATCGGTGAATAAAATAGCATAGTCATTATCAAATAAATGTTATCAATTAAAGATCTTTCATGCTTTAATGAGAGCCAGGTGACTACGTTGCGCCGGCAGGGAATTCGTACGTTAGGCGAGCTTTTTTATTATATTCCGCGCCGTTACGTAGATCGTTCTCAAATTCTAGATTTTAAAAATGTTCGGGCCGGTGAAACGGTTACATTTTTAGGTAAGGTAGCCAGTGTAGAGTTAAAGTTTGGTAAAAGACGCTGGTTGTCGGCTACGGTAGATTATCAGGGAAGTAGAATTTCACTGGTTTTTTTTCAAGCTATAACGTATTATAAAAAATTATTACAGACGGGCGCCGAGGCTGCTTTTAGCGGTAAAATAGATATGTTTCGGGGGCGTCCCTCTATTATGCATCCTGAGGTGGAATTACTGTCGGGCGACGAGCTGGTTCATACTGGCAAGATTATTCCAATTTACAAGGTCACTGAAGGTATGAGGACCAAATTCATTAACAACAGGACTCTGCGGCAAAATATACATGATTTATTAATTAAGCATGAAAATTCAATAGAAGAGCCCCTGCCTGCCCATGTGCTGGAACAACTTGGCCTGCCTGGAATTGGCCCTGCTCTGCATAAAATACATTTTCCAGATGAAATGGAAGATGTGTATAAAGCGAAAAGACGACTTGCTTTTGATGAGCTTATAATTTTTTCGGCGATCATGTTCCGAAAAAAAGAAGAGCGAAATGGTTTACAAAAAAGCGCCCCATTAGATAAACAGGTAAAAAAAACCTTTGCCGATGAAATTAAAAGAGGACTTCCATTTAAACTGACGGACGACCAGCAAAAAGCGATAGCAAAGTTAAAAATCCTTGCTTATGAAAACGCTCCTTTTGGCGCCTTGTTACAGGGAGATGTGGGCAGTGGTAAAACTCTTGTTGCTCTTTTAATTGCCATGGAGTATGTGGAGCAGGGTATACAGGTCGCGTTAATGGCGCCGACAGAAATTCTTGCAAGACAGCATTATAGAAATTTTATAGATTACCTATCTGGTATTCCCTTTTTGCAGACTGAACTTTTACTGGGGGCTGAAAAAGCATCTGAAAGAAAAGGTAAGCTCGATAGAATCGCGAGGGGTGACGCTCTTATTGTTGTCGGAACGCACAGTTTAATTCAAGAGGAAGTAGAATTTTCAAAACTTGGTCTCGTTATTATTGATGAGCAGCAAAGGTTCGGCGTACAGCAGCGTGAAACGCTACGAGCAAAAGGAATTATACCTGATGTTTTAAGTATGAGCGCCACTCCCATACCCAGAAGTTTAACTTTGACGTTGTACGGCGACATGGAACAAATTATTATAAAAGAAAAACCTCCGGGTAGAAAAGATGTCGATACAAGATTATTTCAAGAGAGCGAATTGATGAACATTTACCGAGGGGTAAAAAAATATGTAGACCAGGGGCAACAGGCTTATATCGTTTATCCTGTTATTGAAGACAACGATAAAACAAAGTGGGCCTCGGTAGTGGCCGATTACGACAAACTGGAAAAAGAGATATTTAAAGGGTATCGTCTGGGTCTTTTGCACGGACGGTTAAATCCGGGCGAGAAAGATCGTGCAATGACTAAATTCAAAGAGGGTACAATTCAGATTTTGGTGGCCACAACCGTTGTAGAGGTCGGGGTAGATGTACCAAACGCCAGTGTGATGGTAATTCGAAATGCCGAAAAGTTTGGTCTTTCGCAACTTCACCAGCTAAGAGGCCGGGTTGGTCGTGGCGAGCAGCAAAGCTATTGTATTTTAGTTGAGTCAGAGGGCGTTACCGAGGACGGCAAAAAACGTCTGGCTGCAATGATAGAATCGAATGACGGTTTTTACCTGTCACAAAAAGATTTCGAAATTCGAGGAAGTGGAGAACTTTTCAATACCAAACAAGCCGGTGTGTCCGAATTCAAAGTAGCTGACTTGAGAATTCATGCCAGAGAAGCCGAAGAGGCAAAAAAATTGATTGAAGCCGATACTGCTTTGCGCGAAAAAATTTACTCCATTAAAAAGTGGGAAGGGTTGTTAAAAAAAGGATTTATTTTATTTGGCGGTTAGTTAAAAGTCATTGAGATAGACGATGGGATCATTGAATTTTATTTATAAAAGAGGAAACACATACCGGGTCAGTAAAAGTTTCTTTACAGTCTGACAACTCATTGATTCCTTATCTATCTAAATTTTTAAGAAAATCGGAGAACCTCATGAAGTTTACAACTAAACTAACAATTTCCATAAAAATTATTCCCATTTTGTTTTTGGGATTATTATTGAGTGGATGTTTCGGACCGGCGATACAAGTGAAAAAGGATGACTTTACAGGAGACACTCATATTACAATGGCATTAATATTGCGTGCGGAGAATAATGGCCGTAATTACGGTAGAGTACTTATGGACTTTATCAGGGCGATATCCAAAACATCGGAAAAGACGAATGTTCAATTCAAGTTTTCTACCGGTGGTACGCGACAAAATTTAAATAAAGATAACTTTGATGCCAAAATATCGATCGATGGAGCAATTACCGATATTCGTATACAGTCAGTGGATTCAAGTCGTCATGTACAGGGGGATGAGGAAGAAACAAACACTTATTTTACCATTGATGGATCTCTTTTACTGGATTCGAAATCTACTACCAAGCTGAAAACTGCCGGTGATGTAAAATTCAGATTCTCGTATAATGGAAACAATATATCGATTTCAGTCGATGAAAAGCAATTGGAATTAATACATGAATTTTTCAATGCCACCGGTGAAGAAGAAACCAAATAGTTTTGAGGTAGTATCGCATATATGCGACACCGACGAAAAGACACCTACAAAAAATTGTTCTACTAAACGTCGAGGGGCAGGCTTGCCCCTTTTAATAAAAAGTGTTTGACATTTAGAAAAATCCGCCGTATGTACAGTGGCGCGAAAGCGTTTATTTATGTTTGCATTATACCAAAAACACGCGGCGAAAGCCAAAGACGATATTCTTTCGGGTCTGACAGTGGCCCTGGCTTTGGTACCCGAAGCGGTGGCTTTTTCGATCGTCGCGGGAGTTAATCCTTTGACGGGACTTTACGCCGCTTTTATGGTTGGTCTTGTTTCTTCTTTAATAGGTGGTCGTCCGGGGATGATCTCGGGGGCAACCGGAGCCCTGGCGGTTGTCATGGTGAGTCTTGTCGCGCAACATGGTGTTGAGTATCTATTTTTTACAGTTATATTAATGGGCATTATACAGATTCTTGCCGGGGTTTTTAAACTTGGAAAATTTATACGGATGGTGCCCCACCCTGTAATGCTCGGTTTTGTAAATGGTCTGGCCATAGTCATTTTCTTGGCGCAGATTCCAAATTTTCAAACTGAAATTATTGGCGAAACCGGCGAAGCTATAACAACATGGCTGCCGTTTGCAAAGTTTTCCCTTATGGCGGGACTGATTTTCGGAACAATGTTGATTATGTATTTTTTACCAAAGTTGACCAGAGCGCTACCGGCGGGTCTTATTGCCATTTTGGCAATTTCAGCAGCTGTAATTTTTGGCGGGCTCGACACAAAAACAGTTGGCGATATAGCAAAAATTGGCGGTGGCTTTCCACCCTTTCATCTGCCCGTCGTTCCCTTTAGTTTTGAAACGTTGAAAATTGTTTTACCCTATGCATTTATTCTGGCGGCCATCGGCCTTATTGAGTCACTACTGACAATGAGTGTTATTGACGAAATGACCCAGACTCGGGGCAAAGGGAATCGGGTTTGCATTGGTCAAGGGGCGGCTAACGTTGCAACTGGACTGTTCAGTGGTATGGGCGGTTGTGCGATGATAGGCCAGAGCATGATCAATATAACCTCCGGGGGGCGCAGAAATCTTTCGGGAATTGCGGCCTCTCTGTTTTTACTGAGCTTCATTCTTTTTGGTTCCTCTTTAATAGAGATGATACCGGTGGCTGCCCTGGTTGGTATTATGTTCATGGTTGTCATTGGAACTTTCGAATGGGGTACTCTTCAGATGATACGAAAAATTCCACGCGAAGATCTTTTTGTAGGAGTTCTCGTAACAGTCGTGACGGTTTTTACCGATTTGGCAGTAGCGGTTGTGGTCGGGGTGATTGTTTCGGCGCTTGTGTTTGCCTGGACCAATGCCAAACATATTTTTGCTGACAGTGAAATTCAAAAAGACGGCAGCAAACTGTATCGTTTAAATGGGCCTCTGTTTTTTGCTTCGACTCATCGGTTCGGTAAAATTTTCGATAGTGAAAAAGACCCGAAAGAGGTCATCATTGATTTTGCCCGTTCTCGTGTCGCCGACCATTCCGCCATTGAAGCCATCGACTCATTGGCCGAGCGATACACAAAAGCCGGTAAAAATTTAAGGCTTCGTCACCTTAGTTCAGAATGTCAGGTTTTACTGCAAAAAGCCGGCAATTTAATTGAAGTAAACATCGAAGAAGACCCAACGTACCATGTCGCCGATGACAAATTAGCTATATAAATTTCAGCATATCAGTAGGGGGCAAGTCTGCCCCCTCGCTTTGACTTTTTAGTTCGGCCACAACATGTTGTGACCGAACAAAAAGAGTCGCCGCTACCCCCGACGTTTTTTAGCAGAGTGGTTTTTTCGTTTTCGAACTATATACACCACTTCTGTGTTATTCATTTATAGTAACTTTGTAGTACTAATGCAAAATTGGTTTGTCTTGATAAACCCACTGTATAAATTTGTTCATGGAATCTATTTCAGAAACCCCCCATGGCAAAAACCGACCAAAGTCGCTGAGTCTTGTAGCCTGGGTAATTATCTATATTTGTACATTAAGCATGGTTACGTCGCTTGGTTTTCTCAGTATGTTGGCCTATAATTATACTGAATTATTTTTTATGGGAACACCGGAGTGGAATTTGTGGCTCAACTTTGCCACTTCGCTGGTAGTTAACGCACTTGGATTTATAACGGCTTATGCTATTTTAACGGGTCGTTCATTCGGGAAAACCGTATTCAATATAATGATTGGGGTTTTCTGGATAGATTATGCAGTTATGGTTTATCTGGAAGAAAATACAGAGTTTTCAACGGGGGTAATAATTATAACTGTAATCTACGCTTTACTTTTTTTGACTGGTTTTTATTTTTTACATAAACCCGAGGCAAATAAATATTTTAAGACACTGGAAAAGGTAAATTTTAAAAAATTCTCAGAAATTTCAACAGGGGCAAAAATTGCGGCTATCACAGGTGGCCTTACAATTGCAATATTGATTTTCTCTACCGTATTCATTCATGTATTGAAGCCGGTTTTAACCGATAAGGGGTCGCAACACTATTCGGATAATTTGTCTTATGTAAAATTGGCCTGGATGCCCCATATTCCTATGGCTTATCCTGAAGATTTTAGTCAACATCATTATACTTTAGATCTGGAGATCAGCGTTGGGTTTGAAAAAACTGATCACGCTTTGCGACAAGAGTTGCAAGAACGAGCCATTGAGATAAAGCAAATTGTAATCGCGGCAACTCTCTCCCGAAATGCTGAAGACTTTGAAACCGACCAGCAACAGGTCAAATACTTTGACGAGATAAAAAGAAATATAAATTTGATATTGGTTCACGGTGAAATTATCGAGATTATAATTCATGAATTTGTTATAGAATGATAGAATGTATTTTAGTTCGCTGAAAAGGATACTCTTGTTTTAATATTCAGATGGGATTTTAACTTTAAGGGCCCCATACCCAGATAGAGGTGCGCGTAAGAAACTGTGGTAAAGCTAGCGACTTTTGATCTACAAAGAGCGGTAAAGACGCAGGGTTTTTGGCACACAAAATACCACGAATCAAGCAGGCCCCGGGTTTTCGTGCGAAAAAGCCGAAAGGTTATCGCCCCTACCGCCACCGCTATCGGGGCTCAAGCCAAAAACCGCAGGATTTTTTGTGAATTAAAATGGAAAAAACAGTAAAACTGAAAAAATTTCCAACTTTTGCCTATTACACTTGTATGAAGAATATAAC
>JBEQLE010000099.1:0-11890 GCA_040326155.1 Leptospirales bacterium | reverse complement strand
CATTGAAGGCACAATCAGTGAACTTGTACGCTTTCATGGGTTCAGGAAAATACGCTACAAGGGACAAAAGGGACGGCAATTTCAATGCTATGCCGCCGCCACGGCATTGAACGTCCGCCGGTTTTTCAAAGCCCTTACTTTGAAACACACCTGATTTACCAGGCTCCAGGAAAAAATTAGATTATTCCAATATATTCGGCGTCAAGAATAATATTTAGTACTTAACATTATTTGTTTTTTTAAACACTGCTTATGCAAAGCCCCCTTTTTTCAGTGGAATCGCCATGGTCGCACAAAACTTGAGGTTTGCTTTGCGCTCCCATGGCTGACTCAAGTAGCCCCAAAACATCAGATAAAGTTGCCACGTTATGTAAAATGACAACCAGTCTAGTCACAACATAGGTAACACTTTGTGTGCTCGTAAAAAAATAAAGAATATGTTTTGACATTTCGTCTTTAGTATATGTAACTATATAACTTTATATACATATGGATGATAATTCTAAAAATTCTATTTTAGTAATAGCTCATGGCATAGCTATATTTCTCGGTCTTTGGGGATTGGCAAAAGTCATACCAGCAATTGGTATAATGTTTTCTCTGGCAATTACTGGAACCGCTGCGGGTTTCTCTATTGCACCAAGCATGGGTACAATAGCTTCCTATGGTGCGGCTGCAACTGGTGCCATACTCTCAATTCAAATCGCAGTTCGTATCACACAGGCTGCTAAAAAAGAGCCACTTGAATAAAAAACTCAAAGCCGCTTGACATAGTGGGTGTAGCTCCGAACGCCTACCGGCGTTCGGAGCTACACCATACGAAATTCTTTACACTGTAGAAAGGTATTACACTACTCGGTCTTCGAATTTACCAGGGGGATGGCGGAGAATCTTTTTTAAAGTTTTTTAACCGCTACAGCGGTACTACAATGCAAAAAAATTCGCAGACAAGGGGGTTTGTGAAATTCCTGATGAGAAAAAAACCATCGACCCCCTCCTAAAAAAATATGGACAGGGCATTTCGCCAATAAACCCTCTCATCCAGTGGAAAATTTGATTGTTATTTTAGACTTTGGCTCTCAGTATACGCAATTAATAGCGCGAAAAATTCGCGAGCTGCATTATTATACTGAAATATATCCGTATCATACCCCGGTAGATGAGATTACAAAGCTCAAACCTGCTGGTATAATATTATCGGGTGGCCCCTCTTCTATATACGAAGAGGCGGCGCCGCGCCCAGATCAGTCCATTCTCGATCTGGAACTTCCAATTTTAGGCATTTGCTATGGAATGCAACTTTTGAGCGACCATTTCGGCGGTAAAGTGGAGGCGTCGACGAAACGTGAATATGGCAAGGCAAACCTGTCCGTACAAACAGAAGACCCGTTTTTAGACGGTTTAAGCCCGCAATCACAAGTGTGGATGAGTCACGGAGACAAGGTAACCGAAGCGGCTTCGGGTTTTACCACCATTGCAACGACGAATTCTTCTCCGCATGCGGTCATGCGTCACGAAAAAAAGCCCATTTATGCGGTTCAATTTCACCCCGAAGTTCAGCACACAAACGAAGGCCAGATAATTCTGGAAAACTTCTGTTCTAAAATTTGCAATGCAAAACCCGGCTGGACTATGGACAATTTTGCAAAATCTAAAATAGAAGAGATACGTAAAATTGTTGGTAACGAAAAAGTTATACTCGGGCTTTCTGGCGGGGTCGACTCTATGGTTACCGCGAAACTCATCCATGACGCCATCGGCGACGCCCTTACCTGTGTCTATGTAGATAACGGCCTGATGCGGTTGAATGAGACCAATGCGGTTGTCGAAAGGTTTGGTCAGTTTTTTAATATTGAATTGATCGTTGTAGATGCCGGCGAGCGGTTTTTAAGCCAGCTGGAAGCTATAACGGACCCGGAGCAAAAACGTAAAATTATAGGTAAACTGTTTGTCGAAGAATTTTCCAGGGTTTCTCATGAAATCGGTCACCATGAATTTTTGGCCCAGGGAACTTTATACACCGATGTTATTGAATCGGTCTCCGTAAAAGGACCGTCAGATACCATAAAGTCTCATCATAACAGAGTTCAGGAAATTCTAGATCTGCTCGAAGCGGGCAAGGTTATAGAGCCGTTAAAAGAGCTTTTTAAAGACGAAGTTCGCGAACTCGGTCTTACTCTGGGAATGCCCCGAGAACTTATTTTTCGCCACCCCTTTCCGGGTCCGGGTTTGGCCATTCGAATTATTGGACAAATTTCAAAAGAGCGTCTCGATATATTGCGAAAAGCCGACGCTATATTTCTCGAGGAACTAAAAAGCAGCGGCAACTACGACAAGGTCTGGCAGGCTTTTGCTGTGTTTCTTCCCATACAATCTGTGGGAGTTATGGGTGATAAGCGAACCTATGAAAACGTAATCGCGCTAAGGTCGGTTGAATCGACAGACGGAATGACCGCCGATTTTGGTCGTCTGCCATTTGACTTTTTAGGCCAGGTCTCGAACCGAATTATAAATGAAATATCAGGTATAAACCGGGTGGTGTACGATATCTCCTCTAAACCCCCCGCGACAATTGAGTGGGAATAAATAACGTATGTTAAAAACTTTATTATTGAAAATTCCATTCAAACGACCCCTGGTCGGGGTGTTTACAGTGACTCTATGTATCTCTTTTTTGTGGCTCAGCAATCCAGTTGAAAGCGCCAACGCAAAACCAAAAATCTGGACCATCTATTTTACCAACCTGAAAAAACAAAAAGTTGTACTTTATGTTGAAATCGCTCGTACGGAAAAAGAGAAACGCAAGGGGCTGATGTTTCGAGAGAGCCTGCCCAAAAACATGGGGATGATCTTTCTATACGACAAACCGGTTTATTTGAATTTCTGGATGCGAAACACTGCAATTCCCTTATCAATCGCGTTTATTACCGAAGACAGAGTCATTTCGGAAATTTATAATATGAAACCTTATGATGAAACCTTTATTCGTTCTACGGAAAAAGCAATCTATGCGATTGAAGCAAATAATGGGTGGTATCGAAAAAATTTAGTTTACCATGGTTCCAGTATTTCTATTGTTAAAGCTGACGAACGCACCAAATAACCAAGTAATTCGATCAAATGGACGCCTCCTCCCTACTCAATAAAAAACTTGACTCTGGCGACTACACCGCACTGCTCATAGGCCAGTACGGTTCGCGAGAATATCCATCGCGGGAGATTCAAGAAGAGTCTTTGCACGAGCTTTTTTTACTCAGCGATACCGCCGGTATCTTTAATATTTATGACATGATGGTTGCCAACAGAAACCCCGATGCGGGTTATTTTTTCACCGGCGGAACTCTTACAAAAGCAAAAGAGTCTATTCAAGAAAATAGCATTACACTTGTTATCGTCGATGCCAACTTGCGTCCAGCTCAAATAAAAAACCTCGAAGAGTTATGGAAAATTCGGGTAATCGGCCGCGTGGAACTTATTCTCGATATTTTTGCAATGAGGGCAAAAACAAAAGAGGCCGCTCTTCAGGTGGAACTTGCTCAGTTGACCTATATTCTACCCCGTCTTAAAGGCTTAGGCGGCGTGTTGTCTCGTCTCGGGGGCGGCATCGGTACCAGGGGTCCCGGTGAAACCATGCTCGAAACTGACCGACGTCACATTCGCAGACGAATACAAAAAATAAAAAAAGATCTGGTGCAAGTCAGCAAGCACCGGGCCAACGCCAGAAAAAACAGAACAATTCATACATTTTCATTAGTCGGTTATACCAATGCCGGCAAAACTTCTTTGTTAAATCGTCTATCGTCTTCGGCGGCAAAACTTTTTGCGGAAGATCGTCTTTTTGCTACTCTCGATTCGTATACTAGAAAAGTCTATCTCGGTGAAAAAGATTATAAACCACTTTATTGTATAGTTTCTGACACAGTGGGTTTCATTCGCAACCTGCCCCTGAACCTGGCAGCTGCGTTTAAATCTACACTGGAAGAGGTCTCCCATGTCGAAACTATTATTCTTGTAGCCGACGCTTCCAGTCTACTTGCTGAAGAAGAAATTAAAGTTGTCGAAGAGGAACTCGACAAACTGGAAGTTTCAGCTACAAATCAAATTTTGTTTTTTAATAAAAACGATTTAGTCTTCCCCGAAGAGAAGGAAATTTTGGAAAAGAAATATCCGGGGGCAATCTGGGGCGATACCCTTTCGAAAGAGGGTGTGTCTGAATTACGTAAAAAAATGTTTATAATATCGGAAGGTGTAACCGAAAATTCAGATGGCCAGGAAGTTTCAAAAGACGATCAACCTGGTTCTGTTTCAGGCTGAGAATAGGAATCACCAGTAACACGATATTGTTTCTCAAGAACGGTCGATTTCAATTGCATTACAGAGTTTTTACTTACTTCCTTTTCATTTACAGAATACCATCCTTTAAATTCGTTAATCTCTTCCCAGGTTTTAATTCTTTCAGGTAGAGCGCCACTGAATTCTTTCGGCAAACTGTACAGGTTGGCATATAATATTCCCGCCCTTTCTTCGGGGGTCGTATCAAAATAAGGTTTCCAGTCGAAATAGAACAGATACAAAGCTTGAGCCGGAAACCTTGAAAACTTTCGCCCTTGGGGCAAGTTGTTTTTTCCAACCAGAGTAGAAAGCACAGAAGGAACCCCAGAATTCCCTTTTTCGAGGTTCCGTATAAAAAACTTAACTTTCTTGATATTTATATACGAAAGATTTTTTGAACTAGAAACCATAAGGGTGGCAACATTCTTTAGCTCATGCGATAAATTTAATTCAGACATATTTTCTTAATACTCAATGCTAATACCAATAATACCCTCTATAGTATCTACAAGCTGGGGACGCACTCCGGGCATCTCTCTTTCTGCTTGAAGACTGCCGGGGGCGTATCTCGTTAACCCACCCCAGAGTTTTATTGCAAATTTTTCATTGCCATAAATAAAATACTCTCCATAAAATTTTATTCCTAATGCTTTGGATAAACTACTGTATAAGAACAAGATTTCCGCTTGGTGGGTCGGTGAAAAATAACGAGTCCCAAGTTGAATTTCAGTAGCCGGGTTTGTTCCCTGGGTTCTTTCTATCGAATACGGGTAGGCCAGTTTTTCGGTAAGAAAGCCACCCGTTACTTTGTAAGAAGGTCCGCGCGTAGTCAGGTAATAATATATATCGGGGAAAATAATATCATTTATCACCAATGGCTGAACAGGTTTTCCCCAGTAACTGCGAACAAAAGTGCTTCGTAAAAAACTCAACGTTGTGCCACTCATTAAAAAAGTAAGTATCGTGGCCTCTTGAACCTCTGTGTACCTGAATTTTATTCCCCGTTTTTTATAAAAATTATTAATATCAACCAGGTCATTTGCGGCCCCGATTTTTTTTGCCTGGGGGGCATTTTCAGCATACGAGTAGTTATCGAATCTGCCCGAAATATAACCCGAGAAATGGCTTAAATGACCATTTTTATATCGTAAATCTTTGGCAATGTATTCAGCAAAATACATGCCCGCATTGGCTCCGCCCATCGCCACCAGCATATTGTTTCTGACTGGTTTTTGCGAAAACGTATAGTTTCCGCCGGCAATGGAAAACCCCGGTTTGTTTTTATCCGAAAATCTGCCTTTTATATTATCCCATAAAAAAGCAAAATAGTTCTCTCTCATTGTTTGTCCATCAGGTCTGCGCGGAGATCCTTTCGCGCTGGTATAATATTTTGTATTTAAACCTCCCGCATTTTGCCGAAAAGCGGTTCCCGAAAGGTGCATAGCATTCATTCCAGGTTCAGTAAAATAGAAGTGGTAAAAACCCCTAAGTAAAAATCCCAACAATGGAGCGAAAAACTCCGACGATTCAGGAGTCAAGGTATGGGCTGCGTCTACAACAATATCTATACTTAAACCCTGCAACATCAGTATGTTTAAATGAAACTCCGAAACTGCCCGAGGTGACAGTTGGCCAACAAAGTACTGCTGGTCAATGGTCACCCTGCGATTCGGACCGGTTTCATCGCCAGGAAGTGCGTCGGCTTGTCCGCTAATACAAACCAGTAAAATTAAAATAGAAATAAAAGAGTGAGGCCAAATATGGAGTCTCCGTAGTTCACCAATTTCTACACGCACATGTCTATATTTTTTACGATATAGTCGAGCGTCAATACATTTACCTGAACCAAAAACTTGTAGAAATGCAGAATGTAATCGATTTGAGATTTTAGCGCCCATTCAAAAAATGGACCAACAAAAATACCACGAAGCAGGCTTTTTAAAAACCACGCTTTTTAAAAAGCGAATAACGTCAAACAACAATCGAATGTAACGACATAAAAAAACCGAAGGATTTTTTTGTGAACTAAAATGATTTATTTAAATTAAACTGTATAAAAACCTTTATTTTGAAAGGTTTTTATACAGTTTTCTGATCTATTTTTTTTATATTTTGTTTTGTCTCGAGAAGAAATATTATTCTGTCCCAACCACAAGAAATGACGTATGTCCTTTCCATTCAACGGGGATAGTCATTGCCGGTATTGCTACCGGTAATTCGATATTATGCTTTTCACCTGTTACAACAATAGGAACCGAAATTTTAAAATCTCCACCAAATACTTCACCGGCATTGCCAGCTATGTTATTAGCAACTTCACCGATCATGTCTTTTCGCAATGCATCGTCCGCAGGACCAACTCCCATAGCCGTTATTAAATCATCAATCATAGCCGTAGGAACAGTTACATACAATCCACCTTTTCTTGAACCGGATATACCAATTATTGCCGAATAATCAAGAAAAACAAATTTATCCTCCATAGGATAATGATCTTTCATAACAACTTTAGAATCCGGAAATTGTTTAAAGTAATTGTCTACGCCACCGGAATATACGCTTAAATCCGCTTCCTTCATTTGCTGCCTCCTTAATGGCTTTGATCTTATCAATCAATTGGTGTGCTTCTACGGGTTTTACTAAATACCCGGCCGCACCCATGTTTATTGCTTTTACAACAGTGTCTTTGGACGACAGCGCCGAAATCATCAGTATACTTGCATCGGGTTTAATTTCCAGCATTCTTTCGAGAGCTTCCAAACCATTCATTTCTGGCATTGTTATATCAAGCGTCACAAGATCTGGTAAATGTTCTTTAAATCGCTCAATTGCTTCAACGCCATTAGCCGCATACGCCACAATTTCGTCTTTAGTGATTGCCAAATATCGCTTAATCACTGTCCGAACTATTGTGGAATCATCAACAATCATAATTTTCATAATCTTCTCCTTTAAATTTTTAAATACAACTTCTTGTTAAACTTCCTGAAGAACCTTTATCGGAATGGTTATTTTAAATTCAGTATATTCTCCCTGTCGATATTTGATTTTAAAATCTCCGCCCATATTTTTTATCCGCTGCTTGACAATATCCATTCCCACACCCCGACCGGCGTGCATTGTACTCTCACCAGCTGTAGAAAAACCGGAGTCAAAAATCAGTTTTAATAACTTTGTATCATTCCATTGTTCAACTTCAGATTCCAGAATTTTACCGCTTTCAAGACCTTTTTTACGGATTGCAGCAAAATCAAAAGATTTTCCATCGTCACGATAATCAATCATAAAGGAATCTCCATCTGGTTGCATGTTTAAAGTAATGCTGCCAGTTTCATCTTTGCCCGATTTCACTCGCGCTTCGGGCTCTTCTAAACCATGTGTTATCGAATTTCGTGTTAATTGCACTAAAATATCACGTATAATATAAGCGGATGAAGCAGGCAGCCCTGTAAAATCAGTTTTTTCTGCAATCAGACGTACCTTTTTTCCCAACTCTACGGAAATTCGGCCGACCAGTTCGGTAAGAGCTCCGGGTATCGACTCCAAGGCAGTTTCTTGAGTTTCCGTCTCTTTTTTACCTTGAAATTCTTGAATATTTTTAATTAAACCTTGTAATGTAGTATAAACTTCTTTAATAATATCCAGGTCACTTTCAATGGTCTGTAAGTCTTCCCGAACAAGTTTGTCGCTATCGCGCAGTTCTATTATTTTTTCTTCAAATACATCCAGTTGTTCTGCAAAGAATTTTAAATTGAGCAACGCCGCATTTCCCTTCATCGAGTGAGCTGCGCGAAATATCGTTTCAATTGCGTCACTGAGTTCTTCGGTATTGTTATCCGTACTTATAGCTTTTTCTATATCTGAAATTTCCGTTTCGACTCCGTGAACAAAATCTTGAAGCATCGCAGGACCCTGTTGAAGTATAGCCAGCATCATCTGACTTTCATGCTCAGCCTTAATCTCGTTATTGAGCATTCGATTCTCCATTTCAACTTCCTTACTCACATCTTTAATGCTGATAAGGTAACTTTTCTCCCCGGACATTTGTCGAATCGGTTTAAATTCAAATTTTAACATTTTATTCTCAATTTCCAATTCACTCGGTATATCCGCTTCCAGTTTTTCAAGCGGGTTAAGATCACGTATTAGGTCATTATCTACGTCTCTATTGAAAATCATAAAGAGATATTCGGCCAGATCTGTTATAATTTTTTCCGGGAAATAAGGTGATAAAGCTTCTAGAAAACCTTTACCAGCGAGCGAACTGGTACCTAGAATTTGGGTTACAGCTTCAGATTGCTGACTACCAATAACATATTCATCTTCCTTCTCCTGCTGAACGATAAATAGTCCTTCGTCTACCGAATTCATAATAGTATCTTGCTCTTCTTTAGCAATAATTAAATGTATATTAGCATCAAACTCTTTTCGTAACAATTGCAACCGTATCTGGCTTACGGATACGGCAATAAGAGCCGTCGAAAATAAAAAATACATGTTATTAATTAAATTTTCAATCTGAAAAGAATGAAGGTTCAAAACGTTTACAATTGCATAAATGCCGATTATGGTCAAAGCATTCAATATCCCGTGAGCGAATCCCCAGGGAACCAGTATTACGACGGCCATCATTACCAGGTTTAAGCCTGCATAATACCCAGAATCAAAACCCCCCAGATCATTTGTCATCAGGGCTATCATGGTACCCGCCAGGATGGTTATAAAAAGTCCGTGCAAAGAGGCATATCGAGAAGACATGCGCAAAATAATATATTGGATAATAAGTATGCCCGAAACCACCAGACGAAAAATCATAAATTTTGCAAACAGCTCATCTGGCATTACAATGTAATCGAGTACGATAAACGTCGGTATTAGTGTAAAAGACAGCATCGAAACAATCTTTAACCAATCGTTTCGTGTCTTATTTAGATATACAGAAAAATTTTCTGATTTTGGGATATTTTTTCTTTTCTTTCTCATTTAAACGAACCCTGTAATGATAAAACGCTCTCTATGTGTATGTTTATAAGAACATTGTATCTATAATTTTTTATCTAGAGTTTTGTATTTAAAGGAGGTAGTCAGCGAGACGTTGACCATTATGATCAACTTTCCATAAATGTATAAAATGAAAGCCATCTGGTTTCATTTTTAATCTCTTATATCTTACTCCCCACCACGCAACTAAAGATTTGTCTCTCAACACGAGATATTGTGACCATTTATATTTTGTTGTTCGAATTGTATATACATTTCTATTTTAATACTTAATTTGTATGGGTTTTATATTTTGTACCTTAATTTGTAGAGGTTATATATTTTGTACCTTAATTTGTAGAGGTTATATCCTGTATCACAAATGCCATTTCGTGCATAATGCTCACCCGCCGAACATATTAGATTGATTTCATATCAACGAAGTGGACATATTTATATAATTCGCTTATAAATCTTTAAAGTCAATGGTAAATAGATGAGAACGATTTCATTCCACCGATGCAATAGTAATACCTTTTAACCTACCAAAGTCAGATGGAAATCTTATTATTAAAACATTTGACTCTCAACATTACTTTTTTAAAAGATACGTATGGCAAAGAAACTTCTACATTATCTGCTAATTACCGTACTACTATTATTTTTTCACTGTAAAGATGAGAATAAAATACAAGTAGACGACCCGGAAAACAAAGATAAATATTTGTACTCTCAAGTTGACCAGGCACGCATACGAAAACAATCCGGTTTATCCGGTAAAGCGATCGGTTTTCTTGCAGAAGGTGAAAAAGTAATTTTTCTCGAAGAAGAAAGTTCGGAAACAGCAAAGGTTACACTGCGTGGAAAAAAGTATAACTCTCCATTTCTTAAAATAGAAACTTTAAATGGGGTTACCGGCTGGGTGTATGGGGGAGCTTTGTCAAAAGAGATTGTCCAGCCTGAGAAGACAGAACCAGCGAAGATCGAAGCGCTCTATAATAATATATACATAGGAGAGATCTTGCCTTCTGGTTCCATATATCTGGAAAAAATTAGCTCAGAGCAAAAACTTTGTGAAAAACCTGTAGAAGATAAGAGTCTGCAAGCCAACATCGTCTTTTTTGCTCTTGAGAATCAGAAGAAAATGCTACCTGAAAATGCAAAATTTGTCACCAATTATTGTGGATATTTACCCAATTCTGAAGAGCAGAGTAGCTATTTTTTCCAGCCTTTTTCGGAACCTCAACTGGCTTTATTACATTTTAAAGCTTCATCTAAACCTGAAAAAACTGCTTTAGTGTTCTCAGTTTTTCATGAGCAGTTAGAAAGTATAGATTTCTCAACACAGGGGAAGGTACGCCCCTACTCTGACGAAGAGTACCGTGCCATTGTAGAATCTTTAAAAGAAGAAGACGACATTGATGAAGAAGATAGAGTATTGGAAAAACCAACCCTGGAAAATACAATTGCAAGAGCTGAAATACTATGTATTATTAAACTGAAAAATTCCAATATGCATATTCGAATTTCAAGCTATACCCAGATTGGTATGGAATATGTTGCGAATGTATATGTTACCGATTTTCTAGTCAATAATAAAGTAGTAAAAACCTATGAAAAGAAAAACTGGGACGGCCCAATGTGAAGAAAAGTCTTGTCCGGTTTGGTCGACAAAAGATAAAGCCTCATGAGTTCTATTGGTTCAAATTCCCGAGGCATGAATTACTGGCTTTTTAAAACGGAACCTTCCGGGTATTCCTGGAATGACTTGAAAGCTGAAAAAAATAAAATCACCGAATGGGACGGAGTTCGTAATTATCAGGCTCGCAACTTTATGCGCTCCATGCAAAAAGGGGATCTTGTGTTTTTTTACCACTCGGTTGTAAAACCCCAGGTCATCTGTGGTATATGTGAAGTTGTAAAAGAGGCCTACCCCGATACAACCCAGTTTGACCCTGACAGTAAATATTTTGACATAAAGTCACCTGCCGAAGAACCGCGATGGTCGATGGTCGACATACAATGGAAACGTGATTTTACGCCACCCATTAGCAGAGAAGAGTTAAAAACTTTGCCGGACCTTCAAGATATGGTATTAATGCAAAAAGGGAGCCGCCTGTCGATACAACCGGTGACCCCCTCGCAATGGAAAACAGTTGAAAAACTGCGCCCTTAATTCGAATGTAATTCTGAAAATTTTTCAGAGATTCATTATGCGGCTGTCTTTCTCTTTTTTTTCCAGGTTTTTTGAAAAACCTCTTCTTTAAAACCCACTGTAGAAATCTCGCCGTCTGTAACAACGGGACGTTTTAGTAAGCGTCCGTCGCTGGCTAAAAGCTCTATCATCTGAGCGTCTGTCATTTCTTTAATTTTGTCTTTAATATTCCCTTCTTTGTATGCAATACCTGCAGTGTTGAAAAACTTTTTAATCGGTTCACCCGATTGTTGAATTATTTTTTTCAGGGCCGATTTCGCCGGCGGCTTTAGAGTAACATCGATAAATTTATATTCGATTTTCTTAGCAACTAAAACTTTTTCGCCTTTTCGCGAAGTTGCACATTTGTTGTATCCATAAAAC
>JBEQLE010000098.1:0-11894 GCA_040326155.1 Leptospirales bacterium | reverse complement strand
AGCAAAAAGAGAAAGGGTTTAAGCAAAAAGAGAATGAGTTTAAGCAAAAAGAGAATGAGTTTAAGCAAAAAGAGAATGAGTTTAAGCAAAAAGAGAATGAGTTTAAGCAAAAAGAGAATAAGCTTAGGCGACAAAAGGAAGTCTTGTTAAATTCAACCTCTATGAAAGTGGGGAAACTGATAACAGCCCCTTTCAGACATATGAAAAGGTTAATTACAATCAAATGAATTTAGATTGTTTCATACGAAATTTTATAATTGAGAAAAACCAAGCCCCGAGAAGTAGAATGGGAGTTGACAACTTTAAAAATAATACGATCGTAAATTGCTAGAATTTTTTTCGGTTCAGCTTGGGGCTGTAATCGAGCTACCCCCCCCAAACTAAGATAGTAATCACCAGGAAGGAAATTGCAATCAAAATTCATCATGACTTTGTATGTTTTACCTTCCTCCGCATGTTGTATTGAAATATTTTGATTTTTCATATGCATATTACTGCAATATATGTTTTTATTGTTCGTTATATTTGCACCGAGAAATAGATCAAATAAGTTTGAATCCATTTTATAGATCAGGCATAATGAATATCGTTTTCCGGTTTCTAGAATGTTAGCTTTTTCATTTTTATCGTTCAAGAGGGAACACTCTAAAATATTTAATCCGTCTTGAAGTTCTACGGTATTGTCATCTTTTCCATGTAATTCTTCGAAAGTTTCCTCGGGAATCTCTACCTCTTTGCTTGTTTCTTTGTAACTGTCTTTAATCAGGACCGTATATTTTCGAATTATATCGATAGGTTTACCTTGATCTATAATTTGACCTTTATCAAGTAGTATGGCTCTGCTGCAAATCTGAATTATACTTTGAGCGCTATGACTTACAAAAATAACGGTTGAATCTTTGTCTAATAGCTTTTTCATTCTCAGAAAAGCCCGCTTCCTAAAACTTGCGTCGCCAACCGAAAGTATCTCGTCTAAAATTAATATATCTGGATCGATAGCAGTAGAGATCGCAAACCCCAGCCTCGACCTCATTCCACTTGAATATGTTTTAACCGGTTGAAAATAATATTCTCCCAGCTCGGCGAAACTTCGAATATCATTTTCAAGAACCTCCATTTGATCGTGATTATAACCAAGAATGTTTCCCAGAAAATACACATTCTCTTGCCCCGTAAATTGAGAATTCATTCCCGAACCTACTTCTAACAGTGCGCTGACTTTTCCCTGTACTTTTATTTCTCCCGTGGTGGGAAACAGTACTCCTGAAATTAATTTTAACAGTGTTGATTTACCCGCTCCATTTTTACCCACAATACCCAGAATTTCACCTTTTTTGAGACCTAAATTAATGTCTTTTAGAGCCCAGAAATCTTTGTGGTATGGCTTACCAAATGGGTGAATCGCTTCTTTAAGGCGATCTGATTTTTTTTTATAGAGTTGATATTTTTTGGAGACATTTTTGAAAGAAATAATATCCTTTTTACTATGATCAATATTGGACATAATACTTTATTCGCTATACCCCATTTGTTCTAGTTCATCACCAAATTCTATCAAACACTGCTTCCGTACTTTTGACGACATCTCGGTTTTATATCTATAAGATATTCCTTTATTGTAATGAAATTTTAGAAAATCTGACTGGACTTTGTTCAGAGAATATTTCATTATTAGACTTTTTTTCGTCTTTTCGTCTAGTTTATACCGGAGAGTCCTTTCAAACAAGGTAATTAATTTATCGGTATCTTGTATAATCTCTTCATACTTAACCATTATAACATGTGGCTCGTCATTATATTTTTTCCACGTCTTTGTCCACGGTTTGGTATACATGGCAGCTTGATCTTGATTTTTATACATTTTAACAAAAACATGACTTTGTTCGTTTTCTTTTTTATTTTCAATTATTCTTTTCCCATGGTCAATGGCAGAGAGCAATGCATCTCGAGGATCTCTGAATGTGTAATATATCTTAATTAGTCCCAATCGATTAAAGAAAGATATTGCACGCGTTGGCTCTTTATGAGTTTTTAATACAAAATCCCCTTCAAATAAACTGATAATACATAATTTTATTAGGGTTTTATAGTTCATTACTTTAAGATATTTTCTCCCGCCATCTGTTATTTTCCCCAATCGATACTTTTTCGCTACCTCCTGGCCATCCATACCACCCTTCAGGATTATAATCTCTTTCAGTACTTCATAGAAATAACGAGAACCAGATTTCTCCATCCCGGCACAAAGAATAAACATATAAGTTACGATCTCAGGATTGCAATGCCATGGCAACAAAAATAATGAGTTTACTTTACAGAAATAATTAAAGGAGTGGAATACTCTGGAAAACAAGATTAAAATATATTATGGAACTCATTGTAGGAACGAACAGGTTTTTAATTCATTTGGTCATTAATGATGATTTCGAAATTATAGATAAATTTTTTCTTGGAATAGACCATTATTATGGTGCCGGTCTTGAAAATAATGGAGCACACTTTTATGCTAAAAGAGGCAATGCCAATTTTAATATTATTGAATATTATAAAAGGAATGAAGAAGGTAAGTATTCTCTTTTCGGGATAAGGTATTTTCCGGATAGTTACGCTTCGGTTCACCAAATAGCACGTTGGAAGAATGGCGTTGTCGTGGCTAATACCGCATTTAATTCTGTTGGGTATTTTGATTTTGATAAAAAAGAACATATTCAATACTTCATTAATGATGCGCAAAATGATATAAACCATGTCAACTCAGTATTTCCATGTGGCGATAACCGCGTACACGCTATGATGCACAACCGAAATAGAAAGTCGGAACTAATGGAATTAAAGTTAACGAAAAATAATTTCCATTTGGAAAGAGTTATTGAATTGTCCCACAAAGGGTGCCACAATATATTTATTAGTGGAGATACATTAATGTATAATGCTTCACGTTTTGGTTATTTCATCATGACAAATATTAACAATATTAAAAACAGCACAAGAGTAGAGTTTTCCGGTCAACACACAAAGGGATTAAGTATCAGTGAGAAGTATATTATAGTCGGCCATTCGGATCTCGCCGTTCGAAAAGTACGGGACAAATCAAATGGTTATATCTCTTTTATTGACAGAAATTCACTAACATTATTGAAAACAATCGATTTAAGTTCATCAGGGAAATTAGGGCATCCTCTCGGTAATTTTCCGGTTGGGAATGTAAATGAGGTTAGAGTTCTTATGGAAAAAGATTATGGTCACAGCATGGAGGCGGCTTTAACTGATTAGTTCTAAACTGAGTCTTTATTGAAATTGTTATAACTGAATCAGTATTTAGATTTCGTAATTCATAAACTTTAATATATCGGATAATTGGTGGTTTATAAATTGAATGGTTTCTGGGCTTAATTTTTTTTTAAAATCTCCGGGTAAAATTTGCCTTTTATGTTCATAAATATTCTCTTTCGATACATTAAAGTCATTTTTATATTCATTGTATAAATTACTATATAACTCGTCGGGCTGAGCATAAAAATCGTTAAATGGTTTTAAAAAGTGGCGTACCCAGGTGCTGTAATCAGTGACCATTGTTTCATATTTGACAAATGTAACATTTTTTTGACCTATTAACTTTTTGATATATGATTCGTAATGAGATTTAATTTCTTTAGATTGAGGGTTGTTTATCACAAAATCATCAATTCCATTTTTTCTTAATTGCTCTCTGGATTCATCACTTATGCTAAATCCACCTTCTCGCTTTGGATGATTGTAAGCCTTTGAATAATATTTACTGACCATCACATCTCTTGGATCTCTTAAATGTAATATAATTCGATAATTATTGAGATTATCTGGGTATATGTTTCCCTGGCTTGCACGAATGGGACCATATATTCCAATGCGTTTATTGTTTTCTATAAACTTTCGCCAAGTCATGGGTTTTATTTCTTCTCGAAAATCATTGTTCATGGAGAAGTATGGTAATTCCAGTTTTTTGCTAATTTGATTAGAAATTTTATGTAAAAACATAGAAGCAGCTTTGTTTACCGAATATACTAATACACTTTCCATAAGTCTTTTTGTCCACCTTCGTTCATTATATAAGAACTATACCATTAAAACTCAGGGTGTAAAGTTTTCTTTTTTCGTTGTCATCAATTATGGTTTCGATAATTAAAAAGAAAAATATATTTAGAATTTGTTTTTTGTAATATTGCTATACAGAGTAGACCGCCGCTTGAAAAAGTCAGAAGGTGTCAACATGAAAAAAGATGATAGAAAGGTACCGAATTTTCTCGGTATTGGGGCGCAAAAAGCGGCGTCAACATGGTTGTACGAATTGTTAAAACTCCACCCTGATATTTGGATGCCGTTAATAAAAGAGATTCATTATTTCGATCGGTCCAAAAAATATAAAACTCCATCTCGTTGTTCAGCTATCGGGTATGACGAGCGTTTTTTTCAAGATAATGGTTTTTCATCTGCAATGCTTCAATTGTTACGAAAACAATTTCGAAACAATTATCAGAAAAAGAACTGGGAGAATTTGTTCTGGTTGTGTCATTTTACTTTTGGAACTTTCGATGATGTTTGGTATAAAAACCTGTTCAGTGGTTCAGGCGGGCAAATATGCGGGGAAATCACCCCTTCTTATTCTATAATTGACTCAGAAGATGTTGCCAAAGTAGCGTTTATGAATCCGCAAATGAAAATCATTTTTCTGTTACGTAACCCGATTGACAGAGCCTGGTCTGTTTGCCAATATAATACATTAAAAAAACGAGGACAGTTTGCATCCGATATCAGTATAAAGTCGATGATCGACTTTTTCAAATCTCCCGGGCAAGTTCTGCGGGGGGACTACCTGAGAACTTACCGGAACTGGAGTCGACATTTTCCGGAAAGTAATATATTCATTGGGTTTTATGATGAAGTTCGAGATGACCCTGTTCGCTTGATTAACCGAGTAACGCAATTTCTGGGGATCGGCGATTATCCTGTGGAATACTTGGGAAAAACAAAAGAGAAGGTGAACTTTTCGAAAACAATGCAGATGCCTGATGAAATACGGCGTTATCTTACGCAGATGTACGCAGAACCTATTCGTAAAATGGCAGATAAGTTTGGCAGCTATGCAATTCAATGGGCAAATCAAATTCCATAATATTATTACCTCCAATGCCCGGCCCAATTTACTTATAACTGCCTTCCGAGTTGAGCCAATTCCAAGGTTCGTAATGTATATCCGGTTTTTTCTACATTATTTCATATTGAAAAAACAAAATGGAGGCCGTCGGTACGCCTGCGGCTTTCATAATCTTCTTTACATGCCGACATCATAAAATTATATTTATCAATAAAATGAAACATAGTACACTCACCTATATTGACCTGTTTGCCGGGGCCGGCGGGCTGTCCGAAGGCTTTATTCGCCAGGGTTTTCAACCCATTGCTCATGTAGAGATGGACGAACACGCCTGTTTTACCCTGAAAACACGTCTTGCTTATCATTATTTGAAAAGTGAACGAAAAACCGGTATTTATAATCAATATTTGAAGAACCAACACACAGATAAGAAGGAAAATGAAAGACAACGTAATAAGCTATATGGACATATTCCTGCTGATATTGCGAACAGCGTAATCAATTGTGCTATTGGTGACCAAAGCATAAATGATATTTTCAAAAAGATTGATTCTCTCCTGGAAAATCGAAAAGTGGATGTAATTATCGGTGGTCCTCCCTGCCAGGCATATTCGAATATCGGAAGATCACGCGATCCAAATCGTATGAGAAATGACCCTAGAAACTACCTCTTTAAGTATTACGCTGAATTCCTGAAAAGGTATGAACCGAAAATGTTTGTTTTTGAGAATGTTCAAGGAATACTTTCAGCTAAAAATGGCTATTATTATGATAGTATGAAAGAGGCATTTGCTCTAGCCGGTTATCACTTAGAAAAACGTATATTGCAGTCTGAAAAGTATGGTGTCCTGCAAACCAGAAAGCGGGTAGTTATCGTAGGTTGGGAAAAAGACAAGAAATATGGTTTTCCAGATGTCCCTGAAATTGCAAATCAGTGGCAAGTACAAGATATTTTATCAGACCTGTTACCATTGGAACCGGGTGATTCTACTCCGGTCAAAAATTATTATACAGATACAAACGACTATTTAAAAAAGTTCAATATAAGGAATGGGTCCAATTTTATTACCCAGCATACAACACGACCGCATCATGAAAGGGACTTACAAATTTATGAAGAAGCTATTGAAAAATGGTTATTAAAGAGAGAGCGTTTGAATTACAATGATCTATCGGAAGAAAAGAAAACCCACAAAAACCGTAAGTCATTTCTTGATCGGTTCAAGGTTGTCGATCCGTTTGGACATTCACACACCATGGTCGCCCATATTGCAAAAGATGGTCATTATTATATTTATCCAGACTTGAAACAAATTCGATCAATTTCGATACGAGAAGCGGCGAGAATACAATCGTTTCCTGATGATTACTTTTTCGAAGGGGGGCAATCCGCTGCGTTTCGCCAGATTGGAAACGCAGTGCCACCGCTGATGGCAGAGCAGATTGCGAAGGGTGTTAAGAAGGTTTTGGGGTAAGTATGTCAAAACAAGAAGTTATACCATCAGCACATAGATTAATATATTCTTTGCGGGATCTGGGTTACGATTTTGTATCAGCAGTGGCAGACCTTATTGATAATTCAATTGAAGCGGGGGCCAATCAGGTAGTTATTCATACTAAATTTAATGGTGATAATTCCTGGGTGACTATTGAAGATGATGGTTTAGGTATGTCAAAGTCCCAACTTGTAGAAGCTATGCGTTATGGTTCTAATCGAGATTATGATGGTGAAAAAGACCTGGGTAAGTTCGGACTAGGTTTAAAAACAGCTTCAATGAGCCAATGTCAAAAATTAACTGTTTCCAGTCAACAGGAGGAAGGTCCAATCTCTTCATATTGTTGGGACTTGGAGCATATTAAGAAAACTAATAAATGGGAAATTATTAAACCTGATGAAAAAGAGATGAAGCTTATATTAAAAGAAGCTTTGAATAAAAAACGAGGAACAGTAGTACTTTGGCAACGTTTGGATAGAATTCTTGGGTTTAAAAAACCGTATGGGGAACAAGCTCGCAAACGGTTATCAGAGATGACACGCGAACTGGAAGATCACCTGGCAATGGTATTTCACCGTTTTCTTGAAGGTGCGGTACCAGATAAAAAGTTGGAAATTGTTCTAAATGGAAATACGGTTCAAGCCTGGGATCCGTTTGTCAGGTCAGAAGAGAAAACACAAGCATTGGAATCAAAAAAGATTCCTTTGGAGCATGAAGGTAAATCGGGAATAATAAATATCGAGCCATATATTTTACCAAGTAAAGATGCTTTTAGTACTTCAAAGAAGTTTTCAGCTGCCAGTGGACCAAAAAAGTGGAATCAACAACAGGGTTTTTATATCTATAGAGCTAACCGGTTAATTCAAAGTGGTGGTTGGTCACATCTCAGGGCAGTCGATGAACATACAAAATTAGCCAGACTTGCTTTGAGTTTCTCCCCCCACCTGGATGATGCTTTTAAAATAAATGTTGCCAAAAAGCAGGTTCAACTGCCAACGCAAATACGAGATAAAATCGATTCTATTGTAAAACCGTTGTGTACAAATGCTCGAAAAGTATATGATAAAAAGGTTCCTACACCGGCTGGAAGTTCACAAACTCCGGCAGTATCCTATCAAAGGAATTCTGCGCATTTACATTCCTCGCAAATGAATTTAACAATGCCGGTGGTTGAAACTGGTTCGTCAACAGGTGCTACAGGTTTTACCACAGACCAAAGGCTCTGGAGTCTTGATGAACTAGAAGTAGAGCTTGAAGCAATAGCAGACGATACAGAGAAAGCAGTTATGCTTAATTTATTTGCAAAATTTAGAAAGATAATTAAACAATGAGATTAATTCATGACATTTGAACAGTCTTTGGCAATAACAAGAGTTTTATTAAGTAATGGGATAGAGCGTACCGAAGTATTAAAAAATCCTGCCATACCGATAGAGTTTCGTGAAAGAATTAATGCTACACTTGTGGCAGAAGAAGATATTATACTGGAACCTGCAAGTTTCCTCACTAAACGGAAAAAACCCACAGATTGGTTAAACAAAATTGACCGTTCAGAAATGTATTATTGGTCAAAGCATAGAAACTATTTACTTGGCCAAAAAGGCTGGTCAAACATTGCAGTCACTTCTCTTGATAGTACAACAGATCGTATATTGATGCAATTAGAACATCCAAGTAGTGATGAATTTGACATACGGGGTTTAGTTGTAGGATATGTGCAAAGTGGAAAAACAACGAATTTTACTGCCTTGATTGCAAAAGCTGTTGATGTTGGTTACAGATTAATTATCGTACTTTCTGGAATAGATAAAGGTTTACGTCGTCAAACACAGCTAAGGCTCAATAGTGAATTAGTCGGTTATTCTGATGGTCGGTCAACGGCTGTTCGGCTGCCACCGACAGGAAAACAGTGGTATCAATTTACATCTGAAGATAAAGATGGCGATTTCAATGTAGGTAATGCAAACAACGCAGCCTTACAGGGCCCACAACCAATATTAATTGTTATTAAAAAAAATTATAAAGTCTTAGAACGACTTCATGCATGGTTGGGTGTTACACCAGATGACGTAAAACAAAATATACCAACTCTAGTTATTGATGACGAGTCAGACCAGGCCAGTATTGATACACGGGGAACTTATCAACAGGAAGGTTCTTCTATTGAAGATGAGTATACTCAACCAACTACAATTAATCGGCAGATACGAGAATTATTGAATAAGTTCAAGCGGAAAGTTTACATAGCTTATACCGCAACACCTTTCGCAAATGTTCTTATTCCACATGATACATTTGATCCAGTTGCAGAAAATGATCTATATCCGAAAGACTTTATTGTTGATTTGCCAAAGCCTAACGGTTACTTTGGGGCAGAAGAGTTGTTTGGCAGGTTTGACGGTGACAATGAGATTGGTGGTTTAGATGTAATACGTATTATTTCTGACCATGAGCCGGAAATTCTTTCGGAAAGTAATATCTTACCTGTCTCGCTTGAAAATGCAATTCAAGATTTTATTTTAGCGGGGGCATGTCGTTCACAGCGAGAACAAAATAATAAACCTTCAACGATGCTTATTCATGGTAGTCATTTAAAAATCAAACAAGCTGATCTCGATAACCTCGTAAAGCAACATTTTTATGAGTTGAGAGATGAATGGCGCTATCAGCGAGATATCAAACTGAAAGATTTACTTGAAAAACGTTGGAGTCAGGATTTCCGAAAAGTCACGCGCTCAATCCACATGGCAAAAGATGTAACCTTTGGCGAGATAGAAAAGCATATTGGCCCATTTCTGGAATCTGTACAAATAAGACTCATAAATAGTGATACAGGTGATATATTAGATTTTGAAAAAGAACCAAATCTAAAAGCAATTATAATCGGTGGCAACCGACTATCCAGGGGTTTGACTATAGAGGGATTGTTAACCAGTTATTTTTTCAGAACTACGGCAATGTATGACACTTTAATGCAAATGGGCAGGTGGTTTGGCTTCCGAGCAGAGTATGAAGATTTAACCCGAATATACATGCCAACTGATATTGCGGGGTGGTTCAACGATCTTGCTCAGGTTGAACATGAGTTAAGACAAGATATACAACGTTATGAATTTGAGAATGTTACACCTGCTGAACTTGGTTTACGTATTGCCAGACATCCTGCAATGCTGGTGACTAATCGGTTAAAACAACGCAATGCTAAATCTTTTATTTTAGAACAAAATTGTTCCAGCCAGGTTTATCAGACATTTAAATTTCCTTTTGAAAATGGCGATAATTTGTTCAGTCTGTTGCGTAATAATATAGATATTACTAAATCTTTCTTTTCTGAAATCCCTAAGCCGGTTTGGTCTAAAAAAGGTCCGATGTGGGAAAATATCTCTACTGAACAAGTGTTATCCTTTTTGATAAAATATCAAATTGATTCAAAAGTTCAAAGTTTTCCAATAGAATTAATTATTGAATATATTGAGCGTCAGAATAAAGTTAATGAATTAACCGATTGGACAATCTGTACTCGGGGCAGGAATACTCCAGATTCAGTTTTGGGTGAAATAGACCTGGGGCTAGGTAAAATGGTTCCAATGATAAGTCGTAACAGACAAAGAAGCAATCCAGATTCGCTTGGTGTGATAACCAATCCAGGGGATGAACTTATCGGTTTAAAACAAGAGCAAATAGATAAGGCGAAAGAGTTTCAAGGCCGAAGTGACAAACGGATAGGTATAAACCCTGTTTCTCGTATATTTCGTGCGCCTACGAATGGTCTACTACTGATTTATCCTATTAGTAAATTTTCCGGGCATGAAAAAGAGCCAGCAGCCTCTCGTGAGAAGATGTATAAAAATCCCGACAATCCTCAATGTGCAGATATAATAAGTTTAGCGATTTCCTTTCCAAAATCCGATAAAGCAAAGAGTATTCGTGGCGAATATATAGTTGGAACTGCTGGTTGGCGACCTTTATGAGTAGCAATCTGGAAAGTTTTTGGCATTCAATCAATACGGATATAGCAGGTGAAAAACTTGCTGCCAGAATTGTTTTTCCTGAAATAAATAATTTACTTATGTGTGCCTTGGATAGCAAAGGCCAGCGACATTTTTTGATTCCATTATCGCAAACAGATAAAGGTTATGAAGATGTACTGAGTCGGGGGGTGCAGGTAACAACTCGTGAACTGACTATTTTTGACCGGGATAGTGAATTATATATTGATTTGAAATGTTTAGAGCCAAGGGGTTATGATATTTTCAATAGCATTGGGGAAGAAATCTGTAGTGCTTTGATTCTGAGACAACTGGAACCAGTATCCGTTATAAAAGAAGTTTTAGCTAAATGGCGAAATTTCTGGGGACAGTTACCAGCACACATCCTTACCAGGGAAAAACAAATAGGTTTATTTAGTGAACTCTGGTTTTTAAATTTCTGGCTTTATCCATTAACAGGTAGTAAAGCGGTACATTCATGGCGTGGCCCATGGGGTAGCAGACATGATTTTGAATTTCCGAATAAATCGATTGAAGTTAAAGGGTCAACAAATGTGCAAAGTCGTACCTTTCATGTTAATGGGATTGAACAACTGGAAAGTCCAGAAAATGGAGATTTGTTTTTTTTTGGTCTTATGCTTCGAGAGGAACAAGGTAGCAGTAATAGTCTGCCAACTTTAATTGACGACATAAGGACAAAGTTAGAAAAAACAGATTCGGAAAGCGAAATATTTGAAGATGGTTTGGTCAGGGCAGGTTACTCTGATTTTGATAAAGAAGAATATGCCAGAATGAAATTGCGTATTCATGAGGAGAATCTTTATATTATTAATGATCAATTTCCCCGAATAATTCGATCAAGTTTTAAAGAAGATTTATCAGGTGGTATTGAAAAAATAAATTATAAAATCAATTTAAACACTTTTGATCATTTAATCATCGCTAATCAACCTGATAAAATACCCAAAGATTGGTGATTTTATTTTGACCGATTTATTAAGTAAAGAAAAAAGATCCTGGAACATGTCCAGAATTCAGGGAAAAAACACAAAGCCTGAATTAATCGTTCGTTCGTATCTGCACTCTCTCGGTTATCGTTTCCGCATACATCGAAAAGATCTACCGGGAAAACCCGATATCGTTTTAACAAAATATAAACTGGTTATTTTTGTTCACGGTTGTTACTGGCATCGACATAAAAACTGCAAACTTGCTTATACACCGAAAAGTAATGTTGATTTCTGGCTGAAGAAATTCGATGAGAATATTGTCAGA
>JBEQLE010000097.1:0-12827 GCA_040326155.1 Leptospirales bacterium | reverse complement strand
CGAGTTGAAGGACAAAATACTCCGAAAATTGCCTGACGAATTATCCAAACAACTGACAAGTAAAATTCAAAACCTCGAAAAGGAGCTTGAACACTACGACTCCCGCCAGGGTTCTTTAAAGTGGATGCTCGTAACCTCCTTTGGATACCTTGGTTATCGAAACGCGAAGTTTGGGAAGCTGGAGTCTCACGAAGCCGTTACCGCTTACGGTCGAGATAAAATACTGACCGCTAAAGAGATTTCCGAAAAAAACGGGTTTCGAACCCTGAACATCATAGTCGATTGTGTCTTTATTCAAAAAGAGAACAGGCAACCCGTAAGCTCCAACGAACTTGAGGATCTTTGCAACGAAATTACAGAGGCCACAGGGGTCGAGATGAGTATTGATGGGGTATTCTCCTGGATGCTGTTTTTTACCGCAGTCGCCGACTCTCGCCTTACCGTCGCAAATCGATATCTGGGGCGCTTTAGCACCGGGGGACTTAAATACCGAGGCATCGCTCTTCGCCGAAAAGATACCACTGAGTGGATAAAAGATTTTCAAAAAGAGATACTCGAATTTTTCGAGAAGTGCCAGACTATAAAAGAAATTTTAGATACCAGGGAAAATCTGGAGGTCGTTTATTTTCGCTACCGCGACCAGGTTCGTAGCCGCAAAATTCCCTGGCGCAAACTTCTTATTCGCCGCACGGCCTCCAAAGAGCGTTCGGAATACTCTGCCGAAAATGCCACTCTATTGATGATGCGCGAACTTGAAGAAAACCTGCAAAGCGGAGTTCAAGCTGGTGAAAAAATAAAGTACCTCGTAATGAACGAAGGTTGCCCCGATAAAAGCCTCCGCTATTTGTCAGAAGAAAGGGCCCAGTCTATTGCCGGCAAGGGGAAAAGCCCACCCTACGATACCCGTTACTACGAAAGAGTTCTATGGAAAGCCTTTAAAGAGATCTGGGAAAGTTTTGCCCCCCACAAGTTTTACTTCGATGAACTTAAAACCGGTCAATTCGAGATGTTTGGGTGATTTTGTGTGGTCATGGACTGTACACCGTTGGTCTGAAATTACACACCTTAGATTCAATAACTCTCAATCCGAAATAACCCTTGACACCGCAAGCATTCTGAACTGATTTTTTGTAAATCCAATATTTTGAATTAAATCAGGAAACTATATGAAATCAAACAAATATTTTTTACTATTTTTACTATTATTACTATTTTCCCTCTTTGCTGGTTGTGAAAAAACTCCCGCAGCATCTACACCAGAAGTCAACGTGTGGGACTTAAAAAACTATGACGCCTCAAAAGTTTCAAAACTGGAAATCGAGGTCTACCATAGCCCCACCTGTGGATGCTGTAAAAAATGGATATCCCACCTTGAAAAACATAATTTCAAAGTAATTGATATTCCAACGGACAACATGGATCCGGTGAAACAAAAACTCGGCGTTCCTGCCCACCTCGCCTCCTGTCACACTGCAGTTATTGACGGTTATATAATAGAAGGACATGTTCCGGCGGAAGACATTGTGCAACTACTTACAGAACGTCCCGACATCATAGGTTTGACCGTCCCGAAAATGCCCGTTGGGACCCCAGGCATGGAAAACCCCGGCCACAAAGATGTTTTTAGTGTATTCTCATTTGAAGCCCCTATTGATCCGAACGCACCTGCGGGAAAAGTCAGTATATTCAAGCATTACGAAAAATATTGAGCAAGAACTTCAGGGTATAGAATAATCATGGTCTGAAATTCCCCATCAGGGCAAGAGTCTTTTTTATTTCATCTAACTGCTGCTCATGATAATGAAACTGAAAATTGCCGTGCAAGAGAAAAGGACTTGACGCGACTAAAACCATTATTATTTCTATGGTCAGCTATAGTTTACGAAAATACAAATTTCTAATATAGTTTTAAAGAAAATAACCAATAAAATAGACTGATGTAAAAGGATTAAAGCATGAAATATATAACTGATTTTTTAGAAAAATACATTCCGATATTAAGAGGGACACAATGGGATAATCTTTTTGGTGGTTCCGGTGGTACAATACTAATAATAGCAATTCCTCTTTTAATATTAGTATTCTTTGTTACTTTGGTTCCCGTCTTTCGGCTTGCGAACAGGCGTCGAAAATGGGCAAAAATGACACCCGAGTTTAAAGATTTTCTGGGTTCAATGAACACGGACAGCAGGTACTTTAATACCGGTGATTTGAAAACTGATGTCACGGGTAACATGAAGCGAGAAATTTCAGACTTTTTTGTAATGGGACGTAAACGTGACTTTACTTTAACGCTCAATGGTAAAGATTACAAATCACAAAAAAAACATGCAACAGAAGACATCTGGTTTATCGATCAAGTAATGAATAAAATAATCCATAGCATAAGTTACGGATTTGGTCTACGTACATTTTTATACTGGATTCCCATCGTCGGACCATCCTTGTCACAATCCATATTTACCAGCGACGCAGCACAAAAAAATGTCGATGATATCTATAAAGCAAACTGGATGGCTTTTTATTATAAAGCCTACAAAGCGGAATTTGAGGAACATTTTAACGGGGATATCTGGAAATAGAGACCTTCTCGTAATTTCCAATGCTATAGGCTGGGAACTTCCTGTTTTCCAGCCTGCTCTTTAAATTCTACTGGTGGGGAATTTCAGACCATAAATTCTCCTTTACAACAGTACACTAGCCATTTACCCATTCATAATGAAATACTTCACCCAGATAACATGGATAGCCATATTCTTCATCGTTCTCATATGGTCGGCAATTGCCCCGAAAGATTACTGGAACTGGTTTCTCGAAGTGTTTCCCGCAATCATCGGCCTAGTGTTAATAGGACTTACTCGCAAAACCTTTCCACTGACTCCACTGCTTTATATACTCATCTTGGTACACGCCGCAATCTTAATGGTCGGGGGTCACTATACATACTCCGAAGTCCCCTTGTTTGAGCATATGAAAGAGTGGTTTGGATTCGAACGAAATAACTACGACAAGATTGGTCACTTTGCCCAGGGCTTTATACCAGCCATTCTAACCCGTGAAATTCTAATCCGTAAATCTGTGGTTGTAAAGTCGGGGTGGCTCTTTTTCATCGTCGTCTCCATCTGTCTCGCCTTCAGCGCTTTTTACGAACTCGTCGAATGGTGGGTAGCCCTGACAAGCGAAGAAGGAGCCGAAGCCTTCCTCGGAACCCAGGGTTATGTCTGGGACACCCAGTCCGATATGCTCTTAGCCGCCATCGGGGCCATTTGCTCACTTCTACTGTTATCAAAATTCCACAACAGACAAATTGCACGATTGAATACAACAACTTAAAAGGGGGTAAGCCTACCCCCTGATTCCGACCCGTTGGTTCTCCATCACCCCCGACGTATGATACACAAAATTCTCCTGGTGGGGAATTTCAAACCAATTTTTAGCCAAAAAGGTTCAAAGTGCGCGAAGAGAAAATGAATAGACAGGCTTTTCGGATTTACAGAATTAAGGAAGGCGAGATCACAGCCAAAAAATTCCGATGGGGAATTTCAAACCATAAAACAAGAAATAACCATAAGAAACTCAGGAAAATATGAAAACGATTGAATTGGAAGAATTCTTTTAATTATAAACTTACCCCGTGTTATCTTCATTTTTTAAAATGGGTTTGCTACCATGTCGACTCAGCATATGAATAGCCAACGCTAACAAAACTCCCCCTGCAACGTCCACAAGATGGTGTTGGTGAACAACAAAAACAGACAGACAAATTACAAGAAACCAAATCCATAATAACCATTTTATGACAGTTTTGACACTTGTCAACATGGAAAATACAAGAATAGCACTATATGTAATATGCAACGAAGGAAACAGATTATGCGGATAATGGTCGAAAAAATACAAAATCCTAAATAGAAGGTATTGGTCCGCTATAGTATCAGACCTGACATAACCCGCTTCAGCGGGAAACAACCAAAACAAAATGCCTGCCGTAAAAGTTGCCCAAAGCATTTTGGGTCCTAAATACCGAATACCGTTCACGTTTGAAAAAAATAAGGGTACAAAAAAGATAAATACAATCGATAAGTATATCCAGATAAACCCCGGTAGAAAAGGTATAGAAAGCTCCCATTCAAAAAACAACTGTAGAGGCGACTGCTCTTTAGATGTAATCCAATTCATTGAGCCATACATAATAATAAAGCAAGTAACCCATGCCAGATTCCAATTGAAAAATGCAATACCCCTTTTTTTATCCGGTAAACTGAAACCTGTAAATTCTCGTATCTTCATAATTTCTTCCGTTATTTCATTGCAATGTTAAACAGCTACCTATGCCTATAACTTCCATATTATAAAAACAATTCTTTTTGACCACGGAAATTAACAATCGAAACAAATCCATTCAAAAATTACAGAACAGAAACGATTTTTGCGAACTATAAAATATTTACCACTTTAGTCAGCATACGTATGATCTGCGCTGGTGGGGAATTTCAGACCAAAACAGAATATTACTGTACGATTGAGAACCGGCATTTACATTACCCCGATGTTTTCTATGCGTACCATTATTTTATCACTTGGCGTTGCGGGGGCCACTTACACTCTTTTTGTAGAGCCGTTTCTACTTAATGTAAATTATTATACCATCGAGTCTGAAAAAATACCGCCCGAGTTTGATGGGTATAAAATTGCAATTATTTCCGATGTCCACTATACATCTTATCTCACCGAATATTTTTTGAAACGCATTATCAATAAAACAAATTCTCTGGACGTAGACCTTATTGTCGGTCTGGGCGACTATGTAAAAGGCCATAAGAACGTCAAAGAGTTGATCGTTGCCTGGCGCCACATGCAAAACCTCAAGGCGAAAGATGGTGTCCTTATGATAAACGGAAACCACGATCATTGGGCCGACCACGAGAGCTCACTTAAGCTGCTCAAAGAAAGCGGGCTATCCGTTCGCCACCAACACAGGGTAATTACCCATAACAAACAATCCATAGTCGTCGCAGGGGCGGGGGATTTTTATGAAGACAGTCCCGGCATTGACAAAGCCCTGAGGGGAACCCCTGAAAACCTTTTTCGCATTGTCCTTGCACATAACCCCGATACAATTGATCTGCCGCGAGTAAACCACGTCGATCTGTTCCTTTGCGGACATACACATGGAGGCCAGGTGGCAATCCCGTTTTTTAATTACGCTCCGATTTTGCCGCTAAACAATAAGTCTTATGATCGCGGTTTTCGTAAATCTGCTCAAGGGGAAGATATTTTTATCGGCAGAGGAATCGGCACCTCCATACTACCCGTACGGTTTAACTCCCCACCGGAAATTCCCGTTATTATATTAAAAAGAATCCCGACTGAAACTCGATAAACGAATGAGGAAACTTCACCCACTTTCATTTGTTCCGCCCTGTTGAACTTCTTTAAAGTCTTTTCCCGTAAATACCCGCACCGGATTTCCCCGTTCAAGTTCATTATGCGAACCCCATTTTTTTGCTTTAAAATCTACTAACTCCTTGTCACTTTTTTCTTGAAGCAAAACAGCAAGCCGTTCTAAAGCTTTCTGTTTGTTTGCGTTTTGCGATCTTTCATCCCTGGCGATCACTACAATACCTGTGTCTATATGAGTCGCCCTTACTGCTGATTCCGTTTTATTCACATGTTGCCCTCCGGGGCCACCGGCGCGCATGACCTCAAATTGCACTTCACCACGGGTTACTTTGGTTGTGCGTTCGCCGGTTTGCTGAAAATTAGGTTTTGGCCCGGTGTCGCTCATACCGGCGCTCTTGTCGCGAAAATAATCAACTCCTGCAAACCAGTTTTTCCGTTTGCATTTTTTTCGAAAAGGGCTCTGCCCGGTCCACAAAATTGTTCCTCGCCATTTTTCTAAAAAGCTCAGGCAAGTTTCTGTATCGTCAAACACCATCAACACAGAAGCAGCCAACGGCCCTGAAGCGCTTCGAGACGTTTTTTGCATGGACGGTGTAGGCAGTTCTTGCTCGGCGATGTTACACTCTATATTCAAACGAACAGCTTCTTTCATCATTTGCTGCGCCACTTTCCGGCAAACCCACCTGCACTCTTGCGGCCCCCGCCCTGAAGTGACTTGAACCCACAATTTGTTTCTCTTTTTCATCTTGTTTACCATTTTAAAGTTCCGCCTTATACGTTATGCGGGGAGTAAAACAAGATACCACCCGGATTAGTCGCTCTTGTTCAAGGTCTGCAATAATCGTTTTAATGTTTTTATAGGCCTCGGGTGCCTCTTCCAGCATTACATTTCGGTCATTCGTGAGCAAGGCTGAATGCCCTTTCATATTTCGAATATCCTTGTCTTTATATTTTATTCGACTCATCTGACGCGATTTTATTCTGTTCCATTTTCTACCCGCTCCATGAGCCAGAGAATAACCATGAGCGGCCTCATTTTTCAAAGGTTCTACAAGGTAACTCGGGGTGCCACGCGAACCGGGTATTACCACAAGATCAGATTCTGCTGAAATCGCTCCTTTTCTGTGTACAAAAGTTGTTCCGCCATCTTCATGCTCCATACTCTCGATATAGTTATGCGCGATGTCTAAAATTGTAGCATCGGTTGTGCCTAACTTTTGAAGCAACCGTTTTGCAATCAATTCCCGGTTCAACTTAGCCCACAGCAAAGCCTTGTGGTGAGAGTCTATGTATTTTTCATATGCATCTTCACCTGGCCGACAACCCCCGTCTTTTCTTGCGTCAACGTACTCTCGCAAGATGTCATTACCAAAACGTCGCGAGCCGGAGTGTATTAACAAGTAAACGGAATCTTTGTTTAATCCTGATTCGTTAAATTTTTTCGAGTCAAAAACTTTCTCAACCGTTAAAAACTCAGCAAAGTGGTTTCCCGACCCTATTGTTCCGAGCTGTTCGTCATACTTTGTTCTTTCTAAACCATTTCGAATGAACTCTTTCTCCAAATCGATGTCATATTCAACAGGTTTTAACAGGCGCTTTTTCCACTGCTCTATTTTCAATTTCTTTTGATGCCGGGCCACCTGGCTCAGCCTCATGCCGCAACCGATATCGCCGCCAATTAAATACGGGTAGATAACATCACGAGTCATAACCGAAACGCCTACGGGCCCCCCTTTACCGGGATGAATGTCGGGCATACCAACTGCGCAAACTACACCGGGTAAATTTGCAGCTTTTTCCATTTGACATTTCGCTTCCTCTTCCACCCGATTTTCTGAGGACGCAATTATTCTGTAACTTTTTTCCATAAATTTTTAATTAATATTCAAGTTAATCTCTTAAATTAACAGGATCTCCCGAATAATTTTCAATTCAGGGTTGTTGTAAAAACACGCCAGTGGCGTTATAGTTAAAAGGAGCGAAGAGTGTTCGCTCTAAAGGAACCTTGCGGTATTGTTATGACAGATCATAAGAGTACCTCCGAAAGTGGAGTACAACGTTTATACGACACTTCGTTCAGACGTCAACTAATTTTTACAGAATCTGATATCGTATGGGGTGACGGAAAACCAGCTGGTCGCAGGCAGGGGAAAGAGGAAAATCAGCGGACCCTGATACCACGAAAAAAGTAAGTAAAACAGGGTACGTGTGGATTATGAACCTTCAAAATGAATCTATCGGCAAGTGGATATCCATTCTTCACCGATATGCTTTGGTGTACGTTGGAAAAAAACGTATAAAATATGACATAAACCCGGGACATCTTCCCCTGTTAATGACGTTGATGCACAGAGACAGTTTGAACCAGGAAGAAATTTCCCAATTACTATTTGTTGACAAAGGAACAACATCTAAGATTATTAAACAATTGGTAGATTTAGGTTATATTCAAAAGAAAATTTCCCCTGAGGACCGCCGAATACATATTATATCGAAAACCAAAAAACTCAAAAGTATAGAAAACATCTTAGAAAAGACCTCCGCTGACTTGTCTGCATTAGTTATGGCGGGCTTTACCGAAAAAGAGAAAAAAACAACCATCAAATTATTGAAAAAAATAGCCGCAAATGTAATTGATTACAAAGAAAAAGAAAAATAACAAGTAACATTGTTAGCAAGGTTTGCTAACAAGTTTGCTAACAGATAAGTTCAAAAAGTGTTGCAGCCGTATCTACAATCTTCACTATTGACAATGATATCATCGAAAAATAATCAACGACTTAATAAACTTTTTTCCAGGCCAATACTTTTAGTATTATTTGCAATTACATTAACATACTCCTGTGGTGCGATTCCCATTATGAATGCCAATCGAAAAATCCCCAAGGACCAACTGGCGCTGGTCGCTCTTGACCCGCGTTTACTTCTTAAAAGTCTCGATGGACAGGTCAAAAGAAAGTTAAATAGTTCAACAAAACCTTATTTGTTTTATACAACATCAGGTGAACATAAAATAGAGGTAAAAGCGGTATTTGTAATAGGCCAGGTTTATTACTTATCGACCCAGGTTGAAACCTCATTTAATGTCCAGCCCGGAGAAACAGTATTTATTTGCCCTAATATATCCGGAGAGTCTGAATACGGTTATGATGCCGGAGAAAGTGCATATATAAAAATCTCCCCCACAACCAGGGTATTCAAAAAAAAAGAACGAGATTCCATTTTAAATAAATCGAAATTCGACATAAAACGATTCAAGAAAGAGTGTGCTAAATAAATTGAAAACTCTGCTGCGAATAAATGAAGTAAATGCAGCATAAGCGTAGCAACTGCGTGACAAAGTCCCTTATTCAGGTGAATATATCCGCTTATGAAAAGGAATCAAACCAACAAAATACAAACTCATATATGGAACGCCCTGCCCTTTGCTGTTTTCGGTATTCTTCTTTTATACGTAATTTTATATACACCTGATCAAGCTCAACTGTCCCCACAAGAAGAAGAGTCGTATACATATGAAATAGAACAACCCTCCTTTCCATGCAGGCATATTGCCCATGCAGGGGGCGAGGTCAATGGGATTGTTTACTCTAACTCTCTGGAAGCTCTCAATAAAAATTACAGATTCGATTTTCGATGCTTTGAAATCGATGGTAACTGGAGTTCAGATGGACACCTTGTAGCGGTCCATGACTGGCACAATATTTTCACAACTCTTTTTCCCGGCGCTGATATAAAAATTCCAAAAAGAGAAGAGTTTTCAAAGCTGAAAATGGTGGAGAAACTAACGCCGCTCTCTTTTCACGATATTATCCACTGGTTAATTTTTCACCCCGACGCTTATATTATTACCGATATAAAATCCAGTAACCGTGAAGGGTTAAATTACCTGGCTAAAGAGATCAACCGGTTAAACCAGACCAAACTGTTTCAACGAATTATCCCTGAAGTTTTTACCCCGGAAGATTTTGACTTTATAAAAGAGCTGGGGTTTCAAAAATATATTTTTTCATTATATAACAACCCGAATACGGTTGAAGAATTAATTCTACAAATTGAGCAGACCCGCGACATTTACGGGGTTGCCATGCCACTCGAATTATACGAAAATGAACCAGAGCTGATTCAAATGTTACAAAATCGAAATATCCCTTATTTTGTTCATACAATAAATGAAGTAGAAGTCAGGCAAAATATCCTTAAATATCGCTACGGTGGTATTTATACCGATATTCTATTTCCAGGATATTAAATTCGCCAATTGGTCTGAAATTACACACCAGAATTTTTTTTAGATATAAATTACAAGAAAAGCAAGAAGGGGGAGACGGTTTTTTAGTGGGCATTTTTCAGAGAAGCTGTAGCAGCTTCATCTGGCGTCATATTATCATCTGCTTTGGCCGATTTCTGAGACTCTTTTTCATGCTCGATAATAAAGTTTTTTCTGCGTAGAATTTCTTCGCCGGTGAGGGTCAAATAGACATCTTCTCTATATTGTCTCTGGCCCAGTAAAATGTGACGATAGATTTCAGAAAGCCCCGGGTCGGTATAAGCTAGATTATTTTTCTCATCAGGGTCATTTGCAAGGTTAAAAAGTTCCCCGCTGTTTCTGGTATAGTTATAGATATATTTATAATTACCATCGAGTAAAGAGTCGTAATCGTTTTTCCAATAGGTGTGAAAAAACAGCATATCGGTTCCGGTTTTTGAGAACAGAGACCTGCCCTGGACATGCCCCGGAGGGTCAATATTAAGCATATCCAAAAGAGTCGGAGCAAAATCTACATGAGAAGAGTTCAAGTTAAAGACAACTCCCCCTTTAAAAATATCGGGATTGTAAATTATAAAAGGAACTTTCAAATTCTCCTGGTAAAGAAAAAACGGGTGATTGTAGTTACCCCGGTGGGTCCCGAAAGCCTCCCCATGGTCGGCGATTACAATAACCAACGTATTTTCGAGCAGCCCCTGCTCTTGCAACCGGTCTAGAAATTGCCCAAATACATAATCACTATAATGCAGAGAATTTCTATAATTGGCAAACCCTTTTTCCTTGTAACTTGTTTTACGCCGAGGGTTTACAATTTCGAAAGATCTATCTGGAATTTCATAAGGGTGATGCGGCGAAACAGGCGCCAACATTGCAAAAAACGGTGTGTTTGATTTGTGAGCCTCATCCATAAAAGTAAGGGCAGGTTCCAACAAAGCACGATCATCAATTCCCCAGTTAATCGTTTTTCGGTATTGCGGAGTCTCTAAATCAATACGGTCGGAGACAAGGTCAAAACGTCTTTTCAGGAATTTTTTTTGTCTGGCATAATTAAGATTTCCCGTATGAAAATAAGCGGTGGTATATCCGTTTTGCCGAAGAGTTTCAGGCAGTGTCTCTACTTTTAGATCGGGATAATCGCTAATCGCCCAGCGATCATTCGGTAGTGAGTACAAGGAACTTAACAGGGTAAAAAGAGAGTCCACCGAAAGCGGGTTATTTGCATAATAATTTTCAGCCTGAAACGAGTCACGGGTAATATCGGCAAGTCGCGGGGTTACGAACTTTCCATTTACGGTTAATTCCAGGTACTCTTTTGTTACCCCTTCGAGAAGATATAAAACAACGTTGTACTTTTTTCTTTTACCGTTAAATGAAATTGACCGTTTTTTAGGTACATCGTGCGGAGAAATAGTATGAAAACGAAATGTTTCGGATGTAAAATAAACCTGGTCTGTATTTATACCTGCTAACGAATTAGTGTTCCCGTTCCCTTCTTCCACAACGGGCGCCCGGTAAAAGATAAGACGGTACACCTGATTAAACTGTGCGTCAAAATTTCGCAAAGCAAAAAGTTGCGGGTCTTCTACAAATGCCTTTGCCCGCACTTTTTCAAAGTTTACGGAACTAATATAATGCGTCCCACTCAAGTATATAGCACATACTAAAGAAGAAACAGCTACAAAAACCTTAAAAACAAACGAAATTCGGGTTCCGGACGGCTCAATCTTTGTGAAAAATCTGTTCAATGTATAACGACACGAGGTAAGTACAAAATACCAGGCAAGGGACAACACCAGACTAAAAACAAGTGAAGCCAGGGTGTACCGATCAACTTCGGCTCTGAAAGATTCGGCAAGTTCAGAAAACCCGGCTAAAATTCGCGTGTGGGTCCAATCAAACGGGACATCATATTTAAAATAATACTGGACTCCGAAAAAAGTGATCGCTACAAAAAAGAATATAATAACCGATTGTAGTATGCGTACAATTTTATTCGAAAACCATACGGACAACAGAGATACCAAAAGCATCAGTGAAAAAACGGCAAAAAAGCTAACTATGTCTTCTGAAATCAAAAAAGAGGAATGCGAAAACAGCACTGAAACACTAAGTATAGGCTCCTGCGACATGGAAACATATAAAACCATTGCCCTGGCCAATCCTGTCACAAGTATAAACAGAGGTAAAAAAAGTATTAACTGGTGAGTGACCTCTCTTCGCACGTTTACGAACTCTCTGTTTTTCTCAAATAAACCCATATTCAGACAATTTTTTGAAACAGCACAGGTTGAAAATCGAATATTCTGTATTATAATTTAGTATTTGCTTTTATCGCCAATATCATAATGAAGCGGTAAAAAAAGTTTACGTATCGTGAAGACAACCACCAGCACGGTAATTACGGCTAAAAAACCAAGAGCAATTTGCGGGCTGTATATTCCAAAAAAGTGACCGATCACCAAAAGAGCGCTTAGAATCCCGTAAGCATAACCTTCATTTAACTTGAAACAAAAAGCTTCTTTGGCCCCTATTCCGGCAAAACCCGCTGCAACAAAACCAAGCCCGGCAAGTCCAACTTTACCAATTATGCCCTCTGAGTAAAAAATGGAGGATGTTGAAAAACCGAAAAAAAGAAAACCTGTCAGTAAAATTATTGTACCCATGGCGGCGCAACCTTGAATAATTCTTAAAACTTGTTTACTGTAAAGGTGTAAAAAAGAGACGGAAACATCGACGCAAATAATAAACAACCAGAATACGGCAAAAGGGAGGCCCCCGCTAAAAATGGAAGACGCTGTAGCTTGTGCGCCGAGATAAAAAAAAGCGACGGCGTACACAAGACTCAACGTTGAAAAAACAATACCGCTACGATATAAAGTAACGGATATTTTATCAAAAGTGGTTAGTGGTTCTTTAACATTTGGGTCACCCATGTGTTTTATTCCTGTTTTCTAACATTTAATAACAAATCTATCTAAATTTATTTCGATTTTTTTGATTTCTCAATAAACCCGCCGGCATAATCCATTACGCACATAATTCCATACACTTTATGTTTTCCAGCACCTATTCCGACAGTTTTAAAAGCGGGGTTATATAAATTAGTTCGGTGTCCCCTCGAAGGAACTCCGTCGTCAATAATCAACTGTAATAC
>JBEQLE010000096.1:8842-12948 GCA_040326155.1 Leptospirales bacterium | reverse complement strand
TCATTTTTACCAGTTTTTTAGCTTGATTAAGCAAGCGCTGGTATTCCAAAGTCAATTTTTGAAATGGTTCAAGAATGGGATTATCTTTGTATTCAGAATCGGCGGTTATTTCAAGCGATTGAGTGATCATTTTTCCTTCGCGCTTAAAAAAAACAGGTTCATCCTGCTTCGCTTTACCTTTAGAATAAGGGAGGTCGGCGCTTTCTGAACCAGGCTCATTATTCCCAAGGGGCGAATTGGTTGGTTTGTTATTTTTACGTTCCATTCTTAATTTTTGCCATATTTTCCAGGCAATCAATAATGAAAGTGACCGGCATTTACAAAAGGACGTTTAAACTTCATAAACCTTTTTATAATTGCTCGATTTCCTGAAAATTATTAAACTTTCCATAAAAATGATGCATTAGCCAGACGTTATGTCTATCCTTTTTTATATAGCGAGGAAAGCTATTCTTGTGGTTTCCCACAATCGGAGCAATAATCACTTTTATGGTGTATTGAATGTCCACAATGAACACACTTTTCGAGCAATTTTTCACCGCAATGTGGGCAATAAGCAACGTCATCGGGAACTTTAAGCTCGCACATTGTACAGCGACCGGTTTTAACGAGAGAGGGCAGTAATACGGATTTGCGCCATAAGCTTCCGCTGATTATTCGTTCTATGACGATTGCAATCAATACAAGGGCGGCAAATATGGTATAAGACCAGAGAAAGGAGAGTCCGTTAACAATAAGAGCATTTCGGGCAATTTCCAACCCTGCCACGAGTAAGGGCTGAATCAAGGAGTAAACAGCGAAAATCGCGACAACAAAAATCAGTGACAATAATATATGATAGCAAAAAAGCTCAAAAAAAGTGGTTCCCTTCTTACGGCCCAGGGCAAGACCGATGAACGAAAAGAAAAACAGGGGAAAAGCAAACATCAACTGGGAAGCAATTTTACGAAAGGGGTAAGAAAGTTCAGCGCTGTCAATGGATTCTAAAAAAGAGTCTCTTGAGGCAACATTCATTTGTATAATCTTATAAAGATCTTTTGTTTCGGAGTATCGTTCTACATCAAGTTCAATGGAACGCAGCTGAATCATCAAGATATTGCGTAGTTTCATTCGGGAGTGATATATGTTTTTTACATCTTTTTGTTCTGCGGTCAATTTTATCGGGTTTGTTTTCGCCTTTTCGGCAATAAGAATCGTTTCGTAACTCGATTCCACCTGAGCAACTTCCGCTTCAACCAGATACAGTTTATCTTTGACTGCCAACCATGTATCAACCTGCGCTTTCAAATCTTCATTTGCCTGAACCGCGACCAGTTTCGCGACCGCCGGTTTGCAAATTTCAGACAATTTTTTATCGGTAAAAACCTCATACTCTGTTTTATATATTTCGGTAGCAGAAACCAGATTCGCAATTCGCCCCAAACGGTTTTCCGGCTCCGGGGCCGGTTCAGAAAGCATCTGCCTGCATTGCTCCGGAATCTCATGAGTCGGTGATGTAACAAAAGAACTTTGTTGTACAAAACCTGAAATTAAAACGAATACAAGCAGTAGATCAGTGAGAAAAAGAATAACGAATTTACTTAACGAAACGCTCGAACCGTCTTTGGTATAAAGTAATGCTTTCCATGGACCGGTTTTTTTATTTTTCGAAGGGCGGGAATCTAGCATAGAACATCGTAAAAGGGCGTTTTACCTTTACAACCCGAATTTAGAGAACAGGGAGTAATTGACTAATATTCTCGTTTAATAAACGGAAGCGGATTCAAGAAAATTTCATAGGGCCGATCTTGCCCAGGGTACTGCAAGCGGACTTCATAGTGAACATGGGGACCGGTAGCAGAACCAGACCGACCAAGCAAGGCTATAACATCGCCTCTTTTTACAAACTCGTCTTTTTCAGCGATGACAGAATCGGCGTGAGCATAAACCGTAACAAAACCGTGGTCATGTAAAATAACAACATAAAAACCATACCCGCTGGTTCCACCTCCAGAGAAAATAACTTTTCCATCGGCTGTAGCTTTAATCGGGGTTCCGATCGGATATGCAAAATCATACCCGGTATGAAAATCTTCTGACAGACCAAAAGGGGATATTCTGCCGCCAAACTCCGATGTAATGTAGCCCGTATCAATTGGCCATCCCATGGGAAGACTTCGCAGAGCTTTTTCTCTTTCTAGTAAAAAATCAAGTGTAGGGCCGAGTTCTCTGGCCGAATAAGCGACATTCTGGCTAATCGAGTCCCCATAGCCTCCGTCACCGCCTGTAATATAATCATCCCCCCAGATATGGTCATGATACCTTTGGCCAAACTCTTTTAATAGAGAAAGATGACTATAAACCCGATTAATACCATTTTCAAGCGCCAGAATTTTGTCTTCCCAGATTCGAAAGTTTTCTGTTTCTGTGGTTTTGACTGTCGTTGTTTTTCTGGCAATGGCAACGGTAACGATGGAAAAAATTCCCGTAAGACCAATGAACAGAACCAGGAAATAAATTAATCGGTAATTTAGACGAACCCGCATGACATGCTTTTGCGAATGAGGGATTACCATCATGGTTACACCTTCGCTTTGCCCCCGTTTTTTTTTATTTTTTAACGGGTTGCGTTTCATGCTGCTTACTCTATGGGTATTTACTACTCGACAAGAACTTTTTATGGTGAAATTTAACGTTCTATTACATCGGCCCAATAGGTCTCTTTGTGGCACCTTTCGCAGTCTATTTTAAAAGCCCCTCGGTGTATATCGTCATCGGCATGACAGCCAAAACAACTCGTATTGGTTATCTTTTTATAGATTTTTTTCTTCTCTTTTTTATCGACCCATTTAGGGTGACAGCTCCCACATTTGACTTTGCCATGGCTGTAATATAAGATAAAATCGGTTTTTTGATGATCGAAAGTCTCTTTTCTGAAATCAAGCGGAGTATGACAGTTCTCACATTTGTCACCGAGCGATTTTTCGTGAATTTTCTTATCGTGCTTTTTATGGCAGCTTATGCACCGCTTTTCCTCTTTCTTCTTCTTAAAGGGAACTTTCAAATGACAACTCTGACATTTGGTTTTCTTGTGTTTCCCTTCCTGCTTGTGGTCTTTTTTTGAGTGGTGATCTCGAATTTTCTTAACCAGGACTTTCCAACCCTTTTTACCGCTGCCGCCAATGGTGTGGCAACTGATGCAATTTTTGCCATACTTTCCCTGATGTCCCAGGCCACCTTTTTTCTTATCTTTATTCTTGTCATTTTTTTCATGACAAGAGAAGCAAAAGTTTTTTCGGTCCAGGTCTTTTATAGTAAAAGTGGGATAAATTCCTTTTTTTTCAGACGGTTTAAAGTCTTTTAAGTTAGTGTGGCATTTTTCACATTTAGTCTTGGCATGTTTTCCAACCAGAGCATACCCGGTTAAAGAGTGTTCAAAACTTTCGTTAAACCTCTTTTTCTCTTTTTCCCATGAAAAGGGAACGTCTTTAGGTAAATTCCATAGTTCAAAATATTTCGGGTTTAACTCTTTTGGAATAAAATTAAACGGCGGTTTTTTTACCGAGATTACCGACTGAACAAGATCTTTTAAATTCGTATTGTCTCGATAGTCTTTTATAATTAAGGAATCCTTTCCTTTGTGGTCAGTGTGACATTGAACACAAGCCTTTCTGTCCTCTTTTTTCATGACGGCATGAAACCCAAAGCCTTTATCAATTTGTTTTTCCAGGTCTTCATGACAATCGAGACAAGCCCCGCTCATACTCGTCAAAATCGCGTGGCAGTCAAAACAGGACGTTTCATACTCCACATGCCCTTTCGTGACGGCGCCAGGAGAAAAAAGAACGTTTGCAAAATTATATACAAAAGAAGCACCAGCAATAACTACCGGAATCACCAGGAAAAAGAATATTTTTGATGCTCTGCTTTTAAACATGTTTTTTTAGTGCGCCGAAAATGAAAAAATTATAACAACTAATATATGTAAAACTGCCGTGGCGTAAAATAGATAATTCAGGGGAACATGAATATCGTGCCAGTTCCTGAACAAGGCGCGAAGAACCTCATAAAATTCGAGTTGAAAATGTAGTAAAATAATCGTTTTCATTGTTTGCCGATACTCGACA
>JBEQLE010000096.1:0-8832 GCA_040326155.1 Leptospirales bacterium | reverse complement strand
ATATGTGCAGACAACGTTTTCTTGTCGACCTCACTGAGTTCTGATTTTTTTACCAACTCTCCCGAAAGTAACTTTGTGTTCTCCCGGTATAATTTCCAGGCTTTTAAGATCTGTGCAAAATTCTGGAAAAATCGTGAAATGGACTCATCATGACGTTTATGTAAGGAGCGCAACGAATTACTGTAATTTGTTAAATACTCCATAAAGAAATCTCGTGATTTTTCTGACTCAAAATTCTTAACCATAATGGAGATTAACTCATTATTCGACTCTTCAATATTTTCCGAAACCCTGTCTTTTTCTTTTAAAAGACCGGTTGTATCTTTCGGTATTTTAACAAAAATGTAACGTCCTACAAAACCGCTTTGCCATACAATAAACATCGAAAAGAATGAAATCCAGACCAGCACATTGTTGTAGGTTCCGATGGCATGAAAAAAGATTACTGTTACCCCTATAGTCGCTGTAAAAATATGCCATGTTAAATAAGATGAAAGTTTTAAACCGGACTTTTTGAAAATACCCCACCCTTTTTTTCTCTTTCGAATGGAGTATACATGCATTATCAACATAAAAAATAAACCGATAATTCCAAGAATAGTCCGTGGCCAGAACTCAAGATAATCAATACCAAAAATGAACTTTATACCGGCTAAAATTATTGCCGTTACCGCTGCGTATACTAATACTAAAAGTGCTGACATGATTACTCCGGTTTAGGTAACTCGTCGTTAGTTTTTTTCGGTCCAATTTTCCAACCCATATAGTGTATAAGAGTAGCAGTTATATATGTTTCCGTATTATTGGTTGTTAAAAAACGAAAATCTGCATTTATAGAAAAATCAAGCGAGGTACCAATAGAACTATCCAGGTTTATTTCAGCCAATATTGCATGAGAGCCGTAAATTCGATACAAAACATTTTCATACCCGAGCGCAAGATCGAGATTCACAAAACCAAGGGGGTAAATACCATAACCAACTTTTCCGTAAATTTGACGGTAATAGCCTCGGTCTCGCGCCGCAGCGTCAACCCACATGGTTCCTTTCTTCATAAAAGTTTGATTCCTCTGGACTCTCGTTTGTACGACATAACCGTGTTGTTCCTGGGAGTAAGAGTAACCACCGCTAAAAGCAACTTTCCAAAGGGAACGTTCCGGACTGGTATGAAGACGATAGACGCTCTCCTGAAATAATACCCGTTCTTCTTTAAGACTTTTTCCAATTAAGAATATGGCTTCACTGCGTATGTAAGAGAGACTGTGTGAGGTAGATTTATTTGAGAAAATCGTGTTCTCAACATAAGCATAATCAAAAATATTCATCGGTGTCTGGGCCAACGCCCCCACTCTGAAAAAACAATCTTTTTTAAAAAGACGGTACGCTTTAACACCCTGAAATTGAAACTGATGATCAATTTCCGAATTGGCGCCGAAACCGGTGTCATCAAACCCCACATTGTACATCAGGCGAATCTGGTCTTGCCGTTTGCCTTTGAGTTCAACAAAAGAGCCTGCAATATACGGTTTATATCTGAAGTCTACAAACCCCGACTCTTCAAGCGGTCTCATTCCGCCATATATTCCAAGCGTCAAAGGACTTTTCTCTTTGGGTTTAAACCCTACCAGGAGCCCATCGACACGGTACATAGGGTTCAAATAAGGAGAACGCATTCGTCCTGCGGCAAAATACCAGTTTCCACCCACCGGCTTTCTATTTTCAATATAAAAATTACGAATATCGGGGTCAAAAGAACCTTGTAAAAATTCACTTCTGAGATAAGCATTAAACCGGGTCATCCATTGGCTCTTTCCCAGGTTTTGCAATCTTGTATCCAGAAAATAATAACCCACCACATGCAGTGGAAAAGATTCAATATAAGTCACTTCCCCCGAACTTTGATTATCGGTATCCAGAAATGTCGAGAAAAGGGCGCCATGCATCAATCTTAAATCGGCGCCGTCTAGTCGGAATGGCAGCAATACCAGCAATAGATATGTATATCGTATTTTTTTCATGCTAAGCTTTAATCATCGAACTCTACATAATTATGACATCTTTGACACTTAGCATCTGCAGGTAACCCGTTATGATCATCCTCACCATAGTCATAGTCTCTTGTATGGCAATTCGAACAATTATTAGTTCCATAGGTGGTACCGTCTCTTAATTTTACGCCCGATTGCCACGCCGCCTGACTGACAAAGCGACTGCTATGACAACTGGAGCAATTCAGTTGCGCATGAACTCCTTTCAGTTTACACGATAAGCTGCCATGAGCGCGATATCTACCGGGGGTAAAAGAAAATTGACTATGGCAATTTGCACAATCGTCACTTTGTCCATTATGAACTACATTATCGACTTTATGCTGTGTATGGCAATTGCTACAGGTAAAACCCGAGGCAATTCTATACGTAGATTGATTATGGCATTGGCCAAAACATCCATCGCCAACCAGAGCGATATGGGCTCCATACATGGGCACTCCGGCCCGTCGGTGGTTAAAAAAAGCGGCCGAAAACGTCACCGGGGTATGGCACATATCACAATCGCCGAGGTTTTTAGTGTGGGTAGGGGACATGGGATGACAACTCGAACAAGCCGTGGGGAGCGATGTAATTGCCCCATCTTTATGACATTCTCGACAATGAATTGTCTTATGAATACCTTTTAATGCGAAAAGAGTTTCCCGATGATTAAATACCTTAACCTGGGGCGGTTTACAGGCTACCCAGATAACCGTAAGCATAATAATATAATAAAATGATTTCTTCATAAGCTATAATAAATATTGTTCTTACTATGAACCATAAAAACTACGAAAGATAAATGGAAAAGTATTAAAGACAATTTAAACTTATTTGCGATATGCCGGAATTTTTCCGTTTTTCAATATTTCCCCATGTTTTATCGTATCGATCTCCATTTCAATACCACTACGAATATCCGGTTCCAGTAAATCGATAAAAACTTTACCGTCAAGATGATCCATTTCATGCAATAAAGCCCTGGCCATAAAATCTTTACCCGTAATCTCTTTTTCATTCCCGAATACGTTGTAATATTTTACAGTCACCCATTGCGGTCTTTTTAATAGCGCCAATACTCCGGGTATGGAGAGGCAGCCTTCTTCACCAGTCTGGAATTTATCGCTTGCAGATACTATTTCGGGGTTAATAAAAACTCCTTTTGTAAACCCCATAGATTCTAAATCTATTACCAGAACTCTGGTTAACACCCCGATTTGAACCGCTGCCAGCCCGACACCCCGGTATTCATACATTGTATCGAACATATCGCGTACTAAATCGCGCAATTCCTGGTTAAACTCAGTAACCGGTTTTGATTTTTTATACATTACCGAATCGGCAATCGTTTTAATTGGACGAGCTCCCATTTGTCCAGAGTAATAATTTTTAAGCTAGCCGTCCAGAGTTTTCTGTGTTTTTTGTGCTGCTTCATCTGATTAATATTTAGAGTTATTTTCGGAAAAAAGCACGGTTTATTTAAATATTTTGAAGTATTCTTCAAAGCTAAATATTCTGTTGCGGCGTCCGCCAGTAATTTCTTTCAGTATTCCGAGCTTCACAAAGTCTTCAATCAATTTATAAGTTGAAACCAGGGATACCTGTGCAATATTTGCTGCCTCCTCAGCTCGAAGAATTGGTTGTTTAAAAAGGTATTGCAGAAGTTTTTGAGCACTAGGAGTTTTTTTCCCAAGTTTTGATATTCTATTCACTTCACAATCATGTTTAAGTTTTATAATTTTTCTAAGGCCATTTATGGAATGATTTGTCGTTTCTAAAGTGCCAACCAAAAAGAATAGTACCCATTGTCTAAGATCGCTTTTCATGCGAACTCGCATTAAAGTATCATAATAATCAAGTCTATTTCTTTCGAAAAAGTCAGACAAATACAAAACAGGTTTTTTCAATATACCCGTTTCTAGAAAATATAAAATAATCATCAATCGACCTATTCTGCCGTTGCCATCCAAAAATGGGTGAACAGTTTCAAATTGATAGTGTGCCAAGGCAACTTTGATTATCTCGGGAAGCCCTGTATCGGGATTATGTAAAAAGTATTCTAGATCACTCATAAAGTTATTTACATCTTGCCATACTGGTGGAATAAATATAGCATCCTGCAAAGAGGTGCCACCTATCCAATTCTGGCTTTTTCGAAATTCTCCCGGAAGCTTATTTTTGCCACGAACTCCAGATAATAAGGTTTTATGAGCAGATTGTAATAATCTAGTCGACAAAGGGATTTTACTCAATTTGTTTATGGACTGATTCATAGCTTTAATATAATTATTAACTTCTCGCCAATCGTCACGTTTCTCTGGGTCAATATCCATTACATTCAGCATCGCTTCTTCGATTTCCGTTTGAGTTCCTTCAATACGACTGGAAACCGTAGCTTCTTTGAAAACATATAATCGAATAAAGTGATCAACATCCGGAACTAACTCTGAAAAAGCATTCAGTTCGCCAAATTTCAAATTTATGTCTTCCACTAGCTTTAATAACTCGGTATCATCGAATTTGTATATTCTATTTATCAATGCTGGTTGAAATACTTTATACTGAGTCGGATGTGTGATCGTCTGGCCAGATTTGAAGTTTATCATCTAGATTATTATCCTTAAATACAATATTACATATTTAACTATATTGCCTTATTGTTAAATACTGTCAACTGTATTTAAGGTTAAAACAAAAGGAAATTTGAGATAGTCGGAGGCCTCGGGACTTCGTCGGCCTGATTTTTATATTACATTGCTGTCAGTAAAATAGACTCAATTTCATCTTGGCGAAGTTTTTTAGGGGAGTTTGCCAATTGGGGGAAAGTCGCGACTTCTTTTGCGATCTCTGGAATTTGTTGCTGGTTTATATAAAATTCTGACAAGCGTGTTGGTAAATTCAGGGAGGAAAACAAGTTTCGTATATGTTCAATGGCTTGAATGGCGGCTTCAATTACTGATGAATCACCAATGTCCCGTTTAAAGGCTCTCGAGATGGCTACATACTTTTCGGAGACGGTTGTCAGGTAATACTCCATAACATAAGGCAGCATTAATGACAAGGCGTGGTGAAAGTTCAGCTGGGTTTTATTCGACAACACTAGAGCTAGCGCCCAGTTTAACCCATTGGGAACATTGACAAGAGAGAGGCCGGTCATCGTCGAAGACCAGTAAATATTTTTTAACCCTCTTTGATCGCTCGGGTCTTTATAAAATGGTAATATGGATTCATGCAATAGTTGAAAAACATGCGTCAAAAGTGTTTCAATAACGGGATTTGTACCGGGTGAAAAAAACCTTTCGATAGCTACCGCTAAAATGGCGCCGCCTATTCGAGCCGCCGAGTCGGACTTAATATAGGACGAAAGTGTAACATCGTAGATGCACGCTTGTGGAAATATCAATTCGTTTGTATATATTCTTCGTATGTTGGTTTCTGCGTCGATCAAAGTGAAATAACCGGTCAATTCTTCGCCCAGAGCGGGCTCGGTGGGAACAATTATGAGTGGTTTGGGGGGGTTAACAATTTCTGGTTTTTTATTGAATAGATCGGCTGCAAAAAAGGAGTTGTTGGAAAGTAACGCTACCGCTTTTGCTGTATTTATTGTGTCGATACCGCCATAAGCGATTATACAATCTGCATGAGACCGCCGGGCAAAAAAAGTTGCTGAATCGATTTGTTCCGTATCGGGGTCGCCGATTAAGTCATTGTGAATTACGCAGCCGCTTGTGCGCGCTGTTACAGCGTCGGCAATTGCGTCAAGGCCGTTTGGATTTTCATTATCTTTTCGAATATTTATAATTAAAAAACGGGAACCGTATTTTTTTACGATATCCCCAATCTTACCGGCAGAACCGGCTTCATAAACAATTTTCGTGGGGGCGAAATAGTCAAACCAGTTGGTTTGTCGTTGCACTACTTAAACACCCTCTAAATCAATTTCTCGTTATTGCGTCAGCAATTTTCTCAGCCACTTTTTCAAGAAGCTCGATTTCTGGACTATCATAATCGCCGCGTGCAAGTTTCTCTTTTACCTCTTTAACACGTTCTTGACGTATATCCGGGGCTTGCCTTACCGTACTAAGCACCTGGGCCATTTCCTGAGCCTGTTGCGCCTCTTTCGAGATAGATACTGAATCTTGTCCCTTGGCAGACTGTACGTCTTTTGCGCTATTAGAGCGGATATTGTCTGATCCAACTACTTTGTTAATATTTCCTATTCTGTCAATCACCATCTCATGCTCCTACTGCTTGATAATTCTCTCTAACTACTACTATCGGTCAATTATCAATTAACATTAATCATTTTTTCTTACCAATATCACGAATTCGCCTTTTTTTCCTTTGATCCAGCTTACGGCCTCTTCTACTGTGCCTGAGAAGAATTCCTCATACTGTTTTGTTAACTCGCGAGCAATAAAAATTTCTTTATTACCCCAAACCTCTAAGAATGACAAAATCAATTTTTCGATTCTATGAACCGACTCATAAAAACAGATTGTTCCTTGAAAGTCAAGGTACTTTTTCAGCAAATTTATTCTTTTACCTGGTTTTGGAGTTATAAAACCTAGAAACAGTAGAGGTTCAAGCGGTATGGGAGCCACACTTGCAATAGCCGTTAAAGCGGAAACCCCTGGAACAGGAACGATTTTAATATTTTTTTCATGGGCCAGGCGAAACAGATGAAACCCGGGGTCAGAAATACGCGGCGTTCCCGCATCGGAGACAAGAGCCAGGTTTTTCCCTTCTTCAAGTAATTTAACCAAGCCTTTGGCAGATTCAGCTTCATTATAAGAGTGGTATGCCAAAACTTTAGCATTTGTTTTAATAGAAGCCCGGTTGGCCAGATCACGGAATTTTTGTGTATGTTCGCAGGCAATTACATCCACCGAACCAAGAATTTTCTCAGCTCTTCGCGTAATGTCGTCTATATTCCCAATGGGAACTGCAACAGAATATAAAATCCCAGAATCAGGACTTGTCGTTTGATTTTTCTCGCTCATCTTTTGATTTTTTATTGGCGTCGTGTTTTCTTAATGCTGCGTATGATATAGAGTAGCTGTTTTTGGCATTCCAGATGATCCAGCCGTGACCGCCAGCATCGTCAACGCCTTTCATCTGAAGTCGAATATATTCACTCAGGCTCAACCCTGTTTCTTTCACTTTCATCCCGAATCCCTGGATGTACGCGACCACTCTTGTGTTTCCACACCTGGCAAGCGAGTTTCTTACCCCTTCTCGAACTGTTTTATACGGGTTGGACATACGCCCTGGGTCTCCATTATAGTGTGAAGGGTACAACATAGGGTAAATGGTATCAATATATTTCGAAAAATTTTCGAGTTTTTGACCGATATGGTCATGTTTGTTCAAGGTAATTCTGCCGAAAACGTCGGCAGACAAATAGATCGCCCTCTCATTGGCTTTTGCCTGGGCTCTTTCAAGAATTGAATTGATAACTTTGTACTTGTAAGTCAGCGAAAGTTTTTGCAACCTTGGTTCGTCCGCGTACCGAATATAATCGAGCTGTACTTCTTGAAACCCTTGCCGGGCCGCACGGTCTATGATCGCAATTATTTTATCCAGATATTTTTCGCTCGGTTTATCCGTTTTTAAACCTCCGAGAAATACAACAACCCTGGCCACCGGAAAAATTCCCGCCCGTTTAATCATCAGCACATTCTCTTTGGGAACCATTTTATTTTGTACGTCCATAACAAACGTGTTAATATTATACTTTTTAGCTTGACCAATAAATTCTTTTAAGCGCGAAGCAGACATCGATGTATTGTTTGTTAAATAGATGCCACGAATATAATCGGGAAGGGGTATATTATAGTTTATAACCTCAATGGAATCATCCTGCGAGGACACATCGGTTTTCAACTCAACTTTTTCAGACTCCGTATTTACGGTTGGTTCCCCTGGTCCATGCTCTGCCTTATATTCAGCGGCGAGTGAGGTTACACGCAGATGAGACGGTGTATAAACACAAGTCATACTGGCATAAAAAAATAAAACCGTAGGTAAAATTAAAATTCCAAATTTTTTCATAGCAAGTATCTTATCGACATAGATTGGAATGTTTGTGATTACTTATTTTCACATCAATCTTTTTCTCGATAATCATCCTGAGTTTTACTAATTATACCGCCTACCTTGTCAACCAATACGATGTTTTATTGGTGCTGTGGGTCGGGAATTTACCCACCAGAAAAAAATGGGGGAAAAGCGGGAACTTTATTCTGCGCGAATTTGACTCTTTTCCCTGACTACAGAACCTATCGGCTCTTCCGTCACCCAATACGATATTTCAATAGCGCTGTAGGGTGTATGGGCGCTACGGTGTGGGTAATTACCCTGGAATTTTCCAGAGCGGGCCGGGTATTACCAGTAATCGCCGGGTTTGAAGTAGGTGAATTCGAAGTGCTGGTGTCTTATGCCCGTGGTGTGGAATCTCACACCACGGTAGATCTTGATACCCAGACACTTCCACGCCGGACCACTGAACCTGCCATTACGACCCCGGGAGCGACCAATAGAGGGAAATTTGTTGACCAAATCATCCAGATACATCGCCAGCGCCAAACGAACCAGATGAGACATCGTACACCCCATTTTGGCAGCGGCAATTCGAATAAACAACTCGTCCTTACCGTACAGACAAAGTCGATGTCTGTGCTTTTTCTGACTATTGGCCCTTTCGCCTCGCACCAGATCATTTAACTTTGCAATTTTAGCAGAGCGCAACCCCGCATTTTCGCCATCAGGATAAAACTGCCCGTTTCGTTTAATCATCCGAA
>JBEQLE010000095.1:0-13436 GCA_040326155.1 Leptospirales bacterium | reverse complement strand
GTGATGGTTGCGGTGCGGGGACGATTCTGCAGGAGGGCGATCTCGCCGAAATATTCTCCAGGTTCCCTGCGGGAAATTTCGAATTCTTTGCCGTCTACCATTCGGTGATCGTAGGAAACAGCCGCATACATTACAGGGCGAATGACTATTTCGTCATTTATGACCACGGGCCTTTTTACAATGTTATGCAAACCCAATATTCCGCTTTGCGGGTGGTTGAGTATAGGCGTCGAAAGCATGGAGCCATACACTCCCCCGTTGGTAATACTGAATGTTCCACCTTGCAGCTCGTCCAGTTTTATTTTACCATCTCGAACCTTGGAGGCCAGACGGACAATCTCTTTTTCAATTTCAAATAGTTTTAACCCACCGGTATTTCTGACCACGGGAACCACCAGCCCTTTCGGGCCACCTACGGCAATACCAATATGGTGTTTGTTATTATAAATAATATTATCACCTTCAATGCGAGCATTTAAAGCTGGAAACTCTTTTAAGGCGGCAACTGTGGCCAATGTGAAAAAACCCATAAACCCGAGTTTTACACCATGAAGTTCCAAAAATTTATCGCGGTAACGGTCTCGTAACGCAATAACATGATGCATATCAATCTCGTTAAAAGTGGTTAAAATCGCAGATTCCGACTTTGCTCGTAAAAGATGTTCCGAAATAGTTTTTCGAATTGGACTCATCGGAACTACAGAAACATCCGATTCATGCGACTCACTAACTTCGGTAAGTTCGACAGGCTTGACAGGTTCGACCGCTTTCTTCTGTTCCGGCTGCGCAGTCTCTTTGTTCAGATAATTCACAAGGTCAGATTTCGTTATTTTACCGTTTCTACCGGAACCGGATACCTGCTCAAGATGCACATGCTTTTCATGGGCTAGCTTTCGAGCTGCTGGCGGTAAATCGGAGAATTCAGGAGGCGGTTGTTTCGAAATAGATTCTGAAATAACTTCCGGCGAGTTTTTTTCCCCTGTTTCTGTTTTTTCATCGCCCGGTACAATTTCACCGATTTTTTCTTTTACGGAAACGGTGCTTCCTGTTTTATAGTATATTTTTTGCAAAACACCAGAAACAGGGGCATTCACCTCGAAAGTCACTTTATCGGTCTCTAATTCACATAAAGCCTCGTCTTCTTTTACCTGGTCACCTTCATGTCGAAACCAGGATGCAATTGTCGCTTCCACAATCGACTCTCCCATTTCAGGAACCATAATCTCAGCTAAATTGTCCATAATGTACCTCCTTTCAAAACCATTATATAATAGACGAGTTGTTTACCCAAAATACAAAAAACGCTTGTAAACACATTTTAAATCAAGATTTTGACAAAAAAGGGACACTATGATTGTAATTGAGGCATTAGACCATATCAACATCGCGGCAAAGGACTTAGAGAAATCTATTGAGTTTTATACGGTTTTTCTAGACTTTGAATGCGTAGAAAGTAACGAAAACGAAGCGACCATCACATTTGATGAACAGCTGAAAATAAAACTGGTAAAAAGCGAAACGGCCTCAACAAATCCAGAATACCCCGCTCTGTCTTTTATATTAGATATAGACGATTTTACAGAAGGTTTGCAAGTACTCGAAACAAATGAAATTGCTATCCTGTCTGGTCCAATAGAAACAGAAAATGGCGAAAATGTTATTATCTCTGACCCGGCTGGCAATGCCATTGAGCTTTACTACGTCGAATAAAGAACATTCTTTGCAGTAATACTGGTAGCACGCGGCCATGTAACGGCCATAATATGGATTTATTTAACAAATTCAGTCCGGAAACTTTTACCGAGAGCCCAACGGGTAGCTCAAAAGAAAACCCCGGCAAAACCTACTATATACTTGCGGACCAAAAAAAGATAAAATGCTACACAACGCGATCTTTGGAACGCGAAGCGAAAATTCTTAAAAAGAAAATACAGGCTTGTCCTGTAGATAAAAAACTGATCTGGGCTGCCCCCTTTCATAAAAAGATCGCCACTCACCTTTCTATAAATGAACAAAAACGTATTTTCTGGATATCGGTAGCCGATTTTACAGAACCAAACATACATATTATAAACAGTCATTCTAAATGGATATATTTTCTACGCAATATACAAAGAACAGATTCCTATCGAATTGAAATTCACCCCGTATTAAAAGATTTCGGCCTTCAGGAATTTTTTCAACATGAGTTTGAAAACTCTGCAGTTCGAATAAAAACAATCGAACATTTCGAAAAAGTCTGGGAATACAACTTTCATAGAAACCGCGATTGGTGGCTACAGGTAGAAGACATAGCTACATTAAAAACAGAAAAACCAGATGCCATTGTCCTGGGTGGTCCCTCCGTAGATGAGCAATACGACCAACTGCAAACAAAAAAAGTCATCTGGTGCGCCGACACGTCCCTTTGGCCACTGCAACACCGGGGTTTGACACCGAAAGTTGTATTTTCCATTGACGCAGGCAGGGGTTCCTGGGAGCATTTCGCCCAGAGCGCCAAAAACAACAAAATTAAAAATATGCAACTGGTGGCAGACGGCCTGGGTTTTCCGGGAGTTTTGCATTTGGGCTTTGCCAAAACATATGCCTATGCGGGAACCCACCCACTTGTACAAAAGACGACTCACAACCATACTATACTCGAAAACAAAACCGGGGACGTATACGGCATCATAGAAACCGTTTACAAGTTTTTATTTGACGAAAATCTACCGGAAGTATTTGGACGAGACGGCACTCACTTTAAATATAAAACCCACCTGAGGGGGTCGGGGCATTATTACAGAATGTACCCGCAGGTAGATCGTTTTACTACGCTTGAACAGTATTTCTACCAACTAAGCCGGCGCTATATCTAAAATCAAGACTAACGGCGTCGGTGACATCGCGTGTTCTATAATAGGCGGCTAAAGCAAGTTCAGGGTTCAACTCACATCCAATCGTCTTTCGCCCGAGCCTGGCCCCAATTTTCATGGCGGTGCCTGTACCGGCAAAAGGATCAAAAATTAAATCACCAGGTTTCGAACTGGCTTTAATCAACCTCTCAATTAATTTCTCAGGTTTCTGTATAGTATTTAAAACACTGCGGCTTAAAAGCTCTCCCGATTTATAAGTAAGCTGTTTAATATCACCCCAGACATTACCAGGATTTTTCCCTTTCGGGTTAAAGCGTGTCTTTTTAAACTTACCGTTTTTAACCGAGGGAACATTCTCACACCGTTTACGATGTGCTAATTCAACAAGCTGAGGAACGCGAATATCGTCCAGGTTAAAAGAGTTTGCCTTTCCTTTTGAAAAATAATATATAACATCATAGTTATCGGTATAATTAGTTCGCCCCTGCGCCAGACGAGAAGGCTGGTACCATACAATACGAGTATTGAGCTTCATATATTCTCGATAATCGATAAAATCGATGGCATCATGCTTCCCGAAAAGGTAAAGACCCGCGCCCGGCTTCATAATACGAGAAAGCTCTTTTATTAAGTTCAGATTAAAATCCTGAATGCACTTAATTTTATCCCAATCATGAGTGGTAACAGCGTAAGGACCATCGGCAATCACCAGATCAACCGACTCACTCTCCATTTGCTTTATATATTCAAAACAATCTGCAAGATATATTGTACTATCCATTCTCTTCCCTTTTTCGCCTTATCTATTTTCTATATTTTCCGTATCTCTTCTTTAAATATACGGGTTCTATTTTTATATCGACCGCAATATAAAATGTATTAGCTGAAATTGTAAGCCTATTTACGATAAAAACCTTGACACAATGTCTCGATTATTCGTTTTATAAAAGTTCATACGCTAGGAGTCATTTGAATGAAAGAAAAAGTATATTGCGCTAATTGTGAACATTGTGAAGTTATTCGTGTATTTGAGTCTGACAATACCAAGTATGTATTGCGGGTTAAATGTTCCAAAAAGAGATGGGCTAAACGCTCTGGAGAAGAAAAGCAGTATAAGTTTTTCACGGTAGCCCGTAGGGTTCAGACTGACTGTCCTGATTACTCCCCAATGGGAGAGACCAACCCCTTTATTAAAAATCTTAGAAGAGAACTTCCGGTAAAAGACGAAATTTACTCACTTGCGGAGACAGAATAATCTGCGACAGGTTATTTAACCGATGAAAGTTTCCTCTCTCGTGCCGGTCGAACGCATCTGTATCGGCTGGCCCGATAGCGACCCCCCTAAACACCAAGACAAATGGAAACTGATTAAAAACCTGAATAGTTTTCTATTCTCAGGAACCTCACATGCACAAGAAAAACAAAAAATCGCTTTAAACCTGCTCATAGAGAGGGAAAAATCGATGACAACCGGTATCGGTCACGGTATTGCTATTCCTCACTCTTCTATCCCCTTTTTAAAAAAGACCCTTGGGGCAATGTGTATTCTAAAAAATGGCATTGATTTTGAATCTATCGATAATAACGATATTTTTATTGTTTTCTTAATTTTACTACCCGATAAGCAGTTTGAAAAGCACATTCAGACGTTGGCAAATATTACTAAACTTACAAATGACCCCGATTTTCGCAATACTATTATCAATTTAGACGACCCGAAAGCAATCTGGGACGAAATAGAAAAACGAGAACAAGCATAATTTTTTTTTGACACCACGTTAAAACTATCATACTATGTATTCTAGAGACTTATAAAATATATGAAAGGAACCTTTATGCAATCTATTCTTAAATTTATGAAAGCAGTGACTATTTTTGCTGCCATTTTCACATTTTCAACATTTTCTCTTTCAGCAAAAACAACTTATGGTTATAGTGGACTCACCGCAGGTGAACAAGCTGCCTTTGATACCTATTTCGATGACGAGGCAGCTAATACCGAGTCCGGTGACCTCACTAACTCTTATGCCTCTTTCGCGGCAGGTATGCCTGGCGCAGCGCTTGCAAGTACGAATGGCTTAGGTGTAAGTTATGGCCCCGGCCCCAAAGTCGCTGTTTTCGGTTTTGATTATAGTTTAGGTATCTCGGACAGCACAGGTTCCTATACCGACCTGTTTTCTAAGGGTCCGGGTTCTGTCGAAGGTGTCGGCAGCAACTTGAGCATTATGGCAGGAATGAATCTGGGCGTATTACCTGTTCCTTTTTTAAGTAAAATGAAGGTGTATATCAATTTTATGGCTATGACTTTACCTTTATCTAATGTAGGCAGTATAAGTTTCCTCAACTTTGGAATTAACATCCAGTATTCGATACTTGACGATGTTCCCATTGTACCAGGGTTAATGACCTGGGGTGGACTTCGTGTTACCACGGGGTATCGATTGACCACCATGGATGTTTCGTTTAGTAAAGTCGCTCTTGGCAACTATCAGGTAACCAGTGGGCTTACATGGCAACCGAAAGCGACGATGTCTTCGCAAAGTGATGTTTCGTCTATACCGGTAGAAGTTTCATCCAGTTTCGACCTCATTTTTATAACCTTTTTCGGTGGCCTGGGTTTAGATTTCAACTTTGGAAGTACCGACTTCACTGTAAAAGCAGAAGGTGGTTTTAAAGAATCAAACGGAACTGCCTGGGTTAAAACAACGAAAACGATTCAACCCACAGCCGTCGATTATCGTCTTTTTGGCGGCGTACAGATCAACATTTTTGCAGTCAAACTGGTAACTCAGTTTAACTGGGCTCCGTCATCCGATTCTTATGGAATTCTTGGCGGTTTACGCGTTGCTTTTTAAGTATAAATTTTAATAGAAACCGGAACCGCTGTTTACGAGCGTTCTGGTTTCTCAAAGCCAGATATAAAGTGAAAAACCATATAAGGTTACAATTTCTTGGAGCGACTGGTTATGTTACTGGTTCACGTACTCTTCTCGAGACCGAGAACACTAAGGTTTATATAGATTGCGGTCTCTACCAGGGCCCTCATTACATTGAAGAAAAAAACTACAAAACACTGGAAACTCTACCCGAGAATATCGATGCGGTAATTCTAACGCACGCCCACATTGACCATAGCGGACTGCTCTCTCTTCTTGTAAAAGAGGGTTTTAAAGGTGAAATTTTTTGTACTGAATCTTCCGGTGAACTTCTTCAAATATTGCTGCCCGACGCGGCGAGAATTCAAGAAGAAGAGTATAAATTCTTAAGTAAAAAGAAACTCACAGAGTACGATTTAGAAGCTCCTTTATTCAGCGAGCAAGACGCTTTTGACGCCCTTACGTTAATTAAAACGGTCCCTTTTCGAAAGCCCTTTCGTTACCGCGACATAGAATTCGAATACTACTGGGCGGGCCATATTCTAGGCGCAAGCTATGTACGAATTCGCGCCGGAGGAAACACCTTTTTATTCAGCGGAGACATCGGACCCAGGTATCCTATTATCCATAAAAAAAGAGAGAACCCTCCCCATTCTGACTATCTAATTATGGAGTCTACGTATGGCAATCGCCTGCATGAAGATGATGATTACTGGGAAAAAATGATTGATGCTGTCAAACTCGCAGTTCGCCGTAAAGGGATGCTTCTTATACCCTCTTTCGCTGTGGGCCGAACCCAACTGATCTTATACGTTCTGTATGCTTTAATAAAGAACAAGAAAATACCTAAACTGCCCATTTATATTGACAGCCCCATGGCCACCCGAGCCACCAGGGTTTATCTAAAATATCCGGAAGAGATGAAAGAGTCAGTAATTAATGAACAGTTTTTTGAATTTCTGGAATCGAAAGATATTTTTCTAATAGAAGATGTCAACACTTCGAAACGGTTGAACTTTTTTAACGGTCCCGGTATTATTTTAAGCGCCAGTGGAATGTGCAATGGGGGACGAATTTTACACCACCTATACAATCGTATATGGGACAGACGAAATGTAATTTTGTTTGTAGGGTACCAGGCTGAAGGAACTCTGGGTCGCAGAATAATGGAAGGCGCCGCAAGGGTAAAAATTTTCGGTCGTGAACTTCCTATTCGAGCAGCGATTAAAACCATTAACGCATTTTCCGCGCACGCTGACCGGGAAGGGTTGTATGAATGGGTCGAAAAAATGGAAGAGCCCTACCCTAAAAAAATATTCATTAACCACGGGGAAGACGAAGCTCGCTCTTCTTTACAAAAAATGCTGGATAGAAAATTCAGTTCCGAAATTATTATTCCCCGATCAGAAGAAGTATTTTACTTTCCATCTTTTTGAAGCGCATACACCATGAGGTTTGCATTTTCGATACCTGAATGGTTCTCTTTATAATCGGGATACCTTTCCAGCATTACCATGCCGCTTTCGTCAATGGCGTCCAGAATTTCTTTGTCGGAAAATATTCTCTGAACATGTACTTCTCTTGTGCTCGGAATTGTCGGTGCAAGAGACCGAACCCCTGGCAAACGAGAGAGCAACGAAGCCTTGCTGAAATCTATAACGGAAATAATCTCATGGTTGTTGAAATCATAGGTGTTTTTCCACTCCATATAGAGTTTTCCATGGGTTTCCCGGAAGGTTTTCTCGTGGAAATTTTTAACAACATTAAATTCTGTGCTGACATCGAAAATATAGCAAGATCCACTTTTTAGAATTCGAGAGACTTCTTTAAAATGTAGAACAAGGTTTTCTACCGTCTTTAAGTAATTCAATACATCATGAATACTAAACATACCGTCCAGAGATTGATTCGGTAAAGGTATATTAAGAATATCCGACTGTATTAATTTTCCCGGAATTTTCTTTTTTGACTCTAAAAGCATAAAGTAAGACTTGTCGAGCCCCAGAGCGCGTGGGAAAAAAGAAATAATCTGGTTCAAAGAAGTGCCGGTACCGCACCCTGCATCTAGTATTAGGGAATCTTTGTCCAGACCCTGGTTGTAAAAATAGTTCACAATAAAGGAAGTCCATCGAAGGTAGGGAACTTCATTCATGGTCTCATCGTAAACTTTCGCAAAGATGGAGTACGGGGTTTGTGGATATTCTTTTTTTTTCTTCATCTTATTAAGGTTTGACGAGTGAATGAACCGATCCTAAAATATAGTCTTCATGTTAAAATCTTTATTCTTAAAAACCATTAAACCGGGAAAGGGAAAAATTGTAAAATCTTTTCTGAAAACCCAACCTAATTATTTCGGTTTTTCCGTAGAATTTCCCTATATCCATATAATCGGTAAAAACGACGGCCCCAAAGGTGTTATTTTGTCGGCGATTCACGGTGACGAGATAAATGGTATTCAAGTTATTCATAATATCTCTAAACTAATCGATACGGAAAATTTTAACGGCCAGTTGCTGTTAATTCCCATTGTAAATATTCCCGGTTTTAACCTGCATACCAGATATATGCCCGATCGAAGAGATCTGAACCGTATTTTTCCTGGTAAGAACGATGGTACGGAGGGTCACCGTTTGGCTGATCTTGTCTGGAAAAGTTTTGTTAAAGGAGCCGACTTTGGTATTGACCTGCATTCTGCCAGTTACAACAGGTGGAATTACCCACATATACGCGGTGATATGCGTAATGCCGAAGTACGAAAACTCACCCGTCTATTCGGAGCCCCCATTGCCCTTCACAGTAAAGGGGTGAAAGGTTCGTTGCGTAGAGAGGCGACCATTCGGGATATTCCTTTTATTTTATTCGAGGCCGGGCAAATTAACAGGTTTGAACTTGAGGTCGGTACCATTGGAACCTCCGGTGTGCTTGGCGTTTTGCAGGGTTTTGAGATGCTTGAAAATTATAACTCCAGTTATATTTCGGAGCCACTTGCAGAGTATTTTTCTTCTTCAAATTGGATTCGAGCCGACCAGGGGGGTCTGTTTGTACCCAACGCCTTTCCGGGAGATCTTATTGATACAGGCCAAAACCTGGGCGAAATTCGGTCGGTCCAGGGCGATATTGTCAGCTCGATTGCTTCGGATGTACATGGCCAGGTGCTTGGTTTTAACCTTCATCCTCAGGTGGTTCCGGGTCGGGCCCTTTTCAATATCGGGAATAAACCGAAATTTCTGTAGGTGAGTTTTTCCACACCTACGCTCGTCAAAAACTAAAAGAAAAGATTTACTCCCTGTATTTTCTTTCAATTATGTCTCTATATGGCTGACAAAAAGACTCCGAACATACCCCCGAGTGATAGCGAACAAAATATAGTCCCGGTAGAAATTGAAGACCAGATGAAAACATCGTACCTGGCGTATGCCATGAGTGTGATCGTAGGAAGGGCTCTTCCCGATGTACGAGACGGTTTAAAGCCCGTTCACCGTAGAATTCTACACGCCATGAACGAAAGGGGCTGGCGAAACGATAAAGCCTATGTAAAATCAGCAAAAATAGTCGGGGAAGTCATTGGTAACTTTCACCCCCACGGTGACGCCGCCGTTTACGATACAATGGTTCGAATGGTCCAGGAGTTTGCCATGCGAGTTCCTCTTATTGACGGACAAGGAAACTTTGGTTCTGTCGATGGAGACCACGCCGCTGCCTATCGTTATACCGAAGCCAGGTTGACGAAAATGGCCGTAGAGCTTTTAAAAGATATAGATAAAGATACTGTTAATTTTCAACCCAACTTTGATGATACCAGAAAAGAGCCTAAAGTACTACCCGCAGCCTACCCCAACCTTTTGACAAACGGAAGTTCCGGTATTGCCGTTGGTATGGCGACGAAAATTCCACCGCATAATTTGAACGAGTTGACCGACGCTATTAATTACCTCATAGAAAAACCCGACTGTAGCCCGCGTGAGCTTATGAAGTTTGTTCCCGCTCCTGATTTTCCAACAGGCGGTATTGTCTACGGAAAAGAGGGTCTCGTCAACGCTTACACCACAGGCAGGGGTTCTATTAAAATTCGAGGGGTCGCCGATTTCGAAGATGTCGGTAAAAAACGAGCTATTATTGTTTCGGAAATTCCCTACGAAATCAAGAAAAACGACCTTATATCCAAAATTGCTAAGTTGGTGACCGATAAAAAAATCGAAGGAATCTCGGATATTCGCGATGAATCAGACCGTACAGGTATGAGAATCGTTTTCGAGCTGAAAAGAGATACAAACGAACAGATTGTTCTAAACCAACTCTACACAAGGTCTAACCTGGAAGTCAGTTACGGCATCATCTTTTTGGCCCTTGTAAATAATGAACCAAAACTGTTGAACATTCACGAGATGCTCACGCATTATATTGCCCACCGAAAAGAAATTGTAACCCGAAGAACTCAATACCTCTTAAACGAAGCCGAACGAAAGGCCCATATACTCGAAGGGCTTAAAACTGCCCTCGATTTTATTGATGAAGTAATAAAAATTATACGCGCCAGTAAAGCCGTTGATGACGCGAAAAAATCGCTTATCGCAAGATTTAAATTCAGCGATGTTCAGACTACAGCAATTCTGGAAATGCGATTGCAAAAACTAACTTCGTTAGAAGTTAATAAAATTGTCGAAGAATTAAAGGAACTGAAATCGACAATTAAAGGGTTATCAGATCTATTAAAAAGTGAAAAGAAAATATATGGGGTTGTTAAATCTGAACTTGCCGCTGTACGAGAAAAATTCGGTACACCTAGAAAAAGTAATGTTTCTAAAGATCAGTTTGCACCAGTTACAAAAAACAATGAAGATCTTATTCACAACCAGGACGAAGTAATTACACTCAGCGAAAATGGTTACATACGCCGTGTTCCCGTAGACACTTTTAAACGCCAACACCGTGGCGGCAAAGGGGTAGTTTCCGGGGGCAAAAAAGAGGACTTACTAAAACATGTTCACTTTTGTCGTAGCCTCGACATCATTCTACTGTTCTCAAACCGTGGTAAAGTATTTTCAATTAAAGCCTATGAAATTCCCGAAGCCAGCAAAGATGCGCGTGGGAAAAGTCTGCGTGGACTACTCAGCCTCAATGATGACGAATTTATAACTGTAGTTAAATCCATAAAAGATTTTAAAGATGGTATCTATCTTGTCTTGCTGACTCGTTCCGGTATCATTAAAAAAATGGACGTCACTACCCTGCAAAACGCCAAGAAAGGCGGTGTCATGGCGGTTCAATTTAAAAACGCCAATGAAGACTGGCTCATCGATGTTGCCGTTGTTTCCGAAAAAGACGAAATTTTTATGGGTACAGCAAAAGGCCTTGGTCTGCGAACCAGCCTGGCTAAAATGCGAGCACAAGGGCGCGCCGCTTCAGGTATTATCGGTATGGTAATTGCCAAAGACGATTATATGATCGCACTGGATGTTGTCTCCGAAGCAGAAGAGATGTTTGTTATAGCCTCCACCGGCCAGGGTAAAAGAGTCAGATACTCCGAATTTGCTCCCAAAGGCAGGGGCGGTAAAGGTATGACTTTTATGAAAGTCACAGCAAAAACTGGCGATATTGTATCGATACGAACTGTCAAAGATAGTGGCGAAGGAATTATAATTACCGACAATGGTATGACCGTCCGGGTTGGAATGATCGATATTCCTGTTCAGGGAAGAACCGCTTCTGGTGTAAAAGTTGTTGTTTTAAAAGAAAATGACAAGATTACCGGAGTCACCGTCTGGAAAGAGTAACAAAAGTAACTTTTTTCCAAAAATTGCGTAAAATTCACTAAATATTCAAAAATAGTGAAAAAAAAACATAAAACTCCCTATTATAATATTGAAACCAATATTAAAAGGGGAATTTATGTATTACAAAGCAATGAACATCAACCAGTTAAAAGGACGCGTTGTTGGCGATCCTGACTACAAAGAGACGAAATCGGGTAAAAAGTTACTTACTTTCAACTTTATGTATTTTACCCGACAAACCACGGACGCCGAGGGCTCCCACACCAACTTTATCCAGGTCGAAGCATGGCAAAAACTTGCCGATATTTTTGCCCCCCTGCTTACCAAGGGCCTGGAAATTATTGTGAACGGAGTGGTCGTTCAAAAACGTTGGACAGATGAAAATGGTAAAGCGCGCAACCAATACGTTTTTTCAGCCGACGTAATTAACATTACCGATCTTAAGTTTTCAGCTGATGTTGAAATCGAAGAAACCGCAGCCTGAATATAAGTTTGAACGTAATGCCGGGGGAGACCCCGGCCCTACTCTTGAATATTTCGCCAAACAAAAGTCATTTAACAATGTCCTGCTGCCATCTCCATGCATATACAACAATCAAGGTAGCAACACATATCAATAGACTGCAGTAAAAAATCCAGAATGTCCAATTGGAGTCAAATATAGCAGCTCCCCCGACGACAATATGAAGGGCACCTATAATGAGGTTCGACCAACGATTTACCTTTTCTTTTAAGATAAGCGTCAAGAATATCATCAATGCAGGAATAATAGTTATTGCAGAAAAGATGAATAATGACATTTGGGTAATTTGAATTTCACCATAGAACCCAGAGATCATTTCATTGATCTTACCTGGTACATACATTTTATAATAGTCAGTATAGGAGTATATGAACATATATACTATCCACAAGGCTGATAGCTTCAGACGCACGTCAATCAAGGATTTGTTTGGTATATTTTGAGAAACTTCATTAGTATTCATTGAAAACCTCACTTTATCTAGTTTTAAACCAACAGATCTGTTTGCTTAGGTATCCCAACATATTAATATATAGCTTTCTATACATATTATGGAATACAACGAATATACAGAAATTCTGTATATTAGATCACAATGTCAATAATTATATTTTTGTCCTGTGAGCAATAATTAACCTCAATGATTTGTGCGAGTCCGGGCGAATTAGCCGGAAAGTGGCAAAATGTGGTCGAGCTATTTGTGATAACAAGGGTAGCTTTTCATATAAGGGATCGAGCAGATCAAACTTTGTTAGGCGATGGGTGTTTGAAAATTTGGCGTATCTCTTCCCGTTTCAAATTTATTTATATTGCAATCTAATTCTTATTCCTTCTGAACCTATATACCCACTGTATTGTTTACCTGGGGTTCATCTAAGCAGGTTTTCAGATAAATAATTATTGACACTTTCAATGCAATTAAAGCTTTCTCTAACATGTTCGATATGTCCAATATGAAAGATATGTTTCAGCAGGTCCGTGCGGCGCAGAAACAAATGAAAGAGATGAAATGGTTCATCAAGGCTGCAAAACCCTTTAAGGGTATGAAAATCAAGGTCGTCTCCGAGACTATCCCGACCCACGAGTATGAGGCCAAGGTGTTGGCCAAGGCATTTGAAGAGATCACCGGCATAAGTGTCGCTTTTGACCTGATTCAGGAAGGTGATGTCATCGAAAAGCTGCAGACCCAGTGGGCGTCCGGGAAGAACATCTATGATATCTATATTAACGATTCCGATCTCATCGGCACCCACATGCGCTACGGGTTTGTGGTTCCCTTGGACGATTTTATGAAGGGTGAAGGCAAGGACGTTACGCTACCGACATTAGAGGTGGACGATTTCATGGGTAAATCTTTCACCACCGGCCCGGACGGCAAGATGTACCAGCTTCCGGACCAGCAGTTCGC
>JBEQLE010000094.1:0-13939 GCA_040326155.1 Leptospirales bacterium | reverse complement strand
ATGTTACTGCTTTTGCTTTATACTTTAGGTTTCCTTTTTTCTTTGCCATTCCCAGTCTTATACTGGTCTCATTCTCTTATAGCTTTTCTATTTCTAGTCACAAATCTGGTAATTATGTTTTCATCTTTTTCCAAAGACAAAAACCTGATACACCCCCTGCTCCATTCTTTACTTGACAATACGTTTTTAAAACAGAATACGAATAAATAAGTTATGCGCCCATAGCTCAGTTGGATAGAGTGTCTGACTACGAATCAGAAGGTCTCAGGTTCGAATCCTGATGGGCGCACATTCTACGCTTGACACGTTGTGTTTACTTTGCTATCTGGTATTTGCTTCAAAAAAGACAGGTAAAAACAAATGAGAGAAATAGAAATCGGTAAAGTTCTAGGTTTATCCAGAGCAAAAAAATACGAAATTACATGTGCCAGCTTCGATCTGGTAGATCATATTTTCAAAGTAGAAGTACCTAGATCACTTAAACAAAGAAAGCTTGCCGTTCAAGCAATCTCGCTCTTAGCCGACGGCCATATTCAATATGGTTATGACCAGCACGGTTACAACGCACCGGAAGGCGCACAAGCTGAAAGTGAACAAGCCGAAGGCGACGCAGAAAATAGCACAGAAAGCGACAAAGCCGAGCAAACCGAAGGCGAGGCAGACAGTGGCACAGAAAATAGCACCGAAAGCGACGAAGCCGCAAAGTCGGAAGAAGAGTAACAGTTAAATAAACGGGGCTATGGTTTCTACCAGGCCATTTTCATAGTCAATACCACCAAGTAATATCGTACTTTTTTGCGTTAGCAATGGAAAGTCAGCTTGCAATATTCCCGGCGATAGCTTTTGAAACCTGGCGCGCAAAAAGTTACCGCTTGACTGTTTTACAACGACCTCAAGCTTTTTTAACGCAACCTCAATGTTTATTAAAACTTTTTCTTTGTTGAGTGAAATTACCGAAATCGGTGAAACCATATTGGAGACCGGATTACTGTATGTTTTGTCCATAATAGAACTCGCCTCGCCTGATCTATATAAAAACGGAGTTTCCCTTTTTTTTACATAGATTGTTCGTTCTCTACTTTTTCGAAAATAACTTTCAATAAATAACCACACTGCTGTTTTCTCAAGCTCAGGTTGGTCCGACGTGCCACTTGTATTCTCATTCAAAAGGTCTACCCATCGTCTTTTTGAAATCAGTTTTTTATAAATTTCTCTGGTGGGCCCTGCACAATCTTTTAAAGTTGCCAGAATCGAGTCTGGAGCTTTCATTAATATAGTTTCTAGTTCCCGCTTATCCATGTAGGGAATAAGGTCATCGGAAAAAAGACAGTATGTCACCTCTGTAAAAAAAGGGGGATCTTCCATATAAAGAGCTGAGAGTATTTTCTCTTCTTGTTCATCGTTTGCGCTGCGTATAATATCGAGCAGACGACCCATTTTTTTACCTTGAAATTTCAATCCACTGCCTCTAGCTTCAATTAAATCTTCAATCAATCGATCGAGACCTCCATCGCCGTCGAGTATATCTTTCACCGACAGGTAATAAAAGCCGGTCCACTCTACGGTTTTGTCTTCCGTGTAAGAGTATTTTCGAACATTGGGAAAAGTTTCCAGGGAGTATTCAAAATCGCCCTGGGCAAGTACAATGCTGCCTTCCCTATTTTTTTTTAAAGCTTCCAAAAAAATATCGGGTATATTTACTTTTTGCCCGGTTCGAGAAATTTTTTCTTTATAAAGAAATTCTTTTGACCTGTAGATTAAAGCAGACTCTTTTTCTAACCGGTATTCCATGGGTTTTATGGTAATCGATTTTCCATCACGCGAATAGCGAGCTGTCGGAGGGTATTGCAAAAGATGTTTGGAACTTTTTTTTTCACCTTTCGGTTCGGTTTCATATACATGATAAATAAAAGACGGGACAAGATCGACGGAGCGTGTAAAAATCGTTTTTTTCGTAGAAACGATTTCACCCTCAGAGTTAATTTCGTTATAAATTCCAGAAGGTTCTAAATAGTATAAAGCCCCGCTCTCTTTTGGACGCAGAAGGTAGAAATACCTACCCTGCTCGAATTGCATTTACCTTACCAGTTTAATAATCATCTCAAGTTTCTCGGCGACTTCCATAATTTCCTGAACACGGGTTTTGTAGATAATAATTGCAGTCGGAGAAAGTTCTTTTTTAATAATTTTTTTACCTTTTACCTGACCCAAAAGAAGATCCATCATTTTAGCGTTTGAAGTTTCCAGTAAAACAACACCCTCTTCAATTGTTACAATGGGAAGTTCTTCACTCCAGTCAGATATTAAAAAGAGAAGATTTTGCGGAACCCTGTTTTTTGAAACATAATTTAAAAACTCTAAAAAGGAATCTACATTGTTTCCAATGAGCAGACCAACCTGCATTGAATCTTTCGTAATTTGAAAATTATAGATGTTGTCATAATCTTTCAACTCAGAAAAAGATTTTAACAAATGAAGACCAAATATTGAAAGTTTATCCGGCATGGCTACAATTGAAGCGTCAGGATTGACAATAACCGAACCTGGTTCATTGACTGTACCAAGATCTTCGTTAAAAAAGTAATGGCGTCCTAAAGATGAAAAGCGAATTAACCGTTTTGGATACTCTACTTCTAAAAGGCCAAATAAGTGCATATAAAAAAGTGCCGATACAATGGAATTTCGTTTTTCAACATACATATTCTTGAAAAATTTAACGCGAAATTCAGGTGAAAGTACAACCCACTCCCGAATCATTCTGGCAATAATAACTTTTACATAGATTCCACCGGTTTTTGAAATTGCATCAACAACCTTTTGAAGCATTTCCTGCTTAAAGAAAGGAACATCCATGGGTAAAAACACATCATTGCCGACCATTCTTTTATCAGAAGCGTCGGCTGTCGCCTTAACGAACTCTTTAAAACTCTCAAGAGGATCTTTCTTAAGAAATTCTTCGTAAGATTCAAGTAAAATAATGTCTTCGCCGCGTAAATCGACCAAATCAAAAAGTTTTACAAACGGAAGTATAATTTCAATTAAATGAACCTGGCTTTTTTCAGGAAAAAGTCTCATATCCATTTCAAGCAAAGCGTCTTCACTCTTTTTTATATCCGCTTGTTTTATCTTTTCGGACTGGGCCAACGTCAGCCCTTTGTTCGATATAAATAATAACAGTTTTTTAACGTTCAGTACAAAATCAAGTTCATTCGAGATGACTCTTTCTTGAAGCTCTTTAATACCGCTTGCTATTGGGAACACCGGATTTTCAGTCAGATATTCGAAAAGTTCTACAGGTAAAACCAGCAACCGAACAAATCGCTCATCAATATAGTAAATATCTTTTATGATATTGAGTCCATGCAACCTGCGTAGAGTCCCTTCTTGTGGCAGTTTCTTTTCATCCATAATAATACGAGCTGCGTTAATTTCAATAACACCGCCGTTAGAAAATGCTTCATCTAATAAGAAAAGTTCCGCTTCTTCCAGATTATCTATAATGGATTGCAAAACTTCAGGTTCAATCGCCCGTTTCGCGCCCTCTTTTTTATTGGCCGGATTGCCAAGATAAGCCAGGTACTCCGAATCGAGTTCATCTGTGCCTTTTGTTTCTATATCTCTTTTTATGGAATATTTTATTTTCTCACCATTCTCATTGTCTTCAATGGAAATAATGTTTCGAATTTCTTCGAAAGGGTAATATTTATCGAGATTACTAGTAATTCTTTCGCGATTTTTTCTCTGGTAGGTCAGCATTAAGTGTTTTAAAACTGCCAACTCTTTTTCAACATTAATGGGAAGAATTCTGATTTTTCTGGAAATCTCGCCCAAAGTCAAAACATTCTTACTGGCCACCATAATGGAATAAATCTGAACCTGCAAAGGAGTTAGTTTCTCAAGAACCCCTTTGAGAAAATATTCATCCTTGGCTGTTTCGATCAATCGATTCACCAGGGTGGTTTTATCATTGGGGATCTTTACCAATCCCCAAATATCCGCTATACGTTTTAAGTGCTCGACTTCAACTTTTTCGAGCTCTTCCCGTAACATTTCAACTGCTATAACTTGACTCATTTAGATTAGGACCTTTCGGCGTGGTAATAGTTCAGCTGCGACTCAATTTGTAAAATAAGTTTTGCATATACATGCTTCATCATCGGATAAAGTTCAATTATTATTAAACTTTACACCTGTGCTTTGTTTCCATTCAGGTAATTAAATGGGTACGTTGTTCAAGAAAATCGTATTAAAAGGACGAAAACTGAGATTTGTCCTCTTCTATCTGTCACTTATCTATTCAGCATTTTATCTGTTTTTAACAAATTTTTATAGTTTGGCTATAATCGTGCCGGCGCTCGGCATGTTTTTCGGGCTGGGATACAAATCTCTGAATCTTTGGCCCAAAATCAATTTTTCAATTTTCCGAATGAATCTACCCGTAAGCTCTTTTCGCTTTTTTTTTTAATCGGTTTATCCTTATTTTATGCGTATATGGCCGGAGTTCATATATATATTCACGCGTTAGAATGGTCTGTTGTAAAAAACAGGTCTATGCTGCCTGTACTCGCCCCTGGAGATCAGGTATTAATTGAAAAAATAAGTTATGGTTTTATTTATACTCCCGGTTATTACAAACCAGGTGAGACTCACGGAAGAATTAAAAGGTATAGGTATCATCTCGCAAGGCCGATTCAAGAAAGAGACCTTGTAACTTTCTTTTCACCTGATCGAAAAAAAGTATTAATAAAACGGGTTTTCCAGGTAAATAAAGACGACTTAACTGTTTTGGGAGATAACCCTGAAAAGTCCCTCGATTCAAAACAATTTGGCGCAATTTCAAAAGATTTAATTATTGGCCGCGTAATCTATATAAAAAAAAGTGAATAAATATGAACCTGCCTGTACAACAAACCACCGATAAAAAACAAAAAAGAGTTTTTCTTGTTACCATAGCTTTTTTATCTATTTTATTTGTTGTTTTTATCTGGCGCGCTTTCGAGCTTGTTTATGACTCCCCGGTTCCTAAAGAGTGGCTTTCAAAAAAACCCACGGTACGGCGTGGGACTATTTTTGACTCCCAACTTCACGAACTGGCCATCTCGCTCGATACCGTCTCGATTGCGCTTCGCCCGAACGAGATGGTGAATAAAGAACAAAGTATATTTTTAATATCCAAAGTATTGAAAATGGACCCTGCAGAAATTTATAAAAAGCTGGAGACAGGTTCTGATTTTGTCTGGATAAAGCGAAAAGTTAATGTGGAATACCTGGAAGATCTACGCAGGTTAAAAATTCCAAGTCTTGTGTTTCAAAGAGAACCCTCCCGTTTTTATCCGAATAAAAAAATGGCCTCTACAGTGCTGGGTTTTACCGGGCTCGACAACCAGGGTATGGAAGGTGTTGAATACCAATTTAACTCTATTTTAATGCATGATGAAGATGGTGACTCGGCCGGTAATAATATCCATTTAACAATTAATGCCTATGTACAACGCCAACTGGAAATAGCTCTGGCCGATGGAATTAAAAAAACCGGAGCAAAAAGCGGAATCGGTATAATAACCGAAACTCATACTGGTAAAATTCTGGCCATGACTTCATTACCTGATTACGATCCAAATGAGGCGACGAAATACCCGAGAGAAAACTGGGTCAACCGGGCTATTGGTCATAATATTGAACCAGGTTCCACATTTAAAATATTTGTCTTGGCCGCTTTATTTAAAGAGCATATGGTCGACGAAAAAAAAACATATTATTGTCCGGGTTATTTTGAATACAAAAAAGTAAAAGTCAAATGTAGCGCAGTTCATAAAAACCTCACTATTGATCAAATTATAAAAAAATCCTGTAATTCGGGAATTATTCAGACCTCCTGGCAAATGCAGGTCATTCGTTTATATGAAAATCTAAAATATTTCGGGTTTGGAAATTCCACCCATATTAACCTGCCTGGTGAAGGACGCGGTTTTCTACCAGTCCCTGAAAAATGGGATCCTTATCGAAAAGCAAATATTCCGATTGGGCAAGGCTTGAGTGTAACCCCCCTGCAATTGATTATTGCCGGAAACTCTATAGCCAATGGCGGCGCCCTCATGAAACCTATGATTATACAAAAGGTTACCTCTGCTAATGGAGATTTAATCGAGATGTTTGAACCGGAAGAAAAATTCACTACCGTTACAAACGAAGTATCTAAAAAAATTATGTCATACTTGCTCGAAGTTGTAACGCAGGGTGGAACAGGAAGTGAAGCCAATGTTCCGGGTTATTCCGTGGCGGGTAAAACCAGTACTGCGATGGTTTCTGATTCCACGCATTATATAAAGGGTAAATACCAGGCTTCTTTTCTAGGCTTTTTTCCTGGTGACAAACCTCGCATAAGCGTTTACATAATGCTGGATGAACCTGCAATAGGAGCGCACCATGGTGGGCAAGCTGCGGCGCCGGTATTTCGCGAGGTCATCAGCCGTATTATTCCTGTTATTTTACACGGAAAAGTCCAAAGGGTAGAGGTCATTCCTGAAACAGACCTTGGCACCCCGAAATTTAACCCTGCCATTATGCCAGATTTTAGAAAAAAAAGTAAAAAAGAAGTTTTATATCAGGTGTGGGAATATTTTCCAGGAGACCACTCGGTTTATGGGTCAGGATACTTACTACAGCAAACGCCCGCCGCTGGTGAAAAAATAAAACCTCCCTATAATTTCACTTTATATTTTAAAGAAGAATGAGCCGGGAAAAAATTCGACCTCGACCCAATTACGATAAGATTGCAAGTTGTTACGACCTGCTGCTTTTAGGGAGCGGTGGTTACTTGAAAAAAAGCCAACTGAAACTGCTTACATATGTTCCCGATGTGGATAAGGCTCTTCTTGTAGGTGAAGGAACGGGGAACTTTTTAAAGCAATTGAAGAAACAAAAAGATATTTCTACAATAGTATATATAGACAGTTCGCTGCAAATGTGTCGCATAGCCCGAAAAAAAAATCGTATACGAAAAAACAGACAAAAAAATTATTTTATCTGCGGAGATCTTGATTCCATTCAAAACAGAGTTGATTTTTCTTTAGTAACCACACACTATTTTCTAGACCAATTTGAAGAAACCTCGTTGCAAACCACGATGAAAAAAATTGCCCAAAAAATTCACCCTGGCGGTTATTGGCTTTTTACCGACTTTATGCCACCTGAAACCTTGTTTCAAAAAGCAGTTATCTATTTTTTATACCTGTTTTTCAGAAAATTTTCAAATATTGAAGCTAAAAGAATACCTGATTACCATAAATTTTTCGTAATGAATGGATTTGTACCTATAAAAGAAAAAAAAATGAAATTTGGTATCCAAACTACGCTTTATCAGAAAGAAAAGCGTACTACCTTATAAAATTCTTATTTACGCACCACTTCAGAGAGTAACTGTAACTTATGCAATTATACAGTAATCCAAAAGCGGCGTTAAATAGTGCCCAGCAATTTATTCTTTACGAACAAAAGAAATCGGAACAAGCAACGGGAGAATTTTCCTGGCTTCTCTCGGCCATTACTTTAGCCAGCAAACATATTGCAATGTATGTTCGCAGAGTCGGCCTGACCAATGCCTCCGATGCCACCGGAACCAAAAACGTACATGGTGAAACCGTCCAGATGATGGACGAGCTGGCTGATAAGGTTTTAATCGATAGTATGGGTTTTAACGCCGATGTAGCCATTATCTCTTCGGAAGAAAACGAAGAACCGGTAATCTTAAGAGAATCGGGTGGTAAATATGTAATCTTTTTTGACCCTCTGGACGGTTCGAGTAATTTAGATGTCGGTGTTTCTGTTGGTACGATTTTTTCTATTATGGAAAAACCCCCTGGCGTTGACGACCCGAGAAAAGTTGTGTTACAACCGGGAACGCGCCAGGTGGCAGCCGGGTATATAATTTATGGGTCTAGTACTGTTCTTGTCTTTTCCACGGGAGATGGTGTCCATATGTTTACCCTGGACCCTTATGTGGGAGACTACCTGTTAAGCCACCGAGACCTGAAAATGCCAGATAGTGGAAAATACTACAGCATCAATGAAGGCAATGCCGAATCTTTTTCTCCCGGCTATCAGAATTGGTTGAGCTGGTTAAAAAGCGAGGAAGCTGGCCCCTATTCGAGCAGATATATAGGTTCTCTGGTAGCTGATTTTCATAGAACTCTTATTAAGGGTGGAATTTTTGTATACCCCGAAACGGCCAAATCACCAGAAGGAAAACTTCGGTTAATGTACGAAGCGAACCCCATCGGTTTTATAGCCGAACAAGCGGGAGGTGTCGCAACCTCTGGAAAACAGAGAATTATGGACATACAACCGACTTCTTTGCACCAAAGAACGCCATTAATTGTTGGTAGTAAAAAAGATGTAGCAAATATATTGAAATATTTAGAAGAAAGTGAATAATTTATATACAATGTAACTGAAGAAAATATTTTTCAAGCTTGTTTTCAAGTTTGTCATGTTCACTAGACGATAATAAGTTAGAGTTAAAAATGAATGTTTTTAGCCATTACGGTTGGTGAAAGGAAGGTTAACTATGAATATTAAAAAATATACGGCAATAATGCTATCGGCCCTGTTAATAACAGCTATTGGTTATGCACAAACAGATCCGAATGCGGACCCGAATGCAGACCCAAATGCGACAAACCCAAATGCGAATACAAATGGTGGCAATACAAACCCCAAACCATCTTCGGATGAAGCATGGAATAATCCTGATTATCGTTCTTACGTGAAGGCGTTGGATAATCTGATAAAAATGAGCGATCAGTATGCTGAGAACAAACTTCGACTGGCTTCGGCGAATTACCTGACAGGTAAATCAATCATTCAGAAAATGCGCGATGAAGTACGTGTTTTGAAAGAAAGATCTAAAGAAGAAAAACACTTAAACGAAAAGTGGTACTGGCAAACTCTTGATCGTAAGATGCGTGAAGAACGAACGATCGGCGAAAAGAAAAAACGAGCTAAGATGAAGTCCGTAACTTACTTTACGCGAGCCATTAACCATATGGACGAAATTGAAAACATCGTGGTTTTAGAATCTCCAGATTATAAAAAACTTTTAGCTAATATTTACCGAGAATGGGTCATGGCACAGTATGACCTGGGGAATATCCCGCAAACGATAGATATTCTAAACCGATACATCGAATTAGGACCTACTTATGAGGAACAAGTTGCTCCGCATAAATACCTTGCTTCGGCTTATGGTTTTCAAGAAAAAGTTCTACTAAAATATGGTGGGGGAACCGAACAAGACTTGATTTATTTCAAAAAAATGAAAAACAAGCACTTACTTCGGGCTACAGAGTTGATGTACGCAAAAAATTCTCCAGAATATCGGAAGATGCTTGAGATTGTCAACAGAGATGAGATAATCTCTATCCACATCCAATAAAAGGCTTCTCCGACACCATCCCCAAAAAGGCTCCCACACGGGAGCCTTTTTTATTCTATATAATTACTCTTCTTCATAATTTTCAAAAGAAATATTCTAAGGAGATTCCCATATCTCGAGTACGGTCGCATACCGAACTACGAACAATGGAATTGAATTCCTTTACTTTACGTAAGAACTCGGGACTTCGCCGGCCTTATTTATTAAAGGGTTAAATTCGGTAAAAATCAAGTGTGTTTTGGTACAAAGTGGCGGGTAGCTCTTCATTTTCGGTGAGAGTTTCAAGATATGTTGCAACATGGCGAACCCAGCCGGGCATGTTTGTTTTACCGCGTTTCGGAACGGGGGCAAGGTAGGGAGAGTCTGTTTCTGCAAGCATACGTTCGGGTGGGCAAAACTTTGCCGCTTCTTGCAGCTCAAGTGCGTTTTTAAATGTTACTATACCGGAAAACGATATATAGGCTCCCCTTTCAAGGTATTCATCCATTTGTTCGCGATTTCCGGTAAAGCAGTGAATTAGAACTGGTATTTGCCCTTCTACTTTCTTGAGCATCTGAACGGTGTCTTCATGGGCATCGCGTGTATGAATGCAGACTGGCTTTTGAAGCTCGACAGCTAACTCCAGGTAGGAGTCAAACACTTCAAGCTGGGTTTTACTATGTTCTTTGCTGTAGAAATAATCGAGACCGATTTCACCAATTGCTTTAAAGGTTTTGTCATCTTTATTTTGTCGGGCAAATTTTAAGCCGCTTTGCGTGTCTGCTTCATGAGTTTCATTCGGGTGCGCCCCTATCGTATAGTAAAAATCAATCGGGCCAGGTGTATGGCATAACTTTTTTGAATATTCAAAAGATTCTACGGAGGCTGCAATTTGGATGGCGGCTACAAGTTTGTTTTGTTCGGCATCTTCATAAATATCTTTTAAATTGCCGCCTTTTTCCAGCAGCAAATCGATATGACAATGAGAATCAATAACTGGTTGATCAGCTTTCATATAAAAGAAGATAAAAACAACTCAAATTTACCCGAGGCCGGAATTGAACCGGCACGGACTTGCGTCCCCGGGATTTTAAGTCCCGTATGTCTACCAATTTCATCACTCGGGCGTTTAGTTGAGGCGTCGGCCGGATTCGAACCGGCGATAAGGGCTTTGCAGGCCCCTGCCTTAGCCACTTGGCCACGACGCCCTGTTTCCTACCGGTATCTGTTTACCGCTGACACATATCGTCAACCCGGAATTACTTCTACTCTTTGTAAGGAAAAAAGGAAAAGCCACGTTTTTGATATCAAAAATTTTTAAACAATAATCGGTTGAAGCGACATAAATAGATAAAAATAATCTAATTTTTATAAAAATTTGTTGTTGGTCAATGGCATTTTAGGTTAATGTTACGTCACAAATCAGATAGACAAAGGATTTAAGGAATACAAGGAACGTTTTTTATATTCCTGGCAAAATAGCTTGTCCGTAGGTAGAACCTGCATTTTTTGACAAGCAAACAGGCACACTTATGTATAAAATATTAGTCATAGACGACAATCACAGTTTTATCGATTCCTTTAAAGTCATGTTAAAGGATTTTCCTTTGCAAATTGAATCTACGTATAAATTTCAAAATGCGCGTACGATGCTCGGGCAAGCCGGAAATTATAAAAACGTTCTTGAATTGCAAGAGCTTTTGAGCTACCAAACCAGTTTAGATGGCCATAAAAAAGAGGTTGAGGTTCTTCAAAAGGGAAAAAACTCTTCGGAAGATGGCATGGTTGAACTTCCGAAAGAGCCAGAACGACCGGAAGTTTACCGTCCCCCGTTTAACACGGAAGGATACTTATTTGTGATTGCAGAATACGACACTGAATCTGGAATCAAAGGCACTCAATTTATACAAGAGGTCATACGAAGCGATTCAAGTTGGCAATACGAAGATTTTATACTGTTAACAACGAAGCTAGATAGTATTGAATCTACAGTTAAAGCGCTGAATGTAGCAACTTTCGAAAAACCGATTAAACAAAATAATTTTAAAAACCTTATAGCCGATAAAATTCAACAGATGCACAAACTCGAAGAGCTAATAGAAAAAATTACGGAAACCAACAAAATAAAAATTCTTGATAAAAAACGTGTACGAAAGCCCTCTGTGAAAAATAATACCAAGAAAGCCACGAAAACGAGTCTTTTGGCTAAAAGCAAAAAATCTGCCAAGAAAAAATGATAGGCAATGCATTGTGATGTTTTAGTCATTGGATCGGGTATCGCCGGTCTATATTTCTCCCTTCTCGCTTCAAAACTCAACAAAGACAGTAAAATTACCATAGTAACCAAGGATAAAGTGACAGAAGGAGCTACTCGCTTTGCACAAGGTGGTGTCGCGGCCTCACTTTCACCTTCTGATTCACCCGAAAAACATTTAATGGATACTCTCGAGGCTGGCGCTGGATTATGCGATTCTGAGGCAGTTCGTGTTCTGGTATATGAAGGAGTGGATCGAATTAAAGAGCTGATCAACATGGGGATGGAGTTTACAAAAAATCCGCTGGGTGAGTTAGATCTTGGAATGGAAGGCGGGCATACCGAAAAACGAATCGTTCATGCTAAAGACCACACGGGTTCCGATTTACACCAGTTTTTACTGAACCAGGTTCAACAAAATTCTAATATTACTATACTTGAAAACCATTTTGCCATAGATATTATAACAGAACACCATCTGCCAACGCCATCTAAACCGCAAAAAGCTTTTGGCGCCTATGTAATTAACGAAAAAACTCAAAATATAGAAACCATTCAAGCAAAATCAACCTGCCTGGCAACGGGCGGAGCCGGTCGAGTGTACCGTTATACTACAAATCCACGGGTGAGTACCGGAGATGGTATTGCTATGGGATACCGTGCGGGTTGCAGAGTGCGCAACATGGAGTTTATTCAATTTCACCCTACGGCATTGTACAGTGACCGAGATCAATCCTTTTTAATTTCAGAAGCAGTTCGTGGTTCTGGCGCTTTTTTACTGCTTAAAAACGGAGAGCGGTTCTTGTACGATTATGACCCGCGAGCTGAATTGGCTCCCCGGGATGTGGTTGCTCGGGCTATCGATTCAGAATTGAAAAAGAGCGGCGACGAATGCGTATTTCTGGACGTAACCCACCTGGGCGCTGAAAAAATACAATCTGACTTTCCACTTATATATAAAACCTTGTTAACAGAATTTAATATCGATATGACAAAAGAAAGAATACCCGTAGTCCCGGCGGCTCATTATACTTGTGGTGGATTGTGGACTGATCTTGACGGAAAAACCGATTTGACAAACCTCTACGCTGTCGGTGAAACGGCTTCTACCGGTGTTCATGGCGCGAACCGGCTGGCTTCTAATTCTTTGCTCGAATCACTTGTTTTTACATATCGGGCCGTAGAAGATTTAAAGAAAAATATCAACAGTAACGAAAAAACCGATATGCAATTACCTCTCTGGAATAATACCGGAGCAGTTAATTTCGATGAACGGGGAATTATGAAATATAACCGTGATGAGTTAAGAAAGATTATGTGGAATTACATAGGAATTACTCGTTCTAAAAACCGACTAAATCGCGCTTTAAGAATTATTGATATTATATATGAAGAAGTTCGAGACTTGTATAATACTTCTAAACTCAACAGGGATATTCTGGAATTAAGAAATATGGCTTTAATATGCCAGTTAATTGTACGTTCAGCTCTTTCTCGGCATGAATCTAGAGGCTTACATTATATGTCAGACTATAAAGAAAACCGTAAGACCTCTAGAAAAGATACCATTTTGCGTCCATCCATTAAATAGACTCTATCTTCTAACTGTATCTTATAATTGTTGACGAAAAAATGAAAATGTCATCCATACCATAAATAATAGCAAACCAACAAAAGCGAAAATAGCTACATTAATAGGGTCTGTTAAATCTAAAAATCTCCAATGTCCATATGAAATTCGAACATGCGCTATATATGGTATCGCCAATAAAGCAACAATCGCATATATTTTCTTATTCTCTTTCTTTATTTTTGCTAATTTTTGTTCTCTTGTCTGTTCTGGTTCTGTCGGTTGTTTATTTGTACTCATATGTACCTCTCAATATTAGTTTTTGTTAATATACATCACTATGTTTCAATTGACTAGTTTTTTTATCCAACTTCTGCCAGCAATTTATTTTTCCATTTTTTAAAAAAATCACCCGTTTTACAACACATAATACTTTTCTATTTCATCAATTCTTGTTGACTCTACTTCGATATAATATAAACCTTTCCTATATTATGATTAAAAGAGGAAAATGGATATGAATATGACGAAAAGAAGCCTACGAATATGGATTATTGTACTTGCCACTGCAATAATTATCCCATCAAATTTAGTATCGAAACCAAATTCGAACACAGATTTGATTGCGCAAAAAGGTAATAATAAAAATAAAGACGACGATAGAAAAAAACGTGAAGACGCAGACAAAAAACGAAAAGCGGAC
>JBEQLE010000093.1:0-13984 GCA_040326155.1 Leptospirales bacterium | reverse complement strand
CCCCCCGTTCAGTACGAGGCCACGAGGGCCGAGCTTATCCAAGCCCCATCGCCAGGAGGGCGATGCCGGCTTGGCAATTTTCTTTTGGTTACTTTTCTTTTGTTGGCAAAAGAAAAGTGACACCCTCCGGCGGTAAGCCGGAAATTAAATACGTCGGGGGTGACGTCGGCTCTTTCAGTTGAAAAGCCAGAGTCAGGGGGCAGACTTGCCCCCGCATTACTTTTATTCTTATAAAATGCCATACAAGTTGTGTAAAAAAAGCACACCTATAGGCAAAAAAACCTTGACGTAAAAAAACACTTTACAATATTGTAATAACTTAATATACTGTAATGAATTGGAGGATTGACTATGAGTGTAACTGAAAATGAAGTACTTGATGCTCGGGGAATGAACTGTCCCCTTCCTGTTTTGAAAACGAAAAAAACAATCGATGGAATGACCAAAGGTCAAATTTTGAAAGTAATTGCGACCGACCCTGGCTCAGTAAACGATATGGACTCGTGGGCGCGTCGTACGGGCAACGAAATTGTCGATCGTGAAGAAAACGATGGCGAATTTGTCTATTTTATTAAAAAGAAGTAACGAGGTTTTATAATGGCTAAACAAACAAAAGTTGTAATGGTTGCATCACAGGGTACTCTTGACTGGGCTTACCCACCGGTAATTTTAGGCTCGACTGCCGCAGCGTTGGACATGGACGTGACGATATTTTTTACATTTTATGGTCTAAAAATATTGTTGAAAAAACCAGGTTTTCAAATAAGCCCGGGAGCAAACCCGGCGATGCCGATGAAAATGCCCTTTGGGCCAAAATGGTTCCAGGGTTTGAACTGGCCCATTCCAAACATGGTGGCTAACAATGTGCCTTTTTTCAATCGTTTTGCTACCAGCATGATGAAGAAAACTTTCAAAAAGAAGGGAGTTGCAACGGTTGAAACTCTGCGAGATATGGCTTTAGAGTCTGGCGTTCGATTGATTGCATGCCAGATGACTATGGACGTATTTGGCTTCAAGAAAGAAGACTTTATAGACGGCATTGACTTTGCAGGCGCAGCGACTATGCTTGAAGAAGCCGCTGACTCTGACATCAATCTATTTATGTAAGGGTGTTATGAAGTTTGCAATTTTATTACAAGATGGGCCTTATAACCATGAGGCCTCAGATAGCGCTTATAATTTTACCGTGGCTGCTCTTGAAAAGGGCCATGAAATTATTGGTGTCTTTTTTTACAATGACGGTGTAATAAATGCTTCTAAGTTGATGGACCCTCCAACGGATGACCGCCATGTTGGTAAACGGTGGTCAGAACTTGGCAGTAAAGGGATAGATATTGTTGTGTGTATTGCTGCCGCTAAAAGACGGGGCATTACCGAAGAGAATTTAAACGACAATATGAGAATTTCCGGACTCGGGCAGCTGGTGGATATGACCATAGAAGCTGACCGTATTATTACATTCGGAGCTTAGGGGGAAAAATGTCTGAAGAACAAACTGAAGAAAAAATTAAAAAGATAATGTTTATTATGCAGAAGGCCCCCCACGGCACAATTTATCCGTATGAAGGGTTGGAGTTTATTTTAATTACAGGCGCTTATGAGCAGGATATAACTTTGCTTTTTGTTGGCGATGGTATTTTGGCTTTGCTGAAAAACCAGGATACGTCAGAACTTGGAATTAAAGGTTTCGTAAAAACCTACCGGACCCTCGAAGGGTATGACATAGAAAAACTGTATGTGGATAAAACCTCTCTTGATGAGCGTGGTTTAACCAGTGATGACTTGATTGTTGATGTTGATGTCATTGATTCTAATGAAGCTAATCGTTTGATGAACGAACAAGAAGCTATTTTCCCTTTTTAATCGACAAGAGGAATAAGAATGTTACACACTATAAATAAATCACCATTTAGTTCCAGCTCACTTGATACCGCTTTGCGTTTTATAAAAGATGGCGAGAGTGTGCTCCTACTTGAAGACGGAGTTTATGCTGCGATGGCTGGCACAACTTATGAAAAAATCATTTTAGAACTGGCTGAAAAGAGCTCTGTGTTTGCAATAAGCGCTGATGTAAAAGCCAGAGGTATTGAAAAACTTATTCCCGGTGTAGAAATAGCCGATTATGGAAAATTTGTTGATTTGGTATCCGCAAATATAGTTAATACCTGGCTGTGAGAATTTTTCGTTTTAAAATATTTATAATCGTTTGCCTGGCTGCTTTTTCTGTCGGTATATTTTCTCTTTTTGCTGTAGACGCTTCTGATGTTACCCAATTGACGAATGAAGTGGCTGGTACAGATAAAGCCTGGTGGATATTACCACTTACTCTATTTGTATTTACTTTTATACTCGGAATCGTTGCCATTGCTGCGGGAATTGGCGGAGGAGTATTGTTTGTGCCTATTGTTTCCGGGTTTTTTCCGATTGGTATAGATTTTGTTCGCGGAGCTGGTTTAATGGTCGCTCTTGCCGGAGCTTTATCGGCAAGCCCTGCGTTGTTAAAAAAGGGCCTGGCAAATTTGCGCCTGGCGATTCCCATGGCTTTAATTGCCTCAGCAAGTTCTATTGTGGGTGCCAAAATTGGTCTTCAACTACCCGCTCATTTAGTGCAGATTTTTCTTGGTATTATTATCGTTGGAATTGTTTTTATATTACTGTTGGCAAAAAAATCTGAATTTCCTCATGTTGCCAAAGAAGATTCACTTGGCAAAAAACTTGGTATTGGCGGAACATATTTAGAAGAGTCCACAGGTAAAAACGTCGCCTGGAAAGTGCATCGAGTGATACCGGCCATGTTTCTTTTTGTTATTATTGGTTTTCTGGCGGGCATGTTTGGTCTGGGTGCGGGCTGGGCGAATGTACCGGTTTTAAACCTGGTCTTAGGCGCGCCGTTGAAAATAGCAGTGGGTACCAGCATATTTATACTCTCTCTTACCGACACCACGGCGGCCTGGGTTTACTTAAATAATTCGGCCATTATACCGCTTATTGTCGTTCCTTCCATGGCAGGAATGATGATTGGAACACGAATTGGTGTAAAGGTATTAGAAAAAACGAAACCCGGCCTTATAAAATGGGGAGTTATTATACTTTTAGGGCTGACTGGAATACGATCTTTATTGAAAGGGTTGGGAGTTTGGTAATGAAACGCGATTGGGACAACGAAAAAGGGCATGAAGAGAGGAATCTTTATTCAAAAGTCCTACGTATATTTTTGTACATTGGGTTTGTCTTTTTAACTGCTTCCTTTTTAGTCTATATTTTTGAACTTTTACCAAATCGAATACCTATTGAAAAAACTGCAGAGCTGTTGAAATTAAGGGCAAGTGAATATGCGGCCCAGTCTTCGGTTCCGACCGGCTGGAACTGGATTCATAATTTACAGTATGGCGATATAATAAGTTTTTCAGGGATTGTAGTTTTGGCTATAATCAGTTTTTCTACTTATTTTGTCATATTTTTTTCGTATTTAAAAAGCAAGAATCATATTTTTGCGACGCTTGTGTTTGTACAACTTTTGATTTTTCTAGCTGCGGCCTTTGGCGTATCTACCGGACATTGATTTCAAAAGAGGTTGACAAAATATTTAGTTTTAAGTAAATATTAAAAAACTCCGATTTTGCAAACCTAAAGTGAAACCATGGTTTGTAAAACGATAGGGTTTGCGGGGAAACCTTCAAGCCTGCCGAACTTGCAAAGGAGTGAAATGGTAACTATAAAAGAAGCTCTTGAGCTTGTATTACAATCGGTTCCTGAACCAGAGATCCGAAAATTAAAACTTGGCGAAGCTCGTGGTTTTACACTGGCGGAAGATATTTGTGCTGACCGGGACTATCCTCCTTTTCATCGGGCCTGTGTGGATGGTTACGCTGTGCGTCTTTCCGATCTTCAAAAGGGACAGGTGAGTTTTTCCCCATCTGGAACGATACTCGCTGGCGATTTTGATGAAAACGCACCCACCGGCGGAGATTGTGTTAAAATTATGACCGGTGCCTCCTTGCCGGCACCCTGGGATGTTCTATTCAAAGTAGAAGATTGTATTGAGTCGCAAGACGGTATTACAATTCCTGACAAGAATCCTGAAAAATGGCATAACATTGATACAAAAGGGGTTATCGCCTCAGCTGAAGATATAATAATACAAAAAAACAGTGTTTTGGATATACGTTCGATTACTGCTTTGGCGGCCACAGGAAAATCTGTTGTCTCGGTTTATAATCTACCTACCGTAGCCATAATTTCTACCGGGTCTGAAATTATTCCGATTGATCAGGAACCAAAACCCACACAAATTCGCGATGTAAATTATTACTCCTTATTGTATGGTCTGCAATCTATTGGTATTGAACCTTCTTATTATTCTATAGTGGCCGATGACAAACAGAGCCTCGATCTGGCTATTCAAAAGGCTCTCGAATATGATGTAGTTTTAATGAGTGGGGGCGTCTCTATGGGAGATACCGATTACGTACCTTCTTCCCTGGAAGCCGCCGGAGTGAAACAAGTCTTTCATAAAGTAAAAATGAAACCGGGAAAACCAATCTGGTTTGGAGTCAAAGGGGAAAAAGCCGTTTTTGGACTGCCAGGAAATCCATTCTCTGTATCGGTCGGGTTTAAAATTTTTGTTGAGCCTTACTTGAAAAAAAGGTCATGTCGTTCTTTCTCGGAACCGGTTCGCGCCAACCTGCAAACGCAGCGAACTCTACGAGGGGATCGTCCCGAGTATTTTCCTGTAAAAGCGGATACCAGGAACAACCAGATTACCGTTACAACTCGCCCTCATAAAGGATCTGGCGACCTGCTTGCTATGCCCGAAACTGACGGTGTGGCTCTGCACGAAGTGGAAAACAGAGAACTTTTGGTTGGCGATACGGTGGAGTTTTTACCATGGTAAAGGAAACCTCTACATTGCAAAAGCCCGGTTTACAAACGCTCGATTTACAAACGACCGGGCAAAAACGTTTTAATGTATTGCGCTTGAGCCTTACCCGAAAATGTAATTTTAATTGTATATATTGTACTGAGCCGGAAGCGAAAAATATATCCCAAAAGCAAGATAAAACAGACAAGCGGATTTCAATTCGAGAGTTACTGTTGAGAGTAAAATATTTGCATAAGCAAAATCATTTCAGAAAAATTCGGATAACCGGCGGGGAGCCATTGCTTATTCCTGGCATTGTAGATTGTGTATCTGAGATAAAATCGTTTGGAATTTCTGAAGTTCATATGACGACAAATGGAGCTGACCTGGCAAAATTTGCATATCGTTTAAAACATGCTGGCCTGAGCGGAGTGAATGTTTCTTTGGATGCAATAGATTCGAAAAGATATAATACGATTACTGGAACAGACAAGTTGAAATCTGTTTTAAAGGGAATAGCCGACGCCCAGGAAGCCGGATTAACCGTAAAGGTAAACGCCGTACTTTTAAAAGGAATGAATGAAACTGAGATTCTACCGCTTTTTGAATATGCCTCAGCAAACAATATTGAAATTCGGTTTCTGGAATTTATGAACGCTATTTCCGCAGACACCGATCTGTTTTTACCTATGGCAGTTGCCTTGCAAAAGATACAGTCTCAGTTTGATATAAAAAAAATTGGAACAGATGGCAATGAAACCTGCGAAAAATGGATTACGGAACAAGGGTATCAATTCGGGTTTATTGCAAACACATCAAGTCCGTTTTGTGAAAAGTGTGACCGATTAAGAATGGACAGCGGTGGTTCTCTTTACGGATGCATTGGAGCAACCGAATCGATTTCTACTGGAGGCGTTGCGCCTGCAAAATATGGTGAACTGCTGGAAACTGCAATGTTGCAAAAAAATTCCAAATATTTCGGGGGAATCGGTCCTGACATGCGTTCGATTGGAGGTTAATATGAATGTTCTGGTTCACAATTACGCCGCTTTGAAAGATTATTTTGAAGCACAAATGGAAGTTGTATTAACACCCGGCGGATGCGTGGCCGACCTTGTCGCAACTTTGGTAGAAAAAAATCCTGCCTCTGAAAAACTTTTGCAAATATGTCGGGTGGCAGTGAATGAAAATATTATAGGTAGGGATTATCGTTTGTCGGACCACGACAAAATTTATATTTTACCGCCTTCTAGTGGAGGATGATTTTGTATATAACAGAAAAATCTATCGATTTGGACGCCTTAATTTCTGAAGCAGACTCTTCTGAAATCGGGGGGTTAGTCATTTTTATTGGTAAAACACGAAATGTCCATAATGGAAAGGGTGTCTCTTACCTGGAGTATGAAGTGCAAAAACCGATGGCTGAAAAAAGTATGGAGGAAATAGTCGTTGGTGCTAAAAACAAATGGAATTTAACACATGCTTCTGCCATGCACAGAGTTGGTCGTGTCAACATTGGAGAAGCTTCAGTGGTTATAATTACAGCCTCGGCTCACCGAAAAGAGGCATATGAGGCCAATCGTTTTATTCTCGATACAATTAAGGCGCAAACCCCGGTCTGGAAAAAAGAATTTTACACGGATGGATCAAATACATGGAAGTAGTTTAAAATTCCGTAGATTCTTCGTTTAGTTCAATTTTATGTTCTTTGCCTTCATGTTCATATATGGCTGACTTTACGTAATAGATGGCATAATTATCTTTTTTACCCTTGAACTGTGTATTTAACATTTTAGTAATTTCAATCGCGTGTTCGACACTTTTGAATGTTGAATCGCCTATTAACACAGCGTATTTTTTAGATACTTTCTCAATACGTGACGCAGTATTTACCACATCGCCTAAAGCGGTCCAGTCCATTCTGCTTTTAATGCCAATACTACCCAAAATAACTTTACCGGTGTTTATACCTATTCTAAGTTCAAGCGGGTCCTGGCCCCCAATTTTACGAAATTCATTCAGGTTCAGTAAGTTGTTCTGAATTTCTATAGCCGATATGACTGCTGATAAGGGTTCCATAAAAACACACATAATTCCATCGCCAATAAATTTATCGACATAACCGGAATAACGTTCAATCGACTGCACGATGGTACTCATGGTTAAATTCAATAAGCCTATTACTTCGTTATGCGGCAGAGATTCACTTTTTTGTGTAAACCCGATCAGATCGGCAAACAGGACCGTGACTTCTTTTCTTTCGTTGGGTAATTCTTTAAGACCCTTACGAATACAGTCTCTGGCTTTATCTAAAATCATATGAGGAATATAGGGCCTGACGATTTTCATTATATTGATATTTTCGAAAATAGCGCCATCACTGAAATTACCAATGGAATGTGAAACATTGACAGCTTGCCATAGTGTAACGACACTCGCATTTTGATACTTAACTCCACTGATATTAAAAAGACAGGTCAGTGTATCTTTGTTCCCACTAATTGTAACTCGGTAATTTTCGAAGCTTTCTAAACTTTTAATACTGAACGGCCCCCAGATAATATCTTCAAAAAACCGGGAAGGAAGTAATTTTAGCAATTGATCGGTATCGTTATGTTTTAAATCGAGAAGTTTAAAAATATCCCCGTCGACGTGTTTAATGTTTCCAGCAAGGTCAAATTCGATTAGTGTATATTGCAGGCTGGTAAAGAGTTTTTTTAGCAGCCCTTCGTTTTTGTCAGTGCGCTCGGAAGCTGTTTCTTCTACAGGTTTTTTCTCAAACATGTCAAATGGCAGGATAATTCGAAATTGAGTAGAATGGCTGGTAGTCGCTACTTGAAAATTTTCTTTAGCGATACCAATACCCAGAAGACTCAATAAAGCCAGATGAATTCCAGATGAAAATTTTTCAGTTAATTGTTCACGACTGTAGATCTGGTGTTGCTTCGACTCATTCAGTGACTTTTCAATGGAACTAAAAACGTTTCGTATATTCAACATCTCTTCTTCAGGCATTTTGCCATAATGGGAGAGGTCGATGATGATTTCAGTTCCATTTTTTAATATAGTTAGTTCAACTGGCAGCTCTTTTTCTTCGCAGATATTTGTAAAAGTATCTCCTGAAACTAAGCCGTGCGTTTCCTGGTCGGGGTGATTTTCAAGCTTTTTATCGATAAAGTCAGCTTGTATGTTTAGAAAATGTTGTCGAAAAGAGTAACGAAACAGTTCATTCATCAGATTTTGAAGGGGAATTTCAAGTCCCGGTTTTTTCAATATCTGAGTTATTGTTTTCGCTTGAATTGCAATATCATCAAGTTCTTCATTCGAGAATTCACATCGTTTAAAATGAAACAGTTGATCATATTCTTGGTCTTGCATAGTTATCATCTATTTAATAGTATATACTACGATAACTAAATAGTCGCAGTTTTGTAAAGAAAAGATTTACTTTAAACTGGACTATTTGCTGTTTTTATTATAATTGTGTCAGAAAAATTTTACTTTAGAGGTCTTCACCCATAGCCATATCAATATATCCAGAGGGACAAATGTCGTGACAAACATGGCACCCAACACATTTGTTGTAGTCGGTAAACATCGTTTCACCAATAGGTTTTTTTCTATCGAAACTTATTGCTTCTTTGGGGCAATACAGAAGGCATTGTTTACAGGTAAAACAAAGGCCGCAGCTCATACATCGGTTGGCTTCCCATTCCGTCCATTGAGCATTCAACGGTTCGAGTATCTCTTCGAAATTTCCAACTACATTCTCGATTTTACGATGACCTCTTTTTGACTTGTCGGCTGCTTCAAAAAAGTAAGGATGCATTTTTTTAAAGTCGGCAATTTCATAACGAGTTTTTGCCGGGTAGGGTTTTCCACTCAAATAGACATCGATCGATTCAGCCGCTTTTTTTCCATGACCAACGGCAGTAGTAATAAGATCAATTTTTACAGCGTCGCCACCGGCAAAAATATTCTCACGATCTTTTACCTGATGGTGAACGTCGACTGGTAACATACCTTTCTTGTTTGCTACCTCTTCAAAACCTTTCATATTTGTAGTTTGTCCGATCGAAGCGACAACCATATCGGTTTCTAATTCAAATTCGCTTCCTTCCAGAGGTTTGTAACGAAGAAACGGAATGGCATGGTTCCAGCCATCTTCGCCCTTCTCTTTTTTTACCATTTTAACACATTTCAAGGCTCGTACTTTTTCTCCATCCTTAAGAACTTCCGTAACGGAGGTATTGTACGTAAATTCGGTTCCTTCGGTTACAGCTTCGTCAAATTCGTATTTGCTGCAGTTCATATCTTCACGGTCTACGGCTGACAAAATGGTGGCTTTGGAACCAAGGCGAAGCGCAAGCCGAGCAACATCCATGGCGACGTCACCGTCTCCCAAAACAACAATGTTCTTACCAATCGTCATTTTTTCAGGGCTTTGTTCATAATCCATTAGAAATTTAATTGCGTTACTTACATAAGGTGAGTTTTCAAAACCGGTAACGGGCAGGTTTCTACCTTGTTGGGCCCCTGGCCCGAGAAATACCGCGTCGTACTGTTTTTCGAGATCATTTAATGACACATCTGTGCCAATACTTACCCCGGTTTTCAGCTCTACACCCAGATCTAGAATTCTTTGAATTTCAGCATCGAGTATTTTACGGTCAACACGGTAACCCATAATGCCATATCGCATCATTCCACCGGTTTTTTGTTGAGATTCATATATAGTTACAGCGTGGCCTTTTTTACGCAACTGATAGGCAGTAGAAAGTCCCGCCGGGCCAGCCCCGATCACGGCCACTTTTTTTCCGGTCTCTGCAGGAAGAGTTTGACCGGGTTGTACCAGACCAAAACCTTTTTCAAGTGCATACTCGCCAAGAGCGTGTTCAATCGAGTTTATACCAACTGTTTCATCGACCTCGCCGCGATTGCAACCACCTTCGCAGGGAGCAGGGCAAATTCGCCCCATAACAGCTGGAAAAGGGTTGCTATCTACAAGACGTCTCCAGGCGGCTTCCCATTTGTCGTCTATACCTTCAACGACTTCAACACCACGCAATATATTCTGGTAGCCGCGAATATCTTCACCGGCCGGGCAGGAGTTGGTACACGGGGGAACCCGTTTAACGTAAACAGGACACTTATGAGAGTTCTCTCCCGTTAAAATTTTACTCACCCCTGTTTCGGTTGAATACGGTGGGTATTCATACTCCATTGCAAATTTCAGGTCAGGGTTATTTTCAAGATCTTTTGGTTCCAGGTATTTATTTGACGACACGATTTACCTCTGATTAAAAACGGACATGCGTTGACTGGTTGAACGATACTCGCGCATGGCGATAATTGTCGATCATCCACTTATCAAAAGGAAGCCCGGTTTTACTAAAAAACTTTTTCCAGCCTATTCGGTCAACCCATTCTCCGACTCTTTCCCAGTCTCGGGCGTCTTCTTTGTACGTCATTAATATATTCTTTACAATTTCGTTTACTTCGGGCCAACGAGGGGCATTATTCGGTAAACCGTGCGCAACAAGTTTCATGCGTGTCGGTTTCGTCCTCGCGTTGGAATGCTTTCCACCTATCCAAATTGCCAGCTTCGAGTGTTCAGGATGGTTAATTTCCATTGCCGGGCAGGCGCCAAAACAGGCCCCACAGGCCATGCATTTTTCTTCGACTACCATAAGCGATGGTTTCCCATTTACCTGGGTAGGTCGAATGGCTGCCACGGGGCAACGCGCTACCGCTTTGGGCATTTCGCAAATGTTACTAAGTAGATCGTGGTTAATTCGAGGGGGACGAGTGTGTTGGACTATAATGGCTACATCGGCCTGGCCACCGCAATTGATTTCACAACAAGAGGTGGAGAGTCGAACCCGGTTCGGCATCTCTTCTTTAATAAAATCGTCATAGAGATTATCCATAACACTTTTATTGACTCCAGAAGCGTCGGTTGCGGGAATATCACAATGCAACCAGCCCTGAGTGTGGGAAACAGCAGAAATTGAATTACCGGTTCCGCCGACAGGGTGTCCGCCATCTTGCAACGCTTTAATAAGAGGTTCGATATTCGCTTCGTTCGGGGTCATAAATTCAACGTTGTTTCGAACGGTAAATCGAAGGTACCCGTCTGTGTATTTATCGGCCATGTCACATAAAAAACGGACAGTATCTACAGTTACCTGTCGCTGGGTTCCCGCTCGAACAGTAAAAAGTTCATCACCGCTTTCACCCACATGTCGAAGTACGCCCGGACGGGGGCGGTCATGGTATTTCCATTTTCCGTAGTTCTTTTTTACCGTGGGGTGCAAAGAGTCTTTGTAATGTCTAATGCCATGCTCGACGGTCTTGTATGTTCGTTCTGTGTTCATTTTTTTTCCTCGTTAAAGATTTCAGTCTCAGTCTCAGTCTCAGTACTCCGCCATAAAAAACGGATTGTCTCGGGGGCTTTCGACCATATCAATATGGGGTTCAATTCCGACCGCTTGTAAGAAACCCTGCATTCCAATTCGCTCAATAGTTTCGCCGATTCTTTCATGCTCCAGCGCGTTATCGGCCCACCACTCAATAATGTTATCGAGAAAGGCAATATATTTTTGTTTGTCTTCATCAGTGTCGAGCTTAATAAAAGGGACGACCAGAGAACCCAACATGGAACCAACTTTTAAGTGACCTTTACCGCCGATCATTAAAGCAGCCCCTCTCTCTTTACCAATCGAGAGCGCTTTCGTCATTACATTCAGACAGTGCATACACTTTACACAATCGTCATTTTCAATTTTAATTTCGTCACCATCAAATTCAATGGCTTTGGTGGGGCATTTTAGAGCTACGTTGTTTACAAGATAGTCTTTACCCTGTTTGTCGATGTACTTTTTAACTTCGGCCTGGTCGACTTGAATTGCATCTTTCCAGATACCAATGGTGGCCAGGTCTGAACGCATAATACTGTTATTACAGTCGTTCGGACACCCGGAGAATTTGAATTTCATTTTATAAGGATACTCGGGTCGGTGTATCTGGTCGGTATAATTTTGCATCACCTGATACATGGTTTCAAGGGTATCATAACAGGCCATTTCGCATCGCGCCGGTCCAACACAGGAGTTGCCCGTTCTAGTTGCCGCACCTGCTCCGCCCATGTCCCAGCCTTGTTTATTCACCTTGTCGAAGAACAGTTGTACATTATCTTCCGTGGCGCCTAAAAATTGCAGGTTACCGGTTTGGCCATGCATTGTCATAATACCAGAGCCATGCTCTTCCCAGGCGTCGCATAAATCTCGCAGCTCTTTTGTGTTATAATGAAAAGCGGGTGTGGGCTGTATGCGTACTGTATGAAACTCGTGAGCTTCGGGAAACTTGTCGGGAAGCGTTGAAAAGCGGCTGATGACTCCAGCACCGTAACCTTTTACTCCGACGGTCCCTCCCTTCCAATACCCGAGCCGGGTTTTATATGAATATTCCAATTGATCAATAGCGCCGCGAAGAATAGGTTTTTTAGTTTTTTCCCCATATTCTTTAAAGGCTTTAATAAAGCTTGGCCACGGACCATCGTCTAGTTGGTCCAGTATTGGCGTTTTATTTAGAAATTTTTCATCTTTAGGCATAAACAACTCCGTTGAATAGTATGGAACACTAATAAATTCCTACTCCAGAAAGGCAAGAATTTTTTATTAGCAAATTAGAATATCATTGTATTTGCGTTATGTTTTTTCTTTTTTGTCATTGCAAGGCTCTTTTTGTCTTTATTTCTTTCTATGCTATAAGTTGTATAGCCGCGTTGCTTCCATAGTTTGATGTAGAATCTGAGTTCAAATAAAATTTTTTATTAAATTGAAGTTCATAAATTCGTAGAAGCGCATTATTTGCCCTAAAACGTTCGTATACTGTAGCAAAAAACTGTTTATGTTCGTTTTGTGAATAAAATTTTATTGCAAAGATACGTCGAGTGACAAAGACTGTATTTAAATGTAAAAGGCAAGCATTAGTTGCCATACATGTAAAAAGAGAAAACGCAAATATACATTTCATAAACATGCCAGCTAATGCGTTAACAATGTAGATTTGAGACAGTGGAAGGCTACGTACGCATGGAGAGGTTTCTTTTCGTGCGTACGTAGCTGTTTTTCGGGCAGGTTTTGGCCGTGAGGGTCATACAACGGATACGTTTTTAAAAGGCATATCCGATATCGAGTCCTCCCGTAATGCCAAACAAGTCCGGTTGTCCGGGAATCAGGTAGCCTGCTTCGTAGTCGGATACCCTGGAGGGGTAGGCGATACCCAATCGGCACCCGATTAAGAATCCTTCTGGAAAGGTCCACTGTTGACCAATTTCCATTCCAAAAGAGAAGTTCCGGTCAGTGGTTGTTTTGTCTTCCCATGTGTCATACGAGGTGTAAGTATTGAAGGCTACTGTGGGGGCAATATAAAATCCATTCAAGCTGGTAACGCCGGGCCATTTGCTGATCGCCCATAACATAAATCGATAACTCAGTCCCAGAGAAAATTCATTGTCTTGATATACTGAGGACGGTGACTGTAAATCGATATTGGCATCTACATTTATATTTAGATGCGACCTTTGATCTATTGCAATATCAAATTGAACGTTTATGGGGAAGTAACCCCAGATCAGGTTTAATGTTCCAGGCTGTATAATAGCGAAAAGCAGAGCAAATCTTTTGTCTCCCTCTTCGAACTTTTCAGCGGCGATAACTCTAGTCGAAAATAATAAGATCAATAAAATAACAATTTTTGTTTTCATGTTTCACGTAGATTCATATGCTAAAACATTCAGTCAATAGATTTTTACCAAAACAACGCTTATTCTAGTTCGCCTAACGGAGTACTTTTCAGGGGTTTTGCAAGAACTGGCGGCGCCATTTCTTTAAATAGAAGCCACATAGTATGCAAATCGTCCTGTAGAAATTTTATGAACAGTCCCTTTTTGCAAAAAATAGTTGACGGTACAACTTTAGTATATTATAATATACTAAAGTATAAAATGTAAAGCATGTGGAGAAACTAATGATATTTGGAAACCCCTTTAAGAGTAATGTCGCCGAAATTTTACCTGGTGAATTAAAACAGAAACTGGACGCAGGCGAAGACCTCAAC
>JBEQLE010000092.1:0-14007 GCA_040326155.1 Leptospirales bacterium | reverse complement strand
AATATGCTGTAAAATTAATTGCGTAGGTGTGTCCGTTTTTTCGGGGTCATATCAATGTCCCGGAAAGACTTCATTAATATACTTTTTTACCTCATTGGTAAATGGGTTTGTGCTTAGTGGTAATATGATAGCAAATAATGCTGTATAAGTTGAAATAGCTGTGAATAATCTTAATAAACTTGAATGTTTATATATAGAAAATCCATTAAATAGACCTTTGGCAAAAATCAAAATTATTTTTAGGATTTCCTTGAATACCATAATTGATAATATATCAATTTAACCTTTGGAGTAAAGTCTTTTTCATAAAAATTCTCTTTAATACACAGCGATCCATGTTCTGTTTATATTTTAGATTTTTTCAATATCCCTTTGCATTTCGCCAGATTTTCAGGTTCGAAATTCTTAAAAGCACATTCATGACATTTCGTTTTATCACGATATTTTGCACGAACTTTTCTTTTGTTCAGAAAATAGGGTAGTAAACCCATAAGCGACTCTGATGTCTTGGTCATTGGCATACCTAAAGCCCAGGCAATTCGACGCAATGTGCAAGATGAATTTTTTGAAAGAGTCTCGGTTTTTCACAAATTCAAATGGCGGAAAAAGCTGATGTCAGTAGAGTATAGATAACTCAAATTGAAACCGGCAAAAACAAATCCTTCGTATAATGTGATTTATCAATAGATTGGCTGATAAAACAAGATATTTGGGTCTGTACCCTTTATCAACTACTAATAATTGGCCACACCCACCACCACACCCCCGAAAAATATCGTATGGGGTGGCGGCGGACCGCTTGCGGGCCAAAGCCAGGGGAAAGACGAGAAAACGCGAGGTGTATAATCTCCACTTTCCCCATATGAGATTTCTCCTAGGGATTTCCCCAACCGTGGGCCTCCTCTTGTGGATTTCCACAACCAAACTTCACCTGGCACTTACCGATCGTGGCGCCAGATTTTTACCATTTCGTGGAAGAAGGTTTCGGGGCTTGGTATGGTGGGGTTTTCCACAACTGGTATTTCGTCGATTAGTCTTGTGATGGGTTCGGGGAGGCCGCAGCTTTTGATGGGGTTGTAGTCGTTCAGGTTGTTGGTTATGTTGATGGCGGCGCCGTGGTAGATGCATTTTTTTTTGAGGCCGAGGCCTATAAAGGCGATTTTACCGTGCATGGTCCAGACACCTGTGTATTTTTTGTGTTGGAAGGCCCGGACGCCGTAGTTGGCTAATGTTTGAATGATTGCTTTCTCGAGCTTGCGAATATGGCCGACCAGACCTCCGTTGGAGTCGTCTATTGCCAATACGGTGTAGAACATGAGTTGGCCGGGGTTGTGGACGGTTACGGAACCACCTCTGCGTACTTTTATGACTGGAATTTTTTCTAAAATATGGGCGGGTTCGCTTTTTAGACCGGCTGTGTATACGAGGGGGTGTTGGCATCCCGTTAAATATGTTTTTTTTTGCTGTACAGCCTCATTAAATTTTTCTTCCATCAACTTGAGACTCTCGGCAAACTCGATTAGACCTTTATAGTCTGATGCGATTTCCATGGAGTTTAGATAGACTTATGAGTAACACTGAAAAGGAAAAAAAAAGTCCCCCCGAAGAAGATCTCCAGGCTTTGCCGTTGTATCGCCAGGCTCCCAAACTTCGTTCTGCCATATTGTTTTTTATACATAAAATTCCCGAAAAATTGAATCGGGTGACGCTTTGTAAGCACCTTTACTATTCGGATGGCCATTATTATCAAAAATACGAAAAAACTATAACCGAACTGGATTACCTTCACATTGAAGGCAGCCCCCAGCCTCTGTTATTTAACGAGATTATGCACGAAATGGTTACCAAAAAAGAAATTGAGATATTTCCCCAGGTTGTAACTAAAAAAACCAAGCACGGCCCGATGATGGTTTTGAAAGGAATGGTCTACCGCGCTCATGTGGAGCCACCCTATGTTTTTTCCCGAGAAGAGAAAAAAGTTTTAAATTCAGTGGCACTTTTGTTCAAAGGAGACCTCAGCCTGGAAACCCGTTATTATCCCAATCTTTACCAGCAATATACCCAGACCGGACTTTACGAAAAAATTGAACAACAAAAATTGCCCCAGGGAACACGCCCCCACCTCAGTTGGAAGGCCTGGGCTAATAAAAGGTTTCGCCTGAAGTGGCAATAAAGTTTTGGCAATAAATTACGAATTGCTTTACAAACCGCATCTGAACTGGAAATTGATACGTGCCAAAAATCCAAGATAAAAAAGTCCTGTTGAAAATTGAAAACCTGAAAGCCGGGTTTAAAACGGAAACTGAATCTCTTTATGCTATACGCGGCATAGATTTACAGATTAAAGAAGGGGAAATTTTAGCCGTGGTCGGTGAATCTGGTAGCGGAAAAACCCTTACAGCGCTCAGTATTTTACAACTGTTGGACCCCCCCGCTTTTATTGAAACCGGTAAAATTGAGTTCGAAGGTAAAAACCTGGTCGACTTGACCGAGACCGAAATGAACTCCATTCGCGGCGCTAAAATCTCCATGATCTTTCAAGAACCCATGACTGCCCTGAATCCCGTTTTTACAATTGGTTACCAGATTGTAGAGTCAATTCTGACCCATAGTGATATGAACAAAAAAGCCGCTAGAGAAAAGGCCGTTGAACTTTTAAGAACCGTTGGAATACCCGAACCCGAAAACCGTGTTTACTCTTACCCTTATGAACTTTCTGGAGGAATGCGCCAGCGAGCAATGATCGCCATGGCCCTCGCGGTCTCTCCCTCTCTCTTAATTGCAGATGAACCAACTACGGCTCTGGATGTTACGATTCAAGCGCAGATACTTTCGCTTTTAAAAGAGTTGCGTGACCGAACCCAGATGGCGATTTTGTTGATTACTCACGACCTCGGAATTGTTTCACAAATGGCCGACAACGTTGCCATTATGTACGCCGGACAGATTATTGAGTACGGACCTGCCGATAAAATTTTGACAAAAAGTAAACATCCGTACACACAGGGACTTATAAATTCCATTCCTGATTATGATTCTCATAAGAATAAAAAAACGAAAAAACTTCACGCTATACCCGGCCAGGTTCCCTCGCTTGGAAATATACCAAAAGGGTGCGCATTTCGAAACCGTTGCGAGTATGCTGAAAGCCGTTGTGAACATGAAATTGAATTTAAAAAAACCAAAGATTCTATGTACAGGTGCATTCGATGAGTTATCTTGTTTTTACCGATGGGGCTTCTAAAGGAAACCCCGGTCCCGCTTCGATCGGGGCGGTTTGTTTTACCGGGTCCCCTTGTGAATTGGCTGAAATGGAATCGGGTCATCCAAATATTGTTTTTACCCTGAGTGAAAAAATCGGAAAAAAAACAAACAACGAAGCGGAGTATACCTCTGTTACAAAAGCCATTGAAAAGTTGAAAGAACAAGGCATTGATGAGGCCACTATTTATATGGATTCCGAACTGGTTATTCGACAGATTAACGGACAATACAAAGTAAAAAGTAAAACCCTTTATCCTTATTATGAAAAAGTAAAACTCCTTATTAGAGGAAGTAAATATCAATTTCTACATGTGAAAAGAGAGAAAAATACTATTGCCGATTATCTGGCAAACCTGGCTTTTAAAAATGGATGAGAATATGTTCCCCCCGGCTCCGTCTTCTTCGGGCGAAGATATAACTTTTGTACCTTCCAAACCTCCCTGGGTTGAAGAAGATATTAATTTAGATCAACTCGACGATGAGACCATTCACTCCATTATAAAAAAAGCCTTCGATCTTTTATCGGAAAGTTTTACCGGCTACCAGCCTAGAGAGTCCCAGGTGAAAATGGCTGTTCGCATTTTAAAGTCACTTGTTTTTTCACACACTTTTATTGTCGAAGCGGGTACCGGAGTCGGTAAATCGTTTGGGTACATTATACCGGCTATTGCTTTTTCGTATATTTGCGGGGAACGAGTTGTTATAACAACAGAAACTAAAAGTCTGCAAATGCAGCTTTTTGAAAAAGATGTAGCTAAAATACAAAATATTCTCGACAACGGTTTGCGCTATGAACTTGCTCTTGGTTCGAGTAACTACTTTTGCAAATTGCGTCATGAAGAGACATATCATATTGGTTCCCATCGTGACTTAATCGATGACGAACAAGAAAAAAATTATAAAGCGTGGGTAGAAGAAATTGCGTCTGGCCGCGCCCAGGGTCATATCTTCGAAACGAAAAACCAAATTCCTTCCGATTTCTGGAGCCTGGTTTCCAGAGACCCCGACGGGTGTCCGGGTAACCGATGCATGTTTTTTTCCGGCTGTAACTATTTTCGTGTAAAAGAGCTTTGGAATGAATCGAGGGTGTTAATAGCCAACCACCACCTGTTTTTGTATAATATTTTAAATGAGAAAAGAACTCTGCCGCAATATGGGGCGGTGATACTCGACGAGGCCCATGGTCTCTTAAAAACCGGCCAATCCATTTTCACTAAAACATTTCACGCTGAAAACGTTCGCGAGGTACAAAAGAAATTCGAACGAACCGCTGGAAAATTTCTTGACGGAGAAGCCAGGATGGAGTGGGACGAAACCTACCAACGCATAGAGTCGAACTGGGATATTTTTTATTCCTCCTGGGATGTGGAACTCGGTCTCTCTTTCGAACAAGACGCCGTTAAAATTATAACCGAGAAAACGGGTATCGATACAGAAAACTTGATTTCCCTGATCGGGGAAGTCATTGAAAAACTAATCATTATGCATGAGAAGGCCGAAGACTCCGGTGAGTTAAACGCCATTAACGCCGCGAAAAAAAACTTTATAAATGTTCTCTCATTTCTGGAGGCATACAAGGAATTCGACACCGAAAAAAAAGTCTATTGGGGTGAAAAACGAGCCGGTCGTCTTCATCTGTTTTCGTGTAACCTCGGTCTTGGCGAAGAGCTGGCCCCCGCCATGGTTGAACCCGCCGTGTGGACTTCCGCAACGCTCGGGTATTGGCCCCAGGGAAGACGCCCGGTATCGAAAAACCAACTTGTGGAACAAGGTTATTTTCAATCGTTTATTCGAGATGCCTTCGGCAGCGAAGCACAAAGCGGAGTCAAGTATGACTACTACCCCTCCCCGTTTGACTACAAAGAAAAGTCACTGGTATATATTCCCGACCATATTAAAGTTCCCGCCTGGGGCAGTTCGGGTGGTATGCAAGAAGCATACGAGCAAGATTTGTTCGACGAAATCGCCAGACTGACCAACCTTGCAGGCGGAGGCGTTTTAGTTTTATTCACATCCCATTATATGGTACGAAGAGCCGCCGAAGAACTTATCGAAAAAACTGAGCTACCTGTATTCAGCCAATCCGAATACGGAGCCGCCGGCGCACTGGACCATTTTCGCAACACCCCCGACTCAGTTCTTCTCGGGACAAATACATACTGGCAGGGCATCGACATTTCAGGCCGACATTTGCGCATGGTCATCATCACCAAAATGATGTTCACCCCACCCGACGACCCCGTCTTCAGCGCCCGCTCCAAAATACTCGAAGAAAAAGGCGAAAACCCCTTCATGCAACTCTCCCTCCCCAACTCCGCCATGATGCTCCGCCAGGCCTTTGGCCGCCTCATCCGCAACGAAGCCGACTCCGGCGTAATCGCCATTTTAGACACACGCATCATGGAAAAGTTTTATGGGAAAATATTACTTGCAAACCTGCCGGATGTGCCGTTAGTGCGCAACTATGAACGGTTAGAGCAGATCGTAGAAGAAAAAAAATTGTTGTAAACGAATGTAGTGAAGATTGTACTACGAAGCTGTCGAAAAAAAGAACATTTTTTTTTGGAAAAACTTTAAACGTATATCGAACGGAGCGGCATATTTAATGACAGATGTTCGGATCTACAACAACATGTTTGTGACGGTCCACACATATATTAATATAACATAAACTATGCGTTGTCATTTAAATTTAGGTATTGCCATTCTTGATAAATTTCAAGTTCAGCGTCCATTCGGGAATCAGCAATCGGCACAGGTATTCCCCATATCAATAATCGTCTATTTATTGCGGGGAAAAGTTGTACATTCTCATCCCCGATTATCAATTTTCCCCCCGCTTCAACCCGCGCCTGCGACGCGGTTTTCCGCTCCCCCTTTTATATTGTGGTTAGCTATATATTCAAGCGCGCGTGCAATAAAAAACCAGACCGCGTTTCTCCATCAGCTACCCTCAAACTGATAATAAGGCCACAACCGCTTCAAGAGCTGCAATGGCCCGATATTCTTCATGGGGCGGCCTTTCAGCTGTTTAAAATACGTTGGTAACGCAATGTGGTCTTTGTTCATGATTTGAAAATGTAGATGAGGGCCGGTACTTACGCCGGAGTTGCCGATTTGGGCTATTTGCTGGCCGGCTATTACCTCTTGCCCCACTTTTACCCTTGCTGAGTTTTGCTTGTTGTGGACGTAAAATGAAATATAGTTTGAGTGCTGTATTTTAATAAAATTGGGTTTGGCTTCTAAATTGACTTTTGCGCCTACGGGGTGATCGGTATTCCCATCCACTACTTCAATAACAACACCGACAGAAACAGCGTATATTGGCGTTCCCATAGAATCACCGCTACAGAGGTAGAGGTCATAATTGTAGTGACCGTAAAGTCCATTGTGGTACGACCTGCCGCCTTCGGTTTGGCTTGAGCAAAATTTCCCTCTTAAGGGGGGTAGTAATGCTTCTTTTAATCGAAAGGGATTTTTCGTAAAATATCGATCGACCGATCTTTTGTTGAAAATGAGCTGTTTATCAAGATATTTACTTTTCATCATTTCGTAGTAGTTTAAAGACTGCATTTTCTGTTTGTAAATTTCAGCTATCGATTGATCGACTTTATAGTCATTCATCTTATTGCTCACGCTATCAAAATCTTTGAAAGCATCTTCTTCTTGCCCGTTTCGTAGTTTCATCAAAGCGTTGGCAAATACATTAAGATTTGCGTCTTTGTTTTTACGTAGAAAATTTTCAATAATTTCTTTTGTATTAATGTAATTATCTTTTTGAGTTTCCTTGCGACCGTTTTCAGCGCGGCCTTTCTTTTCATCGGTAAGGACTAAGGCGGTGAGCGCGAGCATGGTTAGTTCTCTATCATCACCAAAAATTTTTAAAGTCAACTTTGCCCATTCTATTTTTAATGTCGATGTCGCCTGAGTCATTCCGTCTTTAACGCCGGCTCGAAAATTATTACGAAAGCCTTGATTTTCCATTAACTTTGGATTAAGCTCATAACTTTTTGCATAATATGGATACGATGCGTCGTATTGCATGAGGTTACGGTAAGCGTTGCCTGTCAGGTTGTAACCCCAGGCATTTTTTTCATCTATGGCAATGGCTTTTTTGTGCCAGGCTAATCCGGCCTTGTATTCGCGCAAAGTATACATAACATATGTAGCATACGCCGTGTAACCGTAGTAGACGTTGTCGATTATTTGCTGATCTTTTGGGGCTAGTTTTAAAGCTTTGTCATAGTAAAACAAAGCCTCTTTATATTGCTTTTGCATTTTTTTGCAATGCCCAACGAAGATATAAAACCAGGCCTCATTGGGGTAATCTTTAATCGCTTGTTTGTAATAAGTATTGCATTTGTCGTATTCCTTTGCGGCCGAAATGGCCGTCCATTCTTTATGGTATTGCGCTTTCGTTGTCGCAAAAACAGTTGAGTTTGTGAAGGATAAGAATAAAAGTATTCCAACTACAACGAAGGTTTTCTTTAAAAACATGTATTCAATCTACTTCAGGTTTAACAGGGCCGCCACCTTTTTTTAAACAACACTTTATAGGTCACCGCAGTCTGCCACGAACAGATCAACATATGTAATGCGAAGGAAAGAGCGCTTCTTTAGCACCGTTTCATAATAATTTATTGACACCCTACTCAGTAGGGTTTATATTGTATTGTGACAAGAGTTTTTATAGAACTTCCTGAATTTCAAAAGAAATGGAGTGCATTAGGTTTAAATGATGATGACTTGAATGAGTTAGAAATATTTTTAACAAACAACCCCGATTTCGGAGATGTGATTGCAGGTACGAATGGCAACAAAAAGTAAAGTAGCAGAGAGTATCATAAAAGGTCTAAATGAAGCCATTGAGTTCGAAAAAGGCAATAAAGCAATTAAGGCAAAATCTAAGCAAGTAACCATAAGCCCTCTCTCTCACTTTAAAGGGAAAGAGGTAAAAAAAATCAGAAACACACAAAATTTATCGCAACGATCTTTTGCAATGCTGATGGGAGTTTCCATAAAGACCGTAGAGGCTTGGGAATCCGGCCGGAATGAACCAAATGGTACAGCCCAAAGAATGTTGTCATTGCTTGAAAAAGATAAATCGTTACCGGAAAAATATAATCTTTTGCAATTTAGCCATGTCAATTAATTACATATAGTATGTATGGAAGTAAATTGCACATAAGGCAAATACGCAGCCTCAATTACATTTAATACCTTTACTGTAAGACTATATCTTCAACAATTCGATACGGAGCTAAAAACCGAAAAGGTAAATTCGAATTAGACATTTTAATAAGGATAATTATAATAATGACCCGACTCGTCGCATTTTTTTTAGATCGCCCCCTGGTTGTAAAATTGGTGATTTTTGCCGTCACCGTTTTGGGAATAAACAGCATTGTTCATATGCAAAAAGAGGGATTCCCCAATATAACTTTCAAGCAAGTTTACATTACGGTAATTTACCCCGGCGCCATAGTCATGGTACATACGATTAAAGAAAAATCGAAAGGTATATTAAATCACGATGCAATATTAAACGGCGCGGTAGGCAGGTTGAGGCCAATACTACTGACCACCGTAACAACCATACTCGGAGTTTCCCCCACCGCCTATGGACTCGGGGGAATGGATCCATTTATTTCTCAGATGTGTCTTTTTCTCGGATACGGTTTACTGTTTTCAACCCTGATCGTTCTGTTTTTAATTCCCGTATTGTTCATGATCGGAGTAAACCTGAACCAGCGATTTGCAAAATAAAGGGCAGAATGTTTTTACTCCAACAAATTCCATTCTTCCACAATTGTCTTACCGGCATCACCTACGGCCCCTTTGATCTCTATAAAGCAGGCAATTAATATGTCATCCCATTATTGCAGAAGGGCAGATGTCATTTAAAAAACAGTCGGGGCAATTTGGTTTTCTGGCTACGCAATATTTGCGACCCAGGTAGATCATATATAAAGTTATATCTTTCCAGTATTTTTGCGGCAACACTTTCATCAGGTCTTTTTCAATTTTTATCGGGTCAGAATTCCCGGTCAAAGCAAACCGGTTCGACAGGCGTTTTACATGGGTATCGACAACGACACCGACGGAAGTGTGAAAAGCACAATCCATGACTACGTTCGCTGTTTTTCTGCCCACCCCCGGAAGTTCCAATAAGGAATCAAAATTGGCTGGAATTTTACCATGGTGTTTTTCCACAACCATCTGGGCCAACCTTACTATATGCTTTGCTTTGTTTTTATAAAAGCCGGTGGAGAAAATCAATTTTTCTACATCGGAGATTTCCGCTTTGGCAAGACTTTCCAGGTCGGGATACGCCTCAAAGAGGCCGGGAGTAACTTTATTCACGTTATCATCCGTGGTCTGCGCCGATAAAACTACCGCTACTGTTAGTTGTTCTGGATTTTTGTGAAACAGCGGGGTTACAGGTTCTCCAAAATGATTTTTCAGACGGGTAAAAAGCTCATCTACAAACTTTTCCTGGGTTCGATCATTATTATTCATATAGTTGTTGACAATATTTTATCACTAATATAGCCGTATAGAGTAATTTTGTGTTATTATATACAGAGAAGAAGTCCAATTATGGATTGACACAAATTCTACGTTCGGTAATGTATCCGTGCGTAGATCAGGGAGAAAATGATGAAAAAAATTATAGCAATTATTGCAGTTCTCGGACTGACCATAGGATTAAGCACCATCTTTGCAGGAGAAGGTAACTCCAAGAATGGCGTTAAACTGATTAAAGCAAAATGTGGATATTGTCATGCATTTTCTGCAAATGGCAAAAAAATCTCCAGCGCCACAAGTGGACCTGACTTGACCGGCATTGCAACCGAACGCGGTGAACCATTTACACGAATTTATATGGTAAACCCTGAGCAAGGCAGAAAGGATTTTAAAGCCATTTATGACAAAGAGATTAAAGGCAAATACAATATGAAAATGCCAAGTGTTCGGTTGACACCATCTGAAATTGATGATATTACTGCGGCATTGAAATAACGATAATTGTGGCAAAGCAAAAGCAAAAGAAAGAGGAAGACAAAGGCTTAAGCCGTAAGGGTTTCATTCGAAACTCTTTTATGTGGGCGGGCCTGCTTGTAAGTTACGGCACATTTGCCGGATTTGTTTTGCGCTACCTGACTGGTTACCAGAGAGATCCGGTAACCAGACGTCTGTTTGTTGTTCGAACCGCCTACCTGTCACCAGAAGGTAAAAATTTTCAGACACCGGACGGAGAGTCGTATCTTTTAACCGATCTGGGTGAAGACGCAGGAGAAGAAAGGTATGTAGCTTTTTCAAGCACCTGTCCCCACCTCGGATGTAAAGTAATTTGGCAAGGGCAAAAAAACCAATACTACTGCCCTTGTCATAATGGCGTTTTTAACCCAGAAGGTAAATCCATCGAAGGGCCTCCTGCTAAAGAAGGCAAAAACTTAAAAAAGTGTAAGCTGGAAATTAAAGATGGGGTAATTTATGCCCTTTATGAGTTAGTATAAAGGCGAAGCGACAAAACATGAGAGAGAATATAAAGAAGTGGTTTGTAGAACGTATACCTTTTACGTTTGAATCGTTTAAATCGTTTGGTAGTGAACCTGTTCCCAACCATTTAAAACACTGGTGGTGGGCTCTGGGTGGAACTCCCGCTTACCTTTTTATGATTCAGATTCTTACCGGCATACTGCTGGTATTTTACTATATACCAGCCGAAGACGCCGCCTATAACAGCGTAAAAAACATCACTGAGAACATATCGTATGGATGGTACATACGAAGCGTACATTACTGGTCTGCAAATTTTATGATTATGGCCGTAATTCTACATGTATTTCGGGTCTTTTTTACAGGTAGTTATCGTAAACCCAGAGAAGTCAACTGGATGGTTGGAACGATTATCCTGGCGTGTACTCTACTTCTCGGTTTCACCGGTTACTCTTTAATCTACGAGCAACTCTCCTACTGGGGGATTACCGTGGTTACTCAACTGCTCGATGCAATTCCACTAATAGGTGAAATTGTCGGAGATTTCTTCCGAGGCGGAAAATCAATCAGCCAAGGGACATTAAGTCGGATGTTTATTTTTCACGCTGCCATATTGCCCGGGTTGCTAATTGTATTGCTAACGATTCACATAGCATTCATGCATACACAGGGTATAACAAAGTTCAAATTTGCCGGCGACAAACCGAAGAAAAGCTTCCCTTTTGTTCCCGACCATCTTATAACGGAGATGATAATTGCCCTCACTCTCATGTTGGTTATTACCTGCTTTGCAATTATTTTTCCAATGCACATGGGGTCTGAAGCGAACCCCCAGGTTACTCCGGATCATATTAAACCAGAATGGTATTTCTATTTTGCTTTTAGAATTCTGAAACTCACCTCGGATACCGGCGCTGTTTTAATTATGGGGTTTGGTTTTATGCTCTTAATGTTCTGGCCTCTAATTGACGCGGCAATTAGACGAAAAAAACCGGTAAGTGAATTAAGCATTCTTATTGGCATATTTATGGTATTAATATTAGTGTTTCTTACAATTTGGGAAGCGCTGGAAATGTTATTAGGTCACTAAAGTATTATTTACATTGGTTATTGCGAAATTATAACGGAGGAAGAAAATGGCAGCTAAAAAAAAGAAGGGTGATAGTGAAAATTGGCATAATAATTCGAAAGGGAAATTTTCGAATTTTATATCTGAAATTATCAATACACTAAAAGGAGATACGGAAGTATCGTTGAATATTAAAAAAGTAATTGTAGCATTTCTATCTGTAACCTTTTTTATCTCGCTTCTAATTGTAGCCTGGATAGAAGGGGGCCGTAAACGGGTGTTGGAATTTCCCGATATTACAATAACTTCAGAAAACAAAGGATGCGTAGACTGTCATAATGTTAATACGCCTGGTGTTGTTCGCCAATGGAAAGAGTCGGCTCACGCGGGCGAGGGTATTGGTTGTTACAACTGCCACAGGGCGGAAGAAGGTGAATCTGACGCCTATAATCATAATGGAAGTTGGATTTCAACAATTGTATCGCCAAAAGACTGCGCGACCTGTCATAAAACTGCGGCAGATCAATTTGCAGCGAGTCATCATGCTCAGGCGGGTACTATATTGGGCAGTCTCGATAATGTTCTGGCCGAAGTAGTAGAAGGCCATGTTACACGAGACGCCAATGGCAATAAAACATCAGAGTCTCCGGTGGCGGTTTCCGGTTGTATGCAGTGCCACGGCTCAGAAGTAAAAGTTCTGGAAAACGGTCAACTTGACCCCGCGACCTGGCCAAACACAGGTATTGGAAGAATTAATCCCGACGGTTCAAAAGGAGCCTGTTCCTCTTGCCATATGCGTCATAAATTTTCAATCGCCCAGGCCAGACAACCCGAGAGTTGTGGTAAATGTCACATGGGTCCGGACCATCCACACATTGAAATCTACATGGAATCAAAACACGGTATTGCTTTTGTCGCAAATCGTACCAAGATGGTCGAGCAAATGAAAGAGAAACAATGGTGGCCTGGCACAGATTTTGAATCCGGCCCAACCTGTTCCACCTGTCACATGGGCGCAACGGACAAAATGGATGCTACCCACGATGTAGGGGCCCGCATATCCTGGAATCTAAGACCTCCGGTTTCTGCAAAAATTGACACCTACCCTAAAAAAGGCGATGAAGGTGGCGAAATTAAACCCTGGAAAGATCGTCGAGATGACATGAAAAGCGTCTGTCGAAATTGCCATAGCGAGCAGTGGGTAGGCAACTGGTACATTCAGTTTGATAATTTCATTGGTCTATATAATGACAAATTTGGAACACCAGCCACCAAACTATATAAGTTTATTCGCGAAAAAGGGCTAATTACTTCTTTAGTTACCTTCGACGATAAAATTGAATTTACCTATTTCTACCTATGGCACCACGAAGGACGACGCGCCCGACACGGGGCCTCCATGATGGGCCCCGATTATGCCCAGTGGCACGGAATGTATGAAGTCGCCGAACGTTTCTACCAGGAGTTTGTTCCTGAGCTTCGCGAAATTATCGAAAAGAACAAACGTAAAGGTGGCTCCAAAAGAACCTCGGCCCTGCAAGCCGAACGAATGTTGAGTGAAATTTTAAACTCTCCTATGCACCGATGGTATTTAGGTAAGTAAATTAATACGCCGACAGGTTATCAAGTCCAGCGAGAATATTCTCAAGCTGTATTCTGGTAACCTTTCGGCGCAATTGCGATTTTTGAATATCGAAAGAAAGGAGTCTCGTTTAAAACCTGAAATCGATCATCCGCCTTAAGTGCCTGCAAAAGATCAAACTCATCGAACAAGACCTTATGCTCACACGTAACTGCCGTATATAAAAAATAGATCGGTATCGCCTTTTTCGACTTTCGAATAAAATCAATACTTTTACCCAGAAAAAGAACATCAACCGGTGAAACCTCGGGGCGAGATAGCCACGAAAAATCCTCAATTTTTTTACCCGCTTTTTGTAAAGCCTCCAGCAAAGCGGACTGTATATCCGGCTGGTCAGGATAAAACGAATGTAAATGAAACAGGTAATCTACGGCTTCTTCAGATTGCCCGTTCAAAATATATGCCTGCCCCACCTGCCACTTCCATTGCGTATTCAATATACCATGCTTATCAAGTTTTTTCAAATAACCCAATAAACCATTCCAATCTCTTAGATCGTAAAGTTCATGTATCCTTAAACGATAAAGTT
>JBEQLE010000091.1:0-14008 GCA_040326155.1 Leptospirales bacterium | reverse complement strand
TGAAAGTCTGGTGCAGAGGTTTTATCAAGATTATGTTATGAATACTGTTTTTCTATTGATAGCTGAGGACGAAAACCTTTATGAAAGTGATGAATATAAAAAAGCCTGGAATTTTCGAAAGCAAAATACGCTTGCCGAGCTTTATATTCGAACTCACTGGGAAGGCGATATTACCGTTTCTGAAGAAGAAGTAAAGGCGTCATACGAAACATATAAAACGCAAACGAAAGCGCGTGCGACTCAGACGAAACAAAAGGCGACAATTGATTCTTATAAAAAAATGAAACCTCGTATTGAGGGCCAGCTTCGTGAGCAGAAAATTCGAGCGAACATCGAAGCAAAACGAGGTGAGTTTCTTACTTCCATAAATTTTAAATTAAACGACGAAGCATTTGTTGTCGAAAAGTAAGGAAAATTTAAAACATGGAAACGACTCATATAACCGATGACATTAAATTTCGTGGTGAGATCTCTTATGAGGGGAACCTTGAAATTGAAGGTTCTGTAGAAGGAAAGATTCGCAGCGATGGCGCTTTGACAATTGAACAAGGCGGAGTTGTAAAAGGCAATGTAGATACCCGGCAAATTTCCATAAAAGGGGATGTGCAGGGAAATATGAAAGCTGAATTGATCAATATTTCGACCAGTGGAAAGGTCCAGGGCGATATTGAATGCAAGCAACTGCAAATAGATCGGGGCGGTATTCATAATGGAGTTACATCCATGAGTTGATATGATCGAGTATGAGTCAGTAAGTAAATATCTCGAAGCATTTTTACCAGACCCAACCGGTATCCAGAAAGACTTGTTTCTTCACTGGACCCGGTTGCGGCTTGCCGAACTAGAGTTGCCCGAAACGGATGATGGCGCATCTCTGGTTTTTCAAAAAAGTCTAAACTGTTTTTTCCCTGATCGATTCTTTTTAACTTTCCCGTTTGAGTTGCCCGACATGCAGGTTGCCGCTTCGGTTATAAAAGCAGCATTGCAAAAAACCGAGAAACCGCGCATTGTTTTTTATGGAGATCGTGACGCCGATGGGGTTACGTCTACGGCAATTTGTTATCTATTTTTTAAAAATGTATTAAACTACCCGGACGATTTGTTACATCTTCTTTTGCCGGGTGAAGAAGATAAATATGGCGTTACCGAAGAGGTGGCCGAGAAAATTATTTCTGAGAAGCCCGATATTCTAATTGTTTTGGATAGCGGTTCTTCGAATAAAGATTCTTTTGAACTTATTAACAAGAGAATTCCTGAAATACAAGTTCTGGTTTTAGACCACCACTTTCTACCGGAAAAACCGGAAGACTTTCCTGCGGTGGACGCTTTTGTAAACCCTATGCGGCTGGATAAAAATCATGCAAAAAGACATCTGTGTACGGCAGGCCTGGCATTCAATTTTATCTACGCCATCGTTTATTCTCATACTTCAGATTTTGAAAAAATCTATAAAATAGTTACTAAAGACGGCGATCAATTTATAAAAAATGGCGTCGTTCTTGTGGAGAAGCCCGCCAAAAATGATATAACTATTATCGCAAATGAAACAGAAACGGCAGAACGAGTTTCTGAAGACGATACCTTTTATCTGGATGATCTCTGGAAGGCAGAGGTGAAAAACGATCCTGATCTGGCAAAGGTGGTTCGGTTTTTAGTCAGCTGCAAAGACGATTTAGAACCGGTCCAGAAGTTTCATATTTTAAAGAACCTCGCCATGAAAAAGGCCGCAAATGTTACCGTTCCTTTTTTAACTTTAGCTGCCGTTGGTACCGTCGCCGATTCTGTCAGTCTTGTGGATGATAACAGAATTTTAGTACGCGAAGGTTTGCGTGTAATTCAAAATAATACGGAGCAAATACCTGTCGGGTTAAAACAACTATTACAGGTATTAAAAATCGCTCCCTGGATGATCAGTGAAAAGGACATCGGTTTTGGTATTGGTCCGGCCATAAATGCCGCAGGTCGAATGGGTAACGCGAAGTTGAGCCTGGACGTTTTAATAGAATCTGACCCTTTACAGGCGACAAAGTTGTCGACTTCATTGAAAGACGAGAATGAAAAAAGAAAGGAACTTTCGCAACTTGCTATTTCGGTTTTAGAAGAGCAGATCGATGAAAATAACACCGCGCCGATTTTAGCGCTTTATGACTCTCGTGTTCATCGGGGTATTTCAGGCCTGGTTGCGGGAAAATTTGCAGAAAAGTACAACAGACCAACCTTAATTCTAGTCGATGATGGCGATTGCCTGCGTGGTTCTATACGAGCGGCAAAAGGTGAAAATGTTATTCAAATTATTCATAAAATGGACCACTGGTTTATACAATCTGGCGGACACGAAGCCGCAGCCGGTTTTTCCCTTGCTCACGATAAAAAAGACGCTTTTCTGGAAGAGGTTTTAAAGGAAGGAGCGCGAATTTTGGCCGAGCAAGATCTAACCAAAGGTGAAAATCTTCCTGAAGACACCTGTATTATTGATATTAAGGATAGTGATATACGCACCTCGTTATGGAATGATATTAAAACTTTTGCTCCCTTTGGGCAGAGCAACCCTTACCCTCTGTTGCTGCTTGAAATTACACAACCTCCGAAATACTCTTTTATGGGAAAAGAAAAAAATCACTTGAAATTGAATTTCCCAGCGATATCAACATCTCTTGTGGAAGGGGTCTGGTTTTTTGGCGCTGAAAACAAAGACTTCTTTGACCAATATGATAAATACCTTTTTGCAGCCGAGCCAAATATAAATTATTTTTTTGGAAAGACGAAGTACCAACTGCGTTTTGTGCAAAGTATAATAAAGCAGACCGTTTGATGAAAAATGGTTGACAATTAAATTTTTGAGTATGTTATGTTATCGTAAAGAATAGTATGACTATTTTTATACCAAGACTAAATTATTATGAGTGACCAAATTGTAGTGACGATCGACCAGCTTCTACCGGATAATTTAAATATTCTCCCGGTACGTTTTCGCCCTGTATTTCCAGGGATAGTTACCCCGTTGTTAATTCCCAGCGGCGAATTAAGTGACTATGTAGAAAATGTTTTGAAGAAAACGACCTTTCTTGGTTTTGTTTTACAAAAAGATGACGGGCTAAGTGAAATTAAGGTTAAAAACCTATATAAAGTTGGGACCGTTGTTAAAGTTATTAAGAAAATAAATTTACCGGAAGGTGGCATTCATCTTTTAGTGAATACACTGGCTCGTTTTTCTGTCATAGAATATGTGCAAAACAGGCACCGCCCTGTGGCCAAAGTAAAATATCGTCGAGACGAAGTTAACAGCAAAGATCGTGAATTACAGGCTCTTACTCGGGCAGTTTTAACCAAGTCGAAAGAAATTGCGAATTTAAGCCCTCTGTTTACAGAAGAGATGAAGCTGACTTTGGTTAACGTTGAAGAGCCGGGAAAAATTGCCGATTTTGTATGTAGTATTTTAAACCTCGAAAAAGAGGAATTTCAAAAAGTACTGGAAACTTTCGATCTGAAAAAGCGTCTCGGAATGGCTTTAAGCTTTCTTTCCCGCGAGATGGAGTTAATTAAACTCCAGCAGAAGATACAAGGCGAAGTGGATGAAAAACTTGACAATCAGCAACGCGACTATTATTTAAGGGAACAGTTAAAAGCTATTCGCGATGAATTAGGGCTCAGCGGAAATAAAGAAAAAGACGCCGATTATTACTTAAAGAAAATTAATTCCACAGAACTGCCGGACGAAGCCCTGGAAAAGGCCAAAGAAGAAGTGGGCCGGTTTGACTATGTGGACCCACACTCCAGTGAATATGGGGTTATACGTAATTATCTAGATATCACTTTAGAGCTGCCATGGAAAGATCCTATATATAAAGATATTGATCTGGTGCGGGCTCGAAGAATACTCGATCGGGACCACTTTGGTCTGAACGATGTAAAAGATCGTATTATAGAACATTTGTCGGTAAAGAAATTCCGCAAAGACGAAAAAGGGACCATTCTATGTTTTGTCGGACCGCCGGGAGTTGGTAAGACATCTTTGGGTAAATCGATAGCTGCAGCCATGGGGAAAAAGTTTTTCCGTTTTTCACTGGGTGGAATGCGCGATGAAGCCGAGATTAAAGGTCACCGTCGAACGTATGTAGGCGCTATGCCGGGAAAAGTTATACAGGCCCTGAAAGTTGTAAAATCTAAAGACCCTGTATTAATGCTCGATGAAATTGATAAACTTGGTATTTCATTCCAGGGAGACCCTGCCAGCGCTCTTCTGGAAGTGCTTGACCCGGAACAAAACAAGGCTTTTCGAGATCACTTTTTAGATTTACCTTTTGACCTTTCGTATGTAACATTTATTACGACTGCAAATACTTTAGATTCGATTCCAGCCCCCTTACTCGACCGAATGGAGTTGATACGACTTTCAGGTTATATTCTGGAAGAGAAAGTTAAAATTGTTCATAAGTATATTGCACCTCGCACTATAAAAGAAGTCGGTTTAACCAAAAAAAACGCCCCCGTCATAACTACGAACGGTCTAAAGTTTATTATTGACGGGTATTCCCGAGAAGCCGGAGTTCGCTCTATTGAAAAGTATATTCAAAAAATATACAGAAAGGCTGTAACTGCAATTGTTGCTAAAAAGAAATTTCCGAAAAGTATCGATGAAACAAATGTAGAAGAAATTCTCGGGACGCAGAAATTTTTAAGCAATGAAGAAGCAAAATTGAATTATCCCGGTTGCGCGATCGGACTGGCATGGACCCAGATGGGCGGTACAACTCTGATCATTGAGTCCAGGGCGACTCCCGGAAAAGGTCGTTTTCGCCTTACGGGACAACTTGGAAAAGTAATGATGGAAAGCGCGGATATTGCGTTTACGTATGTAAAATCTCTTGTTAATGACGATGAATACTGGAGTAAACATGAAATTCATATTCATGTTCCAGACGGCGCCACACCGAAAGACGGACCCTCAGCAGGAATTACAATTGCAACTGCATTGTTTTCGCTATATTACCAGAAAATTCCTACAAAGGGTTTTGCCATGACCGGAGAACTTCGTCTTACCGGGCAGGTTTTACCGATCGGTGGTTTAAAAGAGAAAGTAATTGCCGCGAGAAGAATCGGTATAAAAAAGCTTCTATTCCCGAAAGAAAATATAAAAGATTGGAAAGAATTGGCCGATTATTTAAAGAAAGGGATGACAATTCATCCCGTAGATCATTATTTGGAAGTTAAAGGAATACTTTTTCCCGGAATCAAATAATTCTACTCTCGAACTAACGAAATACACGTAACGAATAAACATTAACTTAAAAACGGATATAATAACTATGGAAGATAATCAAAACTCAATAAAACACAAATTCGCTCCTCATTTTTTAGCTACTGTAATAGCTGTCTGGGCTCTTGATGTTATAACGAAAATATGGGCAGTTCGTAATTTACAAGAAGGCGTGACCGAAAGTGTGATAGATTCCTTCTTTAATTATACGCTTTATTACAACACTGGTGGAATTTTGGGCATATTTCCTGATCATCCTATGATATTTCAAATTATGACCGGAATAGCAATTATACTTCTTATTGTTTTCTATATTAAGACACCATCAAGCAATAGAATTTTCCATATTACAATAGCTTTAATAGCCGGCGGCGCTCTGGGTAACTTTACGGACAGGTTTTTTAGAAAGGGCGTAGTCGATTTTCTGGATGTGTATATATTCTCTTTTCGCTGGCCAACATTTAATGTTGCTGACGCTTTTATAAGCGTGGGGGCTGTTCTGTTGGTTTATGTTTTCTACCAGATGGAAAAAGAGGAAAAAAACCGGCTAGCGGCAGAAAACGAGACTGTAAACGAAGAATAAACCGGCGGTACTTCTGCTAATAAAAAAATCTACTCTCGACCCTGGTGTTCGACTGGATCTATTTCTGGCCGATATTCACTCCGTTGAGTTCTCACGAAGTAAAATACAGCAGCTGATTAAAAACGGATCTGTTTTTGTTGACGGGAAAGCCGTACGTAAGTCTTCTTTTAAATCTGATAATTCCGTAGAAGTTGAAATTCACTATGAAGAAGAGACCAGTTATGACCTTACCGGAAACGATACTGTGGTACCGGTTTTGTTTCAAGACGAATACCTTGCCATTATTCATAAACCAGCAAATATGACAGTACATCCTGGCGCAGGTACTGGCAATGATACGCTTATTCACTCTTTAATAAACCAGATCGAAAACCTTTCAGACGGAAGTGAGCCAGAACGACCTGGTATTGTTCATCGTCTGGATCGGGAGACCGAAGGCATAATGGTCATCGCGAAAACAAATAATGCTCACCGAAACCTGGCTGAACTTTTTCAAAAACGAGAAATACAAAAAAAGTATACTGCCTGGGTCTGGGGGCAGACACCTCCAGAAGGGATAGAAAATGGGTATATAGGGCGAAACCCGGTTTCAAGAAAACAGATGGTTTTTACAAAAGAGCCTGATCGACCTTTGTTTAAAGAGGCCTCTATGAGTTATCGTACTTTGGAACAAACGAAGTATTTTTCAAAGGTTGAAATCGATCTACACACCGGACGTACTCACCAGATTCGAGCGACATTTACTGCACTTGGGTTTCCGGTGGTTGGAGATGAGGTTTATTCTAGATTTACGCGTCGCTTAAAAAAAGCGGGTTTCAAAGATGCTCAGATTGAAAACCTGCAAAGTCGGGGCATGTTGCTGGCAGCCTCCCGATTGGTTTTTATACACCCGGAGACAAACGAAAAGATGGATTTTTCATTGCCGCTTCCCGAACGGTTTTTTAACTTATACTAATAAATGAAGCCGGATACAACCGAATACTTAAAAGAGAAAGTCACGGCTAGCCCGAATGAACCGGGTTGCTATCTCTGGATAGGAAAACAACATCCCGAAGATAAAGAACCACGTATTTTATATGTCGGTAAGGCTATTGCTTTGCGAAATCGAATGCGACAGTATTTGAACAGCGATGACTATAAAACGAATTTCTTAATGCTCAAAGTTACCGATCTTGACTGGATTGTAACCCATAATGAAGTTGAGGCTCTGCTTCTTGAAAATAATTTAATTAAAAAACATTCACCTCCGTATAATATCCGTTTAAAAGATGATAAAAGTTATCCCTACTTGTGTTTAACGACGGGGGAGACTTACCCGCGCTTGATTTTAACGCGAAGAAAAACCAACTCTCGGCATATGTATTTTGGTCCGTATTCGGATGCGGGAGCGGCGCGTTCCACCATGGCTCTTTTACATCAGATATTTCCAATTCGCAAGCGGGCCTTGAAGCTGCCACTGAAAAATCCGGGAAAACCCTGTTTAAACTACCATATTGGAAGGTGTCTTTCCCCTTGTTCTGGCAAGGCCGATGAGGCGGAATACATGGAAATGGTGAATCAGATACGTGATTTTCTAATGGGAAAGAGCAGTGAATTGCAGGATAATATTTCCGGTCAAATGAGCCTGTATTCTAAAAAACTTGAGTTTGAAAAAGCTGCCAGACAACGAGATATTCTAAGTGACATACAAACTTTATACGCAGGACAAAGTGTGCATGCTGATGACCCTGATTTGAATTATGATATTGTAGGGGCTTATTGTACATTGCAAAGTAAATTGAACGAGGAACTTGATATCGAGTCTTCTTATTTGCAATACATTTCAAGTGATAAGGACCATACGCTTGGCCAGATTGTTTTGTTGCGAGTGAGAAATGGAAATGTGGTGAATAAAACAACTTACGCAATGACGGAATCGGGTTCGGAAGCCGAAGGTGACGAGCTGGCGAAAGAGTATATGGAAGCTTTTTTAAGGGAATATTATCTGCGTTTGCCCGATATACCCGTTAAGATTGTAATTGCACAGCCCTTGAAAAATAGAGAGGGGTGGGAAGAGGCTTTACAAAAGCAGAGTTCGAAGCCGGTGACGATTGTGGATTTACTTAAAGGTGAAGAGTTTAAAACGTTTAGTTCGCTTATTAAAATGGCCCAGAATAATGCAAAACTGACTTTGCGAGAAAGAATCTTGTCAGAGAAAATGCGAAACCAGAGGTTTGGTTTACGTCAGATTCAAAAATTCCTGGATTTACCAAGGTTACCGCAACTGATCGAATGTTACGATATTTCAAACATCCAGGGGAAAGAAGCGGTGGGAGCAGGAGTTACGGTAAAAGATGGAATCTTGCATAAACCAGGATACCGGCGTTATAAAATTAAAACGAAAGATACTCCAGACGACCCCGCCATGATGTATGAAATGCTTTCTCGCAGAATGAAACATTTGAAAACAAACAAAAAGGATATGCCTGACCTGGTGGTCATTGATGGTGGAATTACCCAGTTAAACGCCGCCAAAAAAGCTCGGGATGAAGTCTCGTTGACGATACCGATTGTTTCCCTGGCAAAAAGGGAAGAGGAAGTGTATACCGATTGGGGCGAAATATTTCAAATGGATAAAAACAGTCCCGGTATGTTGATTCTTCGAATGGCACGGGACGAGGTTCACCGGTTTGCGGTCACTTACCACCGTTTGTTAAGAATGAAAAGAAACCTGACCTCGTTTTTAGACGATATTGAAGGTATTGGCCCGAAAAAAAGATCGAAAGTTATGCAGCTTTTATCGGGGTTAGAAGAGCGCAGTGAAACCGGGAATACAGATGAGTTGAAAGGAAAGTTGCTGAAAATTTCGGGTATAAACGAAGCCCTTGCCGATAAAATTCTGGAACGAATGGCGTAACTGAATTTTATCGACGGGCTAAAGGCTTTGATCACCAGGGGCTATAAATAATTCCCCGTCTTTGAATAGTTTCTTTAATACGATACACACTGTTTTCGATTTTTTCTTCCGAGGTAATATGTATATCAAAGGGGTGGTCTTCTGTCGGGTCATTGCCATACCAGATGGTTTCAATAAAGTCAGGATTCACCATCGTGCTAATGAGAGCCAGATCGTCTGCGTTAAACTGGTCTACGGTAATAACTAGAATTAAACCCGAGTCGAGTAAAATATGAGCTGTCTCTCCGAGACGACGTAGATGTTCTCTTCTGGCATTTTCAGTGTCTTGCACATCAGCGTCAAGACCGAATAAAAGACTCTCAAAACCAAGGTAATATACAAATTTTCCATCACTAAACAGTTTTTCTTCCACCGCTTTCGCCAGAACTTTCTTATTTGGATTTTCAGGTCCGGTAATTAAGAGCAGGGCTGCTTTTTGGTTGTACTTTTCTGCTCGCTGGGTACATGTAATTCTGGACTTTTCCCATTCGAAATTTCTTTGTATAACAATATCTCTGGCCCAGGTCTGTTTGTCGGGCAGACTCTCGCGAATAATTCCCCCGCCGGAAATTTCGTAATTATCGACAATTACAAATCGTCCGGTAGCTGCAATTTCTTCAACCAGGTCGAAAGCTGCCGGTTTTTTCATTTTTAGAATAACTTCAGCGACATCGTGTCTTTCAATATTCTCTTTTGCTCCGCTTTCCAGAGTAGAGGCATCGATCACCGCTTTAATTTCTTCCACAACAACGGTTGTGCGAGAAGTGCCGATTTTCAGAATATAATCTTTATTTTTTACCATCGGTTTACTGCCAAGCCAGAAAAGACTGACCAGAGCCCGGGTGGTAACTTTGGGTATGGACTCCGATATTTTCGCCGCAATTTCCCCTCGTGAAATATAAACCTGCTCTTCGAGAGTAAAACCGGTGGCCATTCCTGCGCTTGCAGAGTTTCCAGCGTCTTCGTTAAAAGCTTCTATGGATTTGACTCTGCTTTTTTTACCGCTTGGATAAAAAATAAGTTCGTCGCCAACGGTAACCGTCCCGCTGTCCACTGTTCCGGCAACGATACGACGGTTGTCGCCCATTCCGGTGAATTTATATACTCCCTGGACGGGCATACGAAAGGGTTGATTGTCCAGAGGTTTCTTTTTAGAAAAATTATCGAGAACTTCCAGAACATTGGCTCCAGTGTACCAGGGCATATTATCCATTTTGTTATAGATATTATCACCCTGCATGCCGCTGACGGGAACATACGCCTGTGGTTCGACATTAATACTTTTCAAGAATTCGCCGTACTCTTGAACAAGATTATCATACACTTTCTGGTCATATTTGACCAGATCCATTTTATTAATTAAAACCACGATCTGGTTTATACCGAGCATAGACAACATGTAGCCATGCCGCCGTGAGTTCTCTTGAACCCCTTCATGGGCATCAATGACCAGTAGGGCCGCCTCTGCTTTAGCCGCGCCGGTAATCATGTTTCGTAGAAATTCAATATGGCCGGGAGCATCGAGAATAATATAGTTTCTTTTTTCGGTTTGAAAAAATACACGAGCCGCGTCTATTGTAATTCCCTGTGACTGCTCTTCTTTCAAGGCATCCAGTAAAAAAGCATACTCAAATGGTTTTGAATTTCGAGCGCAATTCTCTTTTACGGACTCCAGTTTACCTTCGGGCAGGGAGCCGGTATCGGCCAACAGCCTTCCAATAATTGTGCTTTTACCGTGATCGACGTGACCGACGATTACTATGTTCATTTTTTCTTTCATAAGTTCCTCGTCCTACATGTACCCTTCACGGCGTAGCGTTTCGAGCCCGCCGTCTTCTTTATCTTGCTCTCTGCCTGCGCGTTCAGCAATATTGGTAAACTTCCCAGATTTTAACTCTTCTATAATTTCGTCTACGTTTGTTGATTTGGACTCTACCGGGGTTGTGCAAGGGTAGCAACCCAGAGAACGGTAACGTTTTCCTTCGCCCTGGTCATAATAAAGCGACACAGTCGGTATGCTCTCTTGCTTAATATATTCCCAGATGTTCAGTTCTGTCCAATCCAGCAAGGGGTGAATGCGCAAGTGGGTTCCGGGAGCAAAATCAGTTTTATACTGATTCCAGAATTCGGGCGGTTGCGCCCCTACATCCCATTCACTTTCAGTGTCACGAGGTGAAAAATATCTCTCTTTCGATCGAGAACCTTCCTCATCAGCGCGGACGCCTACAACAACGGCTGTAAACGGCGTTCGGTTTTGGTCGGGTTCGTATTGGCCCGCTTCGTGGTTAAAACGCACTCTTTCGCCGGTTCCGTTTAAGGTATCTTTTAACCCCTGTGTTTTTAAATGACGGCAGCAAGTTGTTCTATCCACATTTCCATCGGGAAAGGTCAGTTTCTTTTCAAGGGCTTCTTTATTCTGTCCGACAATCATATTCAGATGCCACTTTTTAGTAAACTCGTCCCGGTATTCAATCATTTCTGGAATTTTGTAAGCGGTGTCAACATGGACTAAAGGAAAAGGGACGTGGCCGAAAAATGCCTTTCTGGCAAGCCACAACATGACCGTACTGTCTTTTCCAATAGACCAAAGCATACCCAGGTCTTTAAAATTCTCATACGCTTCGCGTAATATATGGACTGAAATACTTTCTAACTCTTTTAAGTGATTCATCAATAGACTCCTGATTTAACTACATTCACCTTCGCCATATTCCATGACATAGGGTTTATCTTTTCCCCAGTCATAGTGTAACATTTCGTCTGACTCTACAGGTGTGGCTTTTACACTGAATTTACTAACGAGATTATTCATTTCATTCTCGTCTATTTCGGCAATAAAGTTTATAAAACTGGTTTCCGGGCCAGCCTTTTCTTTAAAATAATTCACAAGGGCCTCTATGAAAGATGGAATTCTTTTTGCCAACAACTTTTCACTGACTTTGCGGCCAAGTCGAGCCTTCCCATCGGGCAAGAGATCTCCGCCATAAAAAAGATTATATGCCGGTGCTTCTTTACCATCTTCAAAAGTTTTATCAGCTCTACCTGAAAAACCTAGAGTGGCTACCTGATGTCTGGCACACGCATTGGAGCAACCTGAAATATGAATCGTGGAACCCTGGAACCTTTCGTCTTCAAACCAGGTATTTCGCATTTTTTCAGAAAGCGTTGTGGCCAACCCGGGGGAGTGGGTTATTCCTGAAGCGCAAGTGGCCGAACCCAGGCAGGTTATTGCATCTGCAATATTATGAAAACCCGGTTTCCCCAGGCCAAGTAATTTTAGAGTTTTAAAAACATTGCCAAAAAATTCTTTCTTTTTTTCGGGCGTTGTTACAAGACCTTTTAAAATCAAGTTCTGGTTATCTACGAGGGTAATAAACTCGGTAGCGCCGGCGTCATTCCACTCTTTATGAGCTTTAGAAAGAGCGAGAAAGACATCGGTTTTTATGTCACCGTTGGGAACTTGAACAATCACCATGTACTCGTCTTTTCGTATGGTAGCTTTCACGTTGCTATTAAACCAGACATGCCGGTCGAGTTGAATACTTTTGTCAAAGGGGTTCGAAAAATCAAAATCTGCGACAGGAGGAATATCGACTACGATCTCGGGAAATTCAACTTTCTCTTCCAGAATTCCAGCCTTCTCTTTTTCAGCCAGTTCGATAAATTTATCGTAACCCATTTTTTCAAATTGGAATTTTAACCTGGCTTCGGCTCTTTTTGCCCGATTGCCATGGCGATCAAATGCGCGTAAAATAGAAAGCATTTCGAGTAGTAGATCTTTCGCTGGTATAAATTCTTTATACACCCTGGAAAATATCGGGGTCGACCCGAGGGAGCCGCCCAGCATAATTTTAAAACCGGGTTTTCCGTCGACAATGCGGGCAATAAGACCCATGTCATTTATACTGGTTACACCAAGGTCATCTTCGTTTTCGCTGAAAGAGACTTTGAATTTACGAGGAAGGTGCTGGGTTTCTGGATGTCTCAGAAAGTATCGGACAACTGTTTCCACAAACGGTAGAATGTTAAAGTTTTGTTCTCTCAGGGAACCGGCATAAGCCGAGGTAATAACATTTCGCAATGTAGCCCCGCTCGCTTCTCTTGTGGTAATCCCGAAGTCGGCGATTTTATCTAAAAGAGGAATCAGACTATCCAAATTCACATAGTAGAGTTGCACATCTTGACGGGTCGTTATATGAACATTCCCATCGGCAAACGCATCGGCGGTCTCTGAAAGTCCTTCGACCATTTCTGAGGTAAGGTGCCCGGCAGGAATTTTAATTCGAACCATAAATTTTTCCGGTTGGCGTTGGCCGTAAATTCCCTGCATCAGGCGACGGTGTTTAAACTCATCTCCGTCTAAGGAACCATTTTTAAAGGCTTCGATTTTTCCAGAAAATTCTTCGATCTCTTTTTTAACAGTATCGTCTTTTTCAAAATAAATTGCTGACATTATTACTTCCTTTCTTATATTATGCTTTGTGTGGAACGTGTAAGCCGCACTCTTTTAAGTCACCGCTTTCCCACCACCAGCGGCCGGTGCGAGAATCTTCGCCTTCGGCAATAGCGCGAGTACATGGTGCGCATCCGATGCTTATAAAACCTTTGTTATGAAGGGCGTTGTAAGGAACATTGTTCTTTTTTACATGGTCCCAGACTTCGTCAATTTTCCAATGTACCAAGGGGTGTACTTTTATAAGGTCATGGTCCTGGTCAAACTCAATTACCGGCGTCGAAGCTCTATCTTCCGATTGTTCCCTGCGAATACCGGTGAACCAGACTTTTTTGCCTTTTAAAGCCCGCTCCAGAGGTTGTACTTTACGAATATGGCAGCACTGCTTACGAAGTTCCGGGGAGAGGTAAAAAGCGTCAGGTCCGTTTGTATTTACAAATTTTTCGATTTCGGAGGTATCGGGATAGTAGGTTTTAATACGAGTTTTATATTTATCATTTACTCGTTCATGAACCTGGTATGTCTGGGCAAAATGACGCCCTGTATCCAGAGTGAAGATTTCAACCGGTAAATTATTGGTTAAAATAATGTCACTGATTACCTGGTCTTCTAGTCCGAGAGAGGAGGAAAATACCGAGTCTTTTGGAAATTCGCTGGAGACTGTCTGGATGATTTCCAGTGGGGTTTTTCCTTCTAAATTTTCTTTGTGCTTTTTAATAAATTCTTGCATAATCCTATCCTAAAGTTATTTTGAATATTCTAATATTGCGGGACAAAAGT
>JBEQLE010000090.1:0-14029 GCA_040326155.1 Leptospirales bacterium | reverse complement strand
TATCCCAGAGTCTGTGCAGCCTGATACTCTATGGTCAGAGTATATTTGTCCTGAAACGTATCAAGGACATCATAAAAAATTTATTGATATGGGTGATGGAGGTTTTCAAATATTCGAATCACCAATACAATGTTTGCTATTTACAATTATGTTCGAAACGAATTTGAGAAGTTACAACTCGTCTTTAATATTGAAGAAATGTCCAGATTATACAAAAAGTATCAATATTCGACATGCAGCTACATATGATGATTTATATTTCTTAGGGGGCAAACTTGCACCCTTCATGGTCTTAATTTGGATATTATTTGGTGAGGGCTGCGGGTGGAATGAATCCACCCGCGTTAATTCAGGCGGTGTATTTACAGAGCGCCTGATTTTTCCAGGAATGCTCGCAGTAAACCGGATACGGCGGCGCCTTCTCTATTGTCAAATGTCTCGCGAACCGTGTAGAATGCGCGAACATTTTGTTGGTAGGTTACGCCATCGTAAATGGATAAATTTGGCGGCATCATTACTCTGGCGAGGACCAGGGGTAATGCGTCGGAAAATGTGAACAATGCTGCAAGGGGGTCGACTGTTGTGCCTGTTCCAATGGTCGCTGTGCCGGCACTTATGACTTTCATCAGGGTGTTCGGTCTTGCTATGTCGTAGGCGTTTTTACGTGGTACAATAATCAACATGGTTACCGGACCGTCTACGCCGACTCCTCCGCAATCGCCACCGGCTGTAAGGTAGGCATTACTGCCTCCATTTGCTCCACTGGGGTCTTGGATGTTTGTTGTGTCAATCCAGCTTAATGTATATGCGGGGTTTTGACAGGCAAACCAGATGTTATGGTTAGCGTTGGTTATCTGGTCAAAGTCAGATCCACCGGCGCCATCTTTATCGGTGTCGCGTAGACAAACTGCCAGAAGGTCACCGCTTAGACCGCCGCAGTCGGTGACCAGTCCTTCAAAAAGATAGTACTGGGCAAGACTGGTAGCGTCGCCGGTGTTGAACCAGATAACCGGTTCTGAAATGGTATTGCCTGCGGCCGGCGAATCAAGTAAGGAGTATTCACCGTCACTGTTTGTGTCGCAAAGCGCCAGGCTGGTAACTGCGCAATACGGATCGTATTTTGGGTCGTGGTTATGGTTTCCGATCTGGTAGCCGTTCAACCTTGTTACTGCAGCTGGCGGACCCATTGTATTGGTGCCTGCACCCCAATAAACAGTTGGTGGCGGTGTTCCGCCAATAGGGCCGGGGTCAGCATTTTCCATATCGGTTAGAGTCAGTGTGCTGGTTCGATACCTGTTTACGGGGCCAAACGAAACGTCGTTAATGCAACCCCACATGTTATTTTGATACGCAGGTTTTGGGTTGTAACTGAGGTCGGAGCACCAACCATCGTTTCCACCCATAGAAACAACCGGGTGAGTTTGAGCCGGGGTTCCATCCATGAAGATCAGTTTATACAGATAGCTTCCCCGAGCGACCGATTGACCCCATTGTAACGATAGGTAATAATAATACGGGGTACTGACCTGATAGCAGTTGACAACCGAATCGGCTCCCAGTTTCACTGAGGCGATATAGTAGGGATTGCTTAAAAACAGTATTCCACTATAGGGCGAATTGTAAGCGCCTGATCCGTCCATATCCCATTCGATACAAAGTGGAAAGTCGTCGGCATAATCGTTCACCGTACCGTTATTGGATATCGCTACCGAGTAATTTCCATAACCGACCGGAATATCCCAGTGATAAGGAATATATTCGGCGGCAGGATACCAGGCAACGGGCATGGGGACCAATACGTAGTCGAATAATTCTCGCCAACAGTTGTTGCTGACGTTGCCATTTTCATCGGTAAATTGGGTACAAAACTGGGCGTCGACCTGATAATTTGTCATCCCATCAAGCGGTGTCGGGTCTGCTATAATATTCGTGTCGTTGGTTGTGTCATTTCCGGACATGTAATATGTCATGTCCGCATTTCCGGTCGCTTTTATACCGCGAACCCGAAACTCTCGACCATTCACCCGCATATCTTGCCCTGTGGCGATAGACATCAGCGCATAAAATGTGTCTATTCCATTATCGCTGACTCCACGCTCTTGAAGGGCGAAATATGTTTTATACGCATTGTATGTACCCGCATCGGGTTTACCGTTTACCCAGGTTCCAGCAGCTTCGATACATGCGATACGGCTGGTTCCGATGATAAATTCTCCCGTACTGCTCGGCAATATAATATTACATAAGATAGGTAAAGTTGCATTGTACGGTGTACCTACCGGACTGTTGCCTTTTACACTGTAATATTCGGGACCGGCGATGTTCCATGGCTCATGGTGAGCGCTCTCAAATACACCGGTTTTTATTTCACTTATCGTTGGAATCTGTGTAAAATCTTGAAACGTTGATGCAAATGTAGGAACGGTTGTGGCCATCATGGCGTTAATCGTCGTGGTCAGGTTTACCGTCGTATCTGTAATTATGTTGCTCCAGTTTACCGTATCGGTACAAATAGTATTTGCTGAATCATCAACTCCAAACGGACAATTCATGCTTAGCGTACCATCGCCGTTATCAATGAGTTGCCAACGAGGGAAGGTTACTCTGTCGCTATTATCGCTCGATGTTAGATCAACTCCCTGTCCTTTGTTGATATCCCAAAGACTTGCGTCAAAACGAATCGACATATAATTGGAACCGACAAATGCATCGTACATATCATTTAGAGAAAACTTATAATCTCGAATTGCAGTATTTCTAAAGAATTTGTACAAACCAAGAGTTCCGGCAAAGTATTTACCCAAAATGGCAGGGTCACAATCAACCGGAGGTGCATTCAATGTGTAATCCGGATTCATGTATCCTACGCATTTTAGACCAACCGGGTTATCTGCATTCGTACTTCCGTCAAAACCCAAAGCGCTTTCAACCTCCGGATAAATTTCAAGAGATCGCATTTGAATCTGGTTCAAATCGTTATCTTGAATATTAAGACCGGTCGGGTCATTTCGGTTTGCTTCAAGCAAAGAGGGGCGCAATGCCAGGTAAACATCATAATCAGGATTCCATTGAAACGTAGGTTGGTTGGCAATGCACAAAGCCTGGGTGTTCTCTGCCGCATCGTAGCACGCATTATTGCTTGCGTCCCATGTCATGCCGCCAAGACACGCCCCGGATGTCGTAATTGCTTCATTCACACACTGGCCTTTTTGTACTAGACCGGCCATATTAGAGTTTGCGGGAATACAGGTTAATACATCATCCTTAAAAATACCAGGAGTACCGCCATCGTTTGCATCCGGAGGGTATTCAAGTTGTTTGGCTTGCCAATCATGACGATTTCTTGCGACGCACACCATATTCACCGGGTCTCCAGCCTGGTTTACATAGAGTGTATTATATAACTCACCAAGGTAAGTTCGTAAATCCACATGATACGTCGTACCTGTCATAGTATCCAGCTCGTCCATTAAAGCATTGTACAAGCCGGGTCCATCGCTTGTTTCGTCAGGAGTAATGACAATCTCAATACCCAGACTGACTATGTAATTAAAAACATTCGCAATGGTCCAGGTATTGGCAGCCGCCTCGTCATCCGTTTGTCCCTGGTTTCTCAGGCGAATTTCACTTGCGACTGTTTCCAAAGCCGTAAAATAAGCTCCGAGCGGAGACCCTAAAATAATGTTATAAATCTCCGTCCGATCATCCGCTGCAATGGCCGTATTCAGGTTGTCTGAAACAACCGTATTGATACCCAGTATAGGGTTAAACCATAGCAGTTTCAGCCCTTCGGCCAGACCGGCCGACATAACAGAAACCCGAACTCCGTCAAACAATGGGTCGGTTATACCTAAACCTAACGCCTCCTCCATCGCAATCACAATAGCATGTGCCAGTGGGTCGCAGAGAAGGTCGCCGGTTCCGCCCCTGCCGAAACAACGCATACCGCCGACAGCAGTTCCGCAGCTAAAAGTCACGACAACTTCTTGATCTATCGGGACCTTAATGTTCCGAAATTCACCTATGTTGTTTGTAGTTCCGGAGCTGTAGGTCGTAGAACCCTGGCCAATGACCTTCACTGTATAATTCGAGTTGGTGCAAGTACCTGCGGAATAAATTCCCTGCAAAACACCGGCCCCTGGCATATCAGGATAATTAATTTTGTTATTTAGTAAAAAGATAGGTTTAGCAGCCAGGCTTCCTGAAACATCGGATTCCTGAACGTCGCTGCTTACTTTACCCGATAAAGAACCGTTAAGGCTTGTATCGTCGTCGCTGGAATCTCCACCGGAGCTTCCGCCGGAGCCGCCTCCGCAATTCAATAAAAAAACTAATGAAAGTATGATAAATATGCCGGTTACAATACGTTTATAACCAACTATTAGAAAATTCATTTTCTACCCCCTTCATACTTCTATACTCTAGAGGTGGAACATATCTGTTGGTATCTTCCTTATATCTCTGTATCTAGCAAAATGTATTTTGTCTCGTCTTCACCTCTTTGTGTATGAACATTATCAATATACTTAATTATTAGCCAGAGTTCATTATAATGTGTATTATTTGTCTGGCCTTTCAGGCAGCTTAATCGTTTTCAAAGTATGAACATCTTATATTAGAATTAATTGAGATCAAGAAATGAAAATTCGACTGATTCAAATTACACTTTTAATTATTCTCGTCGGTCTTATTTACCCGATTTCATTTCCGATTTTGGGTGTAGATTATTCCGGTAATTCTGTTAATGTAGAAGCCGGGGTGGGTTTACTCAACGGGCACACAACTTACCAGATTGGGGGAAATTTCAACAGCAACTCCGGTAGCGGTCATTTTCGTTTCCCATTAAGCGAATTACGTTTTCCGCTTGAAAACATTTTTTATGTATACAATTCAATAGAGTATACATCAAAAAATAAGTGGCGATTCTTAGTCTCGGTTAAAATAGATGCATCAAATTATGCCGGCAAACTTCGTGATTCCGATTGGGGTATTTTTTACTACAATGGCATATCGGGGACCTCCGAAAACAGTCTGGATATTTTCTCAAAAACAGACACCTATGTCGATTTTATTTTATGGCAATTTCAGTTTCGATGGGATAAGAAAATCAATTCTAAATCATATTTCTCGCCCGGTTTCGGTTTTGAATACCGTAGTTTTAATTTTACGGGAAAAGATGTAAGACAGACCTACCCTTCTTGCGGTTCTTATGGAATATGCAGTTCTTATCCCGATATTAATATAAACGGGCGAGTAATCACTTATGATATTCAATTTTATGTTCCCATGGTAATGATCGGGTATTCGTACCGGTTTTTTAAAAAATGGAATCTAAATATTGATACGGGGGTTTCTCCTTACCTTTACGTAACCGACCTGGATAACCATTTGTTAAGATATAAAAAGTCTAAAGGTAAAGCATCTGGCCAATCCTATATGGCATCCTTGTATATTACATATAATTTCAACCGCAGAGCGGGTTTAAACCTTGGCGCCTCTTATTCAGGATATTCAGCCAGGGGCAGACAAAAACAGGTTTATTACAAAACTTCTTCAGAGGCCAACAGGGGCGATTGGGCGAAAATAGATTACCGGGTTTTCAGTTCAACATATGAATTTGTGTTATCTTTTAACTATCTTTTTACTTAGTGTACAAAAAAATCCTACGGTTTTTTTGTATCGCTTCGTTCGATAATAGTTTGAAGTTTAATAGCCCCCCAAAAAACGTCGTTTTTCAGGGGGCCTGCTCCGTGGTATAATTTTCACAAAAAAATCCTGCGGTTTCGTTAGTGCACAAAATAATCCTCCGGTTTCGTTAGTGCACAAAATAATCCTTCGGTTTCGTTTGTTACTCCAAAAAATCCTACGGTTTTCGTTTGTTTCATAAAAAAATCCTGCGGTTATTTTGTCGCTTCGTTCGATTATAGTTTGAAGTTTAATAGCCCCCAAAAAACGTCGTTTTTATGGGGCCCGCTTCGTGGTATTTTCCGCGTCTTCTCTGTGCCTCTGTGTCTCCGTGGCATATTTTCCCATCGTTGCTTCCTTAATATGAGGATACAACTTCGCTGACATTTACCGGTGCAAGAAGTGACAAATTTTCTTCGTCGCTTCTATAATTATTCTTATTATAATAGTATAACATATTTTAATTATGGAATAATGTATGGGACGGTTTAAAAAAATTACGGTGATTTCAGCATTTTTATTACCTTTTATTGTTTTGATTATGCTCATTTTCGGAGATTTTTTTTCCAACAAAAGTTATGACTTTTTAACTTCTCGAGTGGGGGGGGCAAATAAAACACCACACCCCGATATTATGTTAATCTTAATCGACGAGAATGCAATTGCCGTCGGAGAAGAGAAGTTTGGCCTGGGAAGGTGGCCATGGAAACGGGAAATATACGCCGAAATTCTCGACTATATTCATATGACCTCCAACCCTAAAGGAGTATTTTTCGATATCTTGTTTTCAGAGGGTTCGTCCACCATAGTACAGGGAGAAGAAATATTAAGCGACTCGGCATTTCAAATGGCAATTTATAACTACGCAGATATTTACCATAACGTAGTTTTCAGTTTCGACAATGAAAGAACCGAAATAAAACCTCTGCCTCCCGATTTAAAATCGGTTTATTCCATTCCTGTCCAAAACTCCGACCGTATTGGGTATAAAAAAAAACGTATGAATGAATTTACCATCCCCATTGGTTGCTTACGTCTTGCCGTCGAATGTGGTTTTCCATATGACGAAAATGAAACGATGACTATAACCAAAGGGCTTTCCGTAGCTTCTTTTGTTCCTGACTCAGATGGCCTGCACAGGGAAGGTCATATTTTATTCGATTACCATGGAGACTTTTTTCCTTCGGTCAGCCTCGCCGCTATAATGTCGATACAGGAAAATATGGAAAGTTCCGAACTGCCTGTAGTGGAAGTTACCGGATCGCAAACACTCACCGTGGGGAAATACACAATACCTCTTGATGAACGAGGTAACTACCTTATTAACTATTATAAAGATCGAATAATTAACTATAGCTACAGCATGAGCGCTTTGTTTGAGTCTGCCTATAAAATCAGCCAGGGTGATGATACCGACCTCAAATTGCACCCCGATGAATTCCGGAATAAAATTATTATTATCGGTTGCTCCGCCGTAGGATGCCAGGATCTTAAATCAACCCCGGTAGCTTCCCGTATGCCGGGACCGGAAATTCACGCTACGTTAATCAGTAATATTTTACAAGGGAACCATATTATCCGCACTCCATTTTTTATTCATGGATTAATGATTCTTTTCTCTATGCTTTTGCCTCTTGCCATTATACTTTATTCCCGGCTTCAGTACATTAAAATTGGAATTCCCATATTGTTGGCTTTAATTTTAGGCGTAGCTTCCGTATTTTTATTTAATTCATTTAATATATTAATTCCTTTTTTAACATACATTACGATTGGTTTTATTTCCACCGGTTTCGGATTTGGTTACCAGAGTATTATAGAAGGAAAAGAAAAACGAAAATATAGTAAAATCTTAGGTCATCTTGTTGACCCCCAGATTGTCAAAGAAGCTCTGAACGATCTCGAAAGTCTAAAAAAAGGGTCTGTGGCAAATATTACCCCGTTTTTTTCTGACATTGCAAGCTTTACAACAATTAGTGAAAAGCTTGACCCAACCGAACTAGGCGCCCTGCTAAATGACTATCTTTCTGAAATGACCATCATTTTAAAAGAAAACCAGGGAACGCTCGATAAATATATCGGCGACGCCATCGTCGGTATATTCGGGGCTCCCCTGCCTGTAGAAAACCACCCACTAAAAGCAGCTAACGCCTCTTTGTCCATGATGCGAAGAATCGTTGACCTGCGGCAAAAATGGAAAAAAGATCAAATGTATTGCCCCGAAGCCTGGGAGATGAGATTTCGAATCGGGTTAAATACGGGTTCAGCTAAAGTCGGTTTCATGGGCACTGACGAACTTGCTTCGTATACGATGATGGGTGATACGGTAAACCTCGCCGCGAGACTTGAATCTGCAGGTAAAGATTACGGAGTCTCTATTTTAATCAGTGAAACTACTTATGGACATATTAAAAACAAAATGTTTACCCGTTTTCTCGACAGTGTAAGGGTAAAAGGAAAAGCCCACGGAATAAAAATCTACGAGCTTATAGATAAAAAGGGTTCAGAAAATCCGGCTATCGGCGAGGCTTCAACGTTATACGAGAAAGGCTTTGACTATTACCTGAACCGAGACTGGAAAAACGCCATTGACTACTTTAAAAAAGCTCAAAAAATCTACGGCGGCAACGATAAAGCTTCCGGAATGCTCATCGAAAGATGCAAGTGGTACCAGAAACACACTCCACTTGATACCTGGGACGGAGTATTTACCCGTACTACAAAATAAATTATTTATTTTGGCAACTAAACAATAACAAAATTCCATAATTATTCGTTACTTACTGAATTCTTACGTATAATAGGTATAAGGGGAGATAAATGAGATACAAAGTGATATTATTCTTTATATCTGTTTTTCTAAGTGCCGGTATCCTGGCTCAGACCCTCTATGTGTCATCGGCTAAAACAACTCTATACTCCGAAGCAAACTCAGAAGCTAAAAAAGTTTCCGAACTTAAACGGGGAGACCAGCTCAATGTTGTAAAAGAACAAGGCTCGTGGATTTTAGTTCGAAACGACAACAAACAAGGGTGGGTTAAAAAGTTGTTTGTAAGTACACAAAAACCCGGAGACAAAGTCTCCATTCTTTCTGAATCCAAAACAAATAAGAACGTACATATTAGAAAAAGGGCTTCATCTGATGTGACAGCCGCATCTGCACGGGGACTCTCTCAAGATAACGAAGGAGTTTCTACCAGGTTTCGGGGAAATCGATCCATGCTTGAAATTTCCGAAGGATATGCGATACTAGAAACAATGGAAGTTCTTACCATTGATGAAGAAGAATTATTGGATTTTTTAAAAGCAGAAAGAATACAAAACTGACCAGGAATCGGCTTTTTTATTCCTCTCCCTGTTTTTTGAACGGTGATGGATAAAAATGAATAATAACAAATTAACAATCTATTCGATGTGCTTTGTATTTGCATTCTCAGCTTGTAGCAGCACACAAAAAACAAAAAATATCGAATCAAAACACCATGCCCTTGAAATTCGTCAAGAAATTAACTACGGAAAAACCATAGCGCTCAGAATTATCCGCCGTTACGGAGTAGTAAAAGACGACAAGGCGACATACTACCTGAATCAAGTAGGTAAAAGTATTGCCTTGTTCGCAGGACGATCTGATTTTGAATATCATTTTGCCATTCTCGATACCGATTCAATCAACGCTTTTGCAGCGCCCGGAGGTTATATTTTTGTAACAAAAGGGGCCGTTATTGCCATGCAAAACGAGAGTCAACTGGCAGCCGTACTCGCCCACGAAATTGCCCACGTAAATTTAAAACATATTCTAAATGAACTACCGCCACCGAGAGATACTGAAGGGATAATCAACCGAACTTCAGCAGTTTTATCGGCTCGTGGTACCCTGGTTTCTACAGCGATGGACAAAATCGCTGAAAAAGCCATTCAAATTTTATTTGAAAAGGGGCTAAAGGTGGAAGCTGAGTTGGAAGCAGACCAGGCGGCCCTTGCATACCTGGCCGAAACCGGGTACGCACCTCGCGCACTTCCACTTTACCTTGAAAGACTGAGAAAAATTGAGTCCGGAAAAAAAGTTGAGAAGGTTTATAATACACACCCCCCTCTGAGTAAACGAATTGCGGCATTATACCAAATGATAAAAGATAACAAATACCCTGAAAAAAGACCAACAGTGAAAGACCGGTTTGAAAAGAATATGGGGCATTTGCAATAAACCGATAAGCGAGGAGGATGAAAATGTTTATTCGGAAAACAACCATCGCCATGACAATGTCTCTTCTTTTTTTTACCTCGGGTAACTTACTTGCAGGACTGGCAAGCGCCAACTATAATTACATCAATGATCTGGTCGGTGACCGAGCCATGGGTCTTGGCGGTGCATATGCCGCCATGTCGGATGACCCTTCAGGCGCTTATTATAATCCCGCAGGTCTTGCTTTTGCTTTTGATAACCAGATTTCACTTTCGGTAAATACCTATAAAGGTAAAAATATCGTATACAAAAATGCAGTCTGGTCCAACAACGATTATAACCAGAATATTTCCGCTTTTTACCCCAGTTTTTTCGGAGTAGTACAGACGATTGGTAAAGCAAAGTTTGCCCTGGTATTTATAAATATAAATAATGAAATTCTCGACCAGGACGACCGTTATAACAATATTAAAATTCCGGAAACCGGGCCAACCAGAGACGTTATCGCCGACACCTATATCAACTACAACAATACCGATAATACATTTTTATTTGGTCTCAGCACAGGATTTTTTTTAAACAAAAAAACATCCCTGGGGTTCTCCTTGTTTGCGCTAAGCCGAAAAAGAGAGCAAATTTTTAACCAAATGAATGTAATTGTGGACGACCCAGCGGCCGTTTACACTGCCGGTGATATTTATATAACAAACAAATATCGAACCGACAAGTTTTTCGGCATGCTCGGAAAATTCGGAATCCAGTGGATGCCCATGAACAAAATCGCATTCGGTCTTACCGTAGGCGGTGGCGGATTTTTCTCCCATTATAATCAAACTCAAACTCTGCAAAACGGCGTGATTACATCATCAAAAGGATATGTTTCGGGTAGCGCTTTGCCCGTCGAAGTTCGTGCAGGCGTCGCATATTTTCCCAGTAATAAGTTCTTAATTACGGCGGACGTTATCGGCGACTTTGGAACAACATACTATGATACGGAAGTTAAAAATACGATAAACGGCGCTCTCGGAGCAGAATATTACATCACCGACATTATGCCTGTTCGCCTTGGACTTTTTACCAACTTTGCCAACACACCTGAAATTGTAAATTCCAAAACCGGACAAGACATGCATGTTGATCTTTACGGAGTATCAACCAGCATCAGCCTACAATCTCGAAATTCATCAATTACCCTGTCCGGTTTTTATCAATATGGTATAGGCAAAACCCAAATCGGTACGGACATTAACAAAACCGAAACCACCACAGTCCAAAATTACCAGATCGCGTTGACCGGCACCGCGAAGTATTAACGAATCAAAATTCAGGCAGACGAAGCACGACACATGCATCCGGTGTACGTTGTGCGTAATGCTACCATACTTTTTTGCTTGCCCAGATAGACTGCCCTTGGCAGGTGAAATTTCTGGGTAACCACGATGGCAGAATCGATCAGAAAAATATCCCTGGCTCTAAAAAGACTATCATACGTGGAAAACCCCGCGTGATCCGTAAAAATATCTTTTTCGGGTACGCCCATTTTCAACAGCCAGTGTTTCGCTGTGTTGACCTCGTCATAATCCTTTTGTCCATGATCGCCGGTAACGTTTCGATTTTATCTGACGTTTTGGGGCTTCCGTAGTCAGCCCTGCGAGTCGCTGACCAGATGGTCATCGACCAACTGGCACCAAACTAACCTCCCGTAGGCTTTGGCTATTTGCCAAAGAGTTTCGTGTGAGCTTGGCGGTTAAACGTAGGTAGTCTCAAAATGTGGTTGAGCATCTACGAAAAAAACTATTGATCGAATGTCTCTTTAAACGTAAAGATCATTTTGATGTACAATATGATGCGAAACCCGAAGGCGCGCGCAGTCGCGCCTGAGCAGATGAAAATTTGTTATCTGAAGTTTTTTCAAATAAGTAGAGTCAATAATATTTTATTTTAATAAAAGGATTATTATAGATGAGAAAGTATGAATATATAGAAATACTGCCATTGATAGTTTTAAAAGAAGGAAAGGCTACTAATTCGATGCCAATGAAAACAATCATATTCACGGTCGAATTAAATAAGAAATTAAACCATGAAAGAGAAAAGTTCCTACAAGCAGTTAAGTTTGTAGTCAATGAAGGTTATGTGGAAAGTTTAAGAGATGATAATTTTATAAAACCAACAGTAAAGGGTGATGAATTAATAATGGGAATTAATGTAACAGGGGTAGGAAAAGAAATGGAACTTGAAGAAAGAAAAGAACATAGATATCGATTTTTAAAAGAAGTTTACAAAAATTCTAATGGGTCACAATCTTATTTATTTAATATCGCGGATATAGGAAAAGCTATCAATTTGGATATGAATAATACGAGAAATGTAGCTCAATACTTGATCGATGAAGATTTGATTGAACCTATGGCACTGGGCGGTCTAATTAGGATTTCTCATAATGGAATCAAAGAAATTGAGGGAGCAGATGAGAACCCTACGAACCCATCAACATATTTTCCACCGGTGAGTCAAATTATAAATAATGTAAATGTACATGGTGATAATTCGGCACCATTGCAGGTGGGAAATACAAATTCTCAGCAAAACATCTCAAATAGCAACATTAATATAGAAGATACAAAGCATTGGGTAAAACTATTAGAAGAAATAATAGAAAAAGAAAATATCCGAAATCAAGAGTTAAGTGAGGAGATAGAAACAATAAAAGCGCTACTAAGTACGCAAAAACCAAAGGATTCATTTGTTAAAAAATCAATAGTTACAATCAAGGATATATTAACTGGAATCGCTTCAGAGGCAATAAAAACGTTAATACTGTCAGTACCTTCATAAAGTATGAAACCACCTTTGTGTAAGATTTTGAATTAAGAAAGTATGAAAAAATCTCGCAGGTCATCTTTCGTTTCAGATTTTAAATCTGCCCATTTAGGGTACTTTATTACCATTTTCAGAAGAGTTACAGCCGATGTGCTCGTAAAAAGACCGTCATAAAGCGGAAAATACTGGCGAAATATGGCAGTCAGCTTGTTTATATACTTTGTTTGTTCTTTTGTCAATCTGTCATGGGATACACCCAAAAGTTTCAAAGTCTCTACTTCCATGGAACTAAAAACCATTTGCTTAAGAGAGTTTTCATTTAAACGAAGATAGCTGGCAATGGCATGCGCGTCGATTGAGTCCGTTTTATTTCCTGAAACTAAATTGGATTCTTTGTACCTTTTGATTTTCAACGGATTGATTGAAATTATTTTATAGGCCGTCTCGCGAAGGTAATCCACAAGAGGACCATATGATAATTCAAACCCGATAGTGGCATTGGAAAATCCGGATAGAAGCAATTCTAAATTCTTAAATCCGGGAAGGTTGTTCGTAATTTCAAATTCCTTAACTTTTTTACCCGTTTCATCGATAATATAAACGGAGTGTGCAGTATTTGAGTTGTCGATTCCGACGAAGTGTTTCATTTTGTGCCTCCAATAAAACCTTCTGCCGCAGCCTTATATGAGTTTTGGACGACCCACCATGTGGGGCTATTCGCCCCACTTGGCGGTCAGAAGAACCAGGGGAGCCGCTGCCGTTTTAGCATTCAATTTCATGAAGAACAGATGCGAGGAAGCCATAGCTCTCCCTGGTTATATTATCGTTCAGATAACATCGGTAGCTTATCATATAAGGAAGCCCCAACATGTGGTCGAGCATCTAGGAAAAAACAATTGATCGGTTATCTCTTAAAACTTTAATATCATTTTAAAGTACAATATTATGCGAGACCCGAAGGCGCGCGCAGTCGCGCCTGAGCAGATCAAAATTTGTTATGCGAAGGTGACAAATATAAGAATAAACATTTTCAGGCCAAATTTAATATGAAACATAATGAACCTATTATATACGAAAAGCAAAGTAAATTTTCAATCAATAAAAAGGTTGCTATATATTTCGTTTTATTTGTTTTAATAATTTCCATTATTGTATTTAGCGTTGCTAATTGTTCACATTTTGAAGGCTTAATAAAAGCTTATTCTACCGAAGTATTCCCTGTTTCGAAAAATCCATATGTAGATTTCATATTGCTAATAGTCAAAATAATTGGTGGAATCGCTATAATTGGAACTCTAATTGTAAGTGTGTACAATCTACGTTTATTTACTAAGCAAC
>JBEQLE010000008.1:0-77530 GCA_040326155.1 Leptospirales bacterium | reverse complement strand
CTATAAACCGTCGGGGGTAGGCCGAGACCATGGCTTGGCCGAGGGGGCAGGCTTGCCCACCTTTTAATTTTCGTTTATAAAAGTATTTTCTCGATTCCGTTAGTTTTGATCTTTTTGATCATCTCTTTTTGCCAGTTTTTTCCCATACGATGGTTTACAACTTCGGTTATGAGGTATGCTGGTTCGGCTCCTGTGTCGTTGGCGTAGCGGGCCAGGCCTTGCAGGCAAGAGGGGCAAGTGGTTAGCAGTTTTAACTCTCCGTTTGAAGCCTTCTTTTTGCCGGTGGCATCTTGTACGTTTTGTCGTAGTACACCCAGCTTGCTGAACCGGGACTGTGTTGCAATGTCGGGTCGGGCAACCGCGAAGGTACCGGACTCAGCGCAACATCTATCAGAAAGAATTACATCTTTGCCAACCAATTTTCTGGCTACATTGATTGGTTCCTGGTTTTTAATCGGGGTATGGCATGGGTCATGGTATATGTACTTCTCTTTTTGTTTACCTTTCAAGGTAACTTTTTTTTCAAGTATATATTCATGAATATCGATTAAGCGGGAGCCTGGGAAAATTTTATCGAATTCGTATGTACCCAGCTGGTCGATACAGGTTCCGCAGATGGTTAAAACGGTTTTTATATCGAGATAATTTAACGTATTCGAGACGCGGTGAAACAGTACCCGGTTATCTGAAGTCAATTGTTTGCTGAGTTTCAAGTCTCCATGGGCGGCCTGTGGCGCACCACAACAGGTATAAGCAGGGGGTAAAATAATTTGTATTCCGAGATCATATAAAAGTGCAAGCGCTGCAAAGCCTTCTTTAGTATAAAGTCTTTCAACACCGCACCCTAGAAAGAAAAATACGGCTTCACTGTTGTTTTTTACTTTTTCAGGGTCACGTATAATGGAAATGTATTTTGAATCTTCTATACCCAGAGCGCCGCGCAAGGTCTCTTTGGGAAGAACCGGCAGTGGTTTTTTCAGTGTGTTGGTTAACTGGCTGCGTAAACTCATTTTACCGGTCGTCGATGCTGGAATTTTTTCACCGGCTAGTAGTTGGGTATTACGGAACATTTTATGAAAGGTTCTTTGCGCTATAAAACCCGGACGTAAAACGAATTGCCTTAATATTTTAATCCAGACTGGTGAACTTATATTCAAAAAGGAGAGAGCGAGAGAGGCTACCATGCTGGACTTTTTTAATTTTTTGTTTTTCAGTATACTTCTCATTGTAATGGAAACATTCCCGAAATCGATATTTACCGGGCAGGGTTTATAGCAATTGTGACAAACCGTACAATGGTCAGCAATATCGTTAAACTCGTCAAAGTGCTGTAAAGAGAGCCCTCTTCTGGTCTGCTCTTCGTATATAAAAGCTTCTATGAGAAGACCTGTTCCTAAAATTTTATTTCTAGGCGCATATAGCAGGTTTGCCTGTGGAACATGGGTTGTACAAACAGGTTTACACTTACCGCATCTAAGGCAATGCTTTATTGCATTGTTCAGCTCACCGAGTTCACTATGCTCCATAATAATGGCTTCTTGTTGTACAAGATTCAGCGAAGGCGTGTAGGCTCCTTGCAGGTCTGCTCCTTGTAAGAGTTTTCCTTTGTTAAAATGGCCGTCAGGGTCCACCTGGTTTTTATAAGCAGCGAAATTTCTTTTGATGTCTTTGTCCAGGTATTGAAATTTTGTCAGGCCGATACCATGTTCGCCTGAAATAACCCCGTTTAACGATTTTGCAAGTTTCATGACTCTGTGTACAATTTCATGAGCGCCTTTCATCATATCGTTTTTATGCGAGTTTACCGGTATGTTGGTATGAACATTGCCATCGCCTGCATGCATATGTGTGGCGATAAACAGTCGTCCTGTTTTTGCTTCGATATGAATTTCGTTAAACTTTTTTCGAACGGCTTCGAGCTCACTGCCATTAAAAATTTCCTGAAGCATTTTTTGCATTTCGTTTTTATACGAGACGCTTATATCCCGTCGTAAAAAAAGATCTTTTACACGGTCTCCTTTTTGAATGGACTTTTTTTCTTCCGTATTAAATAATTTTGAATTTTTAGCAGCTGGTTTTTCCAGATTTTTTAGAATCTCTTTCCATCTGGTTTGAACAGTTTTAAGTTTTTTTTGCGCTTCGGCCTTTTTTGCTTTAATAATTTCATCTCTTTCTATGGAACTTTCATAAGAGCGCAGTTGACTTACTTCGGGCATTGGTCCTTGCAGGTAGTCAAGCTGTGAGCCTGCTATTTCGAGTTTGTTTTTTATGGAATACTCGATATTTATGGATTCTATACCTTCATTATATTCGATTAGTTTATCGAGAGGAATGACAACATCTTCGTTTATTTTAAACGCATTTGTGTGAGCTGCAATGGCTGCAGTTCGTGATCGATCTAACCAGAAATTTCTTCTTGCCTGAGCAGTAACCGCTATAAAGCACTCGGCGTCTCTGGCCTGGGCGAGTTTTTTTACTTTATCGACAACTTTTAGCAATATTTTTTCGTCATCACTAATTAAATCGCCTAAAAGAACCATTTTCGGAAGTTCCCCTCGCGAGGCTTTTGTATTGTATTTAATTGCTTTTACATACCTTTCATCCAGGTGTTCGAGTCCGGCAAGTTGTACATGGGAACTTTTTTTAATTTCTCCGATGACTTCGACAATTGCCGGCACCGATTTATTCAGGTCGTGTCCGAAAAATTCAAGGCATATTGTGAAGGTGAAATCTGCTTTTTTATGTAAAATGAAATCTGCGGAGGTTATAATTCCGTCGCATCCCTCTTTTTGTACCCCAGGCAGTCCTTTTAAGAATTTATCGGTAACGTCTTTTCCCAGACCTGCTTTACGGAAACTACTGCCTTCAATTTCCAGAATTTGCTCTTCTTCTGTTTCTGTTTGTCCGTCGTCTTTGAGTTTGACGATGCGAAAGGTAACGAGTTTTTGCTCATGAATTTTCCCCCGGTTGTGTTTTAACCGGTCTATTCGCATCCATTCTCCCATTGGGTTTACCATTTTCCAGGAGAGAAGGTTGTCGATGGTGGTTCCCCATAAAACGGCCTTTTTTCCGCCTGCATTCATGGCAATATTCCCGCCAATGGTAGAGGCGGTCTGTGAAGTAGGGTCAACGGCAAATACAAGACCATTTGCTTCAGCCAATTCACTTACTCTTTTTGTAACGAGTCCGGCTCCGGTATGGGCGCACTTGTGGGTTTCGCCGTCTTCACTTGTATAATCGTTAATGCCTTCGAGTGAAATCAACTTTTCTGTGTTGATCATGGCTGTGTTTGCGTAAAGCGGGACAGAACTGCCGGTATAACCTGTTCCACCACCGCGCGGTATTATGGTAAGACCCAGCTTTATACAGGAGCGAACTATATACAATACCTCTTTTTCACTGTCTGGAGTAATAACTACAAATGGGTTTTCAACACGCCAGTCACTTGCATCGGAGGAGTGCGAGACTCTGGAGAGTCCGTCGAATCGAATATTATCTTTATGAGTAACTTTTTTTAAAGATGCAAATGTTTTCACGCGAAGAGCTTTTTGACTGCGGAACCAGTTTCGAAACCAGTGAATGGTCTCTCGCACTTTTACGGAAAGTTCAATTGCTGACTTGTTTTCGTTGGTTCTGGCGACGACCTGGTCAAGTCTGTGGTGAAGGGCTTTTGTCAGCGCTTTCCACCTTTTATCATTTTTAAAGAGGTCATCTTGTAGAAAGGGATTTCGTAAAATAATCCAGATGTCTCCCAGAATTTCGAATATCATTCTGGCTGAGATACCGGTATTTCGAGCCTGGCGCAGCTTTTGTATTAATTCCCAGTTTTCTTCATCGAGTAAACGAATTACTATTTCGCGATCCGTATACGATGTATAGTTATATGGAATTTCACGAAGTCTTATGTCATTTGGTTTGTTGGTTGCCATTGGTTTGTATTCATACAATGTCAGCTTTTAAGATACACGGTCAAGTCGCAATCGCGAAGCTTTCTTTAATTATTATCATGGAATTTTACGAAAAATATGAATTATTTTTTAATAAATAATAATTTCTGTGTACAGCAATTAAACGAATCGGTTTGTGGAAATTATAGATTAGTTTTTATCTTATTTTGTTTAGGGCATAGTTCAGGAGCTACAATTGATTAACCAGAAAAGATCCTCATTAAAAAGAAAAATGGTATTTTACTTTTTGTTGGTGGCCATTGCCAATGTCTTTCTCGGGGTAGAGCTTTTGTGGGAAATTAACAGTGAATCATACCATGCCGGTGTAATAGAAGAGGTAAATAAGATTCAAAGTGGCGAAGAGCCGGTAGAACATATATTTACACTCATGGAGAATTTGACGAATAAGTTTATTATTATGGTGATCGTAATACTTATAGTCAGCGCGGTTGTTTTGTTTTTATATGTCGTGCAGATTGCTTCGCCCATTCAGTATATGATAAACCAGGCAAAAAAAATTGCCCAGGGTGACCTTAGTCTGAATATTCAACTAAAATCGGCAGACGAACTTTCCGATCTTGGTAACCTCATTAGCGATTTGACGGTGAACTTACAAGAAATTATTGTCCAGATGAAACATATGTACACGGATTTTGACGAAGCAATTACCAATCTTGATGCAAAATTAAGTCTCTTTCCTGAAATTGAGGGACATTTCGATGTAGAAAAAAGAATATTACAAGATACTCTCGATAATATGAATATGATTAAAGAGTCTTTTACCTTGTTCCAGCTGCAACAAACAGGAATCGGGGACGTTTCAGAAAGTGCAAAAAAGTTACTTATCGATCTTGAAGAAAAAGGTGTTATTTCCAGAGAACAATGTGTAGAAGCAATGGAAATTCAAAAAGAGCGTGGAGGTTTCCCTGGGGCGATTCTAAAAGAACTCGGTTATATTGACAATCGAGATCTTGTTCGATATACCTCAAAAGGGCATTAAACGCATATGGAGTTATGGACTCTTTTGCCGGTTGGCATTGTTATAGCAACAATTGCTTCCATGCTTGGTATTGGTGGTGGAATTGTCTGGGTTCCCTACCTCATTCTGGTAATGGATCTGGCTCCAAAAGACGCAATTTTACTCTCTTTTGGCATACAAATTATCGGGATGGGTTCGGCTGCAATTAAATACGTTGCCCAGAGGCGTGTCTTGTGGCGTTTAATTTTTGGTCTCATTTTGTTTATTTTTGCGGGTGTTTTTGCGGGAGCTTACTTAAGCCAGAGGGTTGCAGATGGAAATTTTTTAAAACTTGGTATTGGCGTCTTTAGTATGTTTATTGCTATATTCTTTGCTTTTCAAGCGGAAAGATACCATGTGCAACTTGAGAAAGACACCAAAATAAAAGCCCCTTTTTGGCTGTGTGTCAGCAGCGTCGGTATGGGAGGAATTTCAGGAGCTTTATCGATTGGAATTGGCGATATTCTAATTCCAATTATGCGGGGAAAACTGAAAGTTCCCATGCAAAATGCCGTAGGTACTGCCTTATTACTTAATTTTGTTGTCGCCTTCTCGGGCGGAGTTTCGCACCTGTTTTTTGCCGAAAATGTTGGCATAAATCTGTGGCATGCTTTCGGTTATAGCGCTATCGGTGTCGCCTTTGGCGGGCAAATCGGCGGTTTTTTATCGTCACGTCTTGACGAGTCTCGACTTAAAGAGATGTTTATATTTTTACTAATGCTCATAGGCATACATATGATCTATCAAGCACTTTAATAAAGTATTAAAATGCAAGAAACTAAGAAGGAGAAAGATAAATAGACAGGATTTACATGATTAACATGATTTAAGATAAAAAAGAGCTTAAATTCATAACACCTTTGCTGTTTAATTCGTTCTTTGAAATCTAATTCATTATTCATTTCTTAACATGTAAATCCTGTTAATCCTGTCAAAATTTCTTCTTTATTTCTTACGCCTCTTCTCATGTACTTTTCTGCTTGCTTTCTTTATCTTGGTTTTGTATATTGAACGTATCTGGTAAGAAATATGGATAAAGCAAAAAAATGGGTAATGATGGCTTCTCGAAAAGAGTCGCCGAGTCTGGTTGAACTTATTGAGAAGAGTGACGGTTATGCTTTTCATGAAATTGGAATTGGTCTTTTTGAATCAATGTATAATTTTCAATCTTTGCTTGCAGAGGAAACCCCGGATGAGGTGATACTTGCTGGAAGCGGCGGCGCTTTTTTATCTATTGATATGTTAACGCCAGCCATTTCATACGATTTTTCGATGCCCCAAAATCGTATGGAAGAGATACCTGAATTTTTAAAACAAAAATGGCAGACACAACCACCTGAAAAGATGCCGAACCTGAAACAAATTCATGTTTTTTCCGAATTCGGGGTAACCATTTCTGCCGATCGTTTTTCCACCGATGTAAACCAGAGCTGGGAAAATATGGAGGCGGGCGGTATCTCCTATATTTGTCATAAAAAGGATATTCCATTTGCTACGATACTATGCTGCACAAACCTTATTGGCCCGGGCGGTCGAAAACAGTGGAAACAGAATCATGAGAAGGCAGGTGAAATACTCACCGAAGAGCTACGCTCGATTATTGTTTAAAACTGGAACTCCATGTTTCCACAAATTTAGTTGCGGACAACCTCATCGAGCATCATTCGTTAAAGAACGCTATTTTTTTCTGTTTGCTTTATATCTAAAAAAGACTTCATTATTGCGTTTTTCTATGCTGAGAACTTTAAAACGGGTCATGGGTAAAAAATCTTTAGATGTAATAATTCGGTCGGAGGTTTTGCCTGCCCAGAGGCATGGCAGCATGGTAAAGAAGACTTCATCGATTAAGTTTTCTTTCAGGAACAGTCCGTTTAACGTCGGACCGCCTTCGAGCAATATTTTCGAGTTTCCATTCTCCACTAAAGAATTGTGAATATCAGTTACATTTTGCCAGTTTCGTACTTTCCACTCGCCGTGTACGCTTTTTTTAAAACCTTCCTCTTCTAGAATCTCTTGAAGGGAGGGAGCTGACTTTGCGTTTACCCAGAACTCGCCCGGGGGATGAGGTTTTTTGAAAACTCTTCGGTCACATCTGATTTTTCGGTTTGTATCTTGTAATATAATGACCGGCATCGGGTGTCTTTTCGAATTGATTTTGCTGCGCGCAATAAGGTTCGGGTTATCGTTTTCGATGGAGCGGCGAGAAGCAATGAGGCAATCGGCCCACAACCTGAGGCGATCCATTCTTCGTTTATCTTCTTTGCTGCCAAGAGACCATCGCCCGTCCGGTTCGATTGTGTGGCCGTCCATGCTCTGGGCCATGTTTATACGAAGGGTTACTTTTGTTTTCTTTTTGCTATGGGCCAATTTTACGAACCTTCTTCCGGTGATTCCAGTGTCTCAGGGGGGATGGGTAAATATTCATCTATCAGATCTTTTTCGTTCTTATCATTTTCAAGAGGGGTCTCTTGCGGCAGGTCTGGTTTCGGCAGGTCTGGTTTCGGCAAGTCAGGTTTTGGTAAGTCGGGTTTCGGTGGAACAGGCTTTTCCGTTTTCACTGTGTAAGAATCATCCTGTACCGGTTGCGGGACTACTGTCAATGCAAAAAATGGCCCTGACGTTTTATACTGCTTGATAATATTATAACGGGCAATGCCCAGATAACTTTCAACTTGCCCGAGGGAGAGTCTCTCTTTTTCGGGAACAATGTCTGTAAGTAAGGGGTGGGTTTTTTCTTTATCCCATCCGATAATGTGTACCAGACCCCCTTCCTTTAGAGTGGGTTTTATCGTCGTTAATACATCAACAGGGTTTTCCGTCGTTGATAAGGAAAGAGAAAAAAACACATGGTCGGCCGGCAATATCCATTTGGGAAAATGGAGCCTCGAACGTTTGGGCATAAAAAACGGAGTGATATGCTTTAGCTTGTTTTCTACGATTCTTCTCCAGAGTGAATCGAGAATTTCTACCTGGTAGTCGCAGGCAAATATATTTAAGTTTTTTTCGTTTCTAAATTTCTCAGAGTAAAACCCGGAAGTGTAACCCAGCCCGCATCCGAAATCGAGTAAGACCATGTCCTCTTGAAAATTTGGTATTAGTGCGTCGTATAAATCCGGTGGAATAAGACCCCGCCGGGATTCGGAAATTAAAAAGTCCTGGTATTGCTGGTTTTCATGAGAACCGCTTAGCATCAGGATTCAGCGTCAATGATTTGCGGCACCACAAAATAACCCGCATTAAATTCGGGCGCAATACTTTCGACATCTTCCCGGTTGAAAGAGGCAACGGGCTCATCTTTTCTTGTTACATTCTCCAGGTCCAATACGTGGTTTAATGGTTTGACATTATCCGTATTTACTTCATCTATTTGCGCTACAAATTCGAGTATCTGGTTAAAATCTTCGGTTAAATTTTCCAGTTCTTTGCCTTCAAGGTTTAATCTGCTTAAAGCTGCAATTTTTTTAACCTCTTCTGGAGTTACGGTTTTTTTCTCAGATGCTGCCATATGGTATTGTTGGTTTTTTTTGCAGGTCGTCAATCATAAACAGAAAATATAATGAAGAAATGGCAAAAGCCTTGACGGCTATCCGTGAAAGACAAGTTTGAATTCGGAGAATATATGAAAACATTTGTATTTCATAAAGATGACCACCATGAGACGGTCGATCATATACTTGAGTTTTTATATGATAAAATTGAGAAAAACAAAGCCGGCCATATGGCAGGTATTGAAAAGCTTTTTCGCGGACGAATAGAAGAAACGGTTTTGGCCGAGATTGTCACTTCTATGAAGACCGACAAACTTATAGAAGAGACCCCCGATGGGGTTGTACTCACAAAAGTTGGAACGAAAAAAGCTGAACTTCTGGTTCGAGGTTACCGTCTGGCGCAACGTCTGATGGTAGATGCGTTAGGTATTTCTCCAGAGAATGCGGATAAGGCAGCACACTACATGGAGCATATCGTTGAAGATGAAATTCTCGACGCGATCAGTGCTTTTTTAGGATATCCTGATTCGTCGCCGGATGGAAAAAAAATACCACGTTCCAATACCAGGCGTGTACTCAGTCTGCGCCCCGTGTTGTGTAAACTTTCCGATTTTGAAATCGGGAAACTGGGTAAAATTCAATATATTCAAAATCCTGAGAAATCGCTGGCTCATCTGGGTATTTTACCTGGAGAAGAGATTCGCTTAATTCAGAAAAAACCTTCCGTAGTTTTAGAAATCGGGCATACAACGATTGCGCTCGATAAATCTATTGCACAATATATTTTCGTTCAATCCAAATAATTTGAAGCGGCGATTGACTTACGTTTTTCGAATTTTAAACTTTTTATCGGCAGCGTCGAGAACTTCGAGAACTTCATCCAGATCTTTTTTTGTATGCAAAGCTGTAACGGAAAATCGTAAACGATCTTTTTTGCGCGGAACGGCTGGAAAAGGAACGGGATTTACAAACACATTGTTGTCGTTGAAAAACCTGGCAATGGAAAGTAATTTTACGGGTTCACCAATCTCCAGAGGAGTAATGGGGGTTATGGTATCGCCGATATCATAATTATTCTCTCGTAGTTGAGTGTGAAAGTATGTTATGTTTTCCATTAAGCGCTTATGCCAGATGGGTTCTTCTCTTAACACATTGACAGCTTCGTTTTGCGCCGCGACTTGTGATGGAGACGGAGAAGCGGCGAAGAAGTAAGCCCGGGAGTAAAACCGGAGGTATTGTATAATTTCTTTTTTTGCGGCGACAAACCCGCCGACACCTCCGAGGGACTTGGAGAATGTACCCATAACAAGGTCGATTTTACCGTCGAGGTTATAATGTTCGGTTGCACCGCGACCCGTTTTACCTAAAACTCCCGTAGAGTGGGCCTCGTCGACCATGAGTTTTGCCCCGTGTTTTTCAGTCAGCGCATAAATTTCATCGAGTGGAGCAATATCTCCGTCCATAGAGTAAACACCTTCGACTACAACAAGCCTGTCGCCTTCGGTATTTTTTTTAGTACTGATTAAGGCTCTTTCCAGAGATTCCATATTGTTATGTAAATAGGTAACAATTTTAACGCCAGAGAGTAGAGCTCCATCAATAATGGAAGCATGAGCGAGTTTATCGAGTATAATAGTATCTTTTGGTCCCATAAAACAGGATATAAGGCCAACATTCGTTGAATAACCGGATGGAAAAATGATGGCAGCTTCGGACCCTTTTAGCCATGTAATATTTTTTTCCAGCTTTCGGTGAATATCGAAGTAACCTGAAAAATGAGGGGGAGACCCGGCGCCGGTTCCATATTTTTCGATGGCTTCTATGGCGGCTTTTTTGACGCGCGGATGGTTGTTTAAACCCAGGTAGGAGTTTGACCCCATCATAATCATTTCGCGTTCTGTATTTGACGTGGAATCTTCCACAAGAACCCGGTTTCCATTTTCAGAGAGCATAACTCTTCGGGATAAATTGTGACCCGCTTCTTCTATTTGGGATATTCTGAGTTGAAACGGTTTGGTCCATGCAAATAGATCTGGCTTGGGTCGCCTGGGTAGCGCAAAGCTTGCCAGGGTTTCATACCCTTTGGAAGCTTTGGGTTTTTTATTCGTAGATTCTTTTGGCATATTTTCTCCGGGTTAAATTCGGGCCTTCGAAAAGGTGATACGTTTTAAGGACTCGTCTTATTCGATACCCGAGGTGAAAAGGTCCCCGAGCTTCACTCGATACCCGTTTACAAAATCTTTGGCACTTAGTCTTTTTTTACCGTCAGGTTGAATGTATAAAACCTTTAAAGACAGACCGTCCGCACAGGTAATAAAAATTCCATTATCAGAGATGTCGCTTATGGAACCAGGCGGTAGTACTTCGCTATTTTCAGGTTGGAGCGCGGCAGTCTGAAAATCAAAGAATATTTTTATACGTGTTTTATTCCAATAAGAAAAGACTCCCGGTCTTTCTTGTAAAGCGCGAGCCATGTTATTAATTTCTGTAGATGTTTTAGACCATTCAATTTTTCCCATTTCAGGATAAATTTTACCGCAGTGAGTAGCCATGTCTTCTTGTTGTTCAATCGGGGTTAGTTTGCCTGCGACGTAATCAAGAAGGGCTTCGGGACTCCACTTTTCTAATTGGTCGAAAAGCTTTTGAGCGACAGTTGACGTGGAGTCCGCAGGCTCAATGTCTATAATGGTTTGAGCCAGAATATTTCCTGTGTCGAGACGGTTGGCCACTTGTTGCAAGGTCCATCCGGTTTTAGAAAACCCATGCCAGAGCGAATGTTCAATGGGCGACGCCCCGCGCAGCAATGGCAATAAAGAGGCGTGAAAGTTTACTGAGCCAAGAGCGGGCGATGAGAACAGGGCTTCCGGAATAATTTTTCCATAAGCAAAAACAACATGCACTGCGGGTTTATATGAGTTCCAATCGGATAATATTGTCTCAGTATTTTTTTTCAGGGCTACCGGAGTATACACGGGAATTGAGTTTTCAAGAGCTACGGCTTTTACGGGGGTGGGAATAACTTCGCGTCCTCTTCCTGAGCGCGGCTTATCGGGCTGTGAAACCACAAACTCTATTTGAAAACGAGAATCGTCTATAAGAACTTTTAAAAGCGCAGCGGATATACCTGGAGAACCCCAGTATGATATTTTAACGGGAGTTTCTGTCATTGCTAAGAGATGTCCTGGCCAATAAATTGCTCTTCAAGTTCGTCCGCTTTTGCAGCAACGTAAAAAAGAGATTTTATAAACCTTTGCGGATCCATATCTTTTAAAAAAGTAGCCTGGTGCATAATTAAGTTGTCATCGCCCATTAAAGCGGTAGCTCCATATGTAAGGGAGGTGTTCAGACTAAGGGCTTCTTTAAATATCTCAAGATTATCTTGAGCGATTTTACATATATGAGAATAGTAATTGATAATGGGATCGCCAGCTTCGTCACGATCGAGCGTAACCCAGACCTTTTGGTGTCGACCACCTTCAAAATCAATATTGGCAGTATACTCACCATCATCTTCCTTTTGAAAAGGAATCTTTAGTTCACTGGACACTGCGGCAATAAATCCGTCAAACGCTTCAAGCATAACAGTCATTGTTTTGCTTTAGATGAAGAGTCAACTTCTTTTTGAAATTCAGGTCAATATAAAAGGGGGAGCAAAGAATTTTTGAGTCACACTTGACAGAATAGTGCAAACTTCTAAGTTAGAACGACGGAGTAAATTGCCATGAAGAAAAAGTCGATTCAAACAGCAGTTCTTTTATTTGTTATGTTCCAGGGTTTTCAACAGGGAAGTTTTGCGCAGGAAAATCTTTTAGAGAAAGATCGAGAACACAACACTGCGATTATAGAAAAGCTGGGTTCGCAGAGTGAAACAAGCGGAGGCAATGACGCCTTTATTCAATTGGGCCAGATTGCAAAAGACTATAATCTTATGGTTGGTATCGATAAATTTTCGACAGGGGATAAAGCCCGGCGTCAGCCAAAGATATATGGCGGCAGCTACAAATGGAAATTCTTAACATCGAAAGATCACAATCTTCTGGAGCAGTATGTACAGGGTTTTAACAAGGGTTGGGTAAAACTACCTCCTGAATTTGTTGCGAAAGTAAAACTGAAGGCCATTGTGTTTGTAAAAGATCTCACTTTTGCGGGTTTTCCGGTTGGCGGCGGTTTTGGCCTCGAAGAGATGATTTTATTTATTAACGTTGTGGGCCCTTTTCCGGGGGAAGATTATGTACAGCACATCTATTTTCATGAATTTTTTCATGTATTGCAAAACAAGTTCCATGGGTTTATTGACTATAAAAAATGGACCGCATTGAACGAAAAGAAAGATCCTTATTATCCTGGTGGGGCGATGGCAATGATTCGAGAACACCGGTTGGACCCGCTCTATTTTTTCAGGGAGTACACCACAAAAGGGTTTGTAAACAATTATTCGAGAAGCGATGTGTACCACGATGTTACCGAGACATATTGTTATTTAATGATAACCCCGTTTCACAAACGGATTTTAAGCTGGGCAAAAAAAGACTCTATACTGAAAGCCAAAATGAATTACTTAAAACAAGCGATGCTGGGTTTATACGAGGGGTTTACCGAACACTATTTCGAAGTGATTCACCAATAATAGGGTTTATTTCGACCAGGATGTATATAGCTTTTTTAAGTTATTTTTAAAGGTACTGAAGTACTCTTCCCCAAATAAAGAAGCAATGTATTCAAATGTATACGAGGGATTTTCGTTGTCGGCGATAAGCGCTGCGCCTTCGGCTGCTACAATTGTTTCGAGTAGCTCTGTTCCGTATAGCCCCGCCTCCCGAATTTCCGCCCGGTGGCGTTCGCGAATTTCGCTCCCGCTAATTCCCAGATAGATTCCTTCGAGCGCTTCTCGTATTAGAATGGGACGTTCCGTAGCATGAATCCAGGACTCAATAGATTCGCGGCCATTTTTTTTCACATGGACGGCCAGGTCAATATACAAGAGGGCGATCTCTTCGGCCCCCGATCGATCGATTATTCCTGAACCAGAATCGTAATGAATTCCATCTAAGAGTCTACTCATGCGGGAACCTCTGCTTCGCTTTTATCCAATTCTTGTTGAATTAACATTATAACCATTTCCTGGGCCATGATCACGGTCTCTTCCGTGTACTCTTGCTCACTAAGCGAAATAGCAATTTCTTCAGATATTTCGGGTTCTTCCTGAAGGTATCGCATTACAATTGCAATAGCGCTACCGCTGGCTCCGGCTAAGGCTGCTATAAATTGCCTTGCGTAATCTCTGGCAAATTGAGGTACAAGACCGGACCACTGATCGAAAGGGGTAGAAGTAAGAAACTCTTCTAAAGCGAGAGTTTTATCGGACATCGGTTCTTTGTCCCAGATATCGTTAACAAACTTTGGAACATTAAAATCGTCGTCTTCGTCATCATCTTCTTTGGTTTGCTCCTCAGAAGGTTCCTTCAGTATGTCTATTCCAAAATAATCATTAAATTCATCGGTGAGTACAGAGTGACCGAGTCCAAAGGTTTTGGTAAACAGCGTGACACACTTGCGTTTGGCTCTTTCATACCCTTTAAAATTACCGGTATCGATATAGTTTAAAATAATGGCTTCTACTTTACCTGGAGTTACACCGCGCGATAATAAAGAGCATGGTTTATACAGAAAAAAAGGAGGGTCTATTTCAAGTTCAATTAAACGAACTTCAAGTTCTTTCGCCTGGACATCTGCCAACACCAAAAGGTTTTGAGCCAGCTTTTGAAGCGAATGTCTTTGTTCACCTGAAAATTGATTATAATTTGCGCCCGATTTCATTATATACCGTCTGATTCATGGATTGCGAACGGTCAAGTAATATTCTCAAACATTATTGGTCAATCTGTAAATTGACCGAAACCCTACATTTCGTTTTCAATAAGAGCCTTTACCTCTTTTAATAGTTCTTCAGGTTGCAATCTGACTTTGTAGTCTGGGTTGGCATATTTGTAAATGATGGTTCCTTTTGAATTGACCAGATAAACTGCTGGAACCGGCAATACTCTATGGTTTCGACCGGAGGCTTTTTCAATATCCATTTTGTGTTGCTTGTAAATAGAAACCCGTTTGTCCGTTACCCGGTAAGCTAAACCAAAAGCGGCAATAATTTTCGCATCTTGATCAGAGACAAGTTCATATTTCATCATATGTTTTTCTTTCGTACTCATTAAACTTTCCTGACTGTCGGGGCTAATCGCAATTATACGTACTCCCATCGAAATCAACTCATCTTGAATTGTTGAAATTTCACCAAAGTGAGTATTGCAATACGGACACCATCCACCCCTGTAGAAAATCAGTATAAGTGGTTTTCCGGTTACATATTCTCGAAATTCGGTGCCTTCAATTTCCATATCAACATTCGGAATGTCCTGGTTTACGGACAACGGCTTAGTGTCTTTAGCATCGAGCGGAACAGATTTCAAGTGCTCGGGAATTTGCGAACATCCCACAGCGAGAAAGAGTAAAATTAGAATCCATGACCTCTGAATTGCCGATGTAGCATTTTGTTTTTCCATTGCTAATTATATTAGTAAAGAGAATCTGTTTTGTCAATATTTATTATAAAATAATAAAGAAAAGAATGGCTATGAGGAAAGCAGGGAGGGAGAAAAGGAATTAGACAGGATTTACAGGATTGATATGATTAAGATACGAAGATGGATTTTTCGGGCGTAAAACCCGAAGAGGAAGGTGAGTTTCATAACTAAAAGACGAAGTACTAATAGTAACTCTTTTTTTTATAAAGATTATTTCACCCAGTTTTCGATACGCAGATTCTTCACCCTTTTAAACTCTTTTTCATTATTGGTAATTAGTATACCATTGTTTGCCATCACCGTCGCTGCAATAATCAGGTCATTGGGGCCAATTATTTTACCGGATGTTTCCAGGCTAGCTCTTACTTCGGCATAAATTTCAGATTCCATATTGCCGAATGGAATAATTTCAAAGTAAGAAAGAAAAGTATTTATTATATGCAGGTTTTCGGTTTGTCTTTTGCTTTTGAGCGCACCTACCGTTAATTCGGCCTTTACGAGAGATGGAATTTTTACACGTATCGGGTCGTTGTTTTTTATATTTTCCGTAATAACCGGATACTTCCCGGTTAAATAGTAGATGCAAATATTTGAATCTAAAAAAATATTCACAACGTTTCTCTTTTTGAATCATGCTCGTAGCTAATTTGCTCAGGCCTTTTAAAAGAACTATCGTTAATCGATCCATATAAGGAAAAGAAACTCTCGTCCCAGTTTGTTTGAAAAGAATTTTTCAGGCGACTTGTAATCCATTTCGAAACCGAAACACTTTCATTTTCTGCCGCTTGCTCTACTTTTTTCAAAGTTTCATTATCTATGTAAATCGATAATTGACCCATAATGTGTTTACCTCCAATATGCAGTATATTGAACATAATATATGTTATAACATGTGTGTTGGCAACTAAAAATACAGGGAGGGAGAAGAAGAATTAGACAGGATTTACAGGATTGACATGATTAAGATACGAAGATGGACTCTTTGGGGTGGCCTAATTGACCGCGCAGTCTGGCGCGAGCAGATGAAAATTTATTATCGGTTGTGGCTGGCAGAACGGAATAAAAGTTGACTATATGTATTAAAAACAATACATTGAATTGTGAAAGGTACTTTATTCCATTCTGAAGTAGTAAAATACCTGCGAGCTTGTGATACCGAAGTAAGGAAGAAAATAGGTGATTTGATTTTTGATCTACAACTAGGAAAAACTTTGGGACCTCCAGAATCTAAACCATTTACGACTATAAAAAAAGGAGTTTTTGAACTAAGGTTAAAAGAAGCTGGAAACGCGTATAGAGTGTTCTATTATACAAAAATAAAAGATTCAATTATTGTATTTCACATGTTTCAAAAAAAATCAAATAAAACACCTTTGAAAGAAATAAATACAGGAAGATTACGTTTAAAAGAAATTGTGGAGCATTTAAATGAAAAATGAGAATTCAAAAATAATTGCGGCTAAGGATGCCAAGGAATTAGCAAAAGTATTAGGACTGCCTGAGTCTGATGCTATTGAATGGGAATTTCGTTCAAGCCTTAATGACAAAATAATTCTGCTAGCAGATCGTTCTAAGCTGACTCATGCAGAAATTGCTAAGAAAGTCGGAACAGCCAGAACGCGCATCACAGCTTTGCTAAATAGAAGTAGAACAGATTTTTCAACTGATTTTATGATTAGAGTATTATCTGCCTTGGGATATAAAATAAATATTAAGTTAAGTAAGATAGCCTGATTTTGCGGCACAATTATGACTGTAATATTAACTTGATATAAGTATTTCATTTAAAACAAATTAAATATAAACTGAGTAAATAAACTTTCGAATAATCCCAGCCATTCCACCCAACACTTCACATACGAATGTTGCTGTGAAAAACCTACACTGAATCTTACGAGGCCTGAGCCCTGATAGCGCTAACGGAACAAATTAAACAGACACTGCACTAGATAGAGAAAGTAATATAGTTATAAATAGGTTATGTGAGAGTGAAGTTCAGAAAAAAAAGAGAAGAAGGGATCTTCAGAATAATCATTTTGCCATGCGTTGAAATTCACACACGGATGAGATTCTGCTATAGATTTATGAAACCTTTCCAGGAAAAAAAATTTTCCTGTACCCCAAATTGATTCAAGGTTTACTTCTGTTGTAGGGACTTTTTCTAGGTAAGATGACATTTAGGATATTTTTGGTAAATAAATCAAATAGTAAATACAATATTCAAAACATGCCTAACATAATTGCCATTAACACTTTGTATACGGATGTCAAAGTGAAAAAACTTGAAGTCGTGGATACAAGGAAGAATTTGGTAGATTTCCGCACTGCAAATTGTACCAAAACGCGCAGCCAGAAATTTCCTTTTAGAGAACCAATACCGGGAGGCTTAATCTCCCCCATCCCCCCGCCAGGAGGGCGGCGGGATGGGGCGTTTTTCTTTTGGTTACTTTTATTTTTGCGGAAAAAGAAAAGTGACACCCTCCCCGGCGGTCAGCCGGAAAAGTAAATATAAATATTGTATAATGAAAATTCGAAAACGAAGTTTACAAATCCACTAAAAAACGTCGGGGGTAGCAGAAAATCTTTTTAATAAAAAGATTTGTAGCGAGGGGGCAGACTTGCACCCTCCTTGCTTCCCTGCCTTAATCTAACCATTGACAAGCCGTCTCAAAACACTGTTTTGGTGGATATGGCCGATGAAAATATTAAAGATTTACCTTCGAAGTATAACCCGCACGGGCTTGAGAAAAAGTGGTATCCGATCTGGGAAGAGGGCGGTTATTTTTCCTGGAAACATAATACCGAGGGTGAAATTACAAAAGAGCAGGGTAAAAAACTTCATGGCGAAAACAGAACGTTTTCGATGGTTATACCGCCTCCGAATGTTACCGGGTCGTTGCATCTTGGGCACGCACTGAATCATACTATACAAGATATTCTGGTACGGCATCACCGAATGAAGGGCGATGTCTCGATGTGGCTGCCGGGAACGGACCACGCTGGAATTGCCACCCAGAACGTTGTAGAAAAATTGCTCGCGAAAGAGGGAACAAACCGGTGGGAGATGGGCCGGGAAAAATTTCAAGAGAGGGTTTGGCAGTGGAAAGAAGAGTCCGGCGGGATGATCACCCACCAGCAGCGCGAGCTTGGCGAATCTGTCGACTGGGAAAAAGAGCGTTTTACCATGGACGAAGGACTTTCGCATACCGTTCGTGAAGTTTTCGTTAGTCTTTATAACGAAGGTCTTATCTATAGAAGCGAAAGAATTATTAACTGGTGTCCTCATTGTGTAACCGCGATTTCGAATATTGAGGTGGAGCACAAAGAGCGCAAAGGTAAACTTTATCATGTTCACTATCCCCTTGTCGATTCCGACGAACCCACAAACGATGAAATTCAAAAGGCTCTTGCCGAAGGAAATGTTTTAACTGTAGCAACCACTCGACCCGAAACCATGCTGGGTGATGAGGCCCTGGCGGTTCATCCCGATGATGATCGTTATAAACAGTTTATTGGTAAACGAGTTGTGTTGCCACTTATTGGTAAGGTTCTACCTGTAATAGCTGATGATTTTGTAGACAAAGAGTTTGGTACGGGCGTTGTAAAAATTACCCCGGCTCATGACCCGAATGACTTTGAAGCCGGTAAACGTCACAACCTTCCTATAACGAGAGTTCTCGATGACCATGCGGTAATGAATGAATTGGCCGGAAAATACAAAGGGCTGACCCGTGAAAAAGCTCGAGAGAAAATTCTCGAAGATCTGGAAACCGAAAAGTACTTATTAAATATTGAAGATATAAAACACGCGGTGGGGCAGTGCTATCGCTGTTCGACCGTTGTAGAACCCATTTCAAGTTTGCAGTGGTTTGTAAAAGTTAAACCGCTTGCTGAAAAAGCTATTGAAGTTGTAAAAGATGGCTCCATAGAGTTTGTTCCCAAACGGTGGGAGAATACCTATTTTGAGTGGATGTATAATATTCAAGACTGGTGTATTTCGCGTCAGCTCTGGTGGGGGCATCGCATTCCCGCTTATATTTGTGACGAGTGTGGCCATATACATGTTGCCCTTTCACAGCCCGACAAATGTGAAAAGTGTGATAGCTCTAACATAAAACAAGACGAGGATGTTCTCGATACCTGGTTTTCTTCGGCGCTCTGGCCCTTTTCTACGCTTCTTTCTGAACAGGAGAGTAAAGAGAGTAAAGAGAATAAGTCGTGGCCGGTAGACAACACCGAACTTTCTTTATTTTATCCGACCAGGGTTCTGGTCACCGGTTTTGATATTATCTTTTTCTGGGTCGCCCGAATGATCATGATGGGTAAACACTTTATGAAAGAGATTCCTTTTGAAAAAGTTTATATTCACGGTCTGGTGCGAGACGCTGATCGAGCGAAAATGAGTAAGTCAAAAGGTAACGTTGTGAACCCCCTTGAGAAAATGGGTGAGTATGGAACCGACGCTTTTCGCTTTTTCATGATATCGATTCTGCCCGAAGGTAAAGATATTATTTACGACGAAAGTCGTTTAAAAGGTTACGCTGCTTTTTGTAATAAAATCTGGAACACCGCTCGTTTTATCTGGATGAACCAACCGTCCGATTATGTTTTGCCCAAGGCTGCGCCTGGTGAACTCGGGACCATCGACACCTGGATTCTAAAAGAGTTTAATAACACACTGAGTAAAATTAACGACTCTTTAGAGGCGATGCGTTTTGCCGAGTATGCGCAAAGCATATACGACTTTATTTGGAAAACTTTTTGTGGTCACTATCTGGAACTGTCCAAAACTTCTTTGAAAGATTCCGAAACGGCAGAGACGACACGCTATGTTTTAAACTTTGTATTTTTAAACTCTCTGAAACTACTTCATCCGGTTATGCCGTTTATTACAGAAGAACTTTACAGTTTCTGGGCCGAAAACACGAAAGATGAAAGTTCTGATAAAGTTGCTGAGAAAATTATCGTAGCTTCGTGGCCGCAACCCGTTGAATTTTCCGACTCGGCCAGTATTGATGGATGGGAAAAAACTCAAAGGTTAATCGGTGTTATCAATAAAATTCGTTCCTTGCGCGGTGAGCTGGGTCTGCCTCCGGGAGAAAAATTCTCGGTCTCGGTTGGTTTTAACGATGAAAAAATAGCCGGTGAGTTAGAACTTCAGAAAGATCACATCGTTCGTTTGACGAACCTCAAAGAGTTTAAAACCCAGACTGGTAATGCGTCGCTCGAAGGTATAAAAGCCCCTTTTGATTATGGCACAATCGCTCTCGATGTTTTACATTTAGTCGACGCCGAAAAAGAGAAAGAGCGCCTTGGTAAAGAGGCGGCAAACCTCGAACAATACGTAAATTCGATTAACAAGAAATTGTCCAATGAGAAGTTTGTAGAAAATGCTCCCGCCGACTTAATTGAAGGCGAAAAATCGAAGCAAGCCGACGCCCAGAGAAAACTCGGTGAAATAAACAACCTGTTGTCTTTTCTTTAGTGCACAAAATAATCCTTCGGTTACATTTAGTTTGTAAAAAAATCCTGCGGTTTTTGGCTTGAGTCCCGCTAGCGGTAGCGGAAGGGACGATGGTCTGTCGAGTTTTTCGCACGAAAACTCGACGAAGCCGTTTCATTCGATTGTTGTTTGAAGTTTTTTACTTTTAAAAAGCGTGGTTTTTAAAAGCCCGCTTCGTTGTACTTTATTCGCTTCGTTCGGTTTTTCCCCGCTTCCCCTTTTATATTTTTGTTAAATTCCTTTTGAGAATCGTTTCTCTTTATCGTTTTTTCCCCGGTAGGCATCGAACGTGGTGGCAATATGTCGAACAACGTAAGAGCCGGTTTTTGTCACTTCGATGGTAGAATCATTATATTTAATAAGGCCTTCCGATTTAAAAGAGTTTAACCGCTCTTTTTCATCCCCGAATTTACTCCAGAAATCGATATTCCATTTTTTATTTATTTCCTGAATATCTACAAATAAGTTATTCATAATAGACTGAATAACTTCAGAACGAAGAATATCTTCTTCTGTCATTTTGTAACCTTTTTCAAAGTGTGACTCCTGGGTTCTTGCAGCCGATTCATAAGAACGCAGTTTTAGATGGTTTTGTACAAACACACCACCGACCATGGAAATTGCACTTGGCCCAAATGCAAGCATGTCGATGTTTGCCTTGGTCGTGTATCCCATAAAATTTCGGTGTAAACTTCGGTCTTCACGAGCTCGGCTTAGTTCGTCTTCGGGTATGGCGTAGTGGTCGATACCGATGGCGACATAGCCAATTTCAAGCAGTTTTTTTCGAGAAGATAAATATATAGACATTTTTGTGGCGGCGTCTGGTAGAGCTTCTTCTGGCATATTTTTTTGATGGCTTTTTATCCATGGAATATGTGCATAACTGAAGATGGCAATTCGATCGGGCCTATGGGTTTTTACCCAATCTATATTTTCATTAAACGATTCTTCGTCCTGGTAGGGCAAGCCGTAAATAAAGTCTACGTTGAGAGAGTCAAACCCGAGTTTACGAGCGCTGCTGTAACAAGCATTAATATGATCGAAACTTTGTTCACGATTCACTGCATGTTGAACTTTATCATGAATATCTTGAATTCCAAAACTTAGTCGATTAAACCCCAGTTTTTTTAAATCGGTTAAATATTCATCGTTTAAATGCATGGGGTCGAGTTCAACACTCATTTCGATTTCCGAGTTAAAAGTGAAGTGTTCTTTTAGAAAAGCAAGAAGCTCTTCCCAGTCCTTCGCCGATAAATAATTCGGGGTTCCTCCCCCGAAGTGCAGTTGTGCGACCTGGGGTTTAAATCCGATTTTCTCGATTTTATGTTGAATTTCTTTATATAGGTCATCTAAAAATGGTGCAAGTAACTCTTTTCGACGGCTTACAATGACATTACAGCCACAATAGTGGCAACGTTTTTCGCAAAAAGGGATATGAATATATAGACTAATGGGTTTTTCCTGGTCCATTTGGTTTAACGCTTCAAAAAAAAGAGATTCGTTAAATTCGGGTTCGAATTCCAAAGCGGTCGGGTAGGAAGTGTATCGCGGGACCGGGGTGTTATAACGGTCTATCAGTTGTCGAACCGCAACATCTTCTGTTTGCTGCATTGTGTTATTGTCGCTCATAAGTTAACATGGTTAAATTCAGGCATGGTTTGTCAATTCAGGTTGCCTGTAATTGTCAGAAAGATGTAAGGTCGCAGGGGGATGTTTTTATAATAATTATAACAATTATTAAAACCTGGTTGACGGATTATGTATTAGTTGTACGTCTAAGTCATTAAGAATAAGGAAAATGCATGCAAAAGCCAAAAGTTGCCATGAAGAAACCATATACAGAAAAGTTGGCTGCGGGTACTTACTACTGGTGTCAATGTGGGTTATCTTTAAAGCAGCCCTTTTGCGATGGCCATCATGATAGGACTTCTTTTTCACCGAAAAAATTTGAAGTGAAAACAGATAAGTATATGTCATTATGTCAATGCAAACAAACAAATTACCCACCGGACTGCGATGGTTCACATCGGAAAATTGATGGTTAATGGGCTTTATACAAAACAAAAGTAGACACGTCAAAGAATTATTGTTACATTGAAATCGATTTGTATCAGCTCTTTGGCTGATTTAGAGATAAGGAAAATGGAACTAACCGACAATACAGATCTCGTTCTCAGGCAAAGCTATCGCGCTTGTGCCAAAAATCGTGACTTTTGGAACGATGTGTACTATGCAATTTCCAGTACGACTCCCGAGGCAATTTCCATGTTTAGCCAGGAGCCAGAGCCGCAAATAAAAGGAAAAATTTTAGAAGCCGCCGATACACTGTTGTGGTATTCCCTCGATTGTTCATCTACGGGCGCAATCTGGGGTAGGTATGGCAAATATGTAAGAAAACTTCCCGTAATGACTTGTCTCGATGAACTTCCACCTTACACAATGTGGGAATGGCGTGATATTCTCATTTCGAAATTAACAGCATATGAACCTCAGATGAACGAACAAATTAAACAACGCTGGTCTGATATATTAAAAACCGGGGTTGATCTAATAATAGCTTCCACATTGAATCGCCAGATTAAAAAAGTGATATAGCAAACAAGTAAAACGCTACTCGTTGAATTTCTTTTATTCGCGGTAGGGAAAGACTTTTTGCATTCCTTTCACGAGAATTTTTGTTTCGACAAGATTCTCATCGATCAAGCGCATTAATTTTTCCATTTTTGCTTCATCACCTACGGTAGATGCTGAAAATGTTTTTAAATCTTTCGAAAGAACTTCAAGATTTGCCATCACCTCACTGAGTGTTTTGAGCATGGTTCCGTTATCGCGAGCTAAAGAGCCAACGGTGTTTTTCGGTGAATTTAAAGCTGCGCTTAATTCATTTAAGCTTTTAGTTGTTTCATTCGTATTTTTGAGTATGGAAAGCACCGATTCACCCAGTGGGGTTCTATTGCTACCTCGTAAGCTTGCTAAAATAACACTCATGTGTTCCATTGATTTTGAAATATTCTCCAGAGTGGACTTTAATTCAGGCTGCAGCGTGTGAACATCGTCAAGTAATACGGCAATTTTATCTGATAATTCATCCCCAGCGATTGTTGTAGCGGCCTTTTCTTTTAATATTTTCTTCCCTTGAGCCATATCGGAAGAGAATATTCCTTCTCTTATTGTACCAAAATTTCCTTTAATATCCTTTAGAGGTTCAGTATCTTCCTGGGTCGTTTCGGCTAGAGTGTCTTCGGGAGCTTTGTCCGGGGCATTATTATTTTGCTTTTCGTCAATTTTGTCTAATTTGCCATCCGGATTTTTTTCGGCTTGTTCGCCCTTTGTTGTGTCTTTGTCAGATATTTTTTCTTCAGGTACAGGATCAAAGGTCATTAATGTAAGTGATGAAGATCCAACTATATTGGTTTGTACTCGTAATACAGAGTCGGGCCCAATCAACCTCTCATGTTTTTTGTATATGTATAAATTTGCTTGTATGTTGTTGTCTTCTGTAAGGCTGACCGAGGTGATGCGACCGATTTTAAAACCTCTATAGGTAATATCGGCGCCACCTGAAAACCCATGGGCATCTGTGAATATAGTGTAATATTTCACTTTTGAAGTTATTAAGTCGCTTTGCTTTGCAAACAGCACTCCTAACACAACCAGGAGAAATAGCCCCACCATGAAAAACATTGAGACGGCTTTTTGTTTGTTTTTAAATGTAAATGGCATAATCTTTCCTCGTTAACTTTGAATTAACCTTTTTATTATGGAGTCTTTTGTTTTTTTAATTACCCTGGGGGTTTCACTGGCAATTAATCTGCCCTGGTGTAAAATTCCGATACGGTCGGCGACCTTCAACGCATATTTAGGATGATTAGAAACTAATATTGTTGTTTTTCCTTCATCCCGTGATTTTTCTATTAATTTTTGTACTCTATTTTGATAAATATGGTCCAGGCTGGAGAGCGGCTGGTCCCAGAATCGATATTCGGGATCTCTCAGCAAGGCACGAATAATTCCGAAAATTTGCTTTTCTCCATTGCTTAAAAAAGCGGGGCGTTGTTCCAATATAGTTGTATCGACGTCAAAATAAGCCAGGTGCGGTTCAATTTTTTCAAAAATTTCAATCTTTGTTAAATTTGTATGGTATTGAAAGCATAATGCAAGATTATCAAACACCGTCATGTTACTTATTAATGCTGAAGTTTGAAATACAAACCCACACCGGTTATGGTAGTTTAACATTTCCTTTGGACTGTAGTTGTAAATACTCTTGCCTTGCACGATGACTTTTCCTTCTATTTCAATTAAGAGTCCGTTAATGACTTTTAACAAGGTAGACTTTCCGCTGCCTGACGTTCCTAAAATACAGTAAAGCTCCCCACGAAAAATCGTTTCGTTTATATTTTCTAAAATTTGCGTCGAATTGCTGACCAGTCCGACATTATCTAATACTATTTCGCTCACATTCTGCCCTATAAAGAAAACATCAAAGTAATTAATATATCAAGCACAAATAAAGTAAAAATAGAACTCACCACGGCTTTTGTTGTCACCTGGGGAATTTGAGTATATGTAAAAGCCTGAAAGCCATAATAAATGGGAATTGCCGCAATAAAAAGGCCGAACACGGCACTCTTCATAATGCTGGCTAAAATATCGAGAAATCCAATAGAATTTAACATATACTTTTGAAAAGTATCAAACGTCAGCCCTGAATAAAGGTTGCCGATTATAAAAGCTCCGGTTAACCCGAGTGTAATAAAATATATCGATAGCATAATTAACGAAATAGTTACACCCGCTATTCGTGGGAATACGATTATTTTTAAAGTGTTTATACCTTGCATTTCAATAGCGCTGATTTCGTCAGTGACCATCATTGTGGCAATTTCAGCTGAAATGGCTGAACCCGAACGGGCGATAACTACAAAAGCCGTTATCAATGGGCCAAGTTCTCGTATTATAACCACGTTCAAAATTACACCCATATACTCAACGGCGCCGACACTGGAAAGTCTGCTAAAGAGTTGTATTACTGTTATGGCGCCCAGTGTAAAAGCAACCGTTGAAATAATTGTAATCGCTTTATTCCCGGTAAAGTAAATCTGGGAGGTGATAATGCTATGTACTAAATGACGTCCTTTGCGTTCAAATAGATAATCACGGACAGAGAAAAATATAAGAGCGAATAAACCTCCTGTATATTTCCATACCTGTAATATTCGATTCGTTATAGCTTTTACAATGAACATATGTCTACATATTCATTTTCGGTAGATATTGAAAAGCCTGAACTACTATTAATAGCGAAAACAAGTAGTTTTCGAGAAAATTATAAATGGTAAACAGCAGAAAAAGAGAAAAAAGGGTTTATTCTCTTTTTCTCTTTTTCTGCTGTAGAATAGTTTTAAGTATTATCTTGTTTTTCGACGTAATTTAAAGGAATTTAAAATTCCTGAAAGTTGCACGGATTGTTCGTTCAGGTCTTCCGCAGTACTCGAAAGTTCTTCGGCTGAAGCGGCGTTACCCTGGGCTGCGAGGTTGAGTTGTGCTACTGCCTTGTTCATTTGGTCGACACCCACTGTTTGTTCATCCGACGCGGCTGAGATCTCTTTTACAAGTTCTGCTGTTTTGTTTACATCGGGAACGATCGATTCAATAATTTGACCGGCTCGCGTTGAAACCTCGACGCTTTTTTGGACAATATCGGTAATCATTTTTGCTTCGCCCTGGCTTCTTTCGGCTAATTTACGAACTTCTGCGGCTACGACAGCAAAGCCTTTTCCCGATTCACCTGCTCTGGCTGCTTCAATGGCAGCGTTTAAGGCAAGAAGGTTTGTTTGGTAGGCAATTTCTTCGATCACCCCGACCTTTCCGGAAATTTCGGTCATTGCCCCAGCAGTTTCTTCTACTGCTTTACCACCTTCAACACTTTGGTCCGCTGTCTTGTTCGCAATGGATTCGGTTGATTTTGCGTTGTCGGCATTTTGTATAATTGTCGCGGCCATTTCTTCGAGTGATGAACTTGTCTCTTCGACTGCCCCGGCTTGTTCTGAGCTATTTTGACTCAGAGCCTGCGATGTTTGCGCAATGTTGTTAATGGCAACTTGCATTGTTTTAGAGTTTTCTCCGAGTTTTCCAATGACACCGGTAAAGTTATTCATCATAATGTGCAGAGTCTTATAGAAACTTCCCATCTCATCATGACGGTTGACCGGTAAGTCCATTTGTAAATACCCTTTGGCCAGATTTGTTCCTGTGGTTACCGATTCTTTAACCGGAGTTCCAATTAGTTTTTTGGTGAACAGGTTTAAGGAGAAAAGAGAAATAAGGTATAAAGTGCCGGAAATGGCCAAATCGACGGTAAACGGCAGGGGAGTAAACTGGTGTAAAGCAGCGTAAGCAATGGGCAAGGCCATCAATGACGCGAGAATAGTAATTTTTGTAGAAATTTTCGTACTTGGTCCCTGGTCCGTATATGGGAAGTTCCCTTTTTCCTTCAATAAATTATCGTATAGCTTAATAACATTTTTCAACTCGGTAGGTTCGGGTTTATATCGAACTGATAAATATCCAACATGCTCTCCATTTTCATATAAAGGTGAGACTCGCGCATCTACCCAATAGTAACCACCGTCTTTGGTTCGGTTTTTTACATACCCTTTCCATGAGTCTCCTTTTTTAATAGTATCCCAGAGGTCGTAAAATGCGCTGCGAGGCATGCCGGGGTGGCGAATAATACTGTGGGGATTTCCAATTAACTCTTCTTTTGAAAACCCTGAGATAATTTCAAACTCACGATTTATATATGTAATGATTCCTTTTAAGTTCGTATGACTGACCAATATTTGATCGTAATCGAGTACGTACTCTTTATCGTTTGTAACCACCGACATTTGTTTTTTTTCGCCATTGACTTTGCTTGCCATTTTATTCTCCTTTTTTTTTACATCTGAAAACTATTAATGTTGAGACGATTGAAGTTGTCTGTTTTAATATTATCGGAAAAAAAAAGTGTTCATTCAAGTAATTTCGTTCTTAAATGGTTAAAAAAAATTTTTTCTGATGTTTTTAGGGTTTTTAATAAGCAAGCCGATTTTTCCTGATCCGCTTTTTGACGAAATGTATCATTGAGCTTGACAAATCGTTGAATAAATGGATAACATGTAACAGCGGGAGTTTTTCCTGAAAAATGTTGTAATTTGCTGGGTTTCTCGTCCCATTGAATTCATTTTTAATGTAGTATCTTTTTGATCGTTCCGATTAAATACTACGTTTTATAAAGGAGTAAATATGAGAAGTTATAAAAAAATAGCACTATTAATTTTTTCTGCGATGATAGGGCTTGGTTCGCTGCAAGCGCAAAGTATGCTTTCTGAAGAGTCTCGCAACTCTCTTGGTGGTGGTATCGGTTTTTCAATGATCGATGGCATTCCATACTTCAATTTATCATTCACACCGGACCTGGCTTTGGGGCCATTTGGTTTCGGAGCCGATTTAACCCTTCGCATTAACACCCAGGACGGGACCATTCGTAAGAGCGACTGGGATGAAATACGTGATATCGCTAAAATTATTCGATATGTACGTCTGGGAACTAAAGAAGAGAAGGCTTTTGGTTTTTTATACACTCGAGTAGGAAACCTGAGCAATTCATCTCTGGGGCATGGAATTTTAATGTACAACTTTTCCAATAGCCCTTCTCTGGATGACCGGGGAATCGGTATGGAATTCGACCTTGACTTTGAGAAAGTGGGTATTGAGGGTATTTATTCCGACTTTATCGACGCGTCTGTTACCGGAGCCAGGCTCTATGTTCGTCCGCTTAAATTTACACCAATCGGTGATCTACCCATAATCGGCGGACTTGAGTTTGGCGGGACATTTGTTGCAGATTTTAGCACCGATTCTACAATTACAAATTCCACTTATAACACGGGGTCACCAAATAATAATAAAACAACCACATCGGAGTTTTTGGCTGCCTATGCATTAGATGTCGGCTTGCCGATTATTGAGACCGATATTTTTAAGCTTGAAGTATATTATGACTGGGCAAAATATCTTCAATATGGCTCTGGCCAGTTAATTGGCGTAGCAACACAATTTGCACTGCCCGGAAACATTGTTAAAATTCAAGCCAAGGTGGAAAGACGATGGATTAAAGATCAGTTTGTACCTTCGTTTTTCAACACTATGTATCTGATCAATCGGTACCAGCCCGCAACCAGTTCTTCGGGTGCTGTAATTGGCCGAGATGAACTGTCGTCGAAACTTGCCTCAGGAGGAACGTATGGAGAGCTCGGGTTTTCCTTATTTGATGCTGTACAGATTATTGGCGGTTATCAGCAGACAGATACCGACCCCGATGGCATTCTTCACCTGGAAGTAATTATTCCTCCCAAGCTGATTCCTAAAATCGAACTTGGTGCTTGGTATGACAGGGTGGGTATTCAAAATGGAGCCGATTTGTTTGCTCTGGATGAAGACTCACTTTTAGCCGCTATGATCGGTTATCATCCTCTTCCTTTTATGTTAATCGGGTTGAAATATAATTGGACTTTTGCACCCATTGGGAACGATCAATATGAAACTCAAACTCAGATTGAAGTGGTATTTAACATGTCATTTGAATTTTAAAAGTATTATTTAGAAATGTTAACAACAAGTGTTAACAATAAACCGGGTTTCCACAGTTGGGGCCCGGTTTCTTAGAAAACATGGTCTCGGAATTGTCAAAAATGAGTAAGGATGATCAAAAACAGTGGACCATGGTCTATGATTCTGGCTGTAAGGTTTGTTCCAAAGGTGCCGGAACTCTTCGCAAGCTTGATAAAAACAGAGTTTTTCTTTTCGTTGATTTTGAAGAGTATGTAAAAAATATCGAAACTGACGAAACTCTGAGCAACGACCTCCATCTTATTTCCCCGTCCGGCGAAATATTCTCAGGGGCGGAGGCCATTGATAAAATTGTTGAAATTCTTCCTATGGCAAAACCGGTTCGCTGGGTGTTGCGAAAGTCATTTCTTGTGAATGGGGCCGTACCGGCATATCGTATAATGAAAACTTTCCGGCGCGTTTGTTCCCGGTGTCCTTAACTTTTCAGATTATTTGAAGATAAAAGCAGCCCCTATGTATTATCTAAAAAGTAGTATCTAAAAAAATCCACTTGACTGTGCCTTATATTTGAAAATCATTGCAAACCTTGAAGACCTTGAAAACCTGCGCAAAACAAACTCTTCGAAATTCTGTTTTTCTATTTACATGTTCTATTTTATTTGTCTGCTTTTTACATGCGGGTGAGCCAGATAAATGGCGTATATACTTGCAACCGTGGGAACCCGTAACGGCGTTTATTGACGGAAAAAAGGTTGAATCGATTTCGAAACATATCGAAAAAAATCTGGGATATGTTGATATCATTCTACCCGAAAAAATTCGCAATCGATCTTTTTATTTGAAAATCGTGTCCGAAGGTGTTTTATTTGACAAAAAAATCAACCTTACCGGCTTTTATCGCGATATTCTATTTCAGAAAATTGATAAAACCTACCAACCCGTCGGTTATATAAACACGGGGAAAAAACCTAAAAGTGCTCGGTTTATGAACAACCATATTGTAATTGTTCCACTGCTCGATGCCTCGGGAATTTCTATAATCGATATAAAAACCGGAAAAAGAAAGTTATTGCCTGTTCCCGAAAAGTATATCGGAGAAAGCGGTTTTGTCGAATCTCTTGTTATACCGGATACGAAAGAACTCTGGATAACCCAGATGACTTCGTCTATTCATGTCTTTGATCTGAAAACGTTTAAATATAAAACGACCATAACGGTCTCGGGCAATTGGACCAAGTTTATGGAATACGATAAATCGCGAAAAAGGGTTTATGTTTCGAATTGGCTTTCCGGTGATGTTTCGGTTATTGACATTAAACGTAAAAAACAGATCGATACTTTGCAAACCGGCGGTATACCACGCGGCTTGTTACTTTCTTCCGATTCAAAAGCGCTCTATGTAACCTTATATTCAGGAAATAAATCGGACACGATAAGAGGTAACCTTCTTAGAATTGACCTTGAGTCTAAAAAAAATACCAAAATTGACGGCAAGCCTGGAGCAAAGCGACATTTGGTTCGTGATAACAAAGGTAGAATTTATGTCTCTGACATGTTAAACGCTATCGTTGAAGTCATTGATGAGAAGAGTTTGAAACTCATTAAAACCATACCTGTGTATGACAAACCAAATACCATCGTTGTTTCTCCTGATGGAACAACCCTTTTTGTTTCTTGCCGGGGGCCTAATAATAAAAAAAGTTATTTATTGAAAGGGCCAAAATTTGGTAAAATTATAATGATCGATTTAAAACGTTTAGAGGTTGTTCGTGAGGTAGAAGGGGGAAACCAACCGACCGGGCTTGACATATCTCCAGACGGGAAAATTCTTGTTCTAACAGATTTTCTGGATCATAAACTACGATTTTATAATTTGCAAAACATGTAAAATGGGCGGATAAAATATCCGCTACAATAAGGGAAAACCATGAAAAAAATCACCATAGCCTTAATACTCGGAGCAATTTTCTATGCCTTAAGCTCCATGGTGCTTACACCCATGCAGGCTTCCTTTGTTGGAGTGCTGGCTTTTACCATTGCTTTATGGACGAATGGTGGACTGCCCATGGGGGTGGTCTCGCTTTTACCAATCGTTCTTTTTTCTGCTTTTGGCTTTATGGAGGTAAAGGCAGTAACCGCCAATTATGCAAAACCCATTATCTTTTTATTTTTAGGCGGGTTTATGTTGGCCATAGCCGTCGAAAAAACCAACCTGCATAAATACCTTGCCTTGAAATTACTTTCCTTTTTTCCCTCAACCACGGTGGGGCTTACCTACGCCGTGGCCATTACCTCGGCTTTATTAAGCGCTGTATTATCCAATACAACCATAACCCTGATGCTAATGCCCATTGCTCTTTTGCTGGCTAAAGACCCAAAAGTAAAAGTTCGTCTACTTTTAGCGACAGCATATGGAGCCAGCATGGGTGGAATTTTAACACCTGTAGGCACTCCGCCAAATTTAATTTTACTGCAAAAAATGGAAGAGTGGGGAACGGCAGCGCCCTCTTTTGTCGTCTGGATGGTTATGATGATTCCCGTGGTCGCATTTATGTTAGCGACCATACCTTACATTATTGCCTGGCCTGTTCGAAAAGTTATAATAGAGAAAGGGCAACATAAGCCGATGCTTATGGATAAAGAACAAAAAAAATTATCCTATATTTTAATATTCCTTTTTTTACTGTTAATTGCAAATGCAAAAATAGAGCCTTATTATATGGGACTTGGGTTAAACGAAAAATTGCTTTTACTCACATTTGGTCTTACCATGTTTTTACCCGGAATCAATTTTCTCGATTGGCAGGACACCAAAAAAATACCTTTTGAAATATTGTTTTTGTTTGGAGCGGGGTTTTCAATCGCAGCAGCGGTAATTAAGCTCGATCTAGCTCAAATTATTATTGCACAATTTACAGGTATTGAGTATTGGCCCATTCTCTTAATTTTATTTGCGACTGCCGCCCTGGTGAGTTTTACGACGGAGGTTACGAGCAATACAGCATTTGTTTCGCTCGCGCTACCGATCTTTTTTGAATTATCGAATGCATATGGATTAGACCAGAGGTTGCTTATTATTGTGACCGTTGCCGCAAGTTACGCATTTATGCTTCCCATTGCAACCCCACCCAACGCCATTATTATGTCGAGTGGTTTAGTCGAAATGAAGACTATGGCAAAAACCGGTTTTATAGTCAACTGGATAGGCGTAATTATTCTTTCCCTGGTTGCAACATACTTTTGGCCTTTCATAATCGGGTAGTTTATTTTTATAGTATTGAGATAAGGAAGGGCTATTATGAAATTATCAAAACGACTTGTTTATATAATAATGCTGTTGTTATGCAGCCAGACGATGTGGGCCGCAGATGATGTCGAAGATTCATCCTATATGAAGGTTAGAATTCGAATTCAGACTAGAATGGTTGCCGGAGAGGTTGCCACTCCCTATGCTTCGGTCCGTGATTACGATGCGCTCGATTTTAACTTTCGCAGGTTACGTGCAGGGTTTATTTTTCAAGGGGCTGACTGGTTTGGCGGAATTGTCGATTTAAGACTGGAGAATTTTTTAGCTAAGCCAACGCTTAGTTCAACCAACACATTAACAGACGCATACTCCGCTATTGAGTTTGCAAATTTCTGGCTGGCAACCGGACTTCCCGAATCGCGAATAACTTTTGGCCAATTTAAATTACCGTTTTTTCGGGAAGGTCTGGCTTCTTCGGGCAACTTTGTTGCGTTGGAGCGTTCTTTTATGAACTCCATGATACAACTTTACGATATCGGGGTAATGTTCGACGTGAATCCGCTGGGTTTTGTGGGAAGTATGAAAAATAAAATGAAATTCATGGTTTCACTTACCAACGGGGACGGCGCCGGCGATGACGGGGTAGGACGAAAATATGTTCAAGCTTCGAATTCGGGAGAGCCAACAGCGCCGCTCTGGAATGCCCGCCTCGAATATCATCCCCTGGGTGGACCAGAAGGTAAAGCCTGGAAAGAAGGAACAGAGGTGTTCGACAATAACAACCTGCTTTCTTTCGGAGTTTCAGGAATGTATACTGAGTCGGCTGAATACGGACGTTTTGCTAACAACCTCAGTGTTGGCGGCGTGAGCGGAGATATGACACTATTTCTATATCAAATTTACCTGAATGCTTCTGTAACAAAATTTACAGGCAATGCGGCCAACGACAATTTCTCGTACCAGGCGACAGCGGGTTATGTTTTGCCTGTAGGTAAACGATTTCTTATGGCTGTTTTTCGATATGACTATTTTGAACTCGATCTCGATGGTAACCAAAACATAGAAAACTCAGAGATTTTACGTGATTTCTGGATAGGCTTTAACTTCTATTTACAGAAAAGTCGCATAAAGGGCCAGGTTTTTTATCAGATACGTCGTGATCACCTGACGATAAACGGTGGAGATGTTCGGGATAATGCCGTTTATTTTCAGATGCAAACCGATTTTGGCAAAAAAATTAAGTGAGAATAAAAATTGGACAATAAAATTGAAAGAAATGACAGAAAAACAGTATATTGAGATAAAGGTATAATGGTCTGGAAGAATATCATCGATATTGTTATTGTTAAAGGCGCTATTGCTGTTTACAAACCCAATGGTGTAGATATAGAAATTATAGAAGTAAGTTAAAATTGACTCAGAAAAGGAGAAAAAATGAGCAAAGATATAATGGATTTTTCTTTATCGGAAGATGATGTAACAATATTGGAAATGGCGGACGAGGTTTGCCGAAATGAAATTATACCAAGACGGGCTGAAATGGATGAAAAAGAAATTTTTCCGCATGAGGTTTTCGATAAGTTTCGGGAAGCCGGCCTTTTTAGTGTATTATATGCAACGGAATACGGCGGCCTGGGTTCAAGTTCTTTAGTCGCTGCCATGATGGGCGAGACAATTTCGAAGTATTGCCTGGGGGTTGGAACCGCTTACCTGGCTTCGAAGTTAGGCGCCTTTCCGATTGAAATCGGGGGAACCGAAGAGCAAAAAATGAAATATTTAACCCCGCTGGCTTCAGGTGAAAAACTGGGAGCTTTTGGACTGACCGAACCAGACGCAGGTTCGGATGTTCCCGCCATGACAACAACGGCTGTAAAAAAGGGAGACGCATATATATTAAATGGAACCAAGCAATGGATATCCAATGCGGGACAGGCCGATATCTATACAGTGTTTGCCGAAACCGACCCGAGTAAAGGTTCGCGCGGATTTTCCTGTTTTATTCTGGAAAAAGGGATGAAAGGACTCTCTTTTGGAAAACTGGAAAATAAACTGGGAATTCGAGCTTCACATACAGCTCAGATTATTATGGAAGATGTGGAAGTTCCGGCTGAGAATCTTGTGGGTTTACACGAAGGTAAAGGTTTTATCCATGCTATAAAAACTCTAAATGTTTCACGACCTGTGGTGGCGGGAATGGCCGTGGGTGTGGCCAGAGGCGCATACGACGAAGCTGTAAAGTATACCCGGGAAAGAGTTCAATTTGGTAAAAGTGTAATTAACTTTCAAGTTGTGCAACATATGCTGGTCGATATGCTGGTGAAAATCGAAGCGGGGCAGTTGTTGGTATACAGAGCTGCCAGGTGTGCTGACTTGCACCATTCCGATTTGGCCAAATATTCGGCTATTGCCAAATATTATTGCAGTGAAAATGCAGTCAGCATAGCTAACGATGCGTTGCAACTTCACGGCGGCTATGGGTACGTGAAAGATTATCCTGTTGAAAAAATGTACAGAGATGCAAAAATTTTAACAATTTACGAAGGAACCAGTCAAATTCAAAAGAATGAAATTGCCACGTATATTCTTAAACAAGCCTCCAGGAAGAGATGAAATAACATAAGTAATAGAAGTTCTGATTTTCGGTTTACCTTGCCGGGTAGACCGATAAACCGGCCTTTGTGATTGTATCCGTTTATGTAGATGCCCCCTGGCGCGAGCCTGTCTTGTATTATGTGCCGGAGAAGTTAATTGATCGCATTCGGCTTTACCAGAGAATTATTGTAGATTTTAAAAAAAATAAACTGGTTGGCCTGGTGGTTCATATTCGAAGTGGAGTCGCTGCTTCTGAAAAAAAAGAGCTGGAACCAATTTCACGAATTATTGACAAAGAATCTATAATAAATAAAGAACAGTTTGAACTCTCCGAAAGAGTTGCTACCCATTATCTGGCCCGTCGAGCCGATATCCTTTTTTCAATGATCCCTTCGGGGCGTAAGCATAAAAAACTTGTAGGCCAACAAGCGAAAGATGTGGAGCTTCCGGAATTAAACCGCGAACAAAAAGAGATTGTAGATAATATACTTACCGGCGCAAAAAATGGCGGCAGCAGTCTTAAAATGCATTTATTGCACGGGGTAACAGGCTCGGGAAAAACCAGAGTTTATATTGAACTTATACAAAAGTACATGGAGAAAAACCTGGGAACCATGTTGCTTCTACCTGAAATAGCCCTTTCTTACCAGTTTCTCGAACAATTGAAACCCATATTTGGTGATAAAATGGCAATATTGCATTCGGGGTTGGGACGCTCCTTTCGTTTGAACGAATATAAAAGAGTTCTGGCAGGCGAGGCGATTTTTGTTGTGGGGACCAGATCGGCGGTTTTTGCACCGGTTAAAAACCTGGGTCTAATCGTAATTGACGAAGAACATGATTCCTCCTATAAAGAACAATTCGGGGCAAGGTACAATGCCAAATGGGTGGCGCATAATCGTTTGTCGCATAAAGGCAGCTGGCCCTATTCCTTGTCTCCCATTATGATCAGTGGGTCGGCAACACCTCTTGTTGAAACGATGTACTATGCAAAAAGAAAAGTAATGCAGCTGCATGTACTGAAAAAGAGGGCGACAGAAATGGAACTGCCAGATATCCACCTTCCAAAGTTCAACCCCGGAGAGCCCGGCGGCGATATTTTATCTCCGTTTTTAGTCAAAAAAATGAAAGAACATTTTGAAAAGGGAAAACAGGTTATTTTATTGCTGAACCGTAGAGGGTATGCGAATTTTGCCTTTTGTCAAAGTTGCGAAAGAACCATGTCCTGCCCGAGTTGCAGCGTTTCGCTGACCCACCACAAAAGCAAAGACGGTGGTAGTTTTCTTAAATGCCACCTCTGCGGACATACTGAACCGTATACGGGTAAATGTACCGAGTGCGGGGGCGACTTGAAACTTTCGGGCAAGGGTATACAAAAAGCCGAAGACGCAATGGAGTTTCACTTTCCGAATATTGAATATGCAAGAATGGACCAGGACTCCGCAAGCGCTTCGGGTTTTGTAGAAGATGTGCTTGAAGCCATGAGAACCCGAAAAATTCAAGCGTTAATTGGAACGCAGATGATTGCAAAAGGTTTCGACCTGGAAGGCGTAACTCTGGTGGGAATTTTAAATGCAGACATTGGTTTATCACTACCCGATTTTCGAAGTCCAGAAAGGGTATTTCAACTTCTGGTGCAAGCCTCGGGAAGAGCCGGCAGGCACTCAAAAGGAGAGGTCGTAATGCAGACTGTTCAAGCCGGACACTACGCCATCGATTATGCAAAGCAGAGCGACTACGAAGCTTTTTACGAAAAAGAGATACAGTTGCGAAAAGAGATGGGGTTTCCACCTTTCGGCAGACTGCTTCGTGTCGTACTACGTTCCGATAAAGAAGATACGTTATGGAGAATTGCTCACCGGCTCTCGGCATATATCTCAGAAATGGAGACAGAAAATTCTCTGTTTACAACAGAGAGTTCCGAAAGCATGCCAGAACAAATTTACGGACCGACAGAAGCGGCGCTCTATAAAATAAAGGGGCAGTACCGACTTCACATTTTGGCAAAAGATAAATCAGCCGAAAAACTCCGACGCTTTGGCGGCAAGCTGAGATCATTTTTCAACACCTCGCAAAACCGCGTCGAAGGCGTCTCTTCAGAAATCGACATAGACCCGATCGACATGTTGTGAACTCACAAAAATAAATTGATTTTTCAGCTATAGTTTCAAATTCTGGCAGATGAAAAAAATATGTACTGTTATTATTCTATTTGCAGGTTTACAAACGGCCCTGTTTTCCGAAGCATCAGTTTGGAAAGTTACCTCAAAAAAGGGGAACATTGTTTATCTCGGGGGGACAATACACCTTCTATTCAAAGACAATAACAGTATTCCGAAGGAGTATGACTGGGTTTATGAAAATTCTGAAACTCTGATTCTTGAGGTGGACATGAGTAAAATCTCTCCTCCAAAAATGATCGAATATATTACAAAAAACGGAGTATACAAGGATGGTAAAACCTTAGAAACGGAATTATCGCCTGAAGTGTATGCGAAACTAAAAGCGTACTGTGAAGAAAACAGTCTTCAGATTTCCGTATTGAAGATAATGAAGCCATGGATGGTTATAAATTATCTTATGGCGCTAAAATGGCAAAAAGCCGGCATTACGGACGGGGTGGACAAGTATTATTTTAATAAAGCGGTAGAAGATGGGCGAAAGGTGATCGGACTTGAAACTATTCAATACCAATTAAAGTTACTTGTGAGTCTGGGGGAAGGTTATGAAAATGAATATGTTGTCGATGCGCTTGGCGATATGGATCAAGCGGAAAACCACCTTCATAAAATTGTGGATGTCTGGCGATCTGGACAGGAACAAGAACTTTATGAATTATTTATTAAAAACTGGAAAGTAAATTTTCCAACCATGTATAATAATTTGCTGGTCAAACGTAATAAAAGGTGGATACCAAAAATTGCCGGGTTTTTAAGAACGCCTGAAACTGAATTAGTTTTGGTCGGCGTCGGTCATTTCTCCGGCCCCGACAGTGTGCTGGAAATGCTGAAAGAAAAAGGGTACACCGTAGAAAAATTAATAATAGAAACAGCCCCAGAGTCCAACCCGGAAGATGCGCTTGAAGAAAATGCGGACGAAAAACCAGAAAATAAACCAGAAAAGAATTCCACTAATATTTTATTCAGAAAAGATTTTCGCAATGCATGGTCAGTCGGTCCTGGAACCGAGAACCCAGCCCAGTACATTTTCAGGATAGCTTTGCGCTCGTTCGATGTTAGATATGGGTTTTTGCAATACTCCCGAGGCGAGCAAAACTACACTTCTATGACCTCCGGCTAAATCGAGCAGAATTGTGTTCAGCCGCTCGGTATCCAATTCCGGCGTGGCGTCTTGGGTGGGAAAAAATGGCCCCGGTGCGTGAAGAAGTTCGTTTCGGGCTATTCTTGCCTTGTTTAAAATGTCATTTAGTTTATCCGTTGAACTCTTCTGCGGTTTTTTTTTCGAATTTATTTTTGTATTTATTTTCATAAGAGAACGTAAAAATTCTAACGAATCGGCCAGGTAGGGTTCGGTAATTTTTTTTTCGAGTTCCTGCGCAAAAGCTCCAGTTTGAGTTTCGCTGGACAACACCTTTTGCGGGTTCGGAAAGCCCGCCAGAAACGCCAGACCAAGGCATTGCTCTTCAAAACGAAGCGCTAAATATACAGCCCTTCCAAACACGCTGAACAAATTATCAGAATCGTAACTTTGCTCCGGCAACTCTAAAGAAAATTCCACAACTCTACTTAGAGCATGCGCGTGAGCTGTCCATAAAAATCTTCAAAGATATCAGGAATCAGGCAAAGGAACAATTTTGCCCACAAAGGCACAAAGGACACGAAGAGAGAAAGAATTTTTAATAAGGAAAGCAGGAAACGATATACCATACTAGTGTTTTTATTCTTGCTAAGATATTCACCTATCTTAACCTTGTACAAGAATTTATGTATTAAACGGTGGAGGAAACCATGAAACGATTTATTATTATGACTACAGCGCTATTGACTCTAATCGGGGGCGTGTACGCAGCCGATTTTCCAATGGGGGCTGAAACATCAGATGGACAGCCAGTTACTCTAAATGAAGATAATACTTGGGAGTATATGCCGGTATTGAATAAACCGAGTACTGCGAAAAAGGTATTAAAGAGTAAAAAGAAATTTGTAGAGATATGGTATGATTCCAATAAATGGAAAGAAACGGAAAAGCCCTTAAATGGTGCGGCTGAGTTCAGCATGATACACCAGTCCGGCGGGGGTTATTCTGTGATGATCATTGAGAAAATTGAAATGGAACTTGATGTACTGAAAACCACAGCCCTGACGAATGCCAAGAAGGTAGCTAAGGATGCAAGAGTAACCTATGATGAAATAACCCAAATAAATGGTGAAAATGTTCTGGTTATGGATATCAAGGGAACAATTGAAGGAATTAAATTTGTATACCACAGTGCATATTGGTCTGGTCCCGAAGGTGTTTTCCAGATTATCACTTATACCAGCGCCGATTTATTTGATAAGTACTTTGAAGATTTTGAAGAGCTTTTAGCCGGCATTGTTGTAAAAACAAAAAATAAATAAATCACTTTAAACTGAATGCCCGCCGACTACCGGCGGGCTCATATAAATGAAATGGCGCGACGAAGGCATATTGGTAATGCTTGTCGATAAACGTCGTGAGTTGCTTAAATTACGGAGCGATTGTGGCGGGTTTTATGATTCGCTACTGTCACTTGTAGTTACATTAGTTTGGGCGCTGTTCTCAACATTTTCGCTTACCGCTTCCGATTCACCATCGGTCTCCGGATTTTCATCACCAGCGTCTGAAGCTTTACTTAATTTTCTTTGCCGTTTCTCATCTTTTTTTTTCTTTTTAGCAATATCTTTCTGACGTTTTTCATATTTATAGTTCTGTTTTGCCAATTTTCCATCCTTTTGGTAACCATATCACCGATTTAAGAATCATGTTAAATATAGTTCGATTTTACTACCATATCCTGTTAAAACGTACGATTGGCAATAACTAAATAATTAGATACACATAATCGTTTCATTGTCAAGGATGAATTTTATTTAGATAATGAAATTTAATGGTATAATATATGGATTCTTATTTTTTTATGAATTAGATTTTAATGTTTTAGCAGCTTTTAAATCAACCATCGCATCGTCTTGTGTTCTCAAGTTAATTTCAGGCAAAGCTATACCCGTTAATGAGGCAGAGGTTTCTCCGTTTTTTTCCGTTGTATCCATAATTGAATCCTTTTTAAAGTGGATTATTGAGCAGGAAGGTCATTTTTATTACTTATTACAGTTAGTATAAAAAGGCGGTTAAATCTTACAACAAAATAAAAAATTTAGTGTTTTAAATATTTTGGACCCCGCTACTTTGATCGAAGCAAAAAGGTGATAAAGCAAATAAATTTTATTCACAAAATGAAGAATTATCTAACTGCACTTGACATTGTTCGTAATATTTCATGTTAGTGCATATGGAAAAAAACAGCTCTAAAAAACCATCTATTCGAATTAAAGAAAATGGATCAATTAAAGTCAGCAATTTAGAAGTATTTAAAAATTCCAGAGAAGAAGATATTAGTACGAAAGAACAAATGTCACTTTGTCGCTGCGGAGCTGCCGCGACGAAACCGTTTTGCGACGGTACCCATAGGGCGATTCAATTTCAAGATAAAAAAGAGCCTGAAAGAGTACCCGATCAACTCGATATTTATAAGGGCGAAAAAATTACTATTCGAGATAACCGGGGAATATGTTCCCATGCAGGGTTTTGTACAAGCGGTCTGCCTTCGGTCTGGAGAAGCGGCGTTGAACCATGGATTGATGCGAACGGAGCGACACCGGACGAAATAAAAGGTATTATACATAAATGCCCTTCGGGGGCTCTGGCCTATGAAGAGGCTGGAAAAATTGAGACATCTTTTCATGAGCTGCCTGAAATTCAAGTCTTGCGCGATGGGCCATACAGCGTTCGCGGTAATATTGCTCTGGAAAATGAAGAACTTCCTGAAGGAGTGGGCAGTGAACACTATGCACTTTGCCGGTGTGGCAAGTCGAGAAATAAACCATTTTGTGACGGCACCCACTGGTATGTTGGTTTTAAAGATGATGAAGCTTTAACCATATCTGCCGCGAATCGAAAAACCGGTGAAGTGGTGGATACATGGGTAGAAGTCGGGAAGGTGAATGACTTTAAAGAAAATGAAATAACAACCGTAACCGTGAATTCTGCCAAAGTAATAATCGTAAATAGTAAGGAAGGCTTCGTCGCTTTTGACGCAACGTGTCCTCACCAGGGCGGGCCTTTGCAGGAAGGCTCTTTAACAGACAGATCCATTCGTTGCCCGTGGCATGGTTACGAATTTTCCTTAAAAGACGGAAAAGGCATCGGTAATAATTTAAAAGTTGAAAAATTGGAGATTCGTGAAAACGAGGGGAAAATAGAAGTTTTAAGTCAATCGCCCTCTCAATCGACATGGACCGTAAGCCACGTTGTGGCAGAGACCATGGTGGAGTGGGGTATAAATACTGTTTTTGGAATGGTGGGGCATTCCAACCTGGGAATGGCCGAAGCCATCCGAATTCAAGAACAAAAAGGTAAAATTCGTTATTTTGGGATACGTCATGAAGGGGCCGCCTCTTTTGCTGCTTCTGGTTATGCTAAACTTACGGGGCTACCGGCCGCCGTATTGTCTATTGCGGGTCCGGGCGCCACGAACTTGTTAACAGGTCTTTGGGACGCCAAAATGGACAGAGCGCCGGTTTTGGCTTTAACGGGTCAGGTAAATACCCAGGTACTTGGTCCGGGGTCTTTTCAAGAGATCGATCTTGCTTCGGCCTTCAGCGCCGTATCTACATTCAGCCAGACAATGTTGCCGGGAAGCAAATATTCCGAACTGACTTCGTTGGCTCTAAAAAGTGCTGTTATTGAAAAGAGTATCTCGCATCTCATTTTGCCCGATGAAGTACAGGTTTTAGACGCGAAAGATACGGGGCCGGGGCGACCGCTCGGGCGAGTCAGCCAGACGGATATTACCCCCCCGCCTCAGGCTCTGAATTACGCCGTGTATCGAATTGCAAGAGCTCAACGACCTGTAATTATTGTTGGTTATGGCGCGCGTGAAGCGATGAGCGAAATTATAGAGCTGGCTCAGGTTTTAGATTGCCCGGTTATTACGACTTTTAAAGCCAAAGGGCAAATTTCCGATCACCATCCGCTGGCTGCCGGAGTTTTGGGACGCAGTGGAACGCCCGTTGCCAGTTGGCTTATGAATCGTTCAGACCAGCTGGTTGTTTTTGGAGCTTCGTTTTCACAACATACCGGAATCGATGCGTCCAAACCAATTATTCAGGTGGACTATGACCGAATGGCTCTGGGTAAATTTCACCCTGTGGATGAGTTGGTCTGGGGCGATATTAAAACTACGGCCAACTTAATACAAAAGAATTTGCCCGAAAAGAAATGGCATAATCAAAAAGATGAAATTGCGCAGCAGTGGGAACTATGGCGTCTTGAAAAAAGTAAACGCGAGACTCAGGATAACGGCAATGGAATAAACTCGGCTGTTGTTTTTGCGCAGCTCTCTAAAATTTTGCTCAAAGACGCGGTCATCGCAGTGGATGTTGGAAACAATACCTACTCGTTCGGGCGTTATTTTGAGTGCAATCAACAGAGCGTTCTTATGTCGGGTTATCTCGGCTCGATTGGTTTTGCTTTTCCGGCGGCCATGGGAGCCTGGGCTGCAAATAGCGGGCGAAAAATCGTTTCAATTAGCGGCGACGGTGGTTTTGGCCAGTACATGGGTGAGCTAACCACTGCGGTAAAGTATAACATGGACATTACTCATATTTTACTGAATAACAATGAGCTTGGTAAAATTTCAAAAGAGCAAAGAGCCGCTCAACTTGATGTCTGGCAAACCGATCTGCATAATCCTCGTTTTGCCGATTATGCGAACCTTTGCGGCGCTAAAGGCTATCGAGTTGAAAAACCAGATGAACTTGCGAAAACCATAGAAATAGCTCTGAAAGTGAAGGGACCGTCTCTCGTTGAAATTATAACGGACGCTCTTTTAACGTAGCTTGTTTTTGATTATTTAAATTCCGGTAAAAACCCACTTGACAATGGGCTTTACAGCTGGATTTTATATTTTATTATCCAATTATAATGCATTAACAGGAGTATTTATGACGGCTCAAGAATCCGGTAACGAATCTATTGAAAACAGATCCCCGAAATTTCCAATTCGGGTTAAATTACAGTCGATTATCTCTTTAATCGTAGTTGCGAGCTTGACGGCCACAACCATGTTTGCATTGAACTATTTTGAGACAGATACGGAAAATAAAGTTTTCGCAGAAAAAACGGCTACTGCGAAATTGCTGGCTGAGCGAATTCAAATCTCTTTAGACAGTCAAATAAATGAAGTAGATCTTATGTATTCTACGAAAAAAGATTTTCGTGCCGGTAAAGCGGCGCTGGTATCTCGTTTTTTCAGTGACGAAAAAGAGGTTTTTTATACGTCGCTGGTTGAAAAGACATCTTCGGGTTCTACTCGTAAAGTCGACGATATGTATGATTCCGTATTTTTTAAAGACTCTGATATAAATATTTCCGATGTACTTTCTGTTCATGAACATCTTGAAGAAGATCTCGTTGCAAGCTTTAACGGAATTACTCTTGTAAAAAATCTTTCGGCTCTTTTTCAGACTCCGGTGATGGCTATTGTAACTCCCGTCCCGGACGCCGGGAAAAAATCTCAGGTGTATGTTATTCTTATACAAATGAATTCTATTATGGCTATTTTTGGCGAAAAATCGGATTCGACCAGAACCCACCTCATTGACGCTTCCGGAAATTTGATCGCCTCAAACGATCGAGGTATTATTCTGGATGAAGGCAATTTAGCGGAGCGCTCTGAAGTAAAAAGTATACTTTCACAGACCGCGAACGCTGGAACTCTAATGTACCAGAATGATACCGATGAGTGGTTTTACGGGGCCTTTAACCGAATTCCTACTGGAAACCTGATGGTGATTGCTGAAGTCTCCCAGTACCAGGCCCTTGAAGCGATTCGCGAAATACGTTATGCTTCGATTTTTATTACTCTTATTGTTCTTGTTCTTGCTTTTACCGTTATCTATTTTTTCGCTAAGTCTTTGTCCGTGCCTTTGAAGCGTTTAGTCCAGACAAGTAATGAAATTCAAAAAGGGAATTACCATCATGAGCTAACCTCTACATCTCGGGATGAAGTGGGTCATTTAACGGAAGCCTTTAATCTTATGAGTACCGGTCTCGAAGAAAGAGAAAAGTTAAAAGGGGCATTGAATAAATTTGTGAACCCTGAAATCGCCGAACAAGCGATGCGTGGTGAAATTAAACTGGGTGGAGAGCGTGCGCAAGCGACCATCTTTTTTTCGGATATACGTTCTTTTACAAATATTTCGGAAACTCTGGAACCAGAAGAGGTCGTTGAATTTTTAAATGAATATATGACGGTTATGCTCGAATGTATAACTAAAACCCATGGAGTTGTTGATAAATTTATTGGCGATGCCATTATGGCGGTATGGGGAACTCCCGTTAGCAGAGGCAACGATGAAGAAAATGCCATTAACGGAACTCTTATGATGCGTCTGGCCCTAATTAAGTTTAATGTAGGAAGGGGTGCTCCTAAAAAACCTATTATTAAAATTGGTTCGGGAATTAACAGTGGACCGGTTATTGCAGGGCAAATTGGTTCTAATGATCGTCTGGAGTATACCGTAATCGGGGACGCCGTAAACCTTGCTTCTCGTATTGAGGCTTTGAACAAACCCTTTGGAACCGATATTCTTATTTCTCAGGAAACTTTTTCCAGAGTCGAAAACCTTTTTGATTGTGTGGCTATGCAAAAAATTAAAGTAAAAGGAAAATCGGATCCCCAGCAAATTTACGCCGTGCTTGGTAATAAAGGAGACCCCGATGCTCCGAAAAATATAGAGGAAATGCGAGCCATGGTTGGTATTGATTTTAAAGGACCGGCAAACCCCGTAGCGGATGAAGGAGAGGTCAAATACGAAATTCTGGATGACCCAAAATGAAGCTGGAACGACCGGACAAAATTGTTTTAATATCGAGTCTGCTTTTGGTGAGTATGCTCTCTACGGGTTTATACCTGCACCTTACAAAAAAAATTCAAAGGGGTAGTGATAGCGAGTCTATTGGAAAACTTTCTTTTAAACGATTTCAGGTGTTGCGAAAATACGAGGAACGCGTTGTCTGGGAGGATATCGATAAAAACGAGGATGTATATTCTAAAGATTCCATATTAACAAAAGAAAGTTCCGATGCAAAATTGACGTTGAATAACGGCGTTGAGTTTGAACTTTCTCCCAACTCAATGATCATTGTAGAAAATTATGATGATACCGCAGCTTTGAAAATAAAATCGGGTCGCGTAAAAACCACCGGGGTAAAAGGTGAAAAAGCGTACCTTATGACTGACAAGGGAGAGGCGTTTGATGTGGGTGAAGCCGACGCTTCGGTTGCGGTAACCGAGAATGGCGATACCGAAGTCTCTGTTAAAAAAGGTTCAGTTCGTTTTATTGACGAATCGGGTAAAGAAGAGAGAGTGAAAAAAGGTGAAAAATTAACCACCGATAAGAACAAAAAAAAGAAAATAGTTAAAATTGAAATTTTATTGAAAAAACCCAAAGACAGCCGTGTTGTACTTACATCGACTGCACAGACTAGCCTTACATTTACATGGAAGGCTCCCAAAGGTTACAGCGGTGGGAATTTTGTCTTAGCCGATAATCCTTCTTTTAAAAATCGTAAAACTATTGCTGTCGGTAAAACGGTTTCACGAATTGTACCTCTTGAACCCGGCTCCTGGTACTGGAAAGTTACCGGTAAAAACGGGAAGAAGAAATTTATTTCTGAAACCCGTATGGTTCAAGTCGTTCGTATTCAAGAACCCGACCTTATTGTTCCCTCTCAAAATGCCATAATAGATTTTCATGGAAAGAGTCCTAAGACACAATTCACCTGGAAAATTTCAAAAAAATGCGGTTCCAGCACACTTATTGTTTCGGACAAGGCCGATTTAAATGGTGAATTTAAAGAGAAATTTACTGTTGATGCACGCTCTTTTTCGGCGAGTTTTCCCGGCGCCGGAACGTATTATTGGAGCGTTCGCTGTAAATTTCCGAATGGAATACAGGCTGCTCAAATGGTGAAATATCCAGTTCACACTTTTCAGTTGAAAAAACGAAAAAATGCCGCCTCTCCTAAAATTATAACAAAAAAAGGGGAGATTTTTCATGAAGTTTCTATAAAAAGAGAGAAGGCTTTCTTGCGCTGGAAGGTGGTTCCCGGTGCAGGTCACTACCGGGTTACGATTTATTCAAACCCAGGGAAAAAAACCAGTGTCTTTTCGAAAGTAACAGATAAGACAAGTTTACCTGTTTCGAAAAAACTGAAAGCCGGAAAATACTATTGGAGCGTTGTCTCCGTTTTCAGTAAATCTTCTTCTTCTGAAGCGTCGAAGCCGCGATTGTTCGAGGTAAAAATGATCGACTCTCTGGAGCTGAAGCGTCCCGGTAATCACTATATTTTTGAAAGCGCTGTTTCTGAGAAATCGCTCAGGTTTGCCTGGTTCGACCTTGGAGAAGGTTTTAGTTATGAATTTATTCTTTCGTCTTCATCTAAACTCAAGAAACCAATAATAACCCGGCGTCTTCAAAAATCAAACTTTAAACTCGAAAGGAAAATTCCCTACGGAAAGTATTACTGGCGGGTGAAAGCGTTTTACAAGGGTTCAGATAAACCTAAAGTAAAAAGTAAAATAATAAGCGTGTATTATGTTAGAAAGGCTTTGTCTTCTCCGATAAAACTTACCCCGGCGCAAGACTCGGTGGTTCAGCTTGTAGAAGACGGGAAAATCCAATTTTCGTGGGCAGAGGTCTCTTCAGCAAATTATTATACGATTAGTGTGTACTCAATTCGTAACAAGAAAAAAATTCTAATTAAGAAAGCGTCTGTGAAGAAACTTTCGTATAAACTGAAGAGTAACGAAAAATTAAAACCTGGTAATATTTACTGGTCCGTAGTTGCTGAAAAACGAAAAAATAAAGAAACAGTTCAAATTAGCCCTGCCGCCAATTCTCAGTTTGAATTGAAATAACTTGAAACGATCGTCGAACGAAGTGACACAACCACAGCAGCCTGGTTGATACAAAAGGGGTAGCTCTGGTTTAATCTCTGTTTTTTGATTGACCTATGAGGGATCTCTATTGTCTTGTAAGCTACTCTTATGTTGTGATGTATTATATACGTAGATAACTATATAAGGAAGATTTAATTATAAATGTTTATTATCTTATATACTGAAGAGTCGTGATAGGTTTACATGTGAAGATAATGCTTTTAAATAGTTCACACAAAAAATATGCAATCTGGGTAATTATTTTAGCGTTTGTTTTGCTTGGTTTTACCCTGTTGACTATTCGCCGTTTAAGTCTCGGTCAAATTGAACTTTCCCGGGATACACTTAAAAAAGAGGCGATATCTCTTTTTGATACCGTTGTACTTGTCCGCTCCTGGGCTGCGTCCCACAAGGGAGTTTATGTTAAACAGCGTCCGGGGCTGGAACCTAATCCTTATCTTAGAAATAATACTCTGAAAGCCGCGAATGGGGAAACTCTGATTTTAATGAACCCTGCTTTTATGACCCGGCAGATTTTTGAAATGAAGATGAATGTTCAGGACGACGATGATCATTATTATAAAATTACCAGTCTTACTCCGTTAAACCCTGTGAATAAACCTGATGAATTTGAAAAACGGGCTTTAACTTATCTTGAAAGTCGAAAGGAAAAAAAATACTATTTTGAATTTCCACCGGAGAAACCAAACTCTCTCTATTTTCTGGGTGTTTTAAAGACCGAAGAGTCTTGTGTCAGTTGTCATCCTTCCTCAAAACCCGGGGACCAGCGGGGGGGCATTCGTATTACTGTGCCTATTCAAGATTTTCGTGAAAAAGAAGCGTTTATAAACGCCAATTCGAATTACGTTGAGATTGCAATTTTATTTATTACTTTATTAGTCGCTTTTATTACCTGGATATTGTTTTCTGTTATTCGAAAAGGGCGAGAAGAGGTGCTTGCCGTTAACAAAAATCTGGAACAGCGTGTGAAAGACCGAACCAGCAAGATTAAACTCTTGTTTGAGAAGGAGAAATACCTGCGCGAAATTATGAGTACGGTAACAAAGGTAAATAAGGAAATTATTACTTACCAGTCCGTCGATTCTTTGTTGTCACATGTGTGTGATATTCTAGCCGCCCACTCTCACTACAGTTTATGTTGGTTGGCTATTATGAAGGGCCAGAGTAATAAATTGAACCATTATCACTCTGAAGATACTTTTAATATTGTCGCTCGAACCGAGGTTTCGTTAGATACAAAAAGCCCCCTTTCTGCTCATCCTGCTGTACGCTCGATTCGAGAGGATGGAATTGTTTTAATAAATGATATTAACAGAGAAGAGCAGATGAACCCCTGGAGGGATTTAGGCTTAGAGTCGGGGTATCAATCTCTATGTTCTATTCCACTTCGTTCCCATTCTCATAATAAACCTTTTGGCGCTTTGCTTGTGTATACATTTCGCTCTGAGCCGTTCCAGCCTGAAGAGGTGGTTATGCTTGAGGAACTCGCCGGTGATCTCGGTTTTGCCATAGACGCCTACACAAGACAAAAGGACGTTACCCGCTTAAAAGCTGAAAAGATTCGAAATTTTGAAGAGACTATTCTTTCTTTTGTTCATATGATAGAGGAGCGAGACTCCTATACTGCCGGTCACTCTGTTCGTGTTGCCGGTTATTGCGCTTTAATTGCTTCTGCGATGGGCGTGAAAGCGAGCGATATTGACAAGTTGCAGAAGGCTTCTATTTTACATGATATTGGTAAGGTGGCAACACCTGATTCGATTTTACTGCGCCCCGGTAAGCTCTCCAAACTTGAATATGATTTAATTAAGCTGCATGTTGAGTCCGGTTATGATGTTTTAAGTAAAATTAAAATGTATAAAGAGCTTGCTGAGATTATTCGTTACCACCATGAATGGCATAATGGAAACGGGTACCCTTCCGGTGTTCGTGGGAATGAAATTCCCCCTCTGGCCAGAATACTTATTGTCGCCGATGCTTTTGACGCGATGACCACAGACCGGGTATACCACGATAAACTCAACCGGGACGCTGCTATTGAAGAAATTCAACGAAACTCGGGTTCTCAGTTTCACCCTGATGTGGTAGCTGCGGCGGTAAAAACTCTTGCCAATATTCAGGTTCCTGTAATTGAAAGCCAGTTTCCGGCTTCTGAACTTGAGAAAAAACGATTTTCATATTTTTTCTCAGATCGGTTGACTGAGCTTCATAATGAAGACTACTTTAATGTTCTTATTCAGGATACCGAAAGGATGAATTTTTATAACACAATTATCTTTATCAGTATTAACCGGTTTTCCGATTATAATGATAAGCATGGCTGGGAGCAGGGTGATGTACTTCTTGTTCAAATTGCAGGTGAGCTCGGTTCTCTTTTTCCCGGTTCTCTTTTGTTTCGAGTTCAGGGTGATGACTTTATTGTAATTACAAAAGAAATTCGTAAAAGTTGTGTTGAAATTATGGGTTCCTTTCAGTCGGTAAATCTGCCTGGTTTGAAGGCCACTGTGAAGTACCGCTCGATAAAACCAGGCAAGCCCCTTGATCTTGACAAGACGGCTTTGCATAAAATGTTTCATTCTTAGTTTTTGTTTTTTTTTGCTTTTATTCTCTTTCTGTCTATGTTTCGTCTACAATAGATACCAGGTTTTTTATAATTTTTAATAAAGAATTTCGAAGGCCGGAGGCAAAGGGTTTGTTGTGTATTTTCAGGAATGTCCCGATTAGTTCTACGGTTGTATCTGTCATCTCGATTGATTTTACAGACTCTTTTGATTTGTCATGAACCCAGAAAAAGATTAACCCCATTTGTAAAAACCAGAGAAGTTCCGGCAGCTCTTTTTGTACTTTGGGGTGTATTTTTGTTTTCGAATTGTCTACAATCTTTTTAAGCATTTCCATATGTAGCTTGCGAATATGTTTACTCTCTTTGCCAAATGGCGATACGGGGTTGTCGGGTGTTGCCGCCGCAGACGCCAGGGCTGATAGAAACTTTTTATCTTTTTCGAGCATTTTAAATTGCAGGTAAAAAAAGTCTTTCAACCCGACCTCAAGTCGATAGGGTTTTTTTTGTGTGTCGACGCTCGTTTGAAGAAGTAGTTCTTGTTGCACTTTCTGGTAGTATTCTAATACAAGTTCTTCTTTTGATTTGAAATATATATAAATCGTTCCGAGGGCGATGCCGGCTTTTTTAGCAATCTGTCTCATTGTCGTTTCGGCAAAACCTTCGGCTCGAAAAAGCTCCAGCGCTGTTTCCATCACGATCGCTTTTGTTTGTTCACTTTTTTTATAGTTGCCCATATCCTGGTTTTCTTTGTATCCTTCTTTTAATTTCTGATGCGTAAGCATTACCTATTGTCTGCCAGTTTTTGTCAACATATTCCTGTAAACTGGTTTCTCCTTTTATGCAGGGCTCTTTGGGGTTGACGTACAATAAGCCTGCGGTTAACCCTTTGATCTCTTCTTTTGTTATCATCACATCTTTTGTAAAAGCTCCGATTATTTTTCCTGCCAGGTATCCGGCATAGGCCGGGGCTGGGAAAATGAGTCGTTTTTTTCCGAGGGCGTGACATATGGTTTCGATGAGTTTTTTATATGTGTAGGTCTCTTCACCGATTACGTTGAATGTCTCGTTCGTTTTTCCTGTTCCTTTTTCTACGGCGATTTTTGCAAGGTCGTCGACATGAATAGGTTGTAGTTTGTAATTTCCGTTCCCGAAAAGTGGGAATATGGGAAAGTGTCGGGCGACCCAGGCGATGTTGTTGATGAGTATATCGCTGCCCCCGAATATTACGGCTGGTCGCAAGATGCAATAAGAGAGTCCCGAGTTTTTCAGTTTTTCTTCTATTCTGGCTTTGCCATGAAAATATTCCAGGTCTGAGTCGAGCGATGGGTTGGTTATGCTGATGTGTACAACCTTTTCGACCCCGGCTTTTTTTGCCGCGTCGATCAGTGTAAATGAGTTTTGTACGGCTTCTTCGTGGGTGAAAGTTTTATGGTTAAACCTGACCCAGTAGTTGTTGTAAAGTACCTTTGTGTTTTTCAGGTAGTTTACCAGTTTTTCCGGTTCGTCGAAGTGAAAACCGCTTGATTCGATTTTGCCGTTTAAAGGCGATTGTCTTTGCTGTGAGTCAGTCAGTGTGTTTACCTCGTGACCATTTGCTAAGAGTCTGAGCGCTATATATTGTCCTGAGTATCCAAAGGCTCCGGTGACTGTGTGTTTGTTTTTTAAATTCCCTTTCATGATATTCTCCTTTTTGGTTTGTTGTTGTCAAAAGTGAACGTGTTCACTTTTATATATTTAATGTAGGTAATTTATATTGGGGCGTCAAGTAAAAATGAACATGTTCATAAATATTTTCTAATTTTTGCACCTTTTTGTGAAAAAAAACGGCAATTTGCCCTATTACATGAATATGTTAAACAAGAATAAACCATTCTGGAAGGTTCGTGTTACTCCTGATCATATATTGGAAATTCACTTGAACCAGGAAACCTGGGAAAAAATCGTCCGAATTGCCGACCTGAAGAAAAAGAGTTACTCGTGGGTTGTTCGGTACTGTGTGTTTCGCTTACTTAAGCGGCAAATGGGCGAAGGTTTTGGCCAACAGGGGTGTTCGGGCAGGGCAGGGGAAAAATTCGAAGAACTCAGCGAACGTGCTAAGCAACACATTTATGCGGGAAACAATAAGGTTGAAGATTTGCACCGGCATAAACTCTGTCTGTATGGTCGCGATGAGTTTTTTATTCGGCTTACTTCAGGCAGGCTGAATTTTACGATGTCTCATCTGGTGCGTCTGGCGCTTGAATGGAATTTGGATGAGCTGGAGAGGCTGTCGCTCGGGAGGGTGAGCAGGTTTCATCGGCTGGCGTTTTACTGGCTGGGGATTAAGCTGTATAGAGATGTCGATTTACCCATCATAAGCCCCCCGCACAAAAACATTCACTTAAGACATTTTCCCGATAGTGAATATTGGTAGTCTTGCCTGTAGAAGCGTTGTTTCCAGAGAAACTGGCTGCATAAGTAGACCATATTGAATAACCATTTTTAACCCAGAGCGGAGCTATGTGTACATTGCGCTGAAATTATATTAAAAGTACCAATACTTCTCTGTTTGAACGCTACAACAATATAAAAGGGGTAGCGGCGGCTCTTAGGGCAGGGCTACGGCCCTGCTTAAAAGCCAAAGCGAGGGGAAAATCGACTATACGCGCTCTCATTAGGTCTGAATTTCCCCATCCGATTATATTTACCCTATATCGATACACTTAGATGTATCGATAATGCTTGACGGGTTAGTTCTGTTTGGCAGAATTGACTATGTCTAAAAAATTCCGCGAAATTATTAAAAAACGTACCATTGTATTTGACGGGGCCATGGGGACTCAAATACAAAAATGCAATCTCGGCCCTGCTGATTTTGGGAGCGATAAACTGGAAGGGGCCAACGATCACCTGGTCATTACCCGGCCGGATGTTATTGAAGATATTTACCGTGACTACTTAGGGGCCGGGGCCGATGTCATCGAAACCAATACTTTTGGCGCCAACCGACTCAAGCTCGAAGAGTACGACTTAGACACGGTAAAAGAGCATAATATTTCTGCCGCGCGTATTGCACGGAAAGTCGCCGATGAGTTCTCGACGCCCGAGCAACCTCGCTTTGTATTTGGCTCGCTTGGACCTACCGGGATGTTGCCTTCTTCGACTGACGAAGCTCTCTCTGCCATAAGCTATGACGAACTTTTTGATATTTTTACAGAGCAATCTTACCTGCTTATAGAGGGTGGGGTAGATGGAATTTTAATTGAGACCTCACAGGATATTCTCGAAGTGAAAGCCGCCGTTGCCGGAGCCGACGCCGCCAGGAAAAAAGCCCACACGGATGGACTTATACCCGATGCAAACGATGTACTTATACAAGCCCAGGTTACCCTGGATACCACCGGAAGAATGCTTCTGGGGACCGACATAAAAGCCGCCCTTGCAATTCTAGAACCATTACCTGTTGATATTATAGGGCTAAACTGTTCTACCGGTCCTCCCGAAATGCGAGAGTCCGTTCGTTATCTATGCGAGAACTCCTCGAAACCAATCTCGGCTATCCCCAACGCTGGAATGCCGGTGAACGAAGATGGACACGCAGTGTATAAAATGGATCCACAAGAGTTCGCCGAACAGATTTTTTCTTTTGTAAAAGATTTTGGACTGCATATAACCGGTGGGTGTTGCGGAACAAGCCCCGACCACATACGCGCCCTGAAAAAAATTATCGATGATAATCCCGATGTAACGCCTCGTACACCCGCGCCTGAAAAACTCCCGTCTGTCGCTTCTGCCATGACCGCAGTTTCTTTGATACAAGAGCCGGCCCCTATGCTGATCGGCGAAAGACTAAATGCACAAGGCTCCCGCAAAATGAAAGAGCTTCGAAACGCCGGCGATCTTGAGGCGATGCTTACTCTGGCTAGAAACCAGGAAGAGGGCGGAGCCCATATACTCGACCTTTGCCTCGCGTCCAATGAAGTGGACGATGAAGTTCAGGCGATGGGAAAACTTGTCAATATACTGAGCAACTCGGTTGCCTCCCCTTTAATGATCGACTCTACCGAAGCCGACGTCATAGAAGCCGCCCTTAAAGTTTGCCCCGGTCGACCTGTTGTAAATTCCATTAACCTCGAAGGCGATGGAACCAGTCGAATCGCATCCATTATGCCTTTGGTTAAAAAGTTCGGCACCGCAGTTGTCGCTTTAACCATCGACGAAAAGGGGATGGCCGACACAGTAGAGTGGAAACTCGAAGTTGCACACAGAATTCACGAAATAGTTACAAAAGAGTACGGACTTAAACCCCATGATATACTTTTTGACTGTCTTACGTTTACACTTGCAACCGGTGAAGAAAAATATAACAAATCGGCGATTGCCACGTTAGATGCCATAAAAACTTTAAAGAAAGATTTGCCCGGTGTGTTAACTACGCTTGGACTATCCAACATCTCTTTTGGTTTTGCGCCCCCGGCGAGAAAAGTTTTGAATTCGGTTTTTCTCTACCACGCCGTACAGTATGGTTTAGATACCGCGATTTTGAATCCTAAAGACATTGTCCCTTATTCTCAGCTTACAGACAAAGATAAAAAAATCTGTGAAGATCTTATTTTTTACAAGCATGAAAGCGCCCTTGCTGAATTCATCACTTATTTTGAAAGCCGCAAAGCGATAAAAGGGGCCAGCAAAGAAGACACCAAAGCCGCGCTCAAAAAAATGCCACCTTTAGAAAAAGTTCGTTTTCAAATAGTGAATCGAATACCCGAAGAGATTGAGGCGCCCCTGGATGAAATTTTAAAAGACAAAACAGCCGTTCAAACTATCAACGAAGTTTTACTGCCAGCAATGAAAGAGGTCGGCGAAAAATTTGGATCGGGTGAGTTGATTCTACCTTTTGTTTTACAATCCGCCGAAGTGATGAAACGAGCTGTCTCTCACGTTGAACAATTTCTCGACAAAGCTGAAAGCGCCGCGAAAGGGACCATTGTTCTTGCCACCGTTTACGGGGACGTTCACGACATTGGAAAAAACCTCGTAAAAACAATATTATCGAATAATGGTTTTACTATTATTGATCTTGGCAAACAGGTTCCGGTTCAGACGATTATAGAAGCGGCGAAAAAAGAAAACGCTATTGCCATCGGTCTTTCGGCCCTTCTGGTTTCTACTTCAAAACAGATGGGAATTTGTGTCGAAGAGTTACAAAAAGCCTCGCTCGATTTTCCCGTCATAGTAGGGGGCGCCGCCATCAACCGAAAATATTCCTACCAGATTGCTTTTCCCGATAAAGAAAACTACTACGAGCCGGGAGTCTTTTATGCGAAAGACGCCTTTGAGGGTTTAAACATCGCCAACGACTTCGTTGACCCGGCTGCTAAAACCGCCATCGTAAAAGACAATAAAGAAAAAGCCCTGGCCGCTCACTCTGCTAAAAAGGTCGAAAAAATTGTTGAAGTTTCTACTGTTCGAAGCGCGAAAATAAAACCATCCCCGGTAGACGCCCCTCCTTTTCTGGGAAGAAAAATTATAAAAGGCGCCGACTTTGAATCTGTTTTTTCGTTAATCGATCAACAAAACCTGTTTCGATTTAAATGGGGAGTGCGCAGTAAAGGCGACGAGTTTAAAAAACAAATTGAAGAGATCTTTAGACCTCGTTTATACGAACTGGCCGAAGAGGCTCAGAAAAACAATTGGATGAGTCTTGACCTCGTTTACGGTTTTTACAAAGCCCGATCAGAAAAAAATTCCATATCACTATTTGACGAAAAAGATAACCCGTTGGAAACTTTCGACTTTCCTCGCCAAAGCGGAAAAGACGGAATCTCTCTCGCCGACTATATCGCCCCCGACAAAGAGGACTACCTTGCACTTAGCGCCGTTACCGCCGGTCAAATTTCTGCCGACATTATTAACGAATTGCAAGATAAAGGCGAGTTGGAAAAATCATATCTGTTCGCAGGTTTTTCAACCCAGATGGCCGAGGCGTTAGCCGAATATATTCACAGAGAAGTAATTAAGGAGTGGGGTCTTGCACCGAAGCGCGGCCTTCGTTACTCTTTTGGTTACCCCGCCTGCCCGGAACTTTCCGACCAGAAAAAACTCTACAACATATTAAAACCCGAAGATATTGGCCTTGGTCTTACTGAAGCATGGCAGATGATGCCTGAACAAAGCACCAGTGCTTTAATATTCCATCATCCCGATTGCGAATATTACAAAGTTTGATTTTAATATTTTAAAAGGGGCAAGCCTGCCCCTTCGCTTTGGCTTTTAAAGGGTCACAATGTGACCCCATAAAGAGCCGCCGCTATCCCCGACGTATTATAGACCGGCCACAATTTCTTCGGACTTTTGCCAGAGCTTCGAAGCCAGCTCCATGTTGTTGGCGTCGGACCGTGGTGAAATCGGGTTACAATCGGCAAAGTAAGAACCCGAATGCTCGGCAGCGCCGGGGTGGACTGCTGCGTAACACTCTGTGGCTGCGCCTTGCGGTATGTTTTTTAAAAACAAAGGGCCTATCAAACCAAACACGAAATTAACCACCGAATTCATATGGCGACCGAGGTTTGTTTTTATGACGCCGGGATGAACGGCAATGGCAACTTTGTCTGTGTCTTCAAATCGCCGTGCGAGTTCTCTGGCAAAAAGTAAATTAGCAAACTTAGATTGCCCATAAGAGCTCCAGGGGGTATATGTCTCGTCTCCGGCTAGATTGTCAAATTGGATGCCTTCGGACGGGGCACCTTTGTGGGCCGCGCTACTTAACATGACCACGCGCCCATTGTCTGAAAGGTGATCGAGAAGTCCCGTTACGAGAATAAAATGCCCGATATGATTCGTAAAAAATTGTAGCTCATAGCCATGCGCACGTTTGAGTTTTGGTAGAGCCATTATTCCTGCATTGCATATAATAACGTCGAGTTTTTTAACTTTATTTTTTATCTCCTTCACTGCTGAGCGAACACTTTGCGGGTCGGACAGCTCGCAAGAAAGCCCAACTGCGCTTTGGCCAAATTCAGCGCATGCGTTACGCGCCTTCTCTAATGTTCGCGCTGTTCCAAAAACTTTAGCCCCGCGTTTAGCAAGCACACGCGCTGTCTCTTTACCGAGTCCCGAATTGCACCCTGTAATTAAAATTGTTTTTCCGCTTAAAGAGAGGTCTTTTGTAACCTCCTCAGCCGTAGTATTATACCCGAAACCGTTCGGACTTTTACGTTGAAATAGACCATAAAGGGACATATGCATTCTCCATTGATGAATGATTTTAAATTGATGTTTTATCCTGGCTTCACCATCGTCAAACCTTTTTCAGGCCTAAACCACCGCTTGGTTTCTGGTTGAACCTTTATAGCCAAACAGTGTCGATTATTGGTAATAATTGGTCATATTCTTATGAATAAAAAAGTAACTTACTGCTTACCATTTAGAATGAACGAGTCGGGAATTTCTGGAAGTCTTTTTCCAAGCGGATCTCGATTTGAGTCTATAACAACGCAAACAAATTGTCCTTCAAAATCAAGGGTATTTACCACTCCTTGAACCACCCGTTCATTCGTGATATCCGTATGCTCGAGTATTCCAGCGATTCTTGTTCTGGTTAAGCCGATAACATAGATAGGCTTTTTACTTAAATGTAATTTCTTTTGCACCACATACGCTTTGTCAATGGTAGGAAATTCTCGCAGCTGGGTAGCCAAACTTTGCACTGTCTCTTGTTCAAGATTGTGAGGCTCAAACTCGTTGTCACCGGTAAGGCTCTCTTTTTCCTGTAGAACTTTTTCCGCATGAAGTAAAGCTTTTTCATATTTTTCTTTATAACTTTTTAATTCATCTTGACGGTTTTTTAATGTCAGGTATTGCAGTATCGGGGGGTACACATGGATCTCAAGATCTTCGTCTGCTTTAGCCGCTTTTTGTAAATACTCGATTCCGGTATCATCCTCTTGATCCATTAAAATACGCCCCATATGAAACAACGCATCGGCCGACTCAGGTTCGGTTTCAAGAATACTTTTAAAGACAACGAAAGCTTTCTCAGGCCCTTCCATCTCTTCTGTCAAGTATGCATATTCTAAATAGTCTTTTAGAGCTACTTTGCCTTGTTCGACTTCGGTTTTTAATTCGGAGAGTTTTTGCTTGTTTTTTAGTACACTCTCCCGATGCTCAGTCCACCCATCGGCAACCTGATTTTTCCAGGCTGTAGAAATTGCATCGCTGATCGATTTTTCCTGTTCCCCCAAAAAGTGCGACGCCGCTGAAACATGAACCGCAAGGGGTTCTCGAAAATCACACCCAAGGGCGCTAAGGCGGTCCTTTAGTGCCGGGTGGGTATCGTCAAAACCGGTCTCTTGTATCATAGCCAGATTACGCATGTTTACTAATTTATCATTGTCAATTTTTTCTAAGAAAGGGCGAACGCGTGTTAAAACTTCGTCCGGTGGAACTTCAGATGAAGCAGCTTCGTCGAAAACAGATTTCCAGAAATATTTTTCAAACAAAGCGCCCATTGTTACCACACGAATTAACGAAGAGGCAGTTGTTTCAGCGCCTACAATATCTGCCGAAGCGGCGTCCGCGTCGTATTCGTTACTACGGGCAAGAACAAATGTATATATATTAAAATATGGCGCAAACCGTTTTATAAAACCGTTAAAAATCCAACCACTCCAACTATGGCTTTCCCCAATGGCTTCATGCAACCGTGCCCATGTTCCACGTACACGGTATATCTTTGCGGCAAATTTACCGTGAGCGCCGGCCAAATGCCCATACTCGTGAGCAACAACGGCTTTAAACTCGTCCATCGACAGTGACTGAACCATGGGCAGACCTAGAATTAAGTGATTTTTTTGCCAGCCTAAGATACCAAGTCTGGGAGTCTGTACAATTGCAGCGTTAAATTCGTCCGTAATTTTTACAGAGTGAATTTTTGGACCATTTAAACGTTTCTTGATTTCATCCAGCGCATTTTTCAAATGTGGAAAAGCATCGAGGTTTACTTCCAGTCCCCAGGGAGGCGGTATCCGAATCCAGGCGGCTTTCAAAATGGCGAGGAATAAAAGTAAAACCGGTATAGAGAATTTCAGAGTGGTTAATTTTGGACTTTCTGTGTATAAGTAATAATAAGCAAAAGCACCCACAAGCGCACCAAGGATAGCCAATATGAATAACAGGTAAAAATAACCTGCTGCGGCCAGTCTCCACACTTTCCGTTTGTATCTACCGGGGTGCTTACGAGAGTAGACGTTGAGTTTTTCTATTAATTTTATGATTTTATCTTGATCCATATTTTCACTTTATTGTGTAACACACAATTCCTATAAATCTTCATTGTTTAGCAGGTAACGGATGCAAAGGGTGAATAAATCGTCAACAAACTAAATAAACTACCAACTAAAGTATTTTAAAAAAAGCACAACGAAGCAAGCCTTTAGAAACTATATCATCTAATGTTATTTTTCTATTGACCGTAAAGAAACAAAATATTGTTTTGAAGTCAAATGAAGTTAATTTGGATGAATCACATATTCTTATTGCGTCAATACTCTTTCGGTACTCTATTAAAGCCTTTTTGTATGTCTGGTGTCTTACTTGATAACAAAGTTAAGTTTCGGTTTGGTGCTATTGTACTTACCTTCCTGACTTTCATTTTCTTTACTCCAGGTTTGTTAGCCCAGGAGACGAAGTCTAATTTGCCTGTTTTAAAAACCAGCGTCTTTAATGGAAAGTCCATTGGGTCAAAAACAGTATTGTATGTTGAAAAAGAGAACGCTATTTCATTTAAAGAAATTTCCCAGAAAAAAGAATCCGAATTTGTAATCGTAGATAGTGATATTCCCAGCTTTGGAATTACGACCAAGGGATACTGGTTGAAAAGCCGGGTTGTCAATGATACAAACATTCGCAATTGGTTTTTCGAAATCAAATTGACGCAGATTGACCAAATCAGATTTGTTGTTGTTCGAGACAATCAAAAACCGAAAATCGTTGAAGCGGGACAGAACGTGCACTATAATGATCTTGATTATAAGAGACGTAATCCAACCTTTCCGGTATCTTTAGAACCCGGCGAACAAATTACAATTTATATCTATATTCAAGATGCCGGCATGGTCTCTTTGCCCATGTATTTATCGGACAAAGAAAGTTTTCTTGAAATGTCCAGCCTGGAAACTTTCATGATGGGGCTTTTCTTTGGAACCTTAATCATTATGCTTCTTTATAATTTGTTTCTGTTTTTTGGGATTAAAGATATAAGTTACCTGTATTACTGTGTATATCTGACTGGAATTATATTTGTTTTTGCTATTTACAGAGGCTACGGCGATCAATATTTATGGCCCGATTCATCGATTTGGTGGAAAAATTATTCCGGTTTCTTAGCATCAAATGTAGGTATTGGTGGCGTACTTCTTTTTATGGGCAGCTTTTTAAATGTAACTAAAGAAACCCGTTTCATATATTATCCCTCCCGGTTTTTACTTGTCTTTATTTTTATTTCTTCCATTGTATACGCTTTTTTACCCCTGAAGTATTATATGGGAATCTGGGTGGTTTCCACTGTATTGGGGGCTGTTATAGCGAGCACAGCCGGAGTCTATTTCTTTATACAGGGGTATAAGCCGGCCCGGTATTATCTACTGGCATGGACAATGTTATTAATAGGAATGATAGCTTTTATGTTAAAGTTTGCCGGAGTACTTCCCACAAATTTACTCACTGAATACGGAATGCAATTCAGTAATTCTTTGGAAGCTTTTTTGCTCAGTATAGCACTGGCAGATCGTATCAAATCTTTGCAAGAAGAAAGAGGTAAGCTCTTTGAAAATGTTTCCCGATTAAACCAAAAACTTCTAACATTTCAGGAAGTTGAACGAAATAAAATTGCCGGAATGTTACATGATGACTTTGGACAATCTCTGGCAACCGTTCAATTCAAGCTTGGAGGCTTGTCTAAGCAAACTCGAAAAGAATTTGATTTGGACGACTCTGTTCAAATACTAAAAAACACCATGACTCATGCCCGAAATTTTTCACATTCTCTGGTGCCCGCAGCCTTGCAACCATTGGGACTGGAGAATGCTATACAAGAGTTAATACAAGGAACACCGGGCACAAACTCATTGCTTACAAAAGTAAGATTACATCCTGTTGAATCTTTGCTCTCACCGGAGCAAAACCTCGAAGTCTTCCGCATTATTCAAGAATCCCTGTTCAATACCATTAAACATGCGCACGCGTACGAGTTTCAAGTGCTTTCAGAAAAGCTGAGTGCAAATATGTTACGAATTTTAATTACAGATGACGGCGTAGGCATTCCAAAAGATAAATCTACAGCAGGTCTCGGTCTTCACCTAATTCAAGAGCGTATAAAATCACTTAAAGGAAATTTTATAATCGATCATCAGGTAAAAACAGGCACCAGATTACAAATTGATATTCCATACTAAATAATCGTATTATATTCAAACAAGTTCATTCATTTTGGCGAACTTAACCATATCGGCAAGATCAACCAGATCTAATTTCTTTCGAATATTATTCCGGTGATTCTCAACCGTACGAGGGCTGATGTCTAGTGCTTGTCCAATGGCATTACTCGTTTCTCCCAATGCAACCATACGCAATATCTCTTTTTCTCTTGGCGTCAATACTTGAATGCCTACATTGCCTGCCTTGCCATGATTCATATCATCGAGTAGTGTATCCAATAACTCTTTGGAAGCATAAGAGCCACCGTTTAGAACCTTTTTAACTGCCTCTATAATATTTGCATGTTCATCCGTTTTGAGAATATACCCATTGGCGCCGTCTGCCATAGCCTGGTTAAAAAAATATTTACTATCATGCATTGTCAAAATTATTATTTTTAAATTCGGTTTCATCTTTTTTAGCTTTTTCACTAAATATAAAGAGTTTATATTATTCATTGATAAATCAAGAATCAAACCGTCACAGTCTGTTTCGGGCAGAACGGATTCTACTTCCGTTGTACTTTTTAATTCTTGTATAACTTCGATATCCAACTTTTCTTCGAGGGCTTTTCTTAAGCCACTACGAAAAATGGAATGATCGTCCGCAATAATTAACTTATGCATACTTACCTCCGGTTTCCTTCAGAACTCTCATAATGGAACGAATACCAAACAATAAACAGGATTACCATTGAAATTATTGTATTACGCTCCATAGTTTAATCTAATAAGAATATAACTGAGATTTTGGACTTTTACAATAAGTAAATTCTACAAATATAAAGCATGCGTATAATATACCTACGTAGTTAGTAAAATCAACGTCTTTACAAATGTCAATAAATACCGTATATCTTTTGTTGCCAAAAGGTAAGGGAGTAACAATTATGAAAAAAGGATATTTAATATTTACAGTTTTTATATTAAGCAGTTTATTTGCAGCTTGTGCTAACATGGGGGAAACGGCTACAGAGGATACGGCTACGGAGAACACGAACGAGGCAGCAACGCCAACAGTTTATGCGGTAACCAGTTCAGGTTTAGGCATATCGACCGATGGCGGTGCAAGTTTCACCAACAAAACCACCGCTGAAGGTCTGGGTTTGAATTTTATTTTTTCAGTATATGTATCTGGTTCAACAATTTATGCCGGTACAGGTAATGGGTTGAGTATATCTACGGATGGTGGCGCAAGTTTTATAAACAAAACCATGGATGATGGTCTGGATTCTAATTGGATTCAAGAAGTGCATGTATCTGGTTCCACAATTTATCTCGGTATGGATACGGGGTTAAGCATATCTACGGATAACGGGGTCAGTTTCGTACACAAAGATATTTTTGATGGCCTGGCTGATAATGATGTTCACGCACTGTATGTATCAGGCACAACCATTTACGTCGGTACGGGTTTCGGGGTAAGCATATCAACAGATGGCGGCACAAGTTTTACAAACAAAACCATAGCTGATGGTCTGGGTTCTGATTGGGTTGAAGCAGTATATGTATCAGGTTCAGTCCTTTACGTCGCAACGACTATGGGTTTAAGCATATCAACAGATGGCGGCACAAGTTTTACAAACAAAACCACAGCAGATGGTCTGGGACATAATTGGGTTTCAGATGTATATGTATCCGGTTCAACAATCTATGCTGGCACGAAGAATGGTTTAAGTATATCTACGGATGGTGGTACAAGCTTCACAAATATAACGTCGGGTCTAAACGACGCATATATTTTAAGTGTATTTGTATCAAGTTCAACGATATACGCCGGAAATCCCAGAGGATTGAATATCTCAACCGATGGAGGCGCGAGTTTTACAAGCAAAACCACAGCAGATGGTCTGGGAGAGGATATTGTAAAACAACTTTTTGTTCAATAGTTCTTTGTTTAGTACAATAGTGGTCATACTGACCACTATTGTACTCTTTAATTAATCTGCTGATATGTTCCATCATTATCGCAAGATAAGCTCTATTGAAATACACTCGCAGTATTTCTTTTTCTCTCGATGTCAAAATTTGAATCCCTACATTGCCTGCCTTGCCTTGATTCATATCATAGAGTAGTGTCTCAAGCAATTCCTTTGAAGCATACGTATAATATACCTACGTAGTTGGTAGATTCTACTTCTATACACAAAGCAATAAACAGGCTATAAAATACAACACCAGAAAGTTAAAAGGGGAAAACATTATGAAACGAAGATATTTAAAATTAACAATTTTTATGATTACAAGCTTTTTTATGGCTTGTGCTAACATGGACAATACGGACGAGGCAGTAGAAACGTCAACAGTTTATGCGGCTACCGGCTTAGGTTTAAGCATATCTACCGATGGTGGTACAAGTTTCACCAACAAAACCACCGCTCAAGGTCTGGCTTCGGATACTGTTAAGTCAGTATATGTATCTGGTTCAACAATTTATGCCGGTACGGATTTAGGTTTAAGTATATCTACGGATGGTGGGGCTAGTTTTACAAACAAAACCACATTCGATGGTCTGGGTTCGGATTGGGTTCAAGCAATATATGTATCAGGCACAACAATTTATGCCGGTACTGATTCGGGTTTAAGCATATCTACGGATAGCGGGGTCAGTTTCGTAAACAAAACGACTGCTGATGGTTTGGGTTCTGATAATATTAGTGGACTCTTTGTATCAGGTTCAACCATTTACGCCGGAACGGATTCGGGTTTAAGCATATCAACAGATGGCGGTGCAAATTTTACAAACAAAACCACATTAGATGGCCTGGGTTCTGATACTATTATGGGACTCTTTGTATCGGGTACAACAATCTATGTTGCCACGAGGCTTGGTTTGAGCATATCGACTGATGGCGGCACAAATTTTACAAACAAAACCACATTAGATGGTCTGGGAAATGATATTGTTTATTCTGTATTTGTATTGAACTCAACAATCTATGCTGGCACGAGGAATGGTTTAAGTATATCTACGGATGGTGGTACAAGCTTCACAAATATAACAGCAGGTCTAGCCAACGTAAATATTTTGTGTATATTTGTAACAAGTTCAACGATATACGCCGGAAATCCCGGAGCATTGAACCTCTCAACCGATGGAGGCGCAAGTTTTACAAGCAAAACCACAGCTGATGGTCTTGGACATGATTTTGTAAGACAACTTTTTATTCAATAATTCTTTGTTCAATACAATAGTGGTCATAACTGGCCACTATTGTATTCTTTAATTTATTTTTCTACGTACGAGCAAAAATAGCATTCTTGCCATGCACTCATAAGCAAGCAGATTTACAGATTTATACAACCGTTGTATTACACGATTCACTTTATTCAAATCTGCACGATATATCCAAAGGTATATTTCCCCTATATTCTATAGGTATATTATATTCGGGAACTTCTCATTATGCCGTTGCCGGAAACGTTAAAAAACCTTGACAAAACATAAGAAAAAATGCATATCATTATGTAATCAATCCAAAATTAAAAAGGAAATTTTTATGACGCGAGAAAAAAAACAGTGGGTCTTTTTGAGATTATTAAGTTCAATTTTCATTGTGGCAGCCATTGCAATAGGCTGTGGTGGTAGCAAGAAAAGCGCCGATGCGACAGAAGCACCAAAGCAATGGACGGAGGTATACACATACAAAGGGAGTGGTATGAAAAAGTCTGCACCTTTTCAGCTAATGGGAGGTTCGGTGCGGGCAAAGTATAAGTTTAAAGCCGGAAGATATAGTCTTTTTTCTTTTTATGTGGTACCGGAAGGTCAAGATATCATGAAAACCGGGGGATTCCCCGATGTAATGATTCAGCAATCCGAGGAGAGCGAAACTTCAATCCAGCAACCAGCAGGGTCGTATTATCTAAATGTGAACTCTAGCGGTGGCAAATGGGAAATTGTGGTTGAAGAGAAAAAGTGACTTAAAAAAGGGTGAGCCCCCCCTTCCGCTGCAAAGCTCTGCTTTTCCGCTTAACCCCCCGATATTTTCGAGGGGCGTTGTACCAAAGTTAGCGAAAATTAGAGAGCGTTTTCCGGTTGTGAAAATCCACAGGTCGGATGCGAGAATAATGCCGCCAAAGTAAGAGTTAAATGTTTCATTCTGATGTAATTCGACCGTATTATCAGTAACATTTCTCATTGTAACAGGTTTATTATTGCAGGCAATAAAACCGGTTTGGAATATGAACACTGTAAAAACAACAAACAGTAAATTTCTACGCCTGCGTAAAATATGTAAACCTATTTTGTTCACCATCCTTCCAAAGAAAGTTTTGATAAAACTCCTTTGATTATACAAAGACACTACTAAAATATACTTCTCTAGTCAAACAAATAATTTTGACTTATTTATTGAGGTTTCTATAGGTAATCTAATTAATTTCCCCTTTTTTTAAAAAATAATCGGAATTAGGAAAATATTCCTCTTTACTTCCCAGATAATGAAAAAAAAATCAAAAAAGTCTTATTAAGGGGGTAGAGGTTGAAAGTAATGAGTCGTATCAGCATAAAAGGTTTTAAAAGTTTTCGTGAACTAGATAATTTTGAGTTAACGAACCTGAATATTTTAATCGGCGCAAACGGCGCGGGTAAATCTAATTTTATCAAGCTTTTTGAAATGCTCCGAAACTTGATTGATCTGAGGCTTGAATCGTATATTGCTAAAGCCGGAGGCGTAGAAAAAATACTCTATTTTGGTGGCAAAACAACAGAAAAACTTGAGGTCAAAATCTTCTTTGATGATGAACAATATCTAAATGGTTATGAATTTATTTTAGAACCGGCCGGGGATGGGTTGATTTTTAGTGAGGAAACAGTTTATTTTGGGTTTGTAGATCCTGAGAGGAAAATGCAAAGAATAATTCATAATACAACACGTGAAACTAAACTTTTTGAAAAGAGCAACAAAGAAAAATCTATTGAAAAGTACGTAATCGATTCCATAAAAAGCTGGCAGCTCTATCATTTTCATGATACAAGCGATACTTCAAACATGAAAAAACTTCAATCTGTCGGCGATCAAATATTCTTTCGAGCAGACGGATCAAATATTGCCGCATATCTATTCTGGCTTAAAAACAAATATGAACTTCACTATAAAAAAATCGTGGATACCATCAGGCTTGTTGCTCCCTTCTTTCATGATTTTACACTCAGACCCTGGCCGGGTAATGAAAATCAAATTAAACTGGAATGGGCAGAGAAAGGGTCCGACCAATATTTTGACGCAAACTCTTTATCCGATGGCACATTACGCTTTATGTGTCTGACAACTTTATTTACACAACCTGATTTACCGGCTACTATTATTCTCGATGAACCGGAACTTGGGCTACACCCGTATGCAATTCAGATTTTAGCCGGGATGATAAAATCGACCTCCCAAAAAACACAAATTATCATTTCAACACAATCGGTCACCTTCCTTAACCAGTTCGAACCAAAAGATATTATTATTGTGGAACGAGGAAACGAACAAACTCTATTCAAAAGACCTGGTCCCGAAGAAGTAGATACCTGGCTGGAAGATTATGCCATTGGCGAACTCTGGGAGAAAAATGTGCTAGGCGGGCGTCCATAAAAAATGTGCAGAATTTATATTATTGTGGAAGGTCAAACTGAAGAGAAATTTATAAAGGAAGTTTTATCTCCCTATATAAAATCAAGTTTGAATAATACATCCCTGAATATTCAACCGATTATTATTAAAACCAAGAGAGAAAAATCTGGTAAAACTTTTAAAGGTGGTGTAACAACGTATTCTAAAATTAAAGATGAAATTCATCGAATAAAAGATGAGCAATGTATTATTACAACAATGTTCGATTATTATGGTTTGCCTATAGATTTTCCGGGATTAAAGGAATTACCAAATATGGAAATCTATAAAAAAATCGCTTACTTATATAAGACATGGCAAGCTGATATTGCGCGGCCAAATTTTATTCCATACCTGTTTCTTCATGAATTTGAAACGTTACTATTTGTTGATCCAAAAATTTCGGCTGAAACTTTTTTAGATTTACACGCCGAAAAAAAGTTAAACACAATAATAAAACAGTATACCAATATCGAAAAAATTAATTCTGGCGCAACGACTCATCCTTCGGCTAGAATCCGGTCAATATATCCGAATTACAATAAAGTTCAAGATGGTACTATCATTAGTCAAAAAATAGGTATTGATACAATTCGGACAAAGTGTAATAATTTTGAGAATTGGATAAAACGCATTTTAGATAGCCTCCATTAGCAAACGAAAGTTGAACGAAGTGAGTAATATACCATGAAAGGATCGATAAAAAACCACGCTTTTTGGAAACAAATAACTTTAAACGAACGTCGAACGAAGCGACACAAAAAAACCGCAGGATTTTTTTGTGCACTAAAAAAAGCCAACCCTTCTGCCATAGATTTGATTCGATTTAAAACGTACTTTATCCGCGTCATTAGGAATCGGCTGAAACACTTTTCTTATGCTTCATTTTTCTTCTGTAGGCTTTTTTTGACTTAAAAGCCACAGAAGGCTTTAACAAAAACTCATGCCGGGACATACGCTTAATGGTTTTTACCATATCAGTTTTTCCCTTTTCTGCTTTATTATTCATTATATTCTCCAAATTCTTCCAACTTTTCAAATGCGCAGTATAAAACGCAAAAAGACGAACACTGGGTTCGCCTTTCTTAATTAGTTGGAACGTATATAACGAACTACTTAAACAAAGGCACCCCTTGAGCGACGTTGTGTACAATCGCTTTTTGGATTCGTGTTTTTTTGTAAATAATCTTGTCTCATTTGTAGACGGTTTATGACTGATGAATTCAGCTTGTCAAGTATAATAATGAAAACATGAAGTTATTTAAAATTATTTTCCTTTTTTTGTATCGGCTTGGCGGTTAACGCTGATTCTGGGGAAACCCCCAGGGCGAAGGCGGTATCTGTTTCGCTTGTGGAATTCCCCAAGCGGCATGAGGTTTTTTTGTAATAGACTTGGAACGAAATGGTAATGAGTAATATACACCTCTTGTCAGGGCGGAGGAGGGTTGATCATAATTATTTTTTTCTATGCCCCGAGGCCGACCGGAGGGAGGACCTTCGAAAATTCAGGTGTAATAATTCGGGGAACTGCGCGGCGTTTCGTTCTATGAAATATAGTAATTCTGTTTTTCGCGAACCCTCCGCAGGCCCGCGCCTTTTGCGCGATTTCTTGTAAAACTGACGTGGATTTACCCACGTATATTTACCTTAAGCCACCAACACAAAGACGTCTCCTTGCAAGAAAACGTTGCCGTCTGCTGAAAATTTACTATATTAGGATAATATGATAAAGCAACTTTTTGAATATAGTCGGCAAAAATGGAAAACTATCGGACCATATTATCGTTTTGCCTTTCTACAGTTACCATTTTACCTTATAATATTATACGGGGTGCATGCATACCAGACCCGAAATTTAATTCCGGAAGAGAAGACCGCACCTGCGTTTACTTTAACTGATTTAAAAGGCGACAGTTTTTCTCTTGAACAATATAAAGGAAAGCCCGTGATGATCTATTTTTTTGCTCCCTGGTGTAGTGTTTGTAATTTGACCTCGGCAAGTGTGGGCAATCTTCATAATGCAGATACAAAAGATGAAACGGTTGTACTGGCTGTGGGGCTATCTTACAATAATGTTCAAGAGCTTGAAATTTTTGCCAAAAAGCATAGTTTAGAAATGCCTGTATTAGCGGGAGACTCTCGTGTGGCAGAGCAATACCATATTTCAGGGTTTCCAACCTTTTATTTTATCGATTCCAAAGGGAAGGTTACCTCTCGCACAATTGGTTTTACGACCCAAACCGGCATGAACCTTCGGCTTTGAAGAACTATAGCGCAACAAAATTAGTTCTTGATATTTTATTGAGTAGATATTGCATGGCTCCATAATGGGGAAAAGCAAAAAGTACTGGAAAATTTTTATTTGGATATGGTTTATTTTTGCTTTGATCGTTGTGAATTGCAAAGAACCGAAAGCGGAATTCATAAAAATAGGGGCCAACTCCTGGCCGGGTTATGCTCCTTTATATATTGCAGCTAATAAAAAATATTTTGATCGAACTAAGGTTATGTTGGAAGAATATTCCAATACGTCCGAAGTCATGCAAGCGTTTCGGGATGGTAAAATTAACGCAGCAGCTTTGACTCTCGACGAAACTCTATTATTGTCCCAGGATATACCAAACCTCAAAATTGTTTTAATGCTGGACCTTTCACATGGAGGGGATGCGATTGTTGCCAAAAGCAGTATTCACACCGTTCGTGATTTAAAGGGAAAACAAGTGGGGGTGGAGAACAACGCTTTAGGGTCTTTTTTCTTAACTCGCGCCCTTGAAATTCATGGAATGAGAACATCCGATATAGTCATAGTTAACATAGGAATTGATAAACATCTTAAAGAATTTTACTCTAACGGGATTTCTGCGGTGGTGACTTTCGAACCTGTACTGACACAACTTGCATCACAACACACGAATATTATTTTTGACAGTTCCGGCATACCCGGTGAAATTGTCGATGTACTGGCGATTAAGGTCGACCCTGGAACGAATTTCGATGGCTTAATTCATCACTTGCTGGTTGGTTGGTTCAAGGCTGTAGATTACCTTAAAAGCTCTCCGAAAAAGTCAGCCAATATAATGGCAACCAGGCAAAAGATTACCCCGGACCAATTTACTAAATCTTTATCGGGCCTTCGAATACCTGATTATGAGGAAAATTGCAGATTTATTTTAGGTGATTCTCCCATACTGTTTTTAACCGGACGAAAACTTTCACGAATTATGATAGAAAATGGACTTTTAAAACAACCGGTTAATTTAAGGAATTTAATCTATGACAAACCGTTACGCCATTTCGAAAAATAATTATAAAAAAGGTATTAACTCTTTATTCAATCTATATTAACTATTTGGGGGGCCTTAACACATAGGTTGGTTTATTATCCAGAGAAAGAGTATTCTTCTCTTCCCAATAGCTGTGAATTTCATCGTCGCTTTTTGCCTCAAACCATTCTAAAAGACGATTCCTCTCCCCTTTGTATTCGTAAAAGGGAACACTATAACCGCAGGAAGTTTGCACCATGTCCACATCAATGGAAATAATCTGTCGGGCGCCGCGCTCGGGCGGAAACAGTTTCAACAACTCTTGCCACCCCGAATCTCTGGGATGAACCGTTTGCCCTTTTCCGTATAAACGAAGAATCAACGGTTTCTGGTCGAAACTGCAAAACATAACCGTTATACGGTCGTCTTCAAACAGATGGGCCGCCGTCTCATTTCCCGAACCCGTAAAATTCAGCCAGGCAACTTTGTTTGAATTGATTACGCGAAAAGTGTCCATCCCTTTTGGTGAGAGATTTATCTTTCCCCCTTTCGGTGAAGTTGCTACAAAGAAAATTTTTTGCTCCGAAATAAACTTTTTGTGCTTCTCTTCCAACTTATTGAATTGCTTACCCATATTGCCAAACTATGAAAGGTAATACCACTATCAAGATTATTCTTTCGAAGAAAATGGCTGGCCATTTCCCGACGAAATACTAAAATAATACCTCGAAGCTGGTTTTTAAAAACCATGCTTTTTGGAAACAAAATACTTCAAATGAAAATCGAACGAAGCAACAATAATTCCACGGAGCGATCGGAAAAAAACGACGTTTTTTTCCGAAATAAACTTCAAACTATAGTCGAACGGAGCGATACAAAAAAACCGCAGGATTTTTTTGTGAATTAAGGAATAGCACACCGTATGTTTATAGTGCGCAATGCAACCGTAATATTTCCAGGTATTTATAGAAAATATTTTATTGACACGTAACACTATCGTGTATACATTGTTGTTATGATTAAGAAACTTATTAAGCACGGTAATAGTTCAGCTTTGATCATCGATAAGCCAATTCTAGAATTGCTTAAAATAAGTGATGAAACACCATTAGAGATAAATACTGATGGAAAAAATCTGATTATCTCACCTCAAACAGATGAGCAAGCGGAAGAAAAAGTAAAAAATTCTTTAGATAAGATCAACCGAAAGTTTAGCAAAACCTTATCAAAGTTAGCCAAATAAGCTGATGGATAAAAAATTTCTATCTCTTGCGGAGATAATATTAATTCATGAAAACCAGATCAATGCATATGGTGGTAGCAGTGGTATTAGAGACATAAATCTATTAAGCTCAGCGATAGCGATGCCTGAAGCCCAATTTTCCGGCCAATATTTGCATAATGATATTTATGAAATGGCAGCTGCATATATATTTCATATAACCCAGAATCATCCTTTTGTAGATGGGAATAAACGAACTGCTTTAACTTCCGGATTGGTTTTTTTGGATTTGAATAATATCGATATCAATGATCCTCATGAAATTTTATACGAAATGATGATCAATGTTGCTTCCGGGAAATTAAATAAAGGGGAGATCTCCATAACATTAAAAAAATTAAGTGAGGCTTAGACCGTTCAAATAATTCAATTATTGGTTATAACATAATAGGAATTTGACCGTGGCAAAATAATATAAAGTCGAATATTAAACTGTTGGCCCCGATAAATTATGTATATTCTACTTCAAAAAAATTTACTCCCTCGGTTGCGCGGTCACATTCCGAAGGATGAAACCCCTCTCGAATTTCCCTTTATATTAGTGAGAATTCCCAGATCGAACCCGGCCTGACTCTTTAAAATTAAAACCACGCTTTTAATTGTCTTCGTCAGAGTCTTTTCTCCTTTTCTTGCTGACAATATAACCATCTTTATCGAGAAATACCTCATAAAAACATATATATTGAAAATCCTAAATCAGCTAAATTTGAAAAAATTATTTGACGTTATGGAAATTCAGGAAGATATTGTCCATGGAATTTAATCTTTGGGACTTGCGAAACAGGATTGTAAAGCAACTGGGAACGCAATAAAAAGCCAATAAGTAATACATGAGTAAAATTGTGTTTCAATACGGGTGATTTAATAACGAAGATGTCGCGAGAATAGAAAGAATTGCGCGGCAAAAATAAAGCGTTACGGGTATCTTTTTTTTATCATTCGCCTGGGGCGAAACCCCGCAAAGATACGAAGCGCGTCAGGAGCAAAAGTTGATTTATTTTGGGGCTTTCTATTTTCTCGCTTTTATATTTTTTATAAATAGTCTCATTTATATATGGCAAATTCGCAGCCCTCGAAGATTAATACTGGGCCTTTTTCTATTTTTAATGGGTTTGTTGTCGCTGATTGAGTCTATGTATTATTCTGGAGCGTTAACGCACGCACCCTGGCTTTTGGGATCTTCGCCCATGATTACATCGATTACTTTCGCGGTATTTGGCGTTAACCTTGTATTGATGAGCGAAGATAACGCAAAATGGAAAAAACGCGCACGGTTGTTTTTTGTATATCCCTTTGTAGAGGTCGGTTTATATGTTCTATACATGGCGAAAAACTACGGCGAAATTTCGGAAATTTATGATAGCTTACATCAAATGGATAAACCTGTGTTTTTTCCTTACCAATTGAGTTACTATATGGAATTCGGCGCCGGGGTAATTACTTACATTGGCGTTATTGTTTTTTCTATAATAACTTTTAACCCTGCCGGAAAAGAGAAAATAAAGAAGAAATTATTGGTCACGATGGCTGTCTTGATAACGCTCAGCGCTCTGCTGTTAATAATGCATATTTATAACTTTTTTATTTTTGGTTTTGGAAATCACAACGCAATTTATAATAAATTTCCCCTTTTCCTTGTAATCTGGATCGCTTTTATTTATTTTCAAGTATGGCCGTTTTATTTTAAATCGGGCGCAATATATTTTGAAGTAAACACTTTTGGTATTGCGGAAGGTTTGGGACGCTATCTCGACCGGGAACATACGAAAAAAATTCGGGAAGCGTTAAAAGAGCTTATAGAAAAAGATAAAATATACCTCGAAGAGGATATTCATCTATCGAGTTTATCAAAAGCGGTCGGTGTCAACTCTCATCAAATGTCCGAATATTTAAATAAACACGAGAATGTGAATTTTTCTCATTATATCAATAATCTGCGTATAAAAGACGCCATGGAATTATTGACAGCACACAAGAAGAGTATAGCCGAAATTTGCTACGAAATTGGATTTAACACTCCGGCTACTTTTTACAAAGCGTTTAAAAGCGTAACAAGCATGACTCCGAAAGAGTGGCGAAACAAAAACATCAAATCGCTTTGATCCCGCGCGGTGCTCGCGGCGGCCCAATATAAACCCAAAGATCATAATCTCACGGTTTCGTATTTTGACGAGCATGAAAATTCGTATTTTTCGCCGCATTTTAATTCGTTAACCAGCGTAATCGGGAATATAATTGACGATTACGCTAACACTCTTTTTCGCAGTACGGGCCAGATTCAAAAAGATGTTATTCATCCCGCAATGGAAGGCGCGGGATACGCTATTGCCGACGCATTGAACGCCGTTTTTGCCGAGTCGGCACCGAAAATCAATAATTATGCAACACGTTTTTGAAAAAGTCTATAATATCCAAAACGATAAAAAAGTTAACATGCGGACTGCCGCTTATATTCACGCGGTTAAACGTATAAAAGAGATAAAAGCAGAGCGAAAGTGTTTTACTACATTGCTATATCGCACAAGTTTAAAAGCTCGAAACAGTCCCAATTTTCTTTGCATAATCTGAAGGCGAGGTACCAACGATTTGTTTAAACGCAGTATTAAAGGTGGACTTTGACTTAAAACCAGATTCATAGGCAACATCAATAATTCGCAATTCGGGATTCTCAGACAAGAGCCGCTTCGCTTCTTGCACTTTGTGTTTGCTAAGAAAGTTTGAAAAACTGGTTCCCATTGCCTGGTTCATCAATTCGGTTAACTGGTGAGGTTTAATCTGCAACATTTCAGCCAGTTGAGACAGGTTGAGGTCAGCATTTTGTTTGTAGATCTTTTGAACTTGCATCAAATTCTGTAAAGATGAGATTGTTTTATCTACCGGGATATTGCTCAGATTTGTTTTTTTATAAGTGCCTAATTGTTGCTTATTGATTATGAAATAATCTGTGATATTGATTTCAAATTTAATTTTTTTGAAAATAACGATGTTAAACACAAAAAACTCAACTGGTATAATCAATACCGGTCCATAATAAAGCCAAAAATTATACGGCAGGCCTAGCAAATGATAAAGAGAATAGGCTGAGACTAAGATCATCATCGGAGTCCAGGCCAGCAAATAAAACAATGCCAGTTTATTCCCTTTTCGATAAATCACCCAACTGGTAATTAGTAATACTGGCGTTGAAACCACGCTCAACACAAAGGGGTAATCACGGGGCAGAGGATGCTCCAAATCCGAAAACATTAAAATATAATTAATAGCGTAGCAAACGATCAGCATATAAAAAAGATAGATCCACTTCCCTAGATAAAATTTGACACGCAGCAACCGAATAGAAAATATCAACACAAATATAGTAGCGGTTGTATATAAAAAAAGCGCAATTTTGGCGTGCCATATGCCCGACTCAATATTAATAAATTCGAAAAAGGCTCCACGTATAACAAATAAATTCAAAAAAGTAAAAACAACATAGCCCAAATAATAAAGGTAAATAACATCTTTATTAGGCATATATACCAAAAGGGTATATAAAATTACCATTAAGAAGATAAAGGAAAAAACACCCTGGATAATTTTAAATTCAATTAGAGCCTTATAAACTTCAACTTTTGACCTGAGCGATACAGGAAAACTAATTATTGAAGATGATTGTATTTTTACATAAAATAACTTTTGGCTGTGTATAGGAAGTTTAAATGCGGAATACACATATTGAGTATCTCTATTTTCAAAAGGAATAGTTATTCCTGTTTCTTTTATGAATTTGTTATCGTTATTGCCAACCTCAACCGCAGCATAATGCATTAATAATTCGCCGAACACCAAAAAAATCTTGCTTTCATCCAGAGGGATATCAAAAACTTCGACTTTCAGCCAGATATCACCGGAAGTGTGGCCAAAGTCGAGAATGTTATTTTCCTGAGAAATCCAATCTATATCTTTTGATTTTATGGATTGAAAATCATATTCTTGGGTCTCACTTTTTACCGATAAAAATTTCCAATCTCTTCCATATTGTATTTCTGATGAAAATACGGAAGATCCAATGAGATAAAGCAATATTGCAAATATTAAAAATTTTGGTGAGTGTTTTTTTGCCATGTTAGAATATTTTTACCTTTATTAGACACTTTTCTAAAGATATAATCCTTTGCAAATATGTGAAAGTCCCCCTGCGTCAGAGAATTTATCACCTAACTTAACTTGATTTATAATTTGCAATGTCTACTAAAAAAAATAAACCAGGTTTTTATTCTGATAAATTCAAAAAAGAGGTTCAGGATTCGAATCTCGGTCGACAAACGCAAATTAGTAATGTATAACCTTTAAAAAGATCAGGAAAGCGATATGATATTAAAATAATCGCATATAACCCTGTAAGGAGAACATATGAAAAAAATAATTACAATCATGTTTAGCATGATGACACTGATCGTTGGTATATCAATAGGCTGTGCGAATGATGGGACTGCTGATGTAACGACTGATGGGGTTTCAAGCGGTTGGGTCATTGTGGGAAATAATGGTGCGATTCGTTATACCACAGACGATGGGGCAACATGGGCTGCTCGTACTTCCGGTACAACGGATCATCTTAGAAGTGTTGCTAGTAATGGTGCCACTGGTTGGGTCGCTGTGGGAGCCGGTGGTGGTGTCCATTACTCTACAGATAGCGGGGTAAGTTGGACTGCTGGTACATCCAACACTGGGAATCTCCTTTATGGTGTTGCTTATGATGACAATCACTGGATGGCTTTAGGACTTTCGGGAACAGCTCTCTACTCCTTCGATGGGGGGGCTACTTGGACTGCTGGGGTATTCGCCAGTCCAACATCAACCCTTTATCAGGCTGCTTATGATGGCGCCACTCGTTGGGTCGCTGTGGGCGATAGTGGTATAGTTCGTATGTCCTTCGATGGAGGGGCAAACTGGACGGATGGTGGAACAGCCAACAATTCGGAGCATACATATGCCATTGCTCATGACGGTAACAATCGTTACGTTTCTGTGGGCGATAATGGTAGTGTCAGTTATTCCACAGATGGAGGGGTAAGTTGGACTTCTGGTATATCAGGCACCGGGAATATCCTTAAAAGTGTTGCTTATGACGGCAACAGCCGATGGGTTGCTGTGGGTATTATTGGTACGGTGATTTATTCCACAGATGGTGGGGCTAACTGGACTGTTGTGACAAGCGGCATAACGGAGGACTTGAAGAGCGTTGCTTATGACGGCACCAGTCGTTGGGTCGCTGTGGACAATGATGGTAATTCCACTAGCGGTGTCCATTATTCCACAGATGGTGGGGCTAATTGGACTACTGGACAATCTGGCACAACGGATGCAATTTTTGGCGTTGATTTTGGTAAATAAGCAAGCCTTTTGACCCGTTAAATAGGGCCTTGCCATTGCAAGGCCCTACAATAAGATATAACATAGCATTATTCGGAGACGAGCCAGTGGCTCCATAAAAGTGCAAAACACTTCGCCCCTACGCTTAACAGGCTGAATCAAAACAAACTTGTCAAACAACAGAATACGCCAGATTGTGATTTCGACCGGCGTTGTGACAACTCTGGCAGGCCCGGCCCAAGGAACCACGACTGCCGGTGATACCGACGGCACCGGCAATGCGGCGAGGTTTACCGGAGCAACGTCTATAACAACCGATGGAACTAACCTTTATGTTGCAGCGGGTTGCAAAATACGTCAGATTGTTATTTTGACCGGCGTCGTGACAACTCTGGCAGGCCCGGCCCCTGGCGCAAACACTTGCGGTGATACCGACGGCACTGGCAATGCGGCGAGGTTTAATGCCCCCGAAGGCATCACAACGATACCGTATTAAAAATTGTGTCTAAAATAGGCCGTCCTTAAAAAGTTGAAATGCAAACAACAACCAAAAAAGGACGGACCATGAAACCATTTGATGAAAATCTCACCAAAGTAGTTAAAGATATATTGCATTATGACAATACGAATGCAATCGAAAAAATAATTAAGACTGTTTTTGAAACAATCATGAACCTGGAACGAAAAGAGTATCTGAGAGAAAACAAAGTTCCGGAAAATAAAGGAAATGGCTATTACGAACGCCTGGTTCGGGCAGTTAATAATTACATAAAATTAAAAGTTCCCAGAGATCGACTGG
>JBEQLE010000089.1:0-14406 GCA_040326155.1 Leptospirales bacterium | reverse complement strand
CCTCGTCTTCAAACTTGTGTACGAAGGCAGCGATATATGTGTAGTGCGGAGCTTGCTTTTCGGCGAGCGTCATAAATATCACGTTCTCTTCACACAACTTAGCGATGCGCCGGGATCCGATAATGCCACGTGTATAAGCGTATAAAATCGCTTTAAGTATAATTTTGGGATTATATGCCGAAGCCCCTGTCTCATCGTTTTTAAATTGTTTGTCGAAAATCTTCAAGTCAATTTTTGTATCGATAATTTCTTCAATTGCCATCGCCATCGGATTTGCTTCTAGTTGTTTTCTGTAATCGATCACCGTAAATTCCACTTGGTTCGGATTTGTATGCTTGTAATTTGCCATACGGCATTTTACATGACATTATAGTCTTGTCTATACTTATTCTACAGACTCAACAGATTTTAATCTGCTCAGGCGCGTGCGCGCCTTCGGGTCTCACAAATAGCTCAACCAAAAAAGCTCGCACCAAAATAAAAGTGTATTTTCATATAATATCTCCCCTTTTCCAATAAACCATAACCAACATTAATTAGGGGACTGATCCCATGTGGTTAAAACAGAATTATTTATATAGTTAACTATAAGTTTTTAGTTGACAATATATCTATAGTTTACTATATTATTTATATGAAGAATTTATTTGGCAAGTATGCAGAAGAAAACATCTCTGAATTCTCAATAAGAGATATAAAATATGGAAGGGCACGTTTATCGGTATTGCGCGTTTTTGTTGATTCTATTAAAGATACAAATTATGAAGATATACGAATTAAAGACTTATGTCGAACTGCTGAAATTTCGGAACAATCATTTTACAATTATTTTCCAAAAAAAGATGATCTATTTCTATACTTTATCAGTTTATGGAGTGTCGATGTACAACTTCATGCATACGAACTTACCCCTGGCGTTAAACGAATTTATAGTTTGTTTGAGTATACAGCGAAACGTTCTGACCAGAATCCGAATTTGCTACGGCAAGTCGTTGCCTATAGAGCAAAAAACGAAACAGATGATTCTAGTCTGAAAATGAAACCAGTAAGTCTTGCCGAAAAATGTATTCTATTTGGTAATGCTGATATACTCAAAAAACTACCGGATCAAGGAATTGCGCCTGTTTTAAATTCAAATCTGAAGTATGCAAAAAAGAATGGAGAGATTTCACCAGATTCTGATACGAATGCCCTGACCCTGGGCCTGGCGGCAATCTTTTTTGGCATACCAATATTAACTACGAACACAGGAACATCCAGCCTTTCTGAAAATTATAGAAAGGCCATTCAACTAATGCTTCACCCGTATACAAAGCAAACTGACTTATCTAAAACCAGTACAAGAAAAAGAAGTGAAAAAAAACAAACCAAAGGAGATTAAAATGAACACTACACTAGAAAATAATAAAAGCAGTAATGTCTTACTACTGTCTAAATCTGTACTTCTGACTTTATCGGCAATCTGCATCCTGGGAGCCGGAATGCGTTGGAATATTCCGATTATGGGCTGGTTGTTTCCAATTCCATTACTTTTATATATGAGAGTTGGATACAAAAAAAGTATTCTACTCCTTGTTATGCTGATCGCATTTGTCGGCCAATATTTGAAAATTACGTCAGAGCCACTGCATATAGCAATAGCAGCTATGGCAGGTATACAAGCAGCGATATTCACCTGGATCGTTTTATTTATAGTTGAGAAAATTCGACATCAACTAGAAAGTCGCAAACAAAAGTATTCCGAAATTATCGTTTCGGTGAGCTTTGCTTCTTTAATAACAGTCGGGGAATATGTGATTGCACAATTTTCAGGTCTGGGTGTATGGGGAATGATCGCCAATACTCAACTGGAAAATCTTCCGCTACTTCAACTTGCTTCTATCACGGGTGCTTATGGCATTAGTTTTCTAATGTGTTTAACCGCATCGATGAGCGAATCAATTATATACTCTTTGACACAAGGTAAATCACCAACGTCTAGAGTATTAAAAGCAGGAATGGGAGTTCTAGTTTTAAATATTTTAGTGTTTTCCTATGGAGGAATTCGCCTGGATTTTCAAGGCCAGGGTGCAACTATGCGAGTAGCCACTGTTTCAGCGAAAGATTACAGTATTCAAGATATTTCACAAACTGGTGATCTCGGTAATAAAGCAAGAAATGGAAACAACAACGAAGTGTATGACCTCATAGAGAAAGCTTCTAATCAAAAAGCGGAGATGGTCATTACGAATGAAGGGTCTATTATATTGAACCCCGGCGAAGAAGAAAGCTTTGAAGAAAAGATTAAACAACTTGCGTTACAAAAAAAAGTGCATATTATGGCAGGTTATCTTATTTTCAATGGTTTACATGAAAAATTCAATAATCGACTTTTGTTTGTAGATTCGGAAGGTCGAACCTTTAAGTACTCCAAGCAATTTATCGTTCCAGGAGAACCAGTCACCCCAGAACCTGGTCCGATATTACCCATCACGATTACACACAACTCTCAACAATTCATCATTGGCGGGGCCATCTGTTATGACTTTGATTCTATGAAAATTACAAACGATCATGGGGACAACGAAGCAGGTATGGTCGCTATTCCATCATCAGACTGGCGAGGCATTGACCCATACCACACTCAAATGACCCGACTAAGAGGCATTGAACAAGGTTATTCCATAACCCGATCTGTACGTGGAGCCACTTCTCAAATGTATGATGCATACGGTAGAATTCGAGGCTCTTTACCCTGGCATGAAGACAATGACAAGATCTTAATTGCCTCCGTTCCGATTGAACCAATAATGACAATATATAAAACATTTGGCGATTGGTTTGTAATATTGAATTGTATTTCAATCCTATTTGTGGGAATTGTAGCATTTCGAAAAATTAAATCTTAAAACTTAAGTCAATGGCCCTGATGTTTCGTTCAACTTCAGGGCCGATTTTGAGTTCGGATGAATTTTGGCAAAATCCACAATCTTCTTCTTACTGATAACATGCACTGCATAAGTATATCTCAGGATGAGATACGCAGTCTGGTATCTTTCTAAAAAACTTTAAGCAAATGACTATTATATATACTCAGCTAGTTTTAAGAATTCCTCGCAGGGCGAAACCCAATGTGGTTGAACTCTAAGTACGGAAAGTAGGTGAACAAGACACCAATTCGTGCGTTCGTTGCTGAAAAAAACCAGCTACCCCCACGGACCAGACGATTCGAATCGACTGTAAACCAATCAAAACTCCACTCCCAGACATTGCCACTCATATCGTAAAGCTCCAGAGCATTGGCGGTTTTAGTTGCCACAAGCTGGGTTGTGGTTGTATTTCCAGTTCCAACTACCACAGAATTTCCAAACCAGGCAACAAGACTTGTCGCTGCAAAATTTGTAGTGGAAAGCGTTGCCCCACTGGCATAATTACCGGGGTAATATTCGTCAGTATCCATTATATCGCCATCATTGTTCGAATCAGATATATACCTTGCAGCCAGTTCCCATTCATCCGTTGTAGGCAGACGAAACCCTTTGGCGCTACTTTTTACATCCGGGTTATCACATTGACCTGCCGTTGTACTGGTTGCCGCCGCCGAGCATATTCCGGAATCGCTAGAGTCTCTGAGGGGAGTCGCATATGAACTATCCCCATCGGAGTAATAGACAACCTGAAGTGTAGTTCCATTTTGGGCGTTGTAGTATTCAGTCAGGGCGTTGGTCCAGACCATAGCATCGCGCCAATTTATAGTGGTAACCGGGTGCTGGTTGGTTCTAGCTCCGTTGTCACCCATAGTCCCCGCGTTCGAAAAAGTATAAGCGGCTTCGCCTGTACTTACAGGCACCCCATCACCAGTTGTCGCCCAGGTATGTACGGCGTTCCATAGTTCATAAGTTACCTCTGTATCAGCGATCTCGTAAGCATCGGCTACCGTTGCCTGTGTTCCGTCAGCGGTATCGGTAAATGTCGTTTTACCGGGAACGTAGACCATGTTGAAGGCTACCCCATCTACCGTCTCCGTTGTAGTATCTCCAGCAGAAGAACCACTTCCCCCTCCTCCATTATTACCGCCACCACCGTTGCTGGCGCAATAACTTACCATTCCCATGGTAAAACTAACTGCAATTATTCGTAATAAAAAACCTGTCCTTTTGCTCATGTTATCCTCCTGATATTTTTACGCATCAAATTGTAGGATTTAGATATCAATATAAGTCTCTATATACAAAATACGTATTCATATAAAAAAGTCAAAGAATAATGGTCTTATTAATTTTAATCGCTGAAAATCTACCACACAAAGTTTTGCTTCATCTGAACAATAACTTCTGAATACAAATGAACCAGTCGGCGAAGTGTCGCAATAATATTATGACTTGCGTTGTTTATTTCGGGCTTACCGTTTCTTTCGTACGAAACTTCTGATTTCGAAGCAAGTACTCTTTTCTATATGTATGAGGGTTTCGCCAGTTTCGGTGTTTTTCTTTTTCTTCGGGAGCAAGGGAACCCAGATAATGACGCCATGTCTCTTCTTTTAAAAGAATATAGTTACCGGGTAAATATTTTACGAAACTCAATTGGTCGGCGTGAGCCGAGTTTTCGATCACTCGTGTAAACCCATTTCGGGGAATACCCCAGGCCAGCCTGTATAGCGGACGATCTTCATGTTTTTTTTCTGGCATAAAATGAAACGCTTTTTTACCGGTATAATACCAGTAAAAATAATCGAACCCCTGGTGAATTACAAGTAGAGAGTTTTGCGGTAAATCGTCCATAAATGGAATTAACTGTGAATACAGTTTATAATCGTGCAAAGTGGATTTATTAAATCGCTTTGCAGATACCACCTGGTTTGCTAGAACAACGAAACTCAAAATAACCAGAAAGGTCATGAACACTACTCTACTATATTTCTTTAAAAATATGTTATTCACATTTTGTAAAAAACTCTGAATAGTGTCAATGCCGGTATCTAAAATAGCTGTTAAAAAAAATGCCCCCGGAATAAAAAGAAGAATAAACAGGCGATACGTCATATCGTTATCGATTGACCCACCCAGTGGATTTATCGCTATTAAAAACATAAGGCCCATTATAATTGCTATTATATTTTGTTCTTTTTGTTTGAGAAATTGTGGTTTGATGTTTATACTTATATCTGTGCTTGTGCTTATCTTTTTCTCTGAATTTGTATTCCTTTTTATTTTAAAAAATAAATACAAGAAGACAGGAAATGAAAACAGAAAAAAAATCGTTTCAACTTTATGCCAGGGCTCTACTCTTGCAATATACTCACACGCAGCGCAGGAGAACGAACCTGAAAAGTAGCCTTCGAAACGCAACAGGTCGCCCAGGTATATAGAATTCGGCAAAAAGAGACCCGCTAAAAACAGGACAACAAAGAGAACCCCGACCACGGCAATAATAATATAGATCTTATTGATATATTTATAAAGAAGATAAACGCCTATAGTCAGTAAAGAGAGAAACGCGGTTGTTTTGTGAGACAAAAATGCTAATACCAAAAACAGAGCCAGGGAGAGCGTATACTTAGTGAATATCTTTTTGAATTCCCTGTTTTGTAAAAACTTAATGAATACGGCGAGAAAACACAAAAAGAAAAACAGCGCACCGAAATTCTTTATGTATTGGTAGGCAAAATAATTGATAAAAGAAGAACATACAAGCAAAACTGCAAAAAGAAAACCGGCTCTGGGGTTGAACAAACTCCTTCCTATAGAAAATGCGGGAAACACAAAAGCCACTTTAATTAAAATCGCTGCGAATTTATTGGAAGCGACAACATTGCCGAGAATACTTGCAAGAAAGGCCATAAAGTATAAAACCGGTGAAACCTCCGGAGACGGAAAATATCCCCTGGCTAAAAATTCCCTTATCTGATATGCATAGTAATAACCGTCCGCCCCGGTGGCAAACCCCTGCCAACCATCCGGGAAAAAACCGGAGTCGGTGTTCCATGCTTCGGGAAACAAATAATAGAACGATATAGACAGGGTAAAAATAGAAAGCATGCCGATACCGATTTTGAATATATTTTTTTGCGAAATGTTGGAAAAATTATTTAGTAGATGAATGCGCATAATAGATAAATTTTTTACAAAGCGTTTTTGTGAAAAGTAACATGCAAAAATGGAGTGAACGTATCAATAACAATTTTGAACGTTGCGTTTCCGACGGTTTTACGGTGTTTAATGATTCTTTTTATCTGAAGTGGCGTTTACAATAATACTATGTTCTAATTAGTTCATACTTTTCTATACAATTTGAATCTTTTTTAATAATCGATAACAATCGCTGTGCTGCACCACTTGGTTCGCTTTTTCCGGATTCCCAAGATTCAATTGTTTTGATGGAGACACCGACAATTCCGGCAAACATCCTTTGTGACAAATTTAACTCTTCTCTTATATGTTTTATCGTATTTCCTTTGTAATGTGGTAGAGGGGTTATTTCTATCTGCCTCCTTTGCACTCTGGCCTTGCCTTTACCGGATTCAAATGCTACAGCCTCTTTCAAGCCTGTTTCGATTTTCGAGAAAACTGACATGCTATCCTTTTTAGTTTTCATAGTTTTTTACCACCTTATATATTCTCATTTTTAAGTTTTCTTACAAGTGTTTTCAAAATATTTTTTTCTGCAATTGTAAGGTTATCTTTTTGACTTTTTGGATATGCAGTGATTAAGTATATTTTACTGAAGGCTACGAAATCAATATAAATTATTCGTGAACCACCTCGTTTTCCCTTCCCCGGTATTGCCCATCGCAACTTTCTGAGACCTCCAGTACCGGAAATTACAGGCGATAATTGGGAGTTTTCTAATAAATAATTTTCTAATTTTAAAAAGTCCTCATGCTCGAAGCCGAGTAATTCCCACTCTTTATCGAACGACGGCAGGTATACAAACTCCCTTGTCACAACCCCAATGTATACCCTATTTATTAGGGTGTCAAGAATAATTTGATAAAACGCGCTTGCAATAAGTATGATGATTCAAAACCTTTGCCGTAATTACACGGCTACAATATTAAGAAGTTTGGAATTTTTTTGACCCTTTGGAGTAAATGGGACGGAATATTCTTTAAATCGAGTGTAGCTAATACGCGATATAATAACGTCAACACCCCGGTGTTCATCAAGTAAATGACTACGACCGAAGCTTATTAATTCAAAATTAATGACGCATCTACTGTATGTCAACATATTTTCCAGTTGTGGGTGTAGAAAAAGGCAGATTCAAGCTTGATATTCAATATTAAAAAAGGGAAAAAAGCCTTTGCCATTTGATAACCACCAATATTTGGTTTATATCAACCAAATATTGGTGGTTATGATCTTTGCAGTATAAATTGGTAATACAATGTTAGAAGGAATATTCGGTAATAAAACTGCGGAAAAATGTTTGATTCATATAATGCACTACGGTGAAATCCATGCTGCAGCGATTGCAAGAGATTATTCAATTTACGAGAACCAGGTCAGGAATCAATTAGAGCGTTTTGAAAATGCAAATATTATTGTTTCCAAAGTCGTTGGCCGGGCAAGATTATATCAGTTTAATCCAAAATCGCCATTTTCGAAACCTGTTCAAGATATTATAAAAATCGTTTATAATACAATCCCAATATCCGAAAAGGAAAAATTATTTCAAGAAAGACGTCGACACAACCAAAAGGGGAAGCGGAAAATCTTTCTGCCAAAGAGTACGCCGAAGCAGTTGAAATATAACTATAGATTTATTGTGTAAATTACAGAAAATTTGCAGCGGGGGGAAACAGAAAAATCGAGGCCCAGAACTTTCCTTGCTTTCCCCTCATGATATTTATGCTTCAAAAAATCTATTGTTTTCCCATATCCATGGTCCAATAGCTGGAGTATGTTGCCGCGCCATTATCGTAGATCAGGCCAACGCCGATGTCATTTGGTGTCGATGCCATAATATTTCTGCAATGGCCACCGCTATTTAGCCAACCGTCCATTACTTCCGTAACCGAGGAGTAACCTGCTGCAATATTTTCGTTTACATAGACCCAGGCATAGGCTTGTAATGTTACGCGGTCGCTCACTGATGTATTGCCGGTTCCTGTATGAGAAAAAAAGTCATTGAACTCCATGTCAATTGAGTGAGCTGAGGCGGCTTTCTCCAGTTTTGTATTCCAGGAGATCGTGTTTAGCGAGTCATGAGAAGAAGCCGAATCGCCATCGGAGGCCGGGCAATCGCAGTCTCCCTCTGAGCGAACAGCATTTACCTGTCTTAAAATTTCAGTGGCCTCTGATTTTGTAAGATCATTGGTTGCATCTACGGACGAAACACTTCCGCTACCACCAGAACTTCTGTCTATATCTGCGCACATGCCGTTATTAGCGCAACCAGCGAACATGAGGCCAGAAAAAATAATTAAGCCTGAAACCATCATTATATTGCGAATTTTTCTTCTGAGTTGATGCATATTGTTCTCCTTACTTTCGATTATTCAACCTCTGAATATTTAGTACAATCGTTAACGTATTCTACCAATTGCAGATATTTGCTGGTTTGTCAATGCAGTAAAGCAAATTTATGGCAGGTTTTATTTTTTTATTTGCGTTTTTGAACTGTTCTTGTACTTTAGTAACAAAATGAATTTATGGTAAAAAAGTTTGAGAAGGAAAAATATGCCTATATCTGCGATTTTAATTGAATTACCGGAAAATAAAACATTAGAAGTCACGGACGCCATCAACCAAATGGGTAATGTTGAAATAACCGCAACCGGTGCGGGACGTTTGGTCGCTGTTACAGATACCGTCGATTCCAAAACCGATTATGCTATTATTGAATCAATACAATCGCTGGAGGGTGTAGTCAATACATCCGTAGTATTTAACGCCTCAGACGAAGCTATTGCCACTATAGAAATTTGAAAAAAAGAACGAGAAGAAGGGCTATAATGAAACAAACCATACAACCAGAAAAGAAGAAACCTGAAGGTGAAATAAGCCGACGCAGTTTCTTAAAAAAAATCGGAGCCGCGTACGCTGTTTCCATTGCCGGAGCGGCATTTTTTCCAGGCTGTAAAGAAGAGAACGCCGGTAATATTTTAGAAGAGCTTTCCATTGAGTGGAAAAAAGCCCCTTGTCGATTTTGCGGTGTCGGTTGCGGTGTGATGGTCGGTGTTCGTGACGGACGCGTTGTGGCTATTGCAGGCGATCAAAAAAGTTCGGTAAACAAAGGACTTTTATGTGTAAAAGGTTACCATTTAGGGGAAATTTTATATGGGGAAGATCGTTTTGACTCAGCTTATATACGTAAAAACGGAAAGCTGCAAAAAGCCGAACTCAGTGAAGCTCTCGATCTGGTTGCCACAAAATTTCAGGAAAATATTAAAGAGCATGGTCCCGACTCTGTCTCTTTGTATGGTTCTGGTCAATGGACGATACAAGATGGTTACGCCGGTATAAAATTCATGAAAGGGGCTATTGGAACCAATAATATTGAAGCCAATGCTCGTTTATGCATGGCCTCGGCTGTGGTCGGTTTTATTACCACCTTTGGTAAAGACGAACCCATGGGTTGTTACGACGATATTGAAGAGTCCGATATGTTTGTTTTATGGGGTAACAATATGGCCGAAACTCATCCTGTTTTGTTCAGTCGTATTACCGAAAGAAGGCGAACGGCCCCCCATGTAAAAATTGTGGATATTACCGTACGCAAAACACGCACCACCCAGGCCAGTGATATGGTTTTAATGTTTAACCCTCAATCGGACTTAGCCATAGCCAACGCGATTGCGCATGAAATTGTTTATAACGGAAAAACCAACAACGCTTTTATACAAAACTTTACCGTGTATAAAGAAGGAACGACACAGATTGGGTATGGGCTGGAAGGTGAACCTGCTCCCAAAATTACAGGAACCCTCACTTCTTTTGGCGAATATAAAGAATTTCTAAAAGAGTATACTCCTGAATACGCCGAAAAGATTAGCGGTGTAAGCGCACAGACCATTCGAGAACTGGCCGCGTTTTATGCCAACCCAAAAACCAAAATTGTTTCGTTCTGGTGTATGGGAATGAACCAACACACAAGGGGAACCTGGATTAACAATCTGGTCTACAATATTCATCTTCTTACAGGGAAAATTTCACTGCCTGGTTCGGGTCCATTTTCTCTAACCGGTCAACCCTCGGCGTGCGGAACTGTTCGTGAAGTAGGTACGTTAACGCATGGTCTGCCCGGCGGTCGAGTTGTCATGAAAAAAGAACACCGGGATTTTGCCGAAAAAACATGGGGCGTCAAACCGGGTACTATACCTGAAAAACCAAGCGCCCATACGATGGCTATGTTTCGTAAACTGAAAGATGGCAATATTAAAGCCATGTGGATACAGGTGACAAACCCGATGGTTACCCTGCCCGATCACGATAAATTTTTAAAGGGTATTGAAAAACATAAACCGTTTATAGTCGTATCCGATATTTACCCCACACCCACTACCGATATTGCCGATGTAATTTTACCCGCGTCAATGTGGGTCGAACGCGAAGCCTGTTTTGGGAACTCCGAAAGGCGCACCCAGCAATGGGAAAAAATGGTCGATGGACCGGGTGATTGTACTCCCGACGCCTGGCAGCTTATTGAAGTAGCCAAAAGAATGGGCTATGGGCACTTGTTTCCCTGGGAAACAGAAAAAGAACAAGCGCGCGGTCTGTTTGAAGAGTATCGAAAATTTACAGTGGGTGTCGGTAAAGACCTTGCCACTTACGACCAACTGAAAAAAGAAAGAGGACTTCGCTGGCCCGTAGTCAATGGCAAAGAGACGAGATGGAGATATCGGGAAGGTTCTGACCCCTATGTAAAAAAAGGTGAAAAATTCTCGTTTTATGGTAATAAAAAATATGGCAATAAAGCTGTAATCTGGCACCGTCCTTATGAAAGCGCTCCGGAAGAGCCCGATAAAGAATACCCCTTCTGGTTATGTACAGGCAGAGTTATTGAACACTGGCACTCTGGTTCTATGACAAGAAGAGTCGAACAAATTCACCAGGCTGTTCCCGAATCTTATGTTGAAATTCACCCCGACGATGCCAAAAACCTTGGCATAAAAAATGGGGACAATGTTAAATTGAGCACCCGGCGCGGCAGTCTGGTTATGCCGGCTCAAGTAAACGGCCGGGCGGTTCCGAAACCAGGGTTGGTTTTTACCCCGTTTTTCGATGAAGATATGCTGGTCAATGTGCTGACCCTCGATGCACACTGCCCTCTTTCGAAACAACCCGATTATAAAAAATGCGCCGTCAAAGTAGAAAAGGATTAAAAATGAATATTCTAAATCGCTTCTCGTTTCCAACCCTTTCGATTTTTGTTTCCTGCGTTGTTATTTTTGCATTTACTGCGCTCAGGTGTACCTCGAAAACTCCCCTGGAAGAACTACGAGAAAAACGAAATATTTTACGAGCCTATGATGGGGCTCCTCCCCAAGTTCCTCATTCGACAACGCAGACCGCCTATAGACGTTGTCTTGTTTGCCATGAAAAAGGGTTTACCCTCAAAAATGAGCAAACCGAAGGAATCGCCGATCGTGTAGTAGGTCCCATTGTTCCCCACCCCACCTGGCTAAATTGCGTTCAGTGTCACGTTCCACAAAACACAGACGAACAGTTTGTAGAAAACACGTTTGAACCATTTCGCATTACGAGCAAAAAAGCTCCCGTGGACCCCTCGGTCGACCCCGCTGAAAACGCCGGCCCACCGCCGCGAATGCCACACGCCAAACAGAACAGAGAAAATTGTAAAGTATGTCACGCCTCCGAGACGGGTTCACTCGCAATAAAATCGCCCCATGGTGAGCGCGAAGGGTGTGAATACTGTCATGTAGAAAGTGAGAGCGCTATTATTTATAAGGATGAAGAGTAGTTATAAGAAGACAGCAATTCTAGGAAAATATAAAGCGGAGAAAAGAGGTACATACTTCTACCCGAAAATCTATTTTCCCCCCGCCGCGAACCTCCGGTTCTACGCTCCCCCTTTTATATGAACGTGGGGTGCTGGTGTGTGGAATTTTTGTGAAAGTTTGATATTGATAAAATACCTATAAGTATCGGCAAACTTCTCATTAAAATATATCAGAATGTGTTCCAGTTCGCTCGAAAATAATATCGTTGTTTTCAATTCTGTATACTAATAACCAATCAGGCTCCACATGACATTCCCTCCGTCCTACAAAATCACCGATTAATTTTTGGTCTTTCAAATTTCTAGATAATTCTTCTTGATCAATTAACTTTCTAATTACACTTTTTAACTTATCGATTCCCTTACCACGTTTTCTCATCCGAATTATATCTTTATCGAATTTATTATGGTAAAGAGGGTTTAACACTTAAATTCCAAGTTTATCAAACATGTCATCTGCATTCTTGGCCTTGACCAGGTTTTTCCGATTTTCACTTTCTTTAAATACTTTTTTAGTTTGATTATTTGGAACTTTTAATTCAAAAGGTAGCCCATTGTTCAATAATATTTGATTGAAATATACATTGATTGCTTCTGATGTGGATAATCCTAATTTATGCAATATTTTTTCTGCCTTCTTTTTTGTACTTCCGTCAATTCTTGCCCGCACTGTTGCATCTTTCATATTGACAATGTAGCACAAATACACCACATTGTCAATATGTTTTTGCAGATTCTCTATATGCGTTTTTCAATAACAATACTACGGAATTTCAGTTTATTTATTTCCCAAAAACCAGAATTATTGCGTTGAAAATATTTCAAATTGAGCACTTCATATGACAAAGCGTTAGCTGTCATAACCTGTTACCACTAATATTCCTATACGAGTGGCATTATTTGCCCTTTTTGTTCCCACAATATTGAACAAACAGCCACAGTATGTGCTGATTGTCAGGCTGAGTATAGAACCGATTTTAAAACGTTTGGCGAAGCACTTTTTATTGGAGTTCTTACAACAGCTTGGCTATATGGTATTTTAAAGAAGTTATTCGCAAATCCATCTCTAGGACAATTTGCCACATGGCAGTTGATAATCGCAGTCCTGGCTTGTATTTTTTTCTTTCTTTCAATACTTTTACTAAGTAAAGGTATAAAATAAAAAATGGTTTCGTATAATGAAAACTTAATATTGTTTATAATTTCAACACGACCAGTTTACTTTTAAGCAAGAATTTAATAAATACACTGAAAAAAGATTATGTTGCGATTTTATTTTTTTGCTCGCCATACGGTGCAAGGAATCCCAAAACTCCAGATAACACCACCCCATTATGTGCAATTATTTTTGAAGATATTCTGCAGTAGATTTAACCATCCTGATGGAATGTGCCCGGATTGTCATGGACTCGGAAAGAAGGTGCGTGTTGATATCGATTTATTTATCGACAAAGAAAAATCAATACGTGATGGAGCGATCACGCATCCTAATTATAAAATTCATGGTTATTTATGGAGGGAGCTTATCGCTCTTGAACTGTTTGACGTGGATAAAAAACTAAAAGATTTTACAGACAAGGAATTGAACTCCTTGCTTTATTCAGAACCTTTTGCTATCAACGATTCGAAAAAGAAACTTACCTACTCAAAGAATTTTGAAGGAATCGCGCGTAAAATCGAAAAGGGCGTCGCTGGCAAAGCGGAGGATGAATCCCCTGATGAAAAAAAAGATGCCTATAGAAAATACATCATTTATTCCGATTGCAGCGCCTGTAATGGGAGTCGTTTAAACGACAAAGCCCTTTCTGCAAAAATTAACGGAACCAGCATTGAGCAACTATGTCAAATGGAACAACCCGATGTATTGGCATTTCTTTCCGAGATTAAGGATGAAATTGCTGCTCCCATATTACGAAAGGCTCAATATCTATCATCACAGCTGATTGATATTGGCGTTGGTTATATTTCATTAGACAGAGCGGTTTCTACGCTTTCCGGCGGGGAATCACAAAGAGTCAAAATGGCAAAACAATTGGACTGCAATCTGATCAATTTACTATATATTCTTGACGAGCCTTCCATTGGACTGCACCCGCGCGATACGGAAAAGCTGATATCAGTACTTCTTCACTTGAGAGATAAAGGAAATAGCGTTTTTGTTGTCGAGCATGACCCGGAAATCATCAAAGCATCGGAATGGATAATTGATATTGGACCAAAAGCGGGAAGTCTTGGCGGAAATGTTGTCTATTCTGGAGAACCAGCCGGAATAAAATATACCGAAAGCATAACCGGACAATTTCTGTTAAAAAAATCCAAAGCATCTTATATTCGGTAAAATGCTATAGATTATATTTCAATTAAAAATGCCAGTGTTCATAATCTGAAAAATGTCACTGTTAATATTCCACGAGGCGTACTAACTTGTATTACCGGCGTGGCAGGGAGCGGTAAAAGCAGTCT
>JBEQLE010000088.1:0-15390 GCA_040326155.1 Leptospirales bacterium | reverse complement strand
GGATAAAGCTGTATTGAATTCTATGTTGGTCAACGGAATAACGGCCAAAGCGTTCAAACACAAAATAGTGAAAAGAATTGTTTTAGGATATTTTAAGAGCGAATTGAAGAATTTTTCCATAAATAATTAATCGTTAATTCATATTAAATTAACCCGTGATCGGACACTTTTTCAGATCTTAAGGTGGATTTGACGTTTTTGCAGTCAAAGAGACTGTCAAGAGTTTTTGCAGTCAACGAGACTGTCAAGAGTTTTTGCATATTGACCTGTAAATATTTCCGTACAGAGTAGAACTCGTTACCCCGTACGGATATAATTTTATAGCGGTCCCTTTGCGACCGGTTTACCGAAGGGCTCTATTCAAAGCACTGAACATCGCCTTTATCGATGCAATTTCAATATTACTGTGGATGCCCACACCGAAATACTCTTTTTCATTACCTTTATCGCTATAAAGTATCTGAATGTACGCTACAGCCTGGGCGTCTGAACCGGCCTGCAAAGAGTGTTCGTAATAATTCAAAATTGAGAAACTTACCAAACCCGACGTTATTAACGAATTCTTGCAAGCATCAATCGGTCCATTACCCACGCCTTTCAAACTTTGCTCTTTGCTTTTATATTGAAAAGTTACAGTCGATTCAACAGGTTTACCTTCTATGTCTGTCGGGGAGTGCCGAAACGATATATACTCAAACGGATCTTTAGATTCTAGATATTCAGACCTGAAGATCTCCATTATTTTCTCAGGTAAGATCTCATCGTTTTTTAAATCTGCATACCGTTGCACTAATGGACCCATTTCTTGATGCATTTTTTTCGGCAATAAAAAACCAAACCTCGACTCAAGAATATACGCGACTCCCCCTTTTCCAGATTGACTGTTAATTCGAATTACCGATTCATACGTCCGTCCTAAATCTTCAGGGTCGATGGGGAGATAGGGAACTTCCCAATAGGGGTTATTCTCTTCGCGTAAAGCGCTCATGCCCTTGTTGATAGCATCCTGGTGAGAACCCGAAAAGGCGGTATACACCAACTCTCCCGCATAGGGGTGACGTACATGAACCGGAATCTTAGTGACATTTTCTGAAAGGCCAATTATCCGATTAATATCATGAAAATCTAAGCCAGGGTCTACCCCCTGGCAATACATGTTCAAAGCAAGAGTTACGATATCAACATTACCCGTCCGTTCCCCGTTACCAAACAAGGTTCCTTCTACACGGTCTGCCCCCGCCATCAAAGCAAGTTCAGTGGCTGCTACTGCGGTACCACGATCATTGTGGGCGTGCAAACTGATCATCACTTTATCCCTTTGCGACAAGTTACGGCTGAACCATTCAATGGTATCGGCGTAAACATTCGGTGTGTACATTTCTACCGTAGCGGGCAAATTAAAAATAACCTTCTCGCCCTCTTTGGGAGCCCAGGCTTCTAACACAGCCTCGCACACTTCTAACGCATATTCGGTTTCGGTGCCTGTGAAACTTTCGGGGGAATACTCTAAGGTAATTTCCGTGTCGGAACCTGTGGCAAGCTTTTTCACCATTTTAGTCCCTTCGACAGCTAATGACTTAATCTCTTCCCGATTTTTCTTAAAAACAACTTTTCGCTGAAGAGCTGAAGTTGAATTATACAAATGCAAGACGGCTTTTTTTGCGCCCTTTAAAGATTCAAAAGTTTTTTCGATTAGATGTTGCCGCGCCTGGGTTAATACCTGTACGGTTACATCTTCGGGTATTAACCCTTCGTCGATTATTCTTCTAAGAAAATTATACTCAAGCGCAGACGCCGACGGAAAACCGATCTCAATTTCTTTAAAACCGATATCGACTAAAAGTGCGAACATGTCGACTTTCTCTTGAATATCCATCGGTAAAATTAACGCCTGGTTGCCGTCTCGTAGATCTACCGAACACCAGTGTGGATGTTTTGTGATAGCCTGATCGGGCCAGGTTCGATTTTCAAGCTGAATCGTACCTTTATAGGGTTTATATTTATTAACTAATTCTTGTTTCATACATGCTCCAGATAAAATACTCTTGTACCTATCTTAAAATAAGATACACACAATTAAATTCCAGGGTTTATTAAACCGAAATAAATGGAAGAACCGGAACCGGTTACAGACACCCTCGTATAGAGGTAAAAAAAACGACAATTCTATTGCCATGGACAAGTATTGGATGGCATTGCATGAGTCAAAATTCATTTAAAAACACGGTTGTCAATAAAATAAATGAAAAGTGATTGACGGTGATAATCTAAATACAGGACATTCAACGTTTAAGGTCCATTATGAAAAAAACTATTCCATTTCTATTTATTTTCGCCATAACTCAAGTGTATGCGGTTGACTATATTCACTCTACTGATATTGTAGATAAAGTTAAAGCCAAGTTTAAGGGGATTGAAACTTACTCTGCTGATTTTACTATTAAGACAGTAGAAAAGAAAAACAACAAAACTTATCGCGGCAAGGCATACTATAAAAAAGGCGGAAATGTAAACTTTACTTTCACTGAGCCCTACGGAGATATTATTATTTCTAATGGGAAAAAAATGTGGATATACATTAAAAAGATGAAAACGGTTGGTGTACAAGAGCTGAACTCACCGAAAGATGCGGGTGTCACCGGAACAACCGGATACGAAGGGGTGATGAGTATGTTTACCCGGTATCATTATAGTTATGATACTCCAGAACAACCACGCACGGTAGACGGCAAGTCGTACTATATTCTTAATTTAAAGGAAAAAGTTTCGTCCGGTGGATTCTCGACAATGACAGTTTATGTAAATGCCACAACATCGCTAATAGAGAAACTTGTAGCTACAAATAACCGAAACAAAACTGTAACCCTGACCTATAAAAATATAAAGTTAAACCCGGAACTACCGCCCAGCCTGTTTTATTTTAAGGTTGAGGGTCGAATACAAACAGTGAATAATCCATTGACTACCGTTGAATGAGAGAGCTATGACTGAAAGCGTTGGACAAATACTCAAAAAAAGAAGACTAGAGAAAAAACTTACCATTAAAGACGCCTGCGATGCAACCAAGTTGACTTCCCGGCATATTAATGCACTTGAAAATGAAAACTTTGACCAGTTTCCTGGTGAAACCTATACAATGGGTTTCTTAAAAAGTTACGCAAAATTCCTTGGCCTCGATGGTGAACATATAGTGCAAATATACAAGGGTTCTTTAATTGAAGAAACCGAAGCCCCAATTCAACAGCTGACCCAGCCAGCAGTTACAACCTTCGATTATATAAAAAAATATAGTGTAATCGTATTAATCGTTTTAGCGGTTGCATCAGCCGGCCTGATCGGTTTTAAAATACTCAGTAATAATACCCAAATTATTGCTGGCGGAGAAGAAAACAGTACTTTCGATTTAGACGAACAATTAAAGCAGAGCTTAAAAATACCAGAAATAGATACTGATCATCTGAATTTGCATTCCGGGTTTGCTACGTCTTTAGTTGCCGTTGGAAAAGGCATTGATTTTTCCATACATAATAAAGAAGTTTACCTGGTGCTTAATAAGCTGGACAGACCAACTGCGGAGAATCCGCTTGCACGAATTCAAATTTCATTTTACCCCGGAAACAAACAGTATGACTTAACTGAAAATTCACCTATTACAATAAGTGAACCGGGTTTTGAACCCTTCAAATTAACCTTAAAAGGGGCGACGCCAAATAAAATAAAACTGCAAATTAGAGTAGTAAAAGGTGAAGTCGTAGAAGCTCCCGTAGAAGAAGATACGGATAAAAACCGTATTAATAATCCATCGAACTTTATTATAGTATTTGAAGCGATTACCACAACCGAAAACTATGTTGAAATTTATGTTGATGGGAAATTACAGAAAAAAGCAATGTTGCCAAAAGGATCAGAGCTATATTACCAGGCAAACGACAGTATTCAACTGAAAATTGGCAACGGGCCGGCAATGAAAATTAAAATTAACGGGAATGAGCATAAATTTGGTACGAAACCGGGAAGTCAGGTCAATAAAGTTATTCGCAAAGTAAAAGACCCTGTTGAACAAACCCGATTTACATATATTGTAAAAGATATTTAATGTGAGCAGTTCCAACGACTACTCTTTTCATATTATAACCCTGGGTTGCCCCAAAAACCGGGTCGACTCTCGAACCATGCGCACACAGATGTTGCTCAACGGATTTCAAGAAGCGGATGAACCGCAAAAAGCTGACTTTGTTATTATAAACTCATGTTCTTTTATACGCGAAGCTCAGGAAGAGTCCATACAAACTACTTTTGAAGCTTTGAACATCAAACAAGATAAAAAAACATTTGTTGGTCTGGTGGGGTGTTTTCCAGAAAGATTTCAAGAAGCCATAGAAAATGAAATTCCCGAGATTGACTTTACAATGGGTACGGGCCGTTACCACCAATTACCGCAGGTCATAGAAGAAAAATTTTCCATTCAATTGAAACCCGGGAAAAACTGGCAACCTGCATCTTCAGAAACGACTTCTTATACTTTTTTTAGAATAGCCAGGGGATGCTCGCGCAAATGTTCCTTTTGTGTTATTCCCGCCATTCGCGGGCCATATACTCCTTATTCCATAGACGAGATTTCAGAACAATTTGAGCTTGAAACCAAACTACGTTCTACCGCTTCTTTCGCTGCCCCTTTAAAAGAGGCAATTTTAGTTAGCCAAGACACCGTTTCAAGTGGGGCGCCCAATATAGAACAAGTTGTCGAATACTTTCAGAAAAAAGAGAGTATCGAATGGATACGATTGCATTATCTTTTCCCAGACCCGAGAATTTTTGACATACTCGACTTATTTCCAAAATATAATAAGCTGGTCTCCTATCTCGATATTCCCTTTCAACATGTATCGCCGAAAATTCTGCGTTCCATGAATCGTCCTGACAATGTAGAAATTCACAAAGAAATTATAGACCGCGCCCTGCAGGTTCGGCCCGACATGGAGCTGCGAACCGCCTTTATTCTTGGCTACCCCGGTGAAACCGAAACGGATGTGGAACAAATTCGAACCTTCATACAAACGAGCGGCATACAAAAAGTATCCTTTTTTACCTACTCTGCTGAAGAAGGAACAGCCGGCTTCGAGCTAGATGACAATATTCCCTATGAAGAAAAGGTTTCGCGAGTCAATTATCTACGAGACGAACACCTGAAGTCAAGAAAACTGAAACGTGAGAGTTTAATCGGTACTTTAGGAAATTTATTGATTGATGAAATCACTACAGAAGAGATTATCGCCAGACGACCCCAAGATTCACCTGAAATTGATGAAGTTGTATTCATTCCAAAAGGAAACATGGATGTTGCAGTGGGTGATTTTATAAAAGCCCGGCTTTTAACACCTATGGAATATGACTGGTTGGGCGAATTTGTTCCGGATAAAAAAACATGAATATACCTAATTTATTGACCATCTCACGCTTCATTATTATACCATTTTTTTTATATATGGTACTGCAAGACACCCCAAGCGCACGATTAATCGCTTTTGTCCTGTTTGCGATCGCAGGACTTACCGACCTGTTAGATGGGTACCTGGCTAGAAAGTGGTCCCAGGATACCAAATTAGGACGTTTTCTTGACCCGCTTGCCGATAAATTTCTGGTAATTACCTGTCTTGGAGCATTTTACTATATCGATCATCAGATTTCACTCTGGATGATTCTTGTTATTGTCGGGCGAGACCTGATGATTACAGTTATCCGCTTTTTGGCTATTCGAAAAGGGATGGAACTACGCACAAACCTGTTGGCAAAAACGAAAACAGTGCTTCAAATGACAGCCATTGCCGCCATACTGCTTATATTGGTTATTCGATCGTATGGGGTAGACATACAACAAACCTTTGACCTCGGCCATAAAACAGGTAAAACGAACTTTGAAATTACCTGGTCCTTAATAGAACGTGGGATAAGTATGACACCTGTCGACGATATCGAACGAAAAGAGAAAAGAAAATACTTTGCTGAATCTATACCATATTTTTTAATTCTGTTAGTTACGTTGGTAACGGTAATTTCCGGAATGCGCTATTTACAGGCAAATTACAGAGTGCTTGCGCCACCCTATTACTTATTCCGAAAAAAAGAGGATCCCGATTAGAAATGTATAAATTTATTGCAACGGGGTTTTATTCGGGACTTTTAAAGCCTGCCCCCGGAACCTGGGGTTCTTTAGCAGCTATTTTCATCATTTTTTTATTCCAATATTTATGCCCCTGGAATATGAAATTCATGCTCTTACTGTTCTTTCTTTTTACCATCACAGTGGGAACTTTTTCTGTACGTAAATATATAAGAAAAAATTTAAAGAAAGATCCATCTGAAGTTGTCATAGATGAATGGGCAGGCCAGGCGCTTACCTTTGTGTTTGTAGCCACTACTGTTCCAAACCTGATAGCCGGTTTTATTCTCTTTCGTTTTTTGGATATTCTTAAACCCTGGCCAATAAAGTCCTTTGAAAAATTACCGGGAGAGTGGGGTATAATGCTCGATGATATTGCCGCAGGTATTCTTGCCGCCACTATATTGTGGGGGGCAAATTTACTTTTCAGGATATACTATGGATGAACCGACAGAAGTAAATGACGCTCTTATTCAAGCTTTTTGCAATGAGCATTTAACCGAAGCTAAGAACCTGTTTTTAGGTCTTGAAAAAGCATACTATCGTTTATTACAACACCATGAAAAAATCGATACGCAACTTGCTATGATCGAAAAGCAAGCGGAAAAAAGAGGTCTTTCTATAATTCAGGGACGGGCCGTTCAACTGCGTAGAATTCTGCAAAAAGTCAGAAAAAAACGAGGGTATGAGTTTTACGATTTTAATCGAATTTTCCAGGCATTTGAAAGGTTTGAAAAAAATCTTCCCTCCGATTTTGCCCATTCACCGAACAACGCCGCCATGCGGTTAATCTGGGAAAAGGAAATACTGCATCATTTGCCGGGACAATCGACCCAAAAAACAGGTCAAGAGAATACATACTCTATAGTACAAAGTTCAGAAACCGGCTTTTTACTGCCAACGAAAACAATAATGTGGTCTAAGAAAATTGAAACGAAAAAACCCCGGGTTGTAGTTAAAATAAAATCTCTACCGGAACCCAATATATACTCTTTTTATAATTTACCCAAAGGCAGCCCGCAGGAGTCTCCTGAAAAAATTGCACTACTTTTACAACACACCAATGGTGAAATTGGCGGTTTCCTGATCGATGAATACCAGGGTAAAATTTCAATTTCTGAGAAAGCACTGAAAAAGAAGGTAGAGTATTTTCATATCGGGGATAACCGATTCGAACCTTATTTAACGTTAAAAGGAGAGCGTTTTTACATTCGAAACGATTTTACGAGTTACCGGTAGCTTCGTTATAAGGATACTTATTACAATTATCTTTATCGATTACAGAGCAAGAACCACAGGCAATTTCTCCATAGTCTCCTTTTCTTTTCGCCGTAGCGCATGTGGTAATGGTTTTATTTTTTACAATAAGCCCCACAGATAAACCAACGAAAAAAAGCATAAAAACAAAAAGTGTTACTACGAATATCGCCATGGTAACAGTATAATAGTTATTTCGCTCTGGTTTGCCCAGTTATTTTTAAAAATTGGCTGGAACTCGCTTCTTGCAAGACGCCATTTTTTTCAGACAAAATATAAACTGCCAAACTGTTTTTTTCGGCAAACTGCAATGCTTTTTTTTCACCCATAATTGTAAGAGCCGTAGCATAGGCATCAGCTTCAGCGCAATTCTTCGCCAAAACAGTTACAGACTTAATATGATTCTCTACAGGTCGCCCTTTTCTAGCGTCAATTAAATGGGAATACTCTTTACCTTCAATTTCCACTGAGTTTCGGTAACGCCCGGAAGTTGCAATGGAGATCATTTCAAGATTCAAAGTATTTATTATGACACGATCTAGACCAGCGTCCGGTTTTTCAATTCCAACTTTCCAGAGTTGTCGACTATGACTACCAGTTCTATACGACCGACCGGTTCGTATTTCACCGCCAATATCGACCATGAACTCATCATAACTGTTTTCCATCAACAATTCAGAAATACGATCTACGGTGTAGCCTTTGCCGATACTCGACAAGTCAATTCTCAAGCCCGGTGTTTTTTTTTGTAAAAAATACTTTTCCCCTTTTTTAAAGGTAGATAGATTCCAATACCCGGTGACAGATACGGCCTTGCTATACTTTTTAGGGTCAGGTTGCTCCGGCTTGGCTTTCCACTCACGTCCAAAGCCCCAGACTTCGACAAGACTAAGAACGGTAATATCGAGCGCCCCATCTGTTTTCTTACTGTATTCGAGAGAGCGATTTACCAGTTCATATAATATTTTGCTGACTTCAAACGGTTCTTTCGACTCAAAATTATTGAATTTTGAAATTTCAGAATCATCCCGGTACGTCGACATAGAAGCGTCAACCTCTGCCATAATATCATTCACGCCTTTTTCAATTTCAGCGGAAAGGTCGGGTTGTTCAAAACGGTAGAAATTAACACTAAGCGTCGTACCGAAAGCAGTACCATCCAGAGTATACCTTTTATTACTTCCGCCGCACCCGGCCAAAACCGGTATAAGCAGCAGAAGAAAGAATATAAACTTACTTTTTTTAATAATATGCACAATCAACCAAAATCATCATACATTATATTTTCAGGTTCAACACCTAAACTATCAAGCATCTTTGTTACAGCTGCGTTCATCATAGGAGGCCCGCAAATATAATACTCGATATCTTCCGGCGCTGAATGATCTTTTAAATACTCATCATGCAGTACCTGGTGAATAAACCCGGTGTAACCGGTCCATTTATCTTCAGGCATAGCGTCAGAAAGAGCTATATGCCAATCAAAGTTTTTATTCTCTTTTGACAGAGTATCGAAATCTTCCTGGTAAAAGATTTCACGCATACTTCGACCGCCATACCAATATGTCATTTTACGTTTGGACTTCAGGCGATTCAGCTGATCAAAGATATGAGACCGCATGGGAGCCATTCCAGCCCCACCGCCAATAAAACACATCTCATTCTCAGTCTCACGAGCGAAAAATTCGCCAAATGGACCCGAAATAGTGACTTTATCGCCCGGCTTCAGGTTAAAAATAAACGATGACATTTGCCCTGGAGGCACGTTCGGCATGTTCGGTGGAGGCGACGCAATACGAACATTCAGCATAATTATCCCTTCTTCAAGTGGATAGTTCGCCATAGAATAAGCCCGTAAAATATCTTCATCTACTTTTGAAGTATGTTGCCATACATTGAATTTGTCCCAGTCTCCCCGGTACTCTTCCTCAACGTCAAAATCTTTATAGTGAATTACATGAGGTGGGGCTTCAATTTGAATATAACCACCGGCGCGAAAATTTACATTTTCACCTTTGGGCAGTTCAAGTACAAGTTCTTTAATAAAAGTTGCCATGTTAGTGTTAGAACGAACCGTACATTCCCATTTTTTCACATCGAAAATTTCAGGGTCAATTTCAATCTTCATGTTCTCTTTCACGTTTACCTGACAGGCAAGACGACACCCTTCGCGAGCTTCCCCGCGCGAGATCTGTCCAAGTTCAGTAGGTAGAATTTCTCCGCCACCATCAAAAACTTTTACAATACACTGACCACACGAGCCACCGCCACCGCAAGCTGAGGGAACGAATATCTTACTCTCGGCAAGTACATTCAACAGTTTTCCACCAGCTGATACCGATATTGACTTATCAGCATTTTCGTTAATTTCAATAGCCACATCCCCGGTCTGTACAAGAAGGGATTTCGCATATAAAATAAGGGTAACCAGAAAAAGAATAATGATGGTGAACATTGCCACCCCGATTTCTATTCTCAGTAACCCTTCCGCTTTAAATATTTCACTTAAATCCATATTTTATTCCTAATTTCTCTTCACTTTCTTAAAGTTGAATACCGGAAAATGACATAAAGGCAATTGCCATAAGTCCCGCCGTGATAAAGGTAATACCTAATCCTTTTAACCCGTCCGGTACATCAGAGTATTTCATTTTCTCACGAATACCAGCCAGGGCAACAATTGCCAGAGCCCAACCAAGGCCTGAACCGACGCCAAACACAACACTTTGTCCAAAATCGTAACCTCGTTCGGCCATAAACAGTGAACCGGCCAGAATGGCACAGTTAACAGTAATCAAAGGTAAAAATATACCCAAAGCGTGGTATAAAGCTGGAAAATACTTATCAAGAATCATCTCCAGAATTTGAACCATAGCGGCAATTACACCGATATAGCTTACCAAACCAAGGAATGTTAAATCAACGTTTTCAATACCTGCTATTTGAGTCCAGGATAACGCACCTTCCAGCAGAAGATGGTTATAAATTAAACTGTTAATGGGAACAGTAATCATTTGCACAACAACCACCGCAATACCAAGGCCCAAAGCAGTTTTTACATCTTTCGATACCGCCAGAAATGTACACATGCCCAGGAAAAATGCCAGGGCCATGTTCTCTATAAATATCGATTTAATAAATATATTTAGATATTCTTCCATCTTAATCCCTCTCTACTTGGTCTGGCTTTAAAGTTCGAATTCCCCAGATAATAAGGCCAATCAAGAAAAAGGCGCTTGGAGGAAGAACAAAAATTCCGCTAGGTACATACCATCCGCCGTCTGTAACAGTTTGCAAAATGGTAAAATCCAATAATTTTCCTGAACCTAGAATTTCGCGAAAGAAAGCGACCACAATAAGTATGACGCTGTATCCCAGACCGTTTCCAATACCGTCGATAAAACTGGTCACAGGTGGGTTTTTTAAAGCATATGCTTCTGCCCGTCCCATAATAATACAGTTGGTAATAATAAGTCCGACATATACCGAAAGTTTTTTACCGATTTCAGGCGCAAAAGCTTGAATCAGCTGGTCGGCTACAATTACCAGTGCGGCAATAATTGTCATTTCTATAATAATGCGAATGCTCGATGGCATGTAATTTCTCATTATGCTGACAAAAAAGTTAGCAAAAGCAGTAACCAGAGTTACGGCTAATGACATAACCAGAGCTGTCTCCATCTTGGAAGTTACGGCCAGCGCCGAACAGATTCCCAACACATGAAGCGCGATAGGATTCTGGTTTAAGATCGGGTCGAAAAGGGTCTTTTTAATTTTACTCATTTTCCCCTCCTTCAGTTGGTTCAGTTACTTCGTCCGTAGCTGGTCCTTTCAAGGTTGAAAAGAACTTCCGGTATCCGTTATCTCCTACCCAGAAGCGAACAAGCTTGCTCACACTTCGAGTGGTCAACGTCGCTCCGGATAAACCTGAAACTCTATGAGCTTTTTTCGGGTCATTTTCAGTTACGAGCGATTTTATGACTTCAATTTGAATCTGGCCATCGTCACTATAAATAAGTTTCTCGGGCCATTGGCTCTTCCATTTTGGATTATCAACCTCGCCGCCTAAACCGGGAGTCTCTTTATGCGAGTAAAACGTAAGCCCTTTAATCGTGTTTAAATCGTTTTTAAGAGCTAGAAAACCTTCCATGGTTCCCCAGAGCCCTTTTCCAGTAATTTCTACAACGATGGCTTCTATAATTCCGTCTTTTTCAACAATATAGACTTTCTGATACCGACAGATTTTCTTCATTCCAATGGTATCTACTTTTTTCTCCAATTTAATGACGTTTTCACTATTGCGCATCAACTTTTTCTTGTTATATTTCTTCGGGTCTATTTTCGTATATTCTTCGCCCGTCGTGATATCGATCACTTTTTCAATAAAAAGATTATTATACGCCTCTTCTACTTCGGTTCTTTTTTTATCGATGCCAACGGCAAGAAGAACATTACGTTTCTTCTCTATGGTTTTGTTGATATCCTGAATAGGTTTCAACACAACCACTATTGTCGATACAAGTACCGAAGCGACTACGGTTACCGCAAACGCGATGAAGACCGTTTTTAAAGTACTATCATGCTGTGCCATAACGAGCCTTTCTCCTTTTTATATTAGCCCGGACGATAAAATTATCGATTACCGGTGCAAATGCGTTTCCAAAGAGTATCGCCAACATCATCCCTTCGGGAAATGCAGGGTTTATCACTCGAATCATAATTACCATAAAGCCAATTAAGATACCATAAATCCACTTACCTTTATCGGTCATAGCCGCACTGACAGGGTCGGTGGCCATAAAAACGGCACCAAATGCAAGTCCGCCAAGTACGAAATGCCATTCAGGTGGTAGCGTCATCATTGCGTTGGTATCGCTTGGAAACTGGTTCAGAAATAGTGCGGTTGCCCCGGCTGTGACAAAAATACTCAACATAATTTGCCATGAACCGATTCGGGTGAATACCAATATACCCGCTCCTAATAAAATAGCTAGAGTTGATGTTTCACCCATGGACCCCGGTATAAAACCATAAAAGGCGTCAAGCCAGGTAACATCCGTTAAAGAAGCAAGTCCAGTATCGGCGATTATTCCCAGTGGAGTAGCGCCGCTGAATCCGTCGACAGCAGTCCAGACTTCTGTTCCAGACATTGCTGCAGGGAAGTTAAAGAATAAAAATGCTCGGGATATAAGTGCCGGATTAAAAATATTCATTCCGGTTCCGCCAAAAATCTCTTTGCCAATGACAACTCCAAAGGAGATACCCACGGCAACCTGCCAAAGCGGTATCGTAGGAGGTAAAATCAGCGGAAAGATCATTCCGGTAACAAGAAAACCTTCGTTTATTTCGTGCTTTTTCACGATTGCAAATACAACTTCCCAGAAACCGCCAACCGTCATAGTTACAACAATTACAGGAAGAAAGTACATAAACCCGTGAAAAAAGTTGTCCAGCAACGAAGACGGGTCAAAACCAAGACCAATCCACACCAAGAAACCGGCTCGCCACCCCTCGGGGTTTTGCCCTATAGCGTCAATCGCCAGATTTGCCTGTAATCCGCTATTATAAGCCGCCATTAAAAGAGCCGGTTGAAGACCAATAATAACAATGGTCATCATCCTTTTCATATCGAGTCCATCGCGAATGTGCGAAGCATTCTTCGTCACATCTGCCGTTGTATACAGAATTGTATCAATCAGTTCGTATATCGGATAAAACTTACTAAGCTTCCCGCCTTCTTCGAAGGTTGGAGCCAGTTTATCCATAAAGTTTCTTAAAAATTTCACTACCCCTCCTTCTCGATCTGCATCAAGTTCTCACGCAAAACGATACCAAAATCGTCTTTGCCCGGGCTGACAAACGTACAAAGCGCCAGATCTTCTTCATCGAGTTCCATTGCGCCAAGATTCTCCGCATCTTCCAGTTTGTGCATTAACAATGCTCGTAACAGAAAAGTAGGCAGTATATCTAAAGGCATAACTTTTTCATAGGACCCAATCGGCACCATTGCCCGGTGTCCTCCGTTCTGGTTCGTATCAAAATCAAATACTTTACCGGGAGTTAAAGCCGATCCAAAAACTTTTTTTACAGAAAACAGATCAAATCGAGGTGTTAACCATCCAAACAATTTGCGGTGTCGGCCTTCTTTTAAGGCGGAAACCTGATTGTGGTATTGCCCAAGGTAGGCCATAGGACCTGCAGCTTTATGCCCGGTCAGCAGCGAACCAGAAACGGTTCGAATTTCGCCTTCGGCCAATCGTCCGGCTATAATCTCATCAATCGAAGCGCCTCGGCGAGTTCGTATGAGATTCGCGCCATTTACGGCGGGTCCGGCTACTGATATAACACGGTCGGTTGAAATTTTTCCGGTAGTAAAAAGATGACCAATGGCTATTACATCCTGGTAACCGGCATGCCAGATATTGTGGTCTCTTTCGACAGGGTCAATCATATGGATGTGAGTTCCAACATTACCAGCGGGATGTTGTCCCGTGACCTGTACATCGGCGATGTTTTCGCCCGAAACTACAGGTACTTTAGAACCGGCAGCTCGCGCTACATAGGTCGGTCCGTCAGTTAAACGTGAAAGTGCGATAACCCCGTTCTTAAAATCTTGCTCGTTCTCGCTGATTATCAATTCAGGATCAGGAGCATGGGGGTGAGTGTCCGTCGCGGTAATAAACATCGATGTCGGTTCAACATCGGGTTTAGCCACATTGCTGAACGGTCGGTTACGAATCGATGTCCATAAACCAGATGTAAGCAGATTCTTTTGAACCTGTTCACGACTTAAAGATGACAGTTTATCGGCTGCATATTTTTCAAAAGTAATCTCAGCGTCGCCCGATAACTCAATTACAACCGATTGAAAGACTCTTCGGTCTCCCCGGTTAATTTCTACAACTTTACCAGCCCCGGGTGACGTGTAATGAATATCGGTGTTATTTCGATCAGTAAATAATACCTGTCCAAGCTTAACCTGATCGCCCAGTTTCACCTGGAACGTAGGTTTCATAAAATGGTACTCGCCCATTACCGCTACTTTTGAAATTGAAGGTCCCTCAGATATTGTCTGTTCGGGGGCGCCTTTTATTTTAAGGTCCAAACCCTTCTTTATATTCAATATGCGACTCTGTGCAGGTACTTGTACGTTATTATTGCTCATTGACTGTTACTCTCCCTCCCTCACCGAGTTGCCCCGGGTCATATCGATTACGAAATATGTTTGCGTGGCCTATTTGTAAAGAATTTTTATTTATTTTTGGCAGGATATGGGAATTCCAGATAAAATTATAAACAAATTTGAAAAAATATGGGTTTTTGCGATAAAAAGATACCAATAAACTGAAAATATAAGTACATTCAATAGTTCGAATATACTTATATTTGAACCTTCTGGCTATTTCTAATGTCAGCGTGTGCTTCCAAGATTAAACCAGCAATTCATTGAATAAATTTTCAAGTTTTTCAATGAGCATTGGTACATCGCCCGACGGGTATGGCACAGGTGGAAATTTACCCCATACCGGAGCTGGCCATGCACTATCATTCTTATAACGAACAATATGATGAATGTGTAACTGCTCTACAATATTACCAAGAGCGGCTATATTCATTTTGTCTGCGTTAAAATGATAATCCATTTTCTGGGCTACAAAAGCGGATTCCTCAGCCAGCATGGCCTGGTCGTTTGGTCCCATGTCAAATATTTCCCGCAAATGATCTTTCTGTGGCACTAAAATGACCCACGGATACCTTTTTTCATTCATCAACAACACCCGTGAAAGTGAGAATTTCCCAATCAAAAAAGTATTTTCTTTCAATCTTGGATGCAATATAAAACTTTTCATACGTATCAATAATTCGGTCGTATATCATACGTCGATTGTTTTTCATTGCCAGTGCCGTGTCTTTTTAATTTGTTCCGCTAGCCGTTGGCTAGCCGACGGCTAGCGCTTCACAAATTCAAGTGG
>JBEQLE010000087.1:0-16211 GCA_040326155.1 Leptospirales bacterium | reverse complement strand
GACGCCAGTGAGTTCAGCTAAACGCTGAATCTGGTCTTGAAGACGCGGGTCACTCAGGTCAATGGCAGTACTCTTACCGTCCAGGCTGACGAGGCCGGATTGCAGGGCTAAGTCGAACAGGAAGTGGTACAGTTCTTCTTCCGGGTCAGGACTGGATGCTTTATTGATGGATTCTATCTCTTGAATGGTCATTGTCTTCCCTCCTCTCGAACAATCAATGCCTGTTCGTCATCGATTTCTTCCAGGACTTGTTTCAAATCCATGTGTCTCTCATTAACAATATCAGTAAGCTGTTTTACAACATCCGCTTTTTTAATTTTAATTAATTCCGTATTAAGCAATAATTCCTGGTCCTGCCAATTCGCTGGTAAAGCAATTTCATCGCCATTAATACCGTATTTTGAAAATGACTTTTTTTGCCATTGCATGCTTCTGACACTTTTTACTCGCTTCCAAAAGTCATCTGCAGTTCTTTTCGCATTTTCTTCCGCAGCTTTTTCCGCAGCGTCATCTTTTTTATCATCAGGTATATCATTTAACAAACTCTGCTCGAGTTTTGCAGCCAATCCTTTTTTAGTAACCTTAGTTGATTCTGTCACTTCAATAATGTGCCAACCAAACTGGCTACGAACCGGATAGGAAACTTTTTTAGAATCTTCCAAAATTTGAACAGTAGTATTTGGAATATAACCTGTATCATTATCAAGTATTACTTTTTTCCATTTTTCGTTTTTAAAGTCCTCATCGATAAATACAATGCTGTTAATGTTTTGAGTACCTTTATGACTAGATTGTGCATTGGGTTCCGTATAAATTGCGGTATTATTAACCAGCACACGGGCTGGAATACCATCGATTTCCTCGGCCAGGTATTCAACGGCAACCTGAAAAGCTCCAACCATCATACCTTTTGTAAAATAACCTAAGTCTCCGCCTTTAGCTTTTGAACCATCTTGAGAAAACTGTGAAGCGGCGTCTTCAAACTTGGTCTTACCAGAAAGAATATCTGCCCGCAAACTGACTAAACGCTCATAAGAAGATTTATCCAGTGCGACTAACTCTTCCGCAGTAAGTTGTTTTTGTTCAATTTTACCATCGGGGCCGGCTATTGCTCGTGATGAATCCACTTTTAATAAAATATGACGCGCCTTATAGACCATCTCTTTGGAATCTTTAATTTCTTTTTGTTTCATATCCATTAAAACGGAACGGGCCAGGTTGGTTTTAACCAGATCAAGATGCATTAACGCTCTGTCGGTTTTATCGATACCTTCCTCAGTCGCCCTTTTGCTTAGAACATCCCATAAAGCAATTGCTTTAGCGAGTTCCTTTTTCATCTCAGGTTGCATTTTTTGCTCACCCAGGTTTAATATTTCAATAGCTTCATTTAGCTTTTTTTCGGTAACTTCTCCACCATCATAAGTAGCCAGAACTTTATTACCACATGATATGGCAAATAACGTCACTGGGCTTATAGAAATGAATAGTATCAGAAAGCGTTTTAAAGTAGAGTTTAAATTCATCTAATTTTCCTTATTTTTTTAATTTTTATTTATTTAAATACGTCAGCTGAACGTACATATAACATCCCAAATATTAGAAACGGGGTGCAGTGTCAATACAAAGTAAAAGAGAAACGATTTAACAGGGCAAATTCAAAACGTAAATGCAATCGGTGGTATATCATAAAAGACCTCATAGGGGTTTCAATGGAACGGTTTATTTTTTTTAGAGCTAGAGAAAATATTGTCACGAAAGTAAAGTTCATATTTGGCGCCCCTATGGAGGCTTGGATTTTTCGTAAATAGTCCAATGAGTTTTTTTCATTCGACATTATCAATAATCTAAATCCTGTGTATATATAAAAACCTTAAGTTAATGACATTGGGGCGTGCTAGCCCCTAAAGATTTTGGCCATAAAGTATCACATGACGGGGATTTAAGCGATATCGGTGACAAATTGTGCAATTTCGAAAAAAAACTTGCAGCAGAGTATGTGTTCGTGATATACGTCATGCGTCATACAAATGATTAAGGAGTATACAATGCCCAAAGACAAAATTGCAGCATTTTTCGAAGATTACAAAAAAACTTTTGTGCAAGCAAATATAGAAAAAATCAGCGAGTTTTTTCACTATCCATGCATCATCGCCAAGGCTGGGAGTCCCGTCACCGGTTTAAACACCCCCGCTGAATTACAACAATTTGAGCAGGCTTCGCTGGATTATTTCGAGTCGATACAATTGAAAAAGGCCGACATCGAAGTTACCTCTTTCCAGGAATTTGCCGGCGGCAATATTATCTGTAACGCCACTTTTGATTTGTTCGGACCCGACAACGCAGTGTTAGGTCAGATTAAATGGGTTTATCATGTGCTCGATATAGAAGGAAAATTGAAGATCTTAACAGCACATTTTGTTTCGTGATATTTTATAAAAAAGGGGGCGCGCTAAGCCCCTTTAACCACGACTTCTTTTAATGAAAATATTTTTTGATCCAACTATCCGCTCCACTATAGTCGCCGCCCAGGTCATCGCTGTTGCTGATTACATAAACATTGTCGTTAGAATCTATAGCGACCCCTACCGCTTCGTCGTTATATTGATTTCCATCAATTTTTTTGTTCCAGTCTATAACGTCTTCGTGAACAGGAGACATGAAGCCGCTGGTTTCTACTGAGAGTTCGCTCTCGACTTTAGCGTCCACAGCCGATACTCTATAGTATCGAGTCACTCCCCCGTTGATTAAACTATCAACAAATTGGTTGTCGACACTTTGTACACGATTAGAATTCAGCTTTGTCACACCGGGGACATGTAAATCGGTGCTGGTGCAGATGATTGATAAGTCTGCATCCTGAACCAGCATTCGGAAAGTGTCAGTTACCCGTAATTTTTTATGAAATATAATAAAACAAAATTAATTAAATTGTATTGACAGTTTAATTAAAACATTTTTAATACGTAGTATATCTTTTTACGAACAAATATTATGATGGAAGACTTGATAAAAACTCCGCTGGGTCGAAAGTCCCTCACGGGGGCGTTCGCCGCCCTCATTATTATTTTGTGTTTAAACGGTGTCTTACAATCCACTCTCGACACTGTTTTCTTTCTGGATAAAATTCAAGCGGGCAATGACGATTTTTTAAAAACTTCTTTCGGTATGGCGACAAAATACTTTGCGAGTTTAAGCATTGTAAAAGGAATTCTCGCGATTATAAGTTCAACGCAGTTAAATTTAGTTGTCGTTAAAAGTGACATTGGAAAAATATTTATTTCCATCGAACAAACAATAGACGCGATCTGGCAGTTCTTCGGTTATTCTATGGTTTCTATTACCGTGCAAATGGTGTTGTTGAAATTTTTTAAATATATTTCATTAAAAATACTTGCCCCTGTCGGAGCTTTTTTTATCGGCATCAGTATTTTCAACCTAAAAATGCTGCGAAAACTGGGCCTTTTGTTAATTGCCACCGGCTTAATTTTATACATAGCAATGCCTTTTACTATATATACATCCAGAGCAATGTTCGATGAATTTGCGATGGACACCTCGATGGACCTTGATGAAAAAATTGGAATTCTAAAACTTGAGACAAACGATTTAAGCCACGGCATAACTACGGATGTCCAAATTAAACAAAAAGGCATGTTCGTAAATAAGTTGGAGTCCTTTAAAGCCGCTATAAACGGTTCAGTCGATATTATGACTACCGCTGCCATTAAACATCTGGGAACGTTAATGATTATGTTTATAGTTACACCTCTTTTTTTCTACGGCATACTCTATTTAGTATATACGCGCGTCCGAAATTACATAGAAGGCGACGACGCGATGCCCGACCGAATTGACGAATACATTTACAATAAAACAGCTGCGGGCTTTGGTAAACTTGACAAGGGTGTCAAAAAAGTTTTCAATAAGGCTCCCCCGAAAAAAACAGAACCGACAACGGGTAAATAAAATAAACGAAATATTATAACATGAAAAAGCTGTTACAAAAATTAAAAGTGATTGTAAATAAATACCCTGGCGTATTTATCGCCTGCATTATTGCTATTGTTACAATTATTATAGTTATAAAAAAACCTGTAATAACTGCCAACGATTCGAGTAGCTGGTTTGAAGAAGGAAAAGAAAAATACGAACAGGGAAATTACACTCAGGCTTTTAAAGACTTTCGTAAAGCAAAATACTACAACCCGAAAGATTTTGAAAATAACTATTACGCTGCATTGAGCCTTCTGGAACTGCCTCCCACAAAAAACCACGAATACCTGCTCAGACATTATCTTTCGGAATCTAAAATTACGGCTGCAACGTCCATAGACTACCAAAAGTTAATAAAGATCTGGGACGACGAGAATATCAAAGAACGTTTTAATACCATTCGATTATTGAGCGACAAAAAAATTAGCGCACTCAAGAAATTAATTCTAAAACAAAACACAGCAGAAGAAGTCAATTGCAAAACTTTCGCTGCCTGTGAAAAAGTGGCTGATAAAGCCTTTAAAAAATATGAGTTTGTTAAAGCCGAACAATTTTATATTCGAGCCATTCAACATGGCAAACCAAAAGAAACAGACGAGCCCGAGAAAAAAGAACAGTACAAAAAAAACCTGTATAAGGCAATGTTCCAGGTTGGTATTATTAACTTAAATAAAAGAATTAACAACGACGATTGTGAAAAGATTTCATGGGGGGGAGTAGAAAAAAATGATCTACTGCAAACATACTATGACCCCGACATAAAAAACTGCGCGAAAAGAGCAGAAAGGATTTTTAAAGAATTAAGAAAAAACTACAATATTACGAAAAAAATTACTCCAGATGTTAAAGATAAAAAGATTATTCATCTGGCAATTTACCAGGGAGCTTCAATTGTTTTCTCTTTTAAAAAACCTAACGGCAGAAGAGAGCAGGTAGCAACCGCTTTTAAGTATTTCTCTTATGATAACGGAACGCTGATTCCCGTCGATACCGAGAAAATCGCCGCTCTCTATAGAAAAATTGGCGACCATATGTCCAAATGGGATTCTGACAGATATAAAGACAGAAGAAGCAATCTCTACAAAGCGGCGCTAGTCTACTATGAAACCGCTCTCAAAAAAGCGAATGACAAGAAAAAGAAGAAATACGAAAGAGAGATCAATTATTTTAAACAACAAATTCAAATGATAAAAATCAGCAATTAATTAAATATAATCCGGCATCCATTCTGCAATTCGGTAAGCAAAGCGGGGTTTTACCCGTCGACGCCAAGAATTATTTTATTCCAATGCAATGCATATCTGTCTGTCATACCAGAAATAAAATCGGCGACAGAACGATACACCTCAGCTTCCTCCTGAGATTCCCAGTATTCATTCGGCATGGTGTGCGGATTATTGGAAAAAAATTCAAACATCCGTTTTACAATCTTTTCGGCGCGAACATTCATAGCAACCACATCGGGGTGTCTATACAGGTTTTGAAACAGATATTTTTTAAGCCGACTGACCCAGAGAGAAATATCACTGGAAAAGGATACCAGCTTATCTGTTTCTTCTTCGGGCCATGACAAGACATCGGCAACAGTTGTAATGTTATTTTCTTTCAAATTTTTTGCCGTGTTGTCAATTAAATCGGTTACCATTATATTTATCATTTCATGAATTGTATGTCGTACAGCTATTTTTTCGGTTATAGAAGGATATTGTGAATTCACTTTTTCCCAGCAAAATTTCCAGATCTCCACCTCTTTTAATTTTTGAATATTCAGATGGCCCGCTTCAATGCCATCGTCAAGGTCATGGTTATTGTATGCAATTTCGTCACACAAGTCTACCACCTGAGTTTCCAGCGAGTGACCAACCCCCTGAACAAGTTTAGAGTGTTTTTGCAAACCCACTCTTGTTGCATGGGTAAGGTTTAACCCTTCAAACTCAGGGTACCGGTGTTCCAGTTTGGTTACAATACGCAAAGACTGGTCGTTATGGTCAAACCCACCAAAGTCTTTCATCTCTCGGTGCAAAGCTCTCTCACCCGCATGACCAAAAGGAGGATGGCCCAAGTCATGTGACAGAGCAATCGTCTCGGTTAAATCTTCGTTCAATTTTAACGAGCGGGCAACTGTTCTTGCAATTTGTGAAACTTCGATAGAGTGGGTTAATCTGGTCCTGAAATTATCGCCTAAGTGATTTACAAAAACCTGGGTTTTATATTCAAGTCTACGAAAAGCTCTGGAATGGACAATACGATCGCGGTCTCGTTGAAACTCGCTACGGTAAGGGTGCGATGTTTCTTTAAACTCTCTTTCACAAAAATCTTTTCCAGAAACTGCGTAAGGGGCAAGTTCCATCAGCCTGCAGCCCTTCGAAACAGAAGAACCGTTCTGCCAATTTCAATCTGGTCAAAATCTTCAATTGCTCTGGGACGCAGAAGTTTTTTTCCATTCAGATACACCCCATGTTCGGACATTAAATCGTATAAATAAAACACACCTTTTTTCCATTCGATTTTGGCATGTTTATACGAGACGGTCGAATCTTCCAATACAATTGTATTTTCATCTCCATGACCGATTGTAATAAGATGCCACCGAATTTTATGTTTTTTTCCGGTCTCTGGTCCCTCTTTTTCCAGTATATAAGCATGATGATAATCAACAGGCAGCGGCTCTTTTATACTCATTGCTTTTTTAGGTTCCATGCCGGTTTGCACAGGAACTTTAAACTCTTCTTCCATAGGCAAAACAATACGGTCCAGATGATCCGTTTTTCGGGCCGACTCGGGTTTTGGAATTTTTCGTCCCACCCGTCGAAGCGATAACCCCACCCAGAATGTAGTTATGAGTACAACAAAAAGACCCAGCAAAACCAGAAAATCGCGTTCTTCGAGCCCGGTATAAAATACCATTTTGCGAAAAAACCCTGCGGGAGCATAATACTCCATGATGTCCTGGTCTTCGAGTATGTTCGAATGAAACCGAATTTCAAGAGTGGTTAAACCGCCCGAACCTGAAAGTTCCATATTCGACCGGTAACGAATAATATAGGTACCATTTAAAAGACTATTTAGTAATTTGTATATTTTCCCGATGTTCTCTTTTTCTGTCGTATGGTAAATTTCTCCACCCGAAAGATGGCTTAACCGGGCAAGCTCAGTTAATTCACTTTTTTGGCCTGTACCGACAATAAAAACCGGTAGTCTGACTTTCGTGGTTTTTGTCAGTAAATCGTTTAACGTGACTGAAGAACCCTCTTCTTTACCATCGGTAAATAATATAACGGAATTTCTCTCTTCGGAGTTTTTTTCGATTAAACTCCATGCCTCTTCAACGGCGTCGTAAAGTACCGTGTTCATACCGCCACGACGAATTGAATTGATACAAATTTGCATCTGCTCTCGGGAGGTGGTAAAAGCGCAATGCACGACCACTTTATCTTCAAAACTGATTATGGCAACTCTGTCATTCTCATTTAAACCTTCGATAAATGCTCTAACGGCTGCAATCTGCAACTCAAAAGCTCTCTTATCCAAAGAACGAGAAGCGTCAATCAATAACACCAGATGTTTTGGCTGCTTTTGCAACTTTCCACTTTCTACCTGGATATAATTTACCTTTCTACCGCTTTCATAGACTTCAAAATGAGTCTCGTTTAAGTCACCGATTGGTGTAATATCAGAAACGGAGACCTCGACTTTAACATCAGGGAACGTTTTCACAGAAAGTTCCTGAATTTTTAAATAAGGTCGCGACAAAACAGGAAATGTTATCGCCAAAGACAATATTATAATAATAAACCGCAACGGCTTTTGAAAATTTTTCATTAATATTTAATCATCGGTAAATACCGAGTTTGCCTGAAGTTCCGAAATGGAGTTTTCAATCGACTCTCATACCAACACGATCCCATCTTACGGCAACATTTTCAGCTCGACCGGTTATATATCGATAAAAACTGAAAAACGGATTCACCGGCTCCGAACTCATCTCATCTCGAGAGCCCCAGTTTACAGAGAAATATACCATAAACACTTTCCCATGAATATCCTCAATATCGAGCATACCCCAGCTTCGTGAATCGTCCGAATTATCGCGATTATCGCCCATTACAAAATATTTCCCTTCGGGTATAATATACCTTTTATCCGCATCTTTCCAGGTTCTATCCTTCATCATGTAATGCTCTTTTATAACCTTTTTCGTTTCCGGGTCTATTATCTTTTCTTTATATAATTTTAAATCCTCTCTCAACTCATCACTGTTCCTGGAATAATTACTTTTTGGATAATCAAGGTCATTTAAAATCGTCCGATCTGTTGCCGATTCCACAGTGTACGCTACCCCGTTTACCATAATTTCATCTTCTACCACTTTCAATACATCGCCTGGAATACCCACAATCCTTTTTACCAGCCTTTTGCCTTCGAGGTATTTTATCTCTTCAGGTGGATTAAAAGTTACGATATCACCCCGTTCCGGCACGCCAATTCTAAGCAGGTTTATATCCGTAAATGGAAAATGAATGGTATAGCGCATCTTATTTACAAATAGAAAATCGCCAATTTTAAGCGTCGGTATCATTGATCCTGTGGGAATATTATTTGCATCTAAGACAACGCTTTTAAACAAAAATACCCAGAACACTATTCCGCCGAGAGAAACAATGTGGTATAAATTTGGTTTTCTTCGCGCATAGTTTTTCCATAACCTGTGCAGTTCGTATAATTTCCTTAACATAATTTCCTCTTTATAACCCGACGGCGGCGTGACAGTTGCGACATTCGTTCATTATTTTACTAAATTCTTTTTCAACTCTTGCCCACTCAATTTTGGACTCCGTATTATATTTATCAGATAAATACTTTCTGCCAGATGCAGCAAAAACCTTTACATTGTTCATATATTTTGCGAGACTGTTTTTTTCCCATTTTTGGTATAAACTGGTATAGCTTTTTTTAAACTGATTGGGACGTTCTACGTCTATTCGCTCCAGCTTTCTAAAGTTAGAGTAAAGCCCCGCGCCGTCTCTTAAAGAAAGCATCGATGCAATGTTACGAATACGAATATCCAGATCGACCATGGTTGCACGTTGCGCTTTTTCTTCATTGGGACTCAGTTCCAGGCCGATTTTGCCTCCGGCAAACAGACCAACCATCGGTATAATGATAAAAGAGAGTCCAAATTTGCGAAAAATCTTTATTATTTTCATTTTCGTATTCATCATGAATTATAAATGGTAAACACAGCCTTCGATTCGAACTGTAAATAAATAATTAGAAAAAAAATCTTGTCAGCGATAAATAAGATTACTTTGTGGCGAAGTCTTAGCTTCGCGTTTACAACGCCATCTAAGCAGGTTAAAAAATATGGTAATTTCAGGTTTAAAGTTAATGGCAATGGGAATGGGCGTAGTTTTCGTCTATCTGGTTGTTATGATCGTGCTAATTCAGTTTATCGCGACATTGTTACGTACTGCTGCGTTGTCAGAAGAAAACGAACAAAAAACGAATGGGGCCGGCTCCCGAAAACCGGCTGTTGATAAACAAGACAAATCTAAACTGGTGGCTGTTATTTCTGCTGCCGTAGAAACACACCGATCAAAATCGTAAATAAAATAATACAAAACAATAAATTAAAGAGAACATTATTATGAAAAAGAAAATTGATTTTATGGACACCTCTTTCAGGGACGGATTTCAATCCTATTTTGGAGCCCGGGTTTTAACCGAAGATTTTATTCCGGCAATACAGGCTGCTGTCGACGCAGGCATTAACCACTTCGAAGCAGGTGGAGGAGCCAGGTTCCAGAGTCTTTTTATGTACTGCGGCGAATCGGCCTTCGACATGATGGACAAATTTCGAGAAACAGTCGGTCCCGATGCTAAGCTTCAAACGTTGGCCCGAGGCATCAGTGTGGTAGCTTTAAATGCACAACCGCGCGATATGATCGACCTGCACGCTAAATTGTTTAAAAAACACGGCATGACCAATGTTCGAAATTTTGACGCTTTAAATGATGTTCAAAACCTAGAGTACTCGGGGCAGGCAATTCACAACGCCGGACTCAAACACCAGGTCTCCGTTACTTTAATGGAACTTCCCGCCGGTCTGACCGGTTCACATGACCCTGAATTCTACATTGCTACGCTGAAAAAAATCCTCGATTCTGGACTGCCTTTCGATTCTATTGCTTTTAAAGACTCAACAGGAACGGCAAATCCGAATAAGGTTTTCGAAACTGTCAAAGGGGCGCGAAAACTTGTAGGTGACGATATTAAACTCTGGATTCACTCCCACGATACAGCGGGTGTTGGTATAACCCAATATAAAGCGGCTGTTGAGGGTGGAATCGACGGACTTTGCCTGGCAAGATCTCCCGTTTCAGGCGGCACCTCTCAACCTGACCTGATTGCCATGTGGCATGCATTGAAAGGGACCGATTACAGTCTTGATATCGACCCAAAAAAAATTCTAGAAGCAAACGCCATATTTAAAGAAGCTTTAAGCGATTATTTTTTCCCACCAGAAGCATTGGGAATATCACCAGAAGTCATTTTCTCTCCCATGCCAGGGGGAGCGCTTACAGCCAATACAATGATGATGAGAGATACAGGTACGTTGGATCTGTATCCGAAAGTAATTGATGCCATGGGTGAGTGCGTAGCCAAAGGCGGTTATGGCACATCGGTTACCCCCGTTTCGCAATTTTATTTTCAACAAGCTTATGCCAATGTAACCCAGGGGCCCTGGAAAAAAATTACGGACGGCTATGGCAGAATGGTACTGGGATATTTTGGAAAAACACCGGTAAACCCCGATCCTGAGGTGGTTAAAATTGCCGCCGAACAAATGCAGTTGGAACCTTTCAGTGGAAATCCACTCGATATTCTGGAACCGGGAATTCCTGCGGCAAAAGAGATACTGATTAAAGAGGGTCTAGAGACCACCGATGAGAATATATTTATTGTAGGCGCTCTGGCAACAGAAGGCGGTAACAAAGGGCTGGACTTTTTAAAAGGTAATTACTCGGTCAATGTACGCAAGATTTCAACAGAACCAGCGCCAAGAACTCCAACAAAAACAGCTTCGGGTTCATCAAGCGGAGTATATACGGTTACCGTAGACGGCAAATCTTATGAAGTCGGCGTCCAGGAAGGAACCGGCAGCGTTCAATCGATTCAACCAAAGTCAGCGGCTCCTGCATCCGAAGGCCAGATTGATGTACAATCTCAAGTTCCCGGAAATGTCTATAACATTCTAGTTTCACCCGGCGATGAAGTTTCAGAAGGCGATGTGTTAATCATTTTAGAAGCCATGAAAATGGAAACTCCTGTTGCAGCTCCTGCAAGTGGAACAGTGGAGTCCATCCATGTAGAAAAAGGAGAGGTGGTAGAAAGCGGCCAGGTTCTGTGCACGTTATCTTAACATTCACAATTATGAAACGTATTTTCAAAATAATCTCCCGTACTTTACTGGGCATTCTTCTCGGTGTCACTCTGGCAGCACCGGCATTTTCCACTGCAGTTATTACAGAAGCCAAAACCCCTGAAAAAGTAGAAGTCAAAAAAGAAAAAACCAGGCTGACTGAACTACCCGGCATGGATAAAGTGCTCGATAACCTCTGGGACTCCACAGGTATTGCCGAAATTATGCGCGTCGACGAATTCGGATGGGAAGAGAGTTACGGTCGCATACTTATGATTCTGATCTCTTTTTTATTACTATACCTCGCCATTGTTAAAAAGTTTGAACCGCTGCTGCTGATACCCATCGCCTTTGGGTGTCTGCTATCCAATATTCCTCTGGCTGGAATAAACGATCCCGCTGGAATAGACCCCGTTACCGGGGTAGAAGTTTCCGCTGGAGTTCTTTATTATGTATATCACATAGGAATAGAAACCGGAGTTTTTCCACTGTTAATATTTATGGGTGTCGGAGCTATGACCGATTTTGGTCCCATGCTGGCCAACCCGAAAACGGCTCTTCTCGGGGGAGCTGCCCAGTTTGGTATTTTCACAACATTAATTGGAGCTTTGGCTCTATCGAAATATGTGGACGGCATTAACTTTGACCTGCTGGACGCTTCGGCAATTGGAATTATCGGGGGAGCGGACGGACCTACGGCAATATTTTTAGCCAGTAAGTTATCACCCGATTTATTAGGCTCCATCGCTGTGGCCGCCTACTCGTACATGGCCCTCGTTCCTATTATTCAGCCTCCTATTATGAGAGCTTTAACCACCGAAAAAGAGCGAAAAATTCGGATGCGTCAGTTACGTTATGTAAGTAAAGCCGAGAAAATAATTTTTCCAATAGTTGTTCTGTTATTAGCCATTATATTTCTACCGTCCGCCACGCCTCTCATTGGCTTTTTTATGTTTGGAAACTTAATGAAAGAGTCCGGCGTAGTTGATCGTTTATCGGACACAACACAAAATGCATTAATCAACATTGTTACCATTTTCCTGGGGCTGGGCGTGGGAACAAAACTCTCGGCAGACAAGTTCTTAAATATTGAAACGCTGGGAATTTTGGTTCTGGGAATTCTAGCTTTCGCTGTTGGAACGGCCATGGGCATTCTTATGGCAAAAGCCATGAACGCAGTTTCAAAAGATAAAATTAACCCATTAATAGGCTCTGCCGGTGTATCTGCGGTTCCCATGGCGGCGCGAGTGTCACAAACAGAGGGAGCAAAAGCAGACCCGCAAAACTTTTTACTTATGCATGCCATGGGACCAAATGTTGCGGGAGTCATCGGGTCGGCTGTAGCGGCTGGTGTTTTATTGACACTGCAAAATCTTTAACACCGGTTTATTAGAATAACGGGAAACACAATGAAAAATGCTCGCATAACGTTTGTCCCGTTTTTCCCAAAGCTGGGCGAAGTCGAAAGTAATATTACTGCAATTGTTTCACAAATAAAAGAAATACAGAAAAAAAATAATCCTGACATTATTATTTTTCCCGAACTCTCTACCTCAGGCTACCTGCTCGAAAACCTGGCTATGTCAAGCGCAATCGATCTGGACAAAGGTCTTCCCGATGAACTTCTTCAAATAAGCAGTTCCGTTGATATTATTTTAGGAGCCCTTATAAAAGAAAACGGTAAAATATTTAACGCAGGTCTGGTCCTGAAAGATGGAAAAATTCATCATATTCACCGAAAAATTTACCTTCCAACCTATGGTCTTTTCGACGAAAAACGATATTTTAGTTCCGGTAGAAATCTGTTGAGCTTTGAAAGCAGACTGGGCAAAAGCGCTTTGTTGGTATGCGAAGACGCCTTTCACCCCGCCCTTCCCTACAGTTTATACGCCCACGGAGTAAAACATGTATTTATTATTTCTTGTTCGCCAGCGCGAGGGGTGTCCAATGAAGGCAGCGATATAGCATCCTCCCAAAAATGGAAACGACGTCTCGAAGTATATTCAGAAAGCTTTGGTCAATTTTACTATTACGTAAATCGTTCGGGTTCCGAAGACGGGGTTTACTTTGACGGTATCTCCATTTTTGTATCGCCTAACCGGGAAACCTGCGAAAGCTTCAGCGAAAACCCGGTAGATGTCGAAGTCCACTTAAGCGATCTCGATTCGGCATTTAGTCATGGAGGCCCTTTTCAATATGAGAACTGGGACTTAAACCGTAGAATTCTAGACCTGGCGCATAAAGAACATGAGTAAAACTCTCGAAACCGCTCTGGCATTGCCGCCCATAAATACAAAAACGGCTCTGACTATTTTAACCCGAACGCTTCAAAACGAAGTAACCAAAACAGGTATCTCAAAAGTTGTAATCGGTGTCAGCGGGGGTATCGACTCGGCGCTCACTCTTTACCTGGCCGCTCGCGTATTTCCGAAAGAGAATATTCACGCGATTTTCATGCCCTACCAGAGCAGCTCGCCATCTTCCAGAGACCACGCCCATGAGGCCACCGACAAACTCGGGGTAAAACTAGACACCGTTGAAATTACAAACATGGCCGATCCATATTTTGCAACCTTCCCACCGGAAGAAAGATTACGACGCGGCAACATTCTGGCCAGACTTCGCATGATTGTTTTATACGACCAATCCGCCGCCAGGCGCGCTCTTGTTTTAGGCACTAGCAATAAAACAGAAATGCTCCTGGGCTATAGCACTCTCTGGGGCGACATGGCATCGGCGGTAAACCCGTTGGGCGACCTTTACAAATTCCAGGTCAGAGCCCTGTCCCGCGAACTCGGCGTACCTGACAACATTATCGATAAACCCCCCAGCGCTGACCTCTGGGAAGGCCAGAACGACGAAGACGAAATGGACATTACCTACAATCTCGCCGACCGAATTTTATACCACTGGATAGACAAAGCGTGGCCCAAAACAAGAATTACCGCAGCTCTAAAAGCATCCGGTGAAAACCCCGAAAACGCCGATCTGGTATTTCAAAAAGTACAACGCTCCCAGTTTAAACGCAAAATGCCCATCATAGTCAAACTCTCCGAAACCACCGTCGACCGAGAATTCCGATACCCCCGAGATTGGGGACTTTAAAACCAATCAAATTTTGGCAGACGACGAGTCAGGTAAAAGTATTTTTGTAGGCCTGTATAGAAAACTTTACGCCTCATCACTTGCGGCATTGCCTTGCCATAGCTGAAGGACTGCTATGACCAAATAACTGCTTAACGCTTTAATTTTATATAATGCTTTAAGACTTCCGAAGTCAGCCAAGCGAGCGCCAATTAACCTCAATAATTTGCGCGAGTCAAAGCGAATCAGCCGGAAAGTGGCAAAATGTGGTTAAGCGCAAGCGAAACCCGAACACCCGCGAAGGCGCGTCTGAGCAGATCAAAAATTGTTATCTGAAGTTTGGCAATAGTATAAGAAGTTTTGGAACTATTTATTGGAATTGACTATCAATGTACTTCCCATTTTTGTTTTTTCGCTTTATTTTTTATATCCATACTACTATGAGTGATGGATACGATATAAATAATTTCACTTTTTAATTTGTAAACAATGCGATAGTTAAAATAAATTATTTCACGTAAACTTTCGATTTCAAATTCTGGCACAACTCTACCAATAAATGGATAATTTTCTAAGTTGCGAGTATGCTGCAATAGATTTTCAATAAATTCAATAGCAAATATTGGTGGATCGTCGGCTATATAATCACCAATATTTTCTAAATCAAATTGGGCTATTTCTGACCAATGGACTTTGCCCATGTCCTCATCTTTTGCTCTACTTCTTCTTGCGATAAAAGTCTGCCTTCCTCAATATCTTTCAGGCCTTTTTCAACTTTTGATTTAAAGTGCAATTCGGCCATAATATCCAATGTAGAACTTTCTTCCGGCAACTTTTCAATAAGATTAATAGCTTCTTGTTTGATAGTCATCTTGAGTATAATAAGGTTGCGGGAATGACATGTCAATAATTTATACTTTTATTGTAAAGGATCCTTTTGTATTCAAAGACGAAGGGAATGAAATGCTCATCATTAATGTCCAGTATTTACAAAATAACCACCTATAATTAATTTATTTTGACATTTTGCATAATGACCTGACTCCTTTAGTTTATTTTATGGGTCAGGTTTATAATTATGATTCTAGTGTTTAATCTTTCTAGAATTGCTGGTTCATATTATTTCGAACAGGAAAGTGGATATTTCCTAAATTGCCGAATCACGGTAGGAACGCCGGTTTAACCATTTGTACAAAATCGCCATGGCCCTGAAATAAAATCTTTTCAAGCTCTCGAAGTTACCGATCAAACCATAACAGTTGTAGTAACCCCGTAGTTTTGCATTGAGTAGATCGCACAATTTCCGCAAGCGGAAATTACGACTTTTCCGAATCCATTCTTTAAACTTTACCAGACTTGCTCTGAATTTCTTTACCGAAGTTCGCCGCCTGAGGTAATCGTTACCTTTGCGGTTAATCCCCCATCGAAATTCAAATCCGAGAAAATCAAAACTCGCTTTTCCTTTATGGAAACGTGAGAATTTAATAATCTTCGTTTTGTCTTTGGCAAGGCTCAGACCGAATTTTTCAAGCCGTAATCCAAGTGCCTTGTAAAACCTCTCGGCGTCGCGGGCGTACTGAAATGCACAGACAAAATCGTCCGCGTATCTACAGATAAATACGTCCCCGCTACACACTGGTTTAACCCTTTTTTCAAACCACAGATCAAGGGCATAGTGCAGGTAAATGTTTGCAAGCACTGGGCTTACAAT
>JBEQLE010000086.1:0-16308 GCA_040326155.1 Leptospirales bacterium | reverse complement strand
TTCAGCACAATGTTGCGTTAAGAGTGGAAGACACTGGCTCACCTGATACATTTAAAGTTTCGGGAAGAGGAATATTACATCTCTCCATTTTGATAGAAAATATGCGTCGTGAAAAATACGAAGTAGGGGTTTCTCGACCTGAAGTAATATTGAAAGTCGAAGAAGGGCAAAAGTTTGAACCTTATGAACACCTGGTTCTCGATTTACCTGAAACTGCTTCAGGAAGAATTATTCAAGAGTTAAACCGAAGAAAAGGGTTAATGACTCAGCTTACCCAACTTTCTGATGAAATGTCTCGTGTCGAATATGAAATACCCACTCGCGGACTCATTGGTTTTCGATCTTACTTTTTAACCGAAACTCGTGGCGAAGGAACTTTCTCCTCTATTTTTCTTGATTACCGGCCTTACGCTGGTGCAATGGAAGGACGCAAATCGGGAGCCCTTATTTCCATGGAAAATGGTAAAACCAGCGGCTACGCTTTGTTTAACATTCAGGAACGTGGCGAACTTTTTATAGGCCCCGTAGTCGATGTTTATGCCGGAATGGTCATTGGACTACATTCACGCGATAACGACCTCGACGTGAATCCTGTTAAAGAGAAAAAACTGACGAACGTTAGAGCTTCCGGTACGGACGAGGCTTTAAAACTTGTTCCACCTTTAGATCTATCTTTGGAAGAGTCGATGGATATGCTGGATATCGACGAAATTCTGGAAGTTACACCGAACAGTTTAAGAATTCGCAAGAAGCTTCTGGACCCTACGGCGAGAAAACGTAAAAAAGCAAGTTGATAGAAAACAAATTATTCTTTAGCGTTATTGCGACTTCTGAAATAAGAGTATATTAAAAACAGTCCGGAGCAAAACAGTAAAGCTATTATAAAAAGAATGACTTTTCGCGTTTTTGTTAAATGGGCAGTATACTTCATATTGCCCGAACCAAAATGCCTGGCGTGTTGAACAATATTGTTACTTTTGTTTAAAGCGCCTAGTATGGTTAGTTTTTGCCCGATTGTAAAACCCCGATACACCAGCGTCTCTTTCGTCTTATCTACGAGTTGTACATAATCGCCTTTCGGGCAAAGGTCGGTTAAATGGACTGTGTAGGTAGATTCACCGGCCTGCATTGTCATCGGGCCAGCCTTTTTTTCTTTCAACTTCATGCTATTGCTTTTGGCGCCATTTATAAGCGGGGGTCTTTCAAAAATGCATCCCACTACTATATTTTCATAAATTACTTTGTTATTGTCTGTAATTATACCTTCAAAAGCTATCTCGGAATTTGACAAGACGATGGAGGATTCCCCGCTTGCAATGGCCTCGTTAAGGGCTTTCATACGATCTAATTCTGCGTTAATTTTTGGCCACAGAAAGAATAAAAGTACGAGCGCGATACCAATGGTAACACAACCGGATACAATTTTTATGTTCTCTTTCGAGCTTTTTAATAGATTTTCAGTTTGTTTTTCCATGAACTGGTTGAATTATGTGTATGCAGACAAGCCGCATACACATAATTTTTGAAGAGCGTTGTTCGTGTTAAAACGAGAGCGTTGCTCACCTTAAAATGAGATCGTTGCCCATCTTAAAATGAGATCGTAGCTCTCAATGCAATCATCAAGGCATCATCCAAATTCGGGTCAAGCCCGGGGTTCAGGACGTATTGAAAATTTGGTTGCAGGGAAAACCAGGGTGAAAGCTGTAGCAGGTAGGTCAGCTCTATGGAGGTTTCTGCCGAGTCGGCCAGGGGGACCAGGTCGGAGTAGGGTGTTCCCGCTATAATGGTAGATGCGCCTAAACCAAGTTGGTCATCGGGACGATTCCACAAAGATCCCGATAAAACGATACCTTCCATAATATTATAGGCCACAGCATAAATATTCTGGTTGGTCAGGCCTCCGCGTACAAACACAGAAAAGACTTCACCGAAGGTTTTATCGAATAAAAGATAAGCGCCATATGGCGTTGCGTCTTTACCGGTTGCCATGTCGAGTTCAGGGGAGGTATATCCCCAGCCGCCGGCGGCAACTTTAATATCACCTTCAACGTAATAACCCAGTTCGCCTATATACAAAAATCCATCTTGAAACGTAAAATCAGCGTTGGTAGCTGAAGGGTCAGCAGGGTCTCCGGCTCTGGCATTGTATAAACCCGCAAGAATGTAGAGGTTTTCAGTTGGGTTAACGGCCACCCGAAGGGCAGGCGCGGTAGATGGAAAAATGGAGGGACCATTTAATCCTGTTTGCGCAATTTCAGCTCCGACACCCATAGAACTGTTTAGAAACAGACCCGCAGGATCGTTCCCATAAAACTCTGAATTCAGGTCGTGCAAACCAAAAAGTACGGATACGATTCCGTCACCAAAGGATTGTTGGACCCATGCTTCGTAGAGTTTTACATAGTCCATTCCGGTTTCAATGTTGCTGGTGCCTTGCCAGTCGCCTACCAAAGCGGTTGGGGAGCCTCCAAAACCATGTAGACCATAGATAAAGATTTCACCACCGGTCCAGCCAACCAGTTTTTCCATATCCAGATCGAGAGTCATATCAAAGTTACTCAAAGATACGCCACCTTGTTTTACACCACCGATCGCATTGTAGCCGAGTTCGGTAGAATAGACAAATTCAAAACCAACCCCTTTGTCGGCCAGTTTTTGTCGATAATCTCCGGACATGTAGTCGCCCCCGATGTCGCCATCCTGGCCATAGATCGTGTTCACTGCCAGGAACAACCCCATGAAAATAACAAGCGAAGCTTTTATAATGAATTTAAAATATGTAATGATACTCATGCTTTTCTCCTTAAAACTAATTTTATCGTTTTTTTTTCCACTCATAACATAACGGAATTGCTTTTACATAGATGCAATGTTACAACCATTGTCAAGCTCGTTAAGCTTTCCACTATATTTGTACACTCAATATATACTTATTATACAATAAATTCAATATCGCGTAAAAAAAAGATTCAACCGGTGTCAATACGGTTCAAAAGTATCCTTCATGAAGCCCCAGGATAATGATTTATACCCGAAGAACCGGAGACAAACCCGAGGTGTAAATGTCGCCAATGTTCCCATCGGTTCTGATTCTCCCATTTCGGTTCAATCGATGACGAAAACGAAAACCGAAGATTGGCAAAAAACCGTCGATCAAATTCAGGAGTACGAGGAAGCGGGATGCCAGATTGTACGAAGTACGGTAAATACCCCCGAAGCGGCCAAAGCTCTTATAAACATTCAAAAAGCAATACACATACCATTGGTAGCCGACATACACTTTGACTATCGCCTGGCCTTGCAGGCCCTGGACGCAGGTGTGGACAAAATAAGAATTAACCCAGGGAATATTGGCTCGCCCGATAAAATTGCAGAGGTCGTAAACGGTTGTAAAAACTTTAAAGTACCCATACGCATTGGCGTCAATTCAGGATCGCTCGAAAAAGATATCTTGAAAAAGTATAATTACCCCTGTTCGGCAGCCATGGTCGAAAGCGCGATGCGCCATATTAAAATACTCGAAGAGCTTGAATTTTATAATATAATTGTTTCGCTAAAGTCTTCCAACGTCTGGATGATGATTGAAGCATACCGAGAGTTGGCCACCCGAGTCGATTATCCTCTTCACCTGGGCGTTACCGAGGCGGGCCCTCTTTTTCAGGGAACTATCCGCTCTTCGGTTGGTATGGGAGCCTTACTTGCTGAAGGAATCGGCGATACCATTCGGGTAAGTCTGACCGGGAATGGAGTCGACGAAGTAAAGGCTGGTAAAGAAATTCTTCGTTCGCTTGGTCTGGCTTCGTTTGGTGTAACTATTATTTCATGCCCGACCTGCGGTAGACTCGAAGCAGACCTGATTAGCGCTGTACAAAAGCTCGAAGCGAAAACCTCGAAGCTGAAAAAGAACCTGACGCTGGCTGTAATGGGCTGTGTGGTCAATGGTCCGGGAGAAGCTCGCGGCGCCGACATCGGGGTATCGCTCGGTAAAGATTATGCCATTTTATACATAGAAGGGAAGTCGCAGGGTCAAATACCGGTAAACTCGGTTTACACAAAAGTCGTCGAACTGATTGAAGCCTGGCCGGAATAGTAGATTGATTCATAAAGAAAAGAGTGAACTATAAGTAAAGCAGGAATTACAGGAAAAGAGGAGCAAGGAGAGAAGAAGAATTTTTGACAGGATTTACCGGTTTACAGGTTAAGAAAGATGGAATATTTAATTCTCACACATTCTTTTCTTAAAATCATGTTAATCATGTAAATCCTGTCCATTCATCTTTTTCTTTTCCTGCCTTCCTTATAAAATTTTTTTTATTATATCTATTTACACCAAACATACATCTGAAATAGGTTGACTTTATGCCAATACCAGACATCACAACGGAGTGGTCCGAATACGATTACAATAAAGACGCCCAGGGGGCTTATGAAAATACCACTCGAATTACACAAGACGGTAAAAACCTTAAAATATACACTAAGTCGTTCGACCCGTTTACGAAGGATGCTTTTGAAGGGGAGGTCGAAGGTGAAATTCTGGCTTGGAATGTGTCCCAGGCAATTGCCAAGCTCTGGGTGAGAAAAAAATATTTTCAATTTTTCGATACCAATACAAAACGCTATGTAGACAGCGACAGTGAACTGGCCATTCATTTTTTAGTCGAAGGTTTTGACGTGAACAAAAGAGATTCTTTAAATGTTTTTGCCGGGCTGGGCTCCGAGGTGATTTCTCATTTGCAGGGCAAAAAGATCGATCTGAAATTTTCCGACGAGCCATGGAAGCCGACAAAACTGGATTATCTGTTTTTAAAAAGAACAAACGAAGTGGAACATTTCTACTTCAAAGGTCGCTACATGAATGACACTGAGCTAGATATTCTAAAGATCAATTTGTCTCCGGTAACGGAGCCTTACCACATTGAGATGGGCCTGCATATTATCGATGAGAAACCCCAGGGTTTTATAATCCTGTACGGTTTGCACCACAAGAAAAAAGAGCTGGAAAACATTGTCACTTCAGTCATCGGGCAAACTCTCTGATCGTATAGACACAAAACTGTTTGAGCTTTTAGCAAACACCTGTTTTATGGATGCCTCTCATACGGTTCTCCGGTATTTATTCAAAAAGATGCCCGTCAATCATTAACAATAATTTATTAATTCCTATGCGGGGAAAACAGGGTTTTTCCTATTGCCGGTTTTATATTTTCCCCCCGCTTCGACCGCCAAGCGGTTCTACGCTTCCCCTTTTATTTTATACAGGGCGAATGTGGAGAATGAAGAGTAGTGCAAGGAAGGTAGGAATTACAGGAATGGAGGAGAAAGAAAACAAGAAGAATTTTGACAGGATTAACAGGATTTACAGGTTAAAAAAGATGGGTTATTTTTTCCACAGGTAACTTACTTCATAGGGACTATTTTCAAGTGTTTCTCTGCCAAATTCAATGAACAACCCACAGTTTAGACATTGAAAATATTCAGGATTACCCATGAAATATAGTTTCAGTTTAAATTCGCCACATACAGGGCACCCTTTGGTTTTTTCACTAAAATCAACTTGCACAGATTCTTCTTTTATTTTAGAATCTACATTCTTTAGTTTGGGTTGATCGTTAAAGTTAAATGAATGAGTTTCATTATACGCTGCCAAACCAATCTTCTTAAGCACATAGATATAATACAAATTAACAACTTTACCATTTGTATACTCTTTGACTATGGCTCGTATGGGATCAATGTCAATTGCAATTTTTTTACTTTTCCATAATTCTTTATCTTGATTCTTGTAAAGTGTTTCAAGTAATTTTATGGAAATAGGCAATATTTGCATACCAATAAATTCATTAAAATCATTTTATTCCATCACCAAAGTTCCACGATGCCATATACTGTTTCTAAGTTTATTTAAAAAGTGTATTGCTGGGCTCCATCCATCCATTATATCTTTGTACTCACTAAGTTTTCCGTGATTAATCAGAATCTTAATTCTGCTCCAGGCTTCTATAAAAGTTACTGTTTGCTCTCTATAAATCGAATCTTTATCAGAATAAGTCATTTCAATAATATCAGAAAACGCTACCTTCGGATTTTTAAAATCAACTGTGAAAACTTCATTTTCACCTCTTAGTATTTCCTTTAAAGACAATTCTATGAAATGATGGAAATGGATTATAGTTTCTGTATAGCCTTTTAGAAATTGTAAATTTATATCGATCATGTGATATTCATCTGAGGCTTCTTCATATCGACTCCCAAATGTTTCATGAGTTGCTTCCATATAAGAGACCAGTGCTGTTTTTAAGGAAATTAAGGCATTAGATTTAAAACTATCAAACAATTTATCGATATGATAAATGTTCTTTTCATATCTTTTCCGTCTCAATTTATTACGACGCATAACCAAATTTTAATCAGCTCAGGCACGACTGCGCTGGCGCTTGGTTGGCGGGTCATCTTGCCTCAAGACGTCATATAAAATAAAAACTTAATTATTCTTGAAAGGTATGACAGTAGATTCGAGAGATTAATTACTCTTAAAAATTCAATCGAATAATCGAAACAGAATATACTCGAATATAGCACGGATACTTACTATTTATATGTCGTTAAATTGACATACTCTTTAAAATCGAAAACATTTATACCAGATGATTTAGCATAATCGCATAATTCACTATCGCCTGAAATTAGGAGGTCGCACTCTTTAGCCATAATCAATAATGCTGAATCCGTTATTCCTAGAGCTTCATATTGCCATGTATCAACGATTTCGCTGGTCTTAATATATTTTTCTTTACTGACTTTGAATATATTTTTCGTTAAACTTAGATAAAGATATCTATCATCCCCAGAAAAATTATTCAATAAATTATCTACTTCGGTAACGATATTCGGGTTTATCAATATTGAATCGTAGTTTGTTAGAATATCCAGCAAATAGTTATAATGTTCATTATTGTAGATTGATGTTCTTTTATGGCTGCCAATCTTTTCTGGTTTTATTTGGCCGACAATCAGTAATGTAAAAACATTTGTATCTAATATTACTTCACTCATCTTTATAGATCTTTATATTAATAATTGTACCATCTTCCCTGTTAATAGAAACACGTTTATACAATCTACTATATGGCCTGGTTGCAACTGCTAATGTTGCGCCAAGGCTAGTAGGCAGGTTTTTTTCTGGCATCAAAAAAGAGACTGTAAGCTGGTATGAATCATCTATATCACGATTATCAATTTCCTCCAGCCTGATGTCGGTAATGTTTTCTCCATACAAATCAAGGAAATTTTTTTTTACTTCCTCTAAAGCTTCTTTGAGTGATATCATAAATACTCCTGTTATGAATTGCTAAATCAATGTTATAATACTAAATATCAGGACATCTTATCCAGTAAATATTTGAGTTTTTTTCAGGCAGGTTGTCAAGAATATAGTTTACATTGCTATAGAAATCTTAATGAAATCAGCATCTTTTCCTGCCGTTCTTACTTTCTTATCTCATAACTGAAAACGAAGAGTAGTGCAAGGAAAGCAGGAATTACAGGAATGGAGGAGAAAGAAAACAAGAATAATTTTTGACAGGATTAACAGGATTTACAGGTTAAGAGAGATGGGATATTGAATTTGCACATAATCTTCACTCAAATCATGTGAACCGGTTAATCCTGTCCTTTCATCTTTTCCTGCCGTTCCTTCCTGCTTTCCTTATAAAAATCTCTTCTCTGTTACATTTCCTTAGAGAATGCGGAATTTACAGAAGCAACAATCATTATAAAGAAGGAATCTCTTTTTCGTAAATTGTTGACAGGTTATACCATCTGTTTTGATTTGTTTCATATCGTTATTAAATTATGAAAGCAGATCAAGGAGAGAACAATGGCTAGATTCAGTAGAAATAAAATTGCACTTATAGGTGGAGGTCATATCGGGGGCAATCTTGCCTTAATGGCCATACAAAAACGACTCGGGGATGTTGTACTTTTTGATATTGTCGAGGGCTTGCCGCAGGGTAAGGCTCTGGATATCGCTCAATCGACTCCTGTCGAAGGGTTAAACTCAAACATCATGGGTACCAACGATTATGGCGATATTGAAGGCGCTGATGTTGTCATTATTACAGCGGGAATGCCGCGAAAGCCTGGTATGAGCCGGGACGACCTTCTGGAGAAAAATGCCATTATTATTAAAAGCGTTGCCGAAAACGTTAAAAAATATGCTCCCGACGCCATTGTTATTATGATCTCTAACCCTTTAGATGCGATGGTTTATCTTTTTTCTGAAATAAGCGGTTTTGATAAACGTCATGTCATTGGAATGTCTGGTATTTTGGACGCTTCTCGTTTTCGTACTTTTATATCGATGGAAACCGGTATAAGTGTGGCTGATATTCGAACTTTTGTAATTGGCGGACACGGCGATAACATGGTTCCCCTGGCAAGATACTCTTTTATCGGCGGAATTCCACTTCCTGAATACCCCGGAATGACCCCGGACATAATTGACGCGATGGTCGACAGAACACGTAACGGCGGTGGCGAAATTGTCGGTTTACTAAAAACGGGTTCGGCTTTTTACGCTCCGGCGGCGGGAGCTATTTCAATGGCCGAAGCTATTTTGCTTGATCAAAAACGTATTTTTTCAGCTGCTTCATTTTTAAACGGGGAGTATGGCTATAAAAATATTTTTATCAGCGTACCTGTTGTTTTGGGTGGAAACGGAGTTGAGAAAATTATCGAAATTGAACTTACCCCGGAAGAGAGAAAATCTTTAAACAAAAGTTCTGATGGTGTAGATGCACTTAAAGTGGATCTGGTAAGAATGGGGTTTCTCCAGTAAGGCATGCAATCCTTAAAAGGAAAATTCTTAATATCGAGTTCTACTTTAAAAGAAGATAACTTTGTCCAATCCGTTGTTTTTCTAATTGAACATAACGAAGAGGGCGCTTTTGGTCTCGTTGTAAATAGGCCTCTTGATTCAAGTCTGTATGACGTGTTACCAAAGATGAGCACGAAGGCTAAGAATATTCCCATATACGAAGGTGGACCGGTTCGTCCGGAAGTACTTTTTGTACTTTTTTATTCCGATAGTGCCGATGTAGAGGGCGAACAAGTTATTGAAAATATATATCTGGGAACGTCTTTAGCACTGTTAGAAGACCTTATTGAAACGGAGAAACCTTTTCATGTTTATCATGGGTATGCCGGGTGGTCTGCAACTCAACTAGAAGAAGAGTTGGAAGCAAAAACCTGGGTGGTGGCCGAAGGCACTAAAAATATTATATTTCATGAGAATCCTGTAGTGGTCTGGCGAGAAGCACTTTTGCATAATGGCGGTATTTATAGTTATTTTGCAAAAAATGTGAAAGATCCGTTTTTAAATTAAACAGTTTTTGGATTAATATCGTAAATATTAGTATAATAAGTAAATATTAAAAAAGAGGATAAATGTGATCGATACAAAACTAACAAATGAAGAGATAAAACGATATTCACGACATTTAATTATGCCCGAAGTTGGCATGAAAGGTCAGCAAAAATTAAAAGGCAGCTCCGTATTGTTGATCGGCGCAGGAGGACTCGGTTCTCCATTGGGACTATATTTAGCCGCAGCCGGTATTGGACATATTGGAATTGTCGATTTTGATGTAGTAGATTATTCGAACCTGCAACGGCAGGTTATGTATACTACGGAAGATATAGGAAAGTCTAAAGCGGGCATTTCGAAAGAACGAATGCAAAAAATGAACCCGCATATTAAAATTACAACATATGAAGTTCCTTTTACTGCGGCAAATGCTCTGGAAATTTCCGAAGATTACGATATTATTATTGATGGAACGGATAATTTCCCAACGCGTTATCTGGTAAACGATGTCTGTGTACAGACGGGCAAAATAAATATCTTTGGTTCTGTTTTTCGCTTTGACGGTCAAGCTACCGTATTTGCCCACAAAGACGGGCCATGCTACCGTTGCCTGTACCCCGATCCTCCACCAGCTGGAATGGTTCCTTCTTGTTCAGAAGGTGGTGTTTTAGGTATATTACCTGGTATAATTGGTATTATGCAAGCTACTGAAGCTATAAAGATTATTACAGGTGAGGGAAAACCCCTGGTAGGCCGCCTTATTAATTTTGACGCGCTTGATATGAAGTTCAAAGAACTAAAAATTAAAAAAGATCCTGAATGTAGCGTTTGTTCGCCTAACCCAACCATTACAGAATTGATTGATTATGAGCAATTTTGTGGTGTTTCATTACATGGAGTTAATGTCGAAGATGGTGATGTTGAACTTGAAATTTCGGTCGATGCTGTGAAAGAAATATTAGACAGTGGAAAAAAACCATATCTTCTCGATGTAAGAACTCCTGAAGAAGCGGAAATTTGTCTGCTTGAAAATTCCAATGTAATACCACTGGCCAAACTTGCTTCGCATTTAGGTGAAATTCCTATGGATGAAGATGTGATCGTTATCTGTAAAGTCGGGGCGAGATCTCGCGACGCAGTTCGATTATTACATGGGTGGGGTTATAAAACAGTAAAAAGCATGAAAGGCGGTCTCGATAAGTGGTCTGAAGAGATTGACACCAGCATGCCCCGATATTAAATTGTTAGATAAAATTATGCCTGAAAAAGTATTAGTTGCTATGTCCGGAGGGGTAGACTCTTCGGTTACGGCTTTTTTGTTACAGCAAAAAGGATATGAAGTCGGGGGCGCTCATATGCGTCTTCGGTTTCAGTCTGAATTCGATCAAAAAAAATCTGAACTCAATGTTGAATTTGTAAAAAACACAACGGAACTTTTGAAGATTCCGTTTCATCTGGTTGAGTTGGAAGATCCTTTTCAGAAAAATGTAATTGAACCCTTTCTCGAAGAGTATCAAAGTGGAATTACCCCCAACCCTTGCATTTATTGCAATATTAAAATAAAATTCGGGGCTCTGTTTGATAAAGCTATGGAACTTGGCTATGACTATCTGGCAACCGGTCATTATACCGATGTACAAACATTGCCAAATGGAAGAAAAGCGATTTTTCCTGTGGATGATGAAGTCAAAGACCAGGCTTATTATCTATATGGTTTATCCCAAAATGTTCTTTCTAAAACGATTTTTCCTTTAAGTGGATATAAGAAGTCCCAAGTCAGGGAGATTGCCCAAGAGAACGATTTACCTGCAGCAACTCGGGACGAGTCTCAGGAAATTTGTTTTGTAAACGGGGATTACCGTGAATTCTTAAAAAACGAAGGCCTTACCTTTACAAAAGGAAATGTACTCAACAAAGATGGCGAAGTGCTCGCGACTCATGAAGGCAAAGAAAACTATACAATCGGGCAGAGGAGGGGGCTTCCTATTGCCGTCGGTCATCCTTTGTATGTTTTAGAAATTAAAGAAAACGCCGATATCATTGTTGGTACAAAAGAAGAGTTGGAGCATAGTGAGTTTATAGCTACAGACGTAAAGTACATGGGACTGGTGCCTGAAAGCATACCGCAAACTGGTCTCGAGATGTTAACCCAGATAAGGTATAATAGCCCACCTGTAAAAGCGACTTTGTTTCGCGGTGAAAACCCCGATCAGGTTCGTATAAAACTGAATGAACAGGTTTTTGCAGTTACCCCTGGCCAATCGGCTGTTTTTTACGACCCTGACGAGCGTTATATTTTAGGCGGTGGACGAATCCAAAGCTATAACCAGGTTAATCGTTAGATGTAAGTTTATATGCTAATCTAAACTCATTTTTAAGCCAAGGTAACTCTTCAATTTCAATTGCCGTGGCTAACCTTGCTAACAACTCTTTAATTTTCAAATCTTGAGCGGCTCTTGCTGCCTGGTAGCGGACCGAAACAGAGTCGTCAAAAAAATATTCGGAGAGCCTTACAATATTTTCTGGATGGTTTACATTGATTCCCAGACTGGCATAAATACAAGTAACACGAACAAGATCGTCTTTTTCCGTTTCAATGGCATTATTAATTGTGCTTAATGAATCGGGAGCTTTTATCTTAGCCAATGCTCTGCCTGTAACCAGTCGGAGTTTTACTTCACTATCTTGCAGATAGGGTAAAATAATGGAAGCCCCTACATGAAACCCACTGTAACCGATTCCTTGAATTATGGCAAGTTTCACATTTAACTCTTTCTCTGATTTTAACGCGCCTTCAAGTACGGCAATGCTTTCTAAAATGCGTAACATACCGAGCGCCCCGGCTGTTTCTGCTCGAATATCCGGGTCCTTATCTTTCAGCGCTTTGACCAAAATATAATAACACGATTTTTCACGAGAAAATCCACAATATTGGATTGCCTTAATTTTTTCTTCTTTTGTACCAACAAGCATGTCTTCTTTAATTTTTGCTAAATGCCCTTCGCGAGGACTCGATGAAATTGCAGATGACCATGCGGTTAGTAATATCATTACATAAAATATTTGTTTCATGGGTTTAAAATACATTTTGGGTAGTATCTAGTCAATAAAAAATTATTGTACTGGCATATTGACTCCTCTCAATGGCTACATAATGTCTATGGATGTCTTCTTTGTTTTTAAACTAATCTACGTAAATATGTTAGGTTTTTATAAAATTTTCTTTAAAATAGTTATTTTTATATGGGATAATATTCTGTCCAGGTCAACTCTAGAACGTATTTTCTTAATACTTACTTTAACTGCCGGTCTCTTCTCTTTAATGTACTGGATGGGTTACAATTCGCGAAGCCTGGGGTCGAATGCTCTACATGGAATCTTCTCGAATGACTATTTTGCCGTCATATTGACCATAGGTGTACTGGTTTTATCTTCTTATTTACCGGTATTTTGGCATAAGTTTTCATCCGCAGTCTTAAAAATTCTACGTTTAATACAATATGCTTGTCTGGCAATTATCAGTTTTATATTTGTAGTGACTCTACTTTTTCCGGAAAGAACGACTCCGGCTTTAGAGGCTTCTTTTACAGTCTGGTTTTATCTGTTTGGATTAAATTTGATATGCTTATGGGTGACGGGTGTACTGGGCTTACGCTTTAAGCCCAGTACTCGGTAAGAAAATTAGCCGCCTTTTGCGCATTGCTTACACTGCTCTTATTTCCATCTTCCTTAGAAGTTGAAATAGATGCAGTGACGCCCTTAAATTCATCAAGCAACATTTGCTCAAATGACTTTCCGGGAGCTTTTGAATGCACACGGTCCATCCAAATTACTTTGGACTTGTTCTCTTTCTTGTCACGTTGATCACGATTGTGGTTTTTGTGTCTTTTCTCGTTTCCAAAAAAGACGCCATCATTTATGCCGATTTCGATTTTTTTAAGTTTCATAGTCCCTTCAAAAATCGGCTAACAAGTTAATACCTTTGCATTAACTTAACGGCAGTGTAGTATAAAGGGTTTGGTTTGTCAAATAAAATAGTAATATTATGTCGTTTTTCTCCAAAAATACCAGGTATACATGCTTTTTGTTTTATTTTCAGGCCAGAAAAGAAGTGGACAACTTGTTTTATCGATAGTTCTGTATCTTAGAACTTATTTTCAAAGGTGGTTTATTGTGAGTCTAATTATTGCAGAAAAGTTGAGCGAGCTTCGAGACCTTTCCGATGGTAACGATGATTTAATATGCCTTCTGCTCGATAAATTTCTGGTCAATGCCGAAAAATATCTTGATACAGCTAAAGAGTCCCTGGCGAGTAAGAAATATGAAGATGTTAAATTTGCCATTCATACCATGAAAGGTTCATCCATGAGTCTGGGCCTGAAAGATCTGGGTGATATATTAACCATATTAAACCAGAAATGTAAAGATGACGACTACAGTGGTTTTGAAGAATCCATTGAGCAAATGTATCAAATGATCGAAAGTGTTCGGGAATATCGGGGAACCTTTTAAAGATACAAATTGCCGGGGCTAAGAACTTACGCTCTTACTTTTTAAGATAAATTATATTAATATTTCTCCCTGGTTCACCACACCGATGGCTGTAAAAATCGGGACTTTCAAACGTATTTGCATCAAACCAGGTAATATGACTTTCGTCTATCTGTAGTTGCGCCAGTTGGTTTTGTAGCTCTGTCTTCATCTTGAAATTCCAGGAAATGTCATCTTTGTTGTCGAAGCATTCTGGTGAAAAAACAGTATAAACATCGGACTTTACCTCGTAAGAGTCGCCCCCGATAAAGGGCCCCACGATAAAACGAAAATCTTCAACTTTTGCCTGGTTTTTTCGGGCAGCTTCAGATAGAGTATGAAACAGAACTTTTTCTTTTAACCCTTTCCATCCAGAATGCACACCACCGGCTACTGCTTTTTGTGTGTTATAAAAAAGGATGGGTATGCAATCGGCTGTTTTTATACCAATGGAGTGGTTTGGCTCAGATGTAAAAAATCCATCGGCCTTTATATTGATAGGATTGATGTGATTGATGGGTAATTTATCATCTAAAAGTTCAACAAACGCTTTTCCATGCACCTGTTTTAAAAACGACAGAGAAACCGATTTTTCTTCTTTGTAATATTGAATTAAATTTTCATAGGTGGAGTCGTCCTGTTGTAATTCTGACCCCTGTGGTTTTCCCCAGATATCGAGATGGTAGGTTCCGGCCGCTGTTTTAAAACGTTTTTCGATATGTAGTTTACTGGCTTTCATCATTTCGGTTTTGCAAGGTGAGGTCGAACGCCTCTAAGCCTTTTGCACCTTTTCTCAGTTTGAAACGCACTTGCAGTCCGTTACGAAGTTTGTTTAAATCGGTTTTTGCCTTGTCTATAAAAGAGATATGAAAATAGTAATCTGTATGAGTCTGCCTGCAACGAATAAACCCAAAACCGCCTTTTTCTTTGTAGTCTATAATCGAACCCTCTTTTTCAACATTCGAAGAGAACCCGAGCTTTGTAATGACAGTTTCGGCGTCTTCATTTGGCTTGATGTTCTCTTTCACATCGTCCAGAAATTGAACAAAGTCGTTCAAGTGTCCCGAAAACCTGTCATAACCAAGCGACTGGTATAAACGTCCCTCCCAGTTTTGTATATGAACCAGGTTGCGAATTTCGACACGAATCGCCTGCAATTTTTCAATTGTCAAAACAGGCAAAATATTCACCTTTTCTAATAACCGTATGTTTCCAGAAAAGGCATTTTTAGTAATATGATCATGAATATAGGTATAGTCCTGGCCAACAGAACCTAAGGAACGATCTTTAGCATCTTCTTCCATAAATGGATTCAACAAAATCGCAACTACGATGGCTTCAACAATGATACCCATTGAAACAAGAAGTTGATAAAAATAAGCATTTTCCAGAGAGAGGGAAGGGCGAAACACTTTGTACAACCAGAGTTGGTAATCTACTGATTGAAGCAGATAACAGATATTCGATTTATATACAGAATCTTTTAAATAAGGAAAAAGCGTATCGCGATAATAATGGACAGTTTTAATTGTATTTTTCGGTATTTTCAGATGAAATTGTTGCGAAAATTTGTCGTGATACTCTTGAAAATCAGAGTTTAACCGGTCTAAAATAGTATCGTGCCGGTTGTCTTTCTTAGAAGGCTCATCCATTCTTTCTTTTGATCGATCCTTTTAATGGACTTTTGATTTGAATAATACCGGGTTTTTGTTGAGAGCGAATTTCCACCCAGACTTTTTGGTCTTGTTCTGCGTATTTTTCATCTAGTAACACTATACCAAAACCCATGTTCCATGTAAAAGAGAACCCGCCACTGGTGCATTTGCCTATTTCATTTCCATTCTCATCGCATACTTTATAACCTTGCCTGGGTATGGCGCCGGCTGTCTGCATTATAATTCCTCTTGTTTTTTGCCGTGTTTTCTCTTTTATTTCCAGAAGCCTGGGTTTTCCAATAAACTCTTTTGTTTCATCCACTAAACGCTCCAACGAAGCTTCATAAGGAGTAATCTCTTCGCTAAGCTCGTTTCCATATAGTGGATAGAAAACTTCCATTCGAAGTAAATCTCGGGCGGCTAAACCGCATTTTTGAACTTTTTGTTTTTCAAGTTCTTCCCATACTTTTAGGGCTTCATCAGCCGCTATAAATAATTCAAAACCATCTTCGCCGGTATAACCGGTTCGAGCGATCATAATTAAACCGTCGTCATCATAAGAGTTAAAACGGTAATATCCTGAATCTTGTATACTTTGTTTGTGTTGGGGAAAAACATTGCATAATATTTTTTCACTTTCGGGACCTTGCAATGCAATAAGACAATGGTTTGTATAAGTTTGAATATTGAGGGAGAGGGCACTTTCTTCTAAAGTTTTCTGTATATGAGAAAGTACAACTGAAGCTCGCGAAGCGT
>JBEQLE010000085.1:4121-16354 GCA_040326155.1 Leptospirales bacterium | reverse complement strand
AACGTATATGAATCATCCCGTCGGACAAGAGTGTCAGGCAAAAGAAAAGAAGCTCATGGAAATGAGCGTGGGTTCCTTCGCAGAAGGAATGCAAGACGGAACCATCAAAGGTGTAAAAAATCCCATGATGGGGGCTATTGCAACCATGATCGTTCATCGCGGATTGTATCAATTTTTACTTGATGATAAGGGTAGAATGTTACAAGCGATGGGGGTAGAGCAAGATTCCGTGGTCGAATTTATGCGGAATCTACTATATAAAGGCCTGGATGTAGACCTGGAAAAACTTTTAATCGACGATACCTGATGAATATATAAGATATTCACTTTTAGCGTTTAAGAACTATTCCATAAAACCCAATATATATAAAACGTTTTTCAAACAATTTGACTGGTATAAACCAGATCAAGAGATCACCTAGTTTATACCCACCCCCAGTCATACTTTTAATTTCCCTGAATTATTATTGACATACTGCTTCTATTATATGTTTTTTACGCACTATAATATTTTAGTCATATATGGAAAATAAATGAACGAAAACGAAAATAATAACGAAAACGAAAATGTAATTTTGAATCCCTGGATATCAATGTGGACAAAGCCGCGCGCCACAATTCAATAAATAATCGACTCGAATTCTGAGCGTTTGGTTTTAATCTTAGCTGCTGTAGCCGGATTTTCTCAGGTGCTTGACCGAGCCAGTTCACGAAGTTTTGGGGATACGTTCGAGTGGCCGATTATATTTCTGATTGCCGCAGTTGCAGGCCCCATTTTTGGAATAATAGTTTTATACATAATTGGCGCAGTATTTAAGTGGACAGGAAGTTGGATAGGTGGAAAAGCCTCATTTAAAAACATTCGCATCGCTGTAGCATGGTCGAATGTTCCCATACTTTGGGCTTTACTTTTATGGTTACCTGAGCTTCTTTCATTTCTGGTTATATTTGTTCCGGTTTTCATTGTGGTTTTTATATTTTTAATGGGAATTCCTATCTAGAGGTCGACCAATAAAATTCCGTTTTGCTCTATGTTTATGGCTAGACGGTTATCATTGATCAATACGGCGTGTTGAAAATAGTGGGTTCCGTAATCAAATTCCGCTGAGCTAAGGGGTGCCGGTTCGTCTGGCTTAAATACAGAGACCGTCTGTTAAGGGCCGCGACAACTAAACCGCTTCCATTAAAAAAACCAGCTTACATCTACCGGTTTTGACTCACCTATATTCGCTCTAAAAAATTGTGACAAAGAAAAAACAAAATTCGTGTTTTATTGAGTCTGTATTTTTCCAAACATATATCAAAAAGCTAAGCGCGTGCGAACGTGGTAATTCAAGGCGCTAAGGTAAACCCGGCTTTTGTAACGCTGTCCGTAAAGCGACCGCAATCGTAAGCGCGTATGGTCGTTGGGGAGAGACACATTGCCGCTCGGAAAGTTCTGATCGCATTGAAAAAATAATTCCCGCATTTTCCGAAAATCCCAAAAATCTGTAAAAAAACCCACAAACTCGCTATTACTATAATATAGGGGACCAGATGGACAATTTAGTTTTGGAAAACATTCAAAAGAAAATTTTCGTAATACGCAACCAAAAGGTAATGTTTGATTTTGACCTGGCAGAGCTTTATGGGGTTGAAAACAAGAGGTTAAACGAGCAGGTGAGAAGGAATATAAAACGGTTTCCAGAAGATTTTATGTTTCAGATTAGACGCGAAGAATTTATAGACTTGAAGTCGCAATTTGCGACTTCAAGTTGGGGCGGAACGCGAAAACTTCCCTTTGCCTTTACCCAAAATGGAATCGCGATGCTTTCTTCTGTTCTGAAGAGTGAAAAGGCAATTGAGGTTAATATTCAAATAATGCGTGTGTTTGTAAAAACAAGCGAGCTTTTACGAAACCAGGCAACGCTTTACCGTAGAATTGAAATAATTGCCAGACAGGGTAATAAAAACAAAGATGATATTGAAACCATCTTTACAGCGATAGAACAGTTGCAAGACGTTCAGGGTGAAGATTATACGAATAGAAAGATCGGTTTTGATTGAAGATTTCATGTTCCGCCTTTTAAATAAAGAATTTGCAGATTTGCGGTCGCAAATTGCGACCACAAAAGATAGAGGGAAAACCCGGTCACTGCCCTTTGTTTTTAGCCAAAATGGAATCGCCATGCTTTTCTTACTATATCGCCCCTTTCGATTTTATGTATTTATTGGGCTGAGATTTGCTATATAATAAAGCAATAGCATGGGCTTTTTCAGGGGTCAACTGCGCTTATTAATTTTTAGGTCGCTGAGTTTTAATCCATTCAATAGCATCCTCATAATTACTAAATAGTTTACTTGGAAGTGGGGGTTTCGATAAACCAATAAAAAAGCTACCAATTGCTCGCGAAAGGAGATTAGTTACCACTAGCCCAGTAGCATAATTATGATTTGAATCCATTTTACTATAGATTTTTCTAGCCTTAGTATCTTGAGACCGTAGATTAGTCAAATATATAACTGTTCCAACTGATGAACCAATTTTTTCCGAAAAATCAATTATGAAATTTACATTTTCAAGTGCAGTAACCTCATCGTCTATAGAGCCTTGATCTGGTATTACAATTAATATATCCTTATCATCAAGAAAATATTTTGTGCTGATGGTTTCGCCTACACTTTCCCAAGTATCCAGTGGATATTTCGGTTGATCCATGTAAAAATCTCCTTGTCACGTAGTTATGGATAAATATTAAAATATGAACTCGTTTACAAGAGATTAATATACGATGTGTGTAACGATGAACCACCTATAATGCATATTGAAATTATATAAAATGAATAAAAAACTCCCCCCCGAAATTACAGAAGCTTTCAAAAAAATAACGGATGGAGATTTAACGTATAGACTCTCAGAATCAGCAGGTGAATTGGGAAAGGAATTCAACTCTATTGCTGAAAATCTATCCAATATGGTTGATTCAAAAATAGCAAACGAAAGTTCACTGAATAATTATATTGAGGATATTTCAAAAATATTGATGAACGTAGCTGCGGGTGATTTTCAAACTAGAATGGAGAGAAGCTTTACTGGTGACACTATAGATACGTTCGCTTTCATGTTAAATTCAACAATTGAAGAAATGCAATTTGTAATTGAAGAAAGAAATCGTCAAAGTGAAGAAATGCAACATCAACTTGAAGTAAAAGTTGCGGGTAGAACACTGGAACTTGAACAAGCCATGATCGAGCTAAAAAATGCGCAAAGTGAGCTAATTCTATCAGAGAAGTTGGCGGCACTTGGTCAACTTGTATCAGGTGTGGCACATGAGATCAATACTCCGCTTGGCGCTATTAAAGCCTCCATCAGTACAATTCTGAGTATACTCGAAACTACTCTGCCGAATTTTGCCGATTTCATAAGCAATCTAAACCAAAATGATAGAAAGCTTTTTTTTGAATTGATTGACACTAGCATAAATAGAAAAACAGGATTATCAACAAGAGAAGCTCGAAGTTTGCGAAAAGAATTGACAATAAATTTGAAAGAAAAAAATATTGTTGATGCTGATAAAAAGGCAAGATTATTAGCACAGATGACGATTTTCAGTAAAGATATTGATACTATTATTCCTATTCTCACTGATAATAAAAGTTTAGATGCACTGCAGTTTGCCTATAAGATTACTGAACTATTTAGAAGTTCCCGAAATATATATACTGCTACAGAGAAGTCTGCTAAGGTTGTATTTGCTTTAAAGAGTTATTCCCATTTTGATCAATCAGGGAAACTACGTGAAATTAATCTTGAAAATGATATTGAAACTGTGTTAGTTCTTTATAGTAATCAACTAAAGCAAGGTATCGAGGTAGTAAGAGAGTTTAACTCAGTGGGATCTTTAACTTGCTACCCAGATTTATTAAGCCAAGTGTGGACAAATCTTATACATAATGCTATACAAGCAATGAAAAATAAGGGAATTCTATATATAACTGCCAAGAAAGGGGAAAATAAGATTGTAATAACCTTTAAAGATAATGGAGAAGGTATTTCAGATGAGAATCGGGAAAAAATATTTAACCCTTTTTTTACAACCCGAGAACGAGGTGAAGGTACGGGACTTGGGCTTGATATTGTTAGAAAAATTATAGAGAAACATAAAGGTAGAATAGATGTTGATAGTGAGTTGGGTGTGGGATCATCTTTTATGGTTACTATCCCCACTACATTAACGGAACCTACATAGGAGTTTTAATGAATACAACTAAGCAAGAAGTTATACTTTGTGTTGATGATGACCCGACAGTCCTTCATAGTCTGGTTTCCCAACTTCAAGAGGAACTTTTTGATGCTTACATAATTGAAGCCGCTTCGAGTGCTCCTGAAGCGATTGAAATTATTGAAGAGATTCAAAAATCAGGCAACACAAAGCTCGTTCTCATTGTGTCTGATTGGCTTATGCCAGATATGAAAGGCGATGAATTCCTTATTCAAATATATGAAAAATATCCATCTATACGCAGTATTATGCTCACTGGTCATGCTAGTGAAGCTGCTGTATCGGAAGCAGAAGAGAAAGCCCATCTCACATGTTGTTTATCTAAACCATGGGACAAGAATGAGCTAGTTGTAGCCATCGAAGAAGCCCTAAATAGATCGAAACAAGTAATTCTATGTATTGATGATGAACAATTAATATTAAATAGTTTATTAGCTCAAATGAAACAAGAACACGGAGAAAGATACGATATAGAGCTAGCAATGAGTGGTGAGGAAGGTTTTGAAATACTGGAAGAGCTACAACGTGATAATGTTCATATTCCAGTAATTGTAACAGACTACATTATGCCGGGCATGACAGGAGATGTTTTCCTTAAAAAGCTTGTAGATACAGGCTCTAACTCAATGAACATTATGCTCACTGGTCAAGCCACTCTTGAAGGTGTTATTGATTCTGTCAATCATGGTGGGTTATATCGAGTTGTGACTAAGCCTTGGGACGAAAAAGATTTTTTACTCACCTTGAAACAGGCAATACAAAGTTACAATTTGAAGATGAATCTTAAACAAAGAACAATTGAACTGCAGATATTAAATAAAGAGTTAGAGCAAAAAGTTTTGGATAGAACCCTGGAACTAGAAAACGAAAAAGAAAAATTTAGGGTAATGTCATTAACAGATGAACTTACACAAATACTCAACAGGCGTTGTATTTTACATAATTTAGACAGTGAAATGGCGCGAAGTAAAAGATACAAACATTCATTCTGTATCGCCTTGATTGATATTGACAATTTCAAACGAATAAATGATACTTATGGGCATCAAATGGGTGATGAAGTATTAATTATTATTACGAAAATTATATCACAGACGATTCGATCTACAGATTCAATCGGCAGATATGGTGGAGAGGAGTTTTTAATTGTTTACCCCGAAACTTCTTCAGATCAAGTCTTGGATTTACTCAATAATATTCAGAACAAGATCAAAGAAACCAAAATTCCAAAAACCGATTTGACCATCACTGTGAGTGGTGGATTAAGTCAATATAGTGATGGAATAACTGCAGACGACATGATAAAAGAAGCAGATAGTTTTCTATACAAAGCAAAAGAAAATGGTAAGGATCGATTTGAATTTAAATAGAGAGCGATTCTATGCTATAGCCCTAAAAGTTGCCGATTCTATTACCTAGCATATTTAGTTTTTGATCAGCGACTGCACATTCCGGTGTATCTTACCACCCATTCCACGAAAATACCTGCGTTTCTATAGTCCCGAGACTTTAATATGTCGGGGATAGTGGCGGCGCATTTTGCCTTGCAAAATTGCCAAAACGAAGGGGCAGACTTGCCCCTCCTTTAGTTTACAAAAAAATCCTGCGGTTTTTTTGTAGTCGCTCCGTTCGATTATTGTTTGAAGGCTTTTACTTTTAAAAAGCGTGGTTTTTAAAAGCCTGTTCCAAAGTATTTTAGTTCACAAAAAACCGATAATGAGCGACTTCTTTACCTAAAAAGTGGACGATCTGGACGAATATCGTATACTATGTAAGTAGTTATGAGTGACAAAAGTAAAAAACATTTGGCGATTTTGACAGCCGCTCGGGTTTTATTTCACCGGTATGGTTTTAAGAAGGTGAGTATCGAGGAGATCTGTGAAGAGGCCGGGACAAGTAAAATGACGTTTTACAAAGATTTTGAGAATAAGCATACCCTGGCGAAGGCCGTATTGGACCATGTGGTAACTGAGGGCGTGGTTATGTTCAAAAGTATAATGGAAAAGTCGGCGGATTGTTATGAGAAGATTAACGATATTATCAGGATGAAGCACAGCCAGCAAACTAATCTTGGTGAAATTTTTCTGGAAGATATATTGTCAGACCATGTGCTGAAAGAACACCTTTTTTCCAAACAAGTGGAAAACGTGGAATTAACGATTACTTTATTTAAACTCGTAAAGAAAGAAGGCGTTTTGCGCAAAGGCATTACATCTGAATACTTTATCTACCTTCTGGACGTTTATGCAAAACTTTATCAGGATAAAGGGATGATGCATCTGTTTCCAGATGTACACGAAAGGACTGAACAAATTATGAATCTTTTTTTCTTTGGGATTTCACGTCCCGAAAATCACAATGTAAAAAATGGAGGTAAAAAATGAAAAGATGGATAATTTTATTTTTGCTTGTACCCGCCTTTTTATTTGCCGTGACGGGGCTGCAAATTATTCGAAATTTAGATCAAAACAAGGGATACAACACCCAGAAGTATTCCGTTAAAATGACCATTCAAAAAGGGAAAAGAACCCTGGTGAAAACTTTCACCGGTTACGGTATGGAACGAGGCAATAAGTCTTTTATGGAATTTACAAACCCTGAAGACAAAGGGGTGAAGTATCTGAAAATGGATGACCAGCTTTGGATTTACCTTCCCGAAGCCGACGACACGCTGAAAATTTCTGGCCATATGTTGCGGCAGGGAATGATGGGTAGCGACCTCTCTTATGAAGACATGATGCGCGATGAGGAACTTGAAGATATTTATGATGTTAAACTTATCGGCTCAGAAAAAATTCGAGGCGTTGACTGCTATAAGGTTGAGTTGATTGCTAAAGTGCGAGACGCTTTATATGCCAAACAGGTGGTCTATGTTGATAAAAAACGTCCGGTCGCTTTGAAAATGGATCTTTATGCCAGAGGTGATCGCTTGATTAAAACCATGGAGCAGTCTAATGTAAAAACGGTCCAGGGACGTTATGTACCCATGAAAATTGAAATTCGGGATATGCGAAGAAAGGACTCTTTAACCACACTTGAATTTATAAGCGTGGCTTTTAACATTAAGATTCCGAGTAAAGTGTTTACAACAGGAAATTTAAGGAGGTAGATGTGAAACTAACGGGAAAATTATTCGGGCTGGCGTTCGTTTTTTTAACTTTTACATCTTCGGTTTTTACTGGAGATGACGGAGCGCTTGAAATTAACGGGTTGTTACGAAACGATGCGTATGTAATAAAAACTTCGAACCCGGATGATTACCAGTTTCATAATGTTCTGGAGAATCGTTTGCTTTTTGAGGCAAAACGGTTGGACTGGAAATACTACGCCGACGCCCGTTTATATCTTTATGGCGGAGAGATCGCCGCGTTATACGGTGACTACAATGTGGAATTGATGCGAGGTTTTGTTCGGTACTATTCGACAGTCGGAGATTTTACACTCGGTAAAACTTATGTGAATTTTGGAAATACCGGTGTGTTTAATCCCTTTGAATTTGATAAAAGTGTGAATTTTGCAGATTTGGGTTATGCTCGCGAAGGATTACTGGCTTTGGAACACTACTTTTCCTGGCAAGATACAAGTGGAATAACAACCTATGTCGCAAACACAACGCCGGAAGAGTTGATGTGGGGAGTTTCCCCAACGGTCCATCTGGGAACTTTCGATCTTGGTCTGGTACACAACCATGTCGGGCCTGATAACAATATTTCGGGAGCCTTTTTTAAAGGCGATTTGTTTGTGGGCGTCCAGGGGTCCTGGGCGGTTCATTCGGACGATTCGTATGTACCCGATTATTCGGAAGCTACTGTCGGATTGGACTATAGCTTTATAGACGGTGATTTGCTCGTGAGTGCACTTTACTATTATAACGAAGCGGGGGCCACGTCGCCCTCGAAATATATTGCGACTACGGAATCATTTTTACTGGCGCGCCATTATGGACTTTTGTCCGTCGTGGGTAGCATTGATGAATTCTGGAGTGTGCAGTTGTCCGCTTTTGTAAACTTAATTGATTACAGTGCGGTTATTATTCCCTCCACCGTGATCGTTTTGACCAGTGGATTGAGTTTAACGTTACAAGTATCATTTTTTACCGCAGACGGAAACGAGGAGTTTTCAACAACACGAGCGGGAGATTTGATAACGATGATACGCGCAGAGGGAAAATTTTAAGGAATATAATGTTACGGAGGATACTATGTTACTCGAAGTTAAAAATTTGAATAAAACTTATCACACGGGGAAAATTAACTTGCAGGCTTTGAAAGATGTCACTGTTTCTGTCCAGGAAGGTGATTTTATTGCCTTTGCCGGTCCATCCGGTTCGGGTAAAACAACTTTATTAAACTGTATAGGACTTCTTGATAAAGGTGAAAGCGGATCTATTACTTTGGACGGTCATGACTTAATGACTAAAAAAGCGAAAGAGTTGTCAGAAGTGCGAAAACAGAGTTTTGGGTTTATATTTCAAACCTACAACTTGATTCCCGTGTTAAACGTCGGAGAAAATGTCGAGATGCCTCTAAAGCTTCTTGGAACATTCGATGACGCAAAAATCGCCGAACTTGTGGCTAATGTGTTGAAGGAAGTAGGACTGGAAGGTTTTGAAAAAAGAATGCCTCTGGAACTTTCCGGCGGTCAACAGCAAAGGGTTTCTATCGCTCGCGCGTTGGTGAAAAAACCAAAAATTATTTTGGCAGATGAACCGACAGCCAACCTTGACTCTAAAACCAGCCAGGATATTATTAAGCTGATGAAAAAGTTGAACGCCGACGACGGAGTGACTTTTATTTTTTCAACTCACGACAAGGCGGTAATGGACGTCGCGAAAAAACTTTATAAAATTCGAGACGGGATGATTGAAAAATAAGGAGGATATGATGAAATATATATTGCAGCTTGCTTTAAAAAATGTTCTCCGGTCCAAAAAGAGAGCTCTTTTGACATTGATTATGATCACCTTTGGTGTTACGCTTTTCATCTTCATCTCCGGTATGATGACGGGTTGGGATAGAAGTTCATTTGAAAATGTCATTAATTTTGAAACAGGCCACCTGAAAGTTAGACACATTAAGTTCGACAAGGACCGACCTTATGACCTCGATTATCTTGTTGAAAATCCGAATGCGGTCACCAGGGTATTGGACTCCAAAGAGTATGTGAAAGGTTACACCAAACGAATAACTTTCTTTACCGAAATCGACAATGGAGTCGACTCTACCCCCATTATGGGAGTTGGCATTGACTACGAAACCGACGACAAAGTATTCAATTTGAAAAAGTTTATTGTAGAAGGCGAGTTGGCCCCCGACGGCGCTTTAATTGGAACAGAGCTAGCCAAGGAGATGGGCCTTTTGCTTGGCGATGAGTTCTACCTTACGTTTCGCGATAAATACGGAATGTATACATCGATTACCACCTGGGTAAGCGGATTAATTTTTTCGCCCGACCCTGCGTCGAATATGGCGAAAGCTTATTTAAGAACCGATTTCCTTACAGAATATTTGTCAACAGATTTGCCGGGTGAAATTACCATCATGACGGACAGCGTCGAAGGCGCTCTCGAATATGAAACCGAATTGAAGGCCGAATTACCTGCTTACAAAGTCGAAAGTTGGAAAAGTATTTCCCACGGTTTTGCCGAACTCACGGAGATGAAAAAACAATACTCATCGGGAATTGTTTTTTTAATTCTTATTATCGCGATGATCGGTGTGGTAAATACTATATTGATTTCGGTATACGAAAAACGCCGTGAAATTGGAACGTTAAAAGCGATGGGAATGAAAGACCGAGAAGTGACAAATCTGTTTATTGCCGAAGGGCTCTTAATCGGTTTTGCCGGTTCCGTATTCGGTTGTATTGTCGGTGCTATTGTAAACATCTACTTTGTTACGGTAGGTATTGATTTTACGGAAATAATGAAAGGCGCCGGTGGATCTGGCAGTATGGCAATGATTGGCGTCATTAAATCTACTTATGTTGCAGGCGATTTTGTAACAGCGATTGTGTTGTGTACCTTTGGCAGTGTTTTTGCCAGTTGGTTACCCGCAAGAAAAGTTATGAAAATGCAACCAGTCGAATGCTTAAGAACAGTACGATGACAGGAGGATACGATTATGATTTTAAAATTTGCATTTAGAAATATTTTTCGAAACAAAAAACGAACGATTGTCAGCGCACTGTCGGTATTTTTCGGCGCTTTGTTTGTCGGCCTTGCCTATGGTTACGTAAACGGGATGATGGATATGATGCTCAGCAGCTTTGTACGATACCAGACCGGGCATGTTCGTGTAACTACCGAAGAGTTTATTGGACGGGAAAAATTTATGCCAGTAGATGAGCTTGTACCCGGCTCCAATAACTTGATTCAAGATATTGAAAAAGTGGAAGGCGTTGAAAGTGTTGAAAAACGCATTAAGTTCGGTATCTTGCTGTTTAAAGACAATGCCCCTGTTCCCGTACTCGGAGTTGCTGTTGATATAGACAACAACAAGTTAAATCTACGAGAGAAGGTGATTGAGGGTTCGCTTGATGAACCCGGTATTTACATTAGCAACAGGCTTGCTGAAAAACTGGATAAAAAACTGGGGGACGACCTTTTGATTGCGACGCAAACTTCGATGGGTGGTCTGAACGGGCTGAAACTTCCAATTAAAGCGATTATTGAAACCAAAGTCATTGATTATGATGAACGGTTTTTGTATTTGCCGATGAAGGAGGCCGAACGCCTGTTGAAACTTGGCGGTAATGCCACCGAAATTCTCGTATATGGCAATACCGATGAAGAAGCTACAAAAGAGGTAAAAGAAAAAATCAGTTTAATGTTACAAGACGGAGTAACGGCCAAGACCTATATAGAACAAATGGGTGGCCTGTATGGTTATATCGATACCGCCAAGATGATCTATCTGGTAATCGAATTCGCCATACTTTTTCTTGCCTGCATTGTAATTATTAATACAATGCTCATGGCAATTTTTGAGAGAATGCGTGAAATTGGAACCATGAAGGCATTGGGTTTTTCAGAAAAACAGCTTTTCAGAATGTTTACAACCGAGGGAGCTTTAATTGGCGTCATCGGTGGTATTCCCGGTGTAATAATCGGCTGGTTGCTTATCTATGTCCTGTCTATAACCGGGATAGATCTGGGTGATGCAATGAAAGGGGTCGGTTACCCGATGGAGTATATTTTATACCCTCATGTTAATCCCACAGACTTAATTGCGGTAATTTTTCTCGCCCTGATTGTGCCGATTCTGGCTTCTATGCTACCGAGCAGGTACATTAAAAGATATTTGCCGGCAGACGCTTTGAGAATGTAGAGAGGAAAACACACATACAATTGGAATGCGCATGGGAAGAATTTCTTTCCATGCGTAGTTAATCTTTTCGATAGTTCACCATTCATTGCCCTATTTTCATTCAATATCACAAAAAAAAAGTTAAAAAATGCAAGAAGATATTAATAATTTTATTGCAAATATATGTCCGATAATAAACCGTGCCTTAACATTTTGAAGTAACTATATGTATTCTTATTTCAAAATTGTTTAAAAGGAGAATAAATATGATTAATACACCGGAAAAACTAATCTCAATTATCAGGCTGCAATACCGCTTTATTAAAAATGCGGCAAATACAATGGGCTTTTTGGGTGCCAAAGATTACCAAAGGTTCAGAAATACCTTATTAGGGGCTTCGCGCGATTACCAGGTAATAATGGCATTGTTGCAAAAATACCCAAAAATAGATACAGTTTCTATATGGAGTCTTGATAAATCTGCTTTGCAGAACGCTAAAACATACGCAAGAAATTAATTTGACCAAGGCAGTATATTACTGAAATGCACATGGAAGGTTTTTTCTTCCCATGTGCATTTAATTTGCTAATTTATTTAGATCATTATTAGAACCCTGGAATTTTTTTCTTCAGTTCTTTTTGCCCTTTCTTTTTCACATCCTCG
>JBEQLE010000085.1:0-4111 GCA_040326155.1 Leptospirales bacterium | reverse complement strand
CTTCTTTTTTAGCTTCTTCTTTGGCCGCATCCGTCTGTTTTTGAGTCTCTTCTTTCAGTTCTTCTTTGACTTGATCTACTTTTTCGTCAATAATACCGCTGGCCTCTTTTCTTAACCTATCCATTTCGGTTTTAACAACTTTTTGAATGGATGGGAATTTAGGTTTTGTAATTTTCACCGTTGGCGAACTTAAAGACCCCTTAGAAATAAAATGGAATTCAAGACCGCCATCTTTATTTTTAGCCGGGCCTATCATCAATTGAACCAGATTATCAGAATTAAAATTCTTTAACACGGAGCTTCGTATACTCGACGGTAGCCTTGCTGTGGACTTATTGAAAGCCGGAGTAACAACAGCGTCAATTTGTTTTTCCACTTTGGCCGATTCTTCCTTATCGAGTATAAAGTATCCTGTAAAGTCATGTTTCATGGAATTCATATTCAGCCAGGAACCTTCGTTAATATTAAAAGTGATTTCATCCGTAACCATCAGTAAAGGGGAGGTAAACGTTATTTTACCGGAGGAGTAGAAAATATCAACAGAGCTATTGTTCGCCAAAATCATTTTGTCTTTTATAAAGCCAAGATCTACGCCAATTTTTTCAAGCTCCTTGGTTTGACTTTTCAACTTCTCCGCAAACGCGAGTCCGCTGGCATAAGAACCTTTATGGACTACTAAGTGAATATTTGCTTGTTGGGTAATTTCACCGGTCGCGGGGTTAAAAGGAGTAATTTTACCATTTATATTCGAACTCATTTCAAAGGAGTCCACACTTTTTCCCTTGGTGTTTACATTTGTTTCGAGTTCAACTTTCAACGAGCTGTTGAGAATCGCCTGGTTTTTACCCGGCTCACCCAGATGTTGCGGGTCAATATAGATATCTTCCAGTAAAAAATTTACATTTGAAACCAGAATTGTATTACCAGTCTCTTCGAGCTCCACGGTAAAATATCCATTAATAATACCAACTTTATCCATTGCAATAATGGTATCCATCGATTTAATGGAAAAAGGCGCAGAGTCAGAAAGTTCTTCTTCCATTTCCGTCTCAGACTCAGCCAGAATTTCGACTTCGTCGGTTTCATCGGCCTTTATTTGTTTCGTAAGAACATTCATAATATTGTTCCCGCCACCTTCATACATTACCACATGCGCTTTGGGTTGAATAAGTAAGAGACTTTTCAGCTCGAACTCGGACCCAAACGAGACAATCAATTTACCCAGGGCAACCTTAAATACAAATTCTTTAAAGCCAATCACCTCATTTTGCATAGGGGTTCTTTCTTCCATAGGTTTACCCATTTCGGCGTCTTTGTAACCGATTTTAAACCCTTCTATAGTAATACCGGAAAATGCAGCCCAGAGAGGCACTGAAATATCTTTAATTTCAACGCGTCCGTTAATATTATCTTCAATTTGACCTGCAATAAATTCTTTGGTAACGATAATTTTAAGAGCAATGCCGATGCCGACAAATAAAACAAGTATAACAATCGACGTCCATTTTAATATCTTTTTAATTTTCTTCATAATGAAGCATATGGATTTATTTCGGGATGTCAACAATAAAGCGAAAAAACAGGAGCGCCGAACCCCATGGCAGCATCAGTATTAGAAAACTTGTCAGGTATATTCCCCGGATGAAATTGTTCAGGGCAGCGGAAAATCGCTTCAAAGCAGATTATTTATCTACACTCCAATAAACCTCAAAAAGGTTTTCTGTAACATTAACATGAATCGTTTTTCCATAATCCTCGAACAAGATAATATTATTTTGGGGTTCTTCTTTCAAATCCATATGATACCTGAGATTAATTCGGAACATTATATTTTCGAGGCCTCCGGGGCGTAGCCCATAGGTCATTTTTTCAACACAGCCGTTTCGATCGGTTTGAATTTTCAGATATGAAAAAGTGTTCGATTCGACATTGTATCGGTATTCGGACCCATCTTTTATCATTTCGAAATGATCGAATATTTCACCGCAGGTATTTATATAAACTTCACTCGGGTACCGTTCCAGGCTGCTTCGCCCTTCCACTTTTCGGCTACAAGAAATTGTTACGAAAAATAACAATAAAATTAAGCTGGTATATCTCATAGGTTTCCCGTCAAGAATACTCATACGCTTTAATGCGTACATCAATAAAAAACGGAAAATTGGTTGTTCGCGTGGCTCTTTTACATCCAACTGAAATGCACACCCAGGTTAATATTATGGTGGGCCCGATTTGAGTTGCTATGCGAGAACGTTTCCCAGCCGTATTGGTAGCCAGCCTGTAACTGAACTTTGGGCAGCCACTGGTTTAAGAGAATTCGCAGCCCTGCCATATTTAACCTTGAAGTGCGGTCCGAGCCGGTTGAAGATTTATAGACTCGCTCTTCGGTGCTGAACCCGTAAACGAGGTTGAAAATTTTCAGATTCACCGGAAGCTCGAATTTATTTTTTGTGTTGAACACCGTCTCTTTGGAACCCCCGCTTTTAACCATACTTCTTTCATATGATTTCTGGTAGTAAATACCAAGTATTCCGAGATAGCGAATTACGGGTATATCAAGCGCGTTTAAATTCAGGTTTAATCCATGTTGGTAAGAGTATTTTTTAAAACGGTTACCCTGGTAAGTATGGTTCAGGTTTTGAAACCCGAAGAAAAGAGGCCCGGCAGTAATGTCATACGCGACCGGGTTTACTTCTGTATTTACCCCTTTAATTTTAATATTTGTTTTTGCGTACGAAACTCCCGCTGAAGTATATCCGAGAATCTGGCCGAGACCGTAACGCAGTCCGACTCTTCCCCCGAGAACTTCGCGTATTTTTATATTGTTTGTTTCGGGGTTATAAAACTCTTGAAAGCTTTGTCCTTGATACACAGATACTTCCATGGCCGGTACCGGTGAGTTTACATAAGGTATTCGTTTAATGGTGGTAAAAGCCAGCGTATCGAGCGTTCTTGCTCTGCCAAAATAGTAGAGACCCGGCGAAATGTTTTCACCATTGCTGAACGTTATTTTATTTGGTCCTAGAACAAAACCAAAGCTTGCGGCAAAACCGCGAAAAGTTTTATCGTTACCCAGCCAGGCATCCTTTTCAAGAGTCAGATGTCCATAGTATAATCCATGAAGACGTAGTGTGTATAAAATCGGCTGCCCTGGAAAAACCTCTTGTAACTTGTTCGAGTTCTCCGAGCGCATTCTTCCATCGAATACGATGTCGACAGAAGGTATTAAGAAATTTATGAATGCAACTTTCTGCGGTACTTTGTTCGCTCCTTTCTCTTTGGCACTTGAGGCAAAGTGTTGAATTTTACCAGCGGGTTTCGGATTGTTTTTCGGGTAAATAACAAAAGCGCGATACCCCACGCCTGACCATGCTCGTTTTAATTTCTTGTAGGATAACGCTTCGACATAATCCGAATTGGGGTCGCGAATATACACCTCTTCTTTATTATCGTTGTACCCGATGATGACAATAAAGTGCCCTGCCGACACGTCGTAATTCAAATAGGTTAAGAATTTGGCATCGACTCCCGTCATTACAGGTCGTTTTTTATCGAGCTCGGCTTTTAAATTTGTCAATTTTTTCTTAATGAATTTTATCTCGTATTTTTTATATTTTTCTTTAATAATTTTTTGAAAGGTTTTACCTGAAGTCGGGTTATATCCGGTTTCTGAAAAAATCTCCAGCATCGGCAGACGTTCACCCCAGTACCCCATGACCATGCGAAAACTGTTTTGGCCGCAAGCGTAGGCTTTGCTTTGTCGACTAAGCGGAATATCAAAAAAGGCTGATTCAGCAAAAAGCTGCGTGGTTAACAGAATGAACACAAAAGAAAGTAGGGCGCGTCGCGATTTTTTCATTCATAGTTACACATTGTATGCGGTCATTTGTCAATCCATTTTTAAAGGGGAAGCCCCCCTTCCGCTGCAAAGCCGTGGGTTGTGTATTTGCATTTGATCTTGATTGAGTATGTTTTTCAAAATAACGCGCAGCCAGAAACGGACCGCTACTGAACCAATACCGGGAGGCTCAATATTCCCAAATGCCCCAACAGAAAATAGCCGGTTTTGGCCGAAGCAAACGAAAGCGGTCGCGTTAGTTTGCGAGGTCTG
>JBEQLE010000084.1:0-17431 GCA_040326155.1 Leptospirales bacterium | reverse complement strand
CTGAGTTTTTGTATTTCGCCATATGCCATTTTATTCTTTTATATAGGTTTTGCAAGCCTTATTCTACAGCCTCAACAGGTTTTATCTGCCCTTCTGGGCTGACTCGACCCGCCGGGCTCGTACAAACACAGCAATGATCCAAGTCGAGTAGTATAATTCAATATCAGATAATTAGATTTTCCTGAAATGCAGCATATCTACCTTTCCTGTAAATTCACGAATTGGGTCCATGTTCTTCGGTGGTCACAAGCTCTGTTCAAGCTTGCGACACCGCCTCGAAACGGCACTGCCGCTAGCCGTTTCTTCGGTAGGTTACAAGCTCTGTTCAAGTTTGTGGCACTGCCCCCCTACAACCTACCCGCCACTTCTTCGGTCGCATTCCGCACTGCGAACATGTGGAATAAACTACCTTTACGCTACTAAAATACTCGGGACTTCGCCGGCCTGATTCTTGGTTTGCTCTTGAGTCTGGAAAAAAGAAATTTTCAGGGCTGCTCGCTATTTTAAGGTGGGTTTAGCGATATGATTTTATTTTATATGACGATGGAGAATTTATGATCAACTCAAACCATGTTAAACGGGGAATGGCCTTTAAAATTGAAGGTGATATATTTCTATTACAAAGTTTTCAGCTTCACAAACCGGGCAAAGGCGCATCGGTGGTGCGTACCAAGATGAAGAGTCTTACGAAGGGCACGACTATTGAGAGAACTTTTCGTTCTGGTGAAACGCTTGAAGATATTGAACTTGAAAAAAGACCTGCGACTTTTTCGTATGAAGAAGGCGACGAAATGATTTTTATGGATACGGAGAGTTACGACCAGATACCGGTTGCGAAATCGGAAGTGGAAGAGCTTATCCCTTTTATGAAAGAAAACATGGAACTTACTATTTTAATGTACGAAGACGCCCCAGTGAGTATACTTCCCCCGAACTTTACTGTTCTTGAGGTGACTTACGCAGAAGTGGGTCTGAAAGGCGATACGGCGACAAATGCCACGAAAATTGTAGAGCTTGAAACCGGTGGAAAGCTGCAGGTTCCGATTTTTGTAAAACAAGGCGATAAAGTTAAAATTGACCTACGTGATATTTCCTATGTGGAGCGGGTAAACTAGGAGTACGGATATAAATGTGAGTGAAAATTCCACGTCTATTATCGAGGCCTACCGTTTAATACGAGAGGGTGATTTTACAGGAGCGCTTGAGCAGGCTGAAAATGCTTTGAGGCTGGATGAAAATAATTTCTGGGGCTGGTATTTTGCCGCTGCCGCACACGGTTTTTTAAACCAAAAGCAACCTTTTCAAGAAAATCTTGCCAGAGCGGCTACTTTGCATCAGGATTCTCCTTTTTTTCACTATCTAAAAGCTTATTCGGACTTGTTAGAGGGTGATCTTGAGAAGGCCCTGTGGGAGTGGACTCGAATTGTCGATACCGAAGAGGGTTGGCTTGCTCGCAATTTAATCGAAAAGGCCAGAAATAACGAACCCCTTATTGAAATGGCTGGCAAAGGAGATTTTGCCGAATTTATTGTTTTACCGGTTTTTCCGTCCGAGATGCCCACTGCAAAAATTCCAGGTGGGGAAAAACCGACCACAAATTCCCGAATATTGCGTCCCAAGTCGGGTAGTCTTGCCAAAATTCTGGTACTTTCATTTACAGGGCTTTTCGTCGCTGTGGTGTTTACTTATTTTTTATATACGCAAAATAGTCCAGAAAATGAAGGGCCATCCATGGATGCCTGGAAAAACTTGACCATTGATGAGTCAGCTACAATTCCAATGCATCGAAATGCAGATGATAGCCTTTATGAATATAAAGAACGAGATTCCTTGATAACAGATTTTCAATTGGCTAAAGACAACCTGTCTGCCGGTAAAGTGAACCAGGCTCGTTTTTTACTTCAAAGAATTTTATACTCAAACGCAGACTTTCAATCTAAAGAGAGAAGTCGTATTTTTTTAAATTTTATACCAGAGCCGGAGTACAAAGAGTTAAATGACCCGGTCTCACCGGAAGAAATTCTGGAACACCCTGAATTTTACATGGACGCACTTATTATCTGGGAAGGAAAAGTCGTTAGTTTAAAAGAAGTTGACCGTGGTCAAGAAATTCGTCTTGAAATAGAAGATTCGGATGCAACTTATTCCGTAGAAGTGTTTTTTCAAACAGGCGAAGAACAGACGAACTGGAAACCCTATGAAGATTTTAAAGAAACAGAAGACAATATTGAAGAACAAAAAACCAGAGCTGTTATTTTTGGTCGCTATAAAGGACTCCTGGGTAAACAGAAAAATATCTACATAGAAGCCATACAAATCTGGTTATAATTTTTTAAACTGAATTTATAAATCTTTCGATTTTTTCTACGGATGTTTTCAGGTTTTTCAGGCTCGCGGCGTATGCACAACGAATAAAACCTTCGCCCTCGTCGCCAAAGGCCGTGCCCGGAATAACCGCGACCGCTTCTGTGTCGAGAAGACCGGTGGCAAAATCTATAGAACTTAACCCCACATCTTTGATGTTCGGGAAGACAAAAAATGCCCCTTCGGGTTTCGATACTGTTAAACCTATGCGGTTGAACTCTTTGACAATAAATTCTCGTCTTTGAAAGTATTCATCTTTCATTTTTGCAGCGTCAGGTAGCGCGTATTTTAAAGCTGCTTCTGCGGCGAATTGACTTATAGTCGGGGCGCATAACATACTGTATTGGTGAATTTTAAGCATCGATTGAATCCACTCTTTTGGTCCGACGGCAAAACCTACTCGCCATCCGGTCATGGCGAATGTTTTTGAAAAGCCACCCAGCATTACCGTTCGTTCTTTCATGTTATCGATTTTTGCAAATGGTGTGTGGTCATAATCGTAAGTAAGACCGCCATAGATTTCATCTGATACAACCAAAAGGTCTTTTTCTTCGACCAGTTTGGCAATTTTTTCGAGTTCATTTCTTTGGTAACTTCTGCCTGTGGGGTTGGACGGGTAATTAATAAACATCACCTTACTTGAGCTATCGCAGTTGTTCTCGATATTTTCGGTGGTCATACGGAAGTCGTCTTTGACTCCAGTGTTTACTTTCTGGGTTTTGCCCCCGCTCATTTCAACGAGTGGAAAATAAGATACATAGCTGGGAACACCGAACAAAACTCCATCGCCAGGGTTAATAACCGATCGAAGCGCCAGGTCGATTCCTTCGGAAACTCCCACCGTTATTAGTATCTCGTTATCGGGATTATATGAAAGGTCGTATTGGTCTTCAAGGTAGGTTGCAATCGCTTTTCTAAGGCTTGCGGTTCCCTGGTTGCTGGTGTAGTGAGTGTACCCTTTTCGCAGGGAAGAAATGGCTTCTTCGATAATGACTTTAGGTGTTACAAAATCTGGTTCACCGACTCCTAAAGAAATTACGTCATCTCGCTGGGAGACGATGTCAAAAAATTGACGAATTCCCGATGGTACCAGTTGCGTAACTTTTTTGGAGAGTTTGCTTTGGTTGAAGTCTTGTGTTCCTATCGATTTTTTAAACTCAGACATTTTACACTTTTTTTAACAGAGCCTGAATTCCAGGTAGTTTCTTACCTTCTAAAAATTCCAGGGTTGCTCCCCCTCCTGTGCTGATATGTGTGATGCTATCTTCTAGTCCTGATTTTTTTAGCGCCGACATGGAATCGCCACCGCCTACGATAGTTGTTCCTTTGTTTTTACTCAGAGATTTAGCGATACTCATTGTTCCTTTTGAAAAGGGTTCCATCTCAAAAACCCCCATTGGACCGTTCCAGAGAATTGTTTTTGCATCTTTAATTATTTTTTCGAATTTTTTGATGGTTTTGGGTCCGATGTCCATACCCATCCATCCTTCGGGAATTTCAAGACCTGAAGCTTTTACTTTGGCATCGGGCGAAAACTCACTGGCAATAGTGTGGTCGTCGGGCAGGTAAAAACCGGTCTCATTGAAATTGGCTTTGTCGTTAATTTGAAAAGCCTGGCTTAAATGTTCATCTTCGACCAGGGAATCTCCCATTTTCAGGCCTTTCGATTTTAAAAATGTATAAGCCATCCCCCCGCCAATTATAATACTGTCGACTCTGGTAACCAGATTTGAGAGTACTGCCATTTTGCTGGAAACTTTTGCGCCTCCGATAATGGCTACAAATGGACGAGCAGGGTTGTTTAAAATAGTTGATAATATCTGAATTTCTTTTTTTAGTAAAAAACCAGCATAAGAGGGTAAAATTTCAGGTAGCTCTTTAACGGTAGTGTGGGCTCTGTGGCAAGCTCCAAAGGCGTCATTCACGATTAAGTCGCCGAGTCTGGCCATTTTTTTTGCAAATGCTTTGCGAACTTTACTTTCATCGGATGTTTCTTCTGGATAATAACGTATGTTTTCGAGCAATAAAATTTGCCCCGGTTCCAGTTTGGAACTTAATTTTTCCAGTTTTTCGGGGGTAGTAAAGGGAGCTTGTATTATATCAGTATCTTGTATTAGTTCACGGAGTTTTTCAATGAGTATTTTTGTAGATAAGCTTTTTTCTCTGTGAGACTTTGGACGTCCCAGGTGGGTAATTAATATTACCGCCGCGTTTGACTCCAGAAGATAATTAATGGTAGGTATCGCCTTTTCAATTCTGCCAGAATCGCCGATCTGCCCGGTTTTATTATCAATTGGTACATTAAAATCAACTCGTACTATAACTCGCTTTCGGTTTACGTCCAGATTTTCAATACCTGGTAAATCAGTAATCATAAGCAGTAGAATGATCTAAAGGTTTACTCCCGGTAAACACATTTTTAGAAAATAATATAAATGAATTACATAAAATATTTCCATTTCTGTTAACCATTGACAGGTAGACTACCCTGGGTAAAATGCCTGAAAAATAGATATTGAGTAAGAGGGAACTTGTAAATGAAATTTTGGGGAATAATTTTGGGATTTTCCATGGTAATAGTTGGTTGGCACCCGGTTTCGGGCGAAGAGCCTATTAATTCATGGAGAAAAATAGCGATGCAGGTGCAAACGCTATCAAAAGTTGAAACAGTACTTATTGATAATGAGTATATTCAAACGTATTCCGGTAAATACGGAATATGGCATGAAGGTCGCCAGGGGGACGCGCTTAAAACGCTTGCCCAGAAATATGGCGTTCAACCATCCGATATTATAGCTATAAATAGTATTTCCGAAAAAACCCGGTATCTGTCTGGTTCCCAATGGGTTTTTCTACCATTTTCGGAAAGTTATATTGAAGAACTTAAAATTCAAGGTATCGAACGACTGTCCATGGACGTTCCTAATGGAGAATTCATCTGGCCGGTGGAAGGCAATCGAATTACTTCCAGGGTGGGCAACCGATGGGGCAGGGTTCATCCCGGTCTTGATATCGCGACTCCAACCGGTACTGTTGTTGTGTCGGCTTTGGAAGGTGAAGTTGTTCAAGCCAAATTTTCGGGCGCTTATGGCAATATAATTTCTATTGCGCACGCAGACAATTATGTTACTCGCTACGCACATCTGTCAAAAATTCTTGTAAAGAAAGGCGATAAAATTAGCAAAGGGCAAATTGTTGCTTTATCTGGAAGTACCGGTAGAAGTACCGGACCACACCTTCATTTTGAAGTAAGATATAAAAATGTAATTTTAGACCCTGAATTCTTTTTACCCGATTTTGAAAGTTCTATGAAAGCTATTGCTCGTGCCAGAAAAGAGCAAGAAGAAATTATTAGCAATTAATAAATTCTCTTTATTAAGAGCTTAGTTTTTCTCGATGGTACAAATAAAGACTTGTTGGTAGAGACGGTAGTGAATTAATTTAGCTTCTTTGTCTTTACAGAAATTTGCAAAATAATTGTAGGAAAACAGGGAGTCTTGTTTTTTATTCAGAGCTGGTTGATCGATAATTGAAATTCTGCCGCCGGGTTTAACTATTCTAAAAGCTTCATCGAGCGCTTTTTCACGTTCTTTTATGAACCCGAGTGTCATACGATAATATGCCGTATCAACGGTATGGTCAGACAGGGGCAGGTTCATGGCATCTGAGCAAACCAGTTGAACATTAGGACTTTTGTGGTAATTACTGGCGGTAAACATATGTTTAATCGAAAGGTCGATACCAATTACAGTTCGAAAAGATTGCCGTAACAAAGGAAGAAGGTCGCCGTTTCCGCACCCTATGTCAACAGCCATGGAGGCCTGGGGAAGTCCCGCTAAAGTAAATTCATGGGTAAAAGGCAAGTCTGGTTGTTTCTGGCGCCAGTCTTCGAACCCGTCTTCACTTGCACTGCTTCTGGCGCCGAGTACCATCACCAGGTTTCTTTCATCGTTCATGGCTTCGGGAAGCTCAGATATTAACTCCACTGTGTTTAACCAGATTTTTTTTACCGATTCAGGCAGATTTGGAGATTCTGAACTATAATAGTAATTCTGGTTTCCACTTTTACGAAGTTCTACCAACCCCAGATTTTTTAAAATCTTGATATGGTGGCTGATATTCGATTGTGATACGTGTAAAATTTCTACAATTTCGTTTACATTTAACGGAGCTGACCTTAACAGGTGCAATATACGCAGTCTTTGCGGCTCAGTAAAAATTTTAAGTAGTTCAAGTGTACCCACATTCAATACTGGAAGGTATAACCCATTTTAACTAAACGGTTGTGAGCCGTAACAGCGGAAATATTCAGATACATATGAAAAAGACGATGGGTTCCTAAAAGTATGACTGTACTAATTAAACCCCGATCAAACGGATCGAAACCGTGGGTAAAAAATGTTTTACCGCCTATAAAAAGCAGGACGAGGTCAATACCCAGATAAATAAACGGTGACATCCAGAATTTTGCCGGTTTCAAGGGCGACTTCGCGAAAGTATACCAGGAGCCCAGTGAGGGAGCAATTAAAGTAAGTGGAATGGATAAAAGGGCAGATTTAGGACGGTATGTCACTGGAAAGGCGGAGACGCCGCTTTCTTGTAATAACACATCGGTAAAGGCCCGGCTTGTTCGATAAAAGGGAGAGTCAATTCGGATTACGGTTTTATTATTAAACTCTCCGACAAAAATATTCATTGCAAAGGGATTTAAGAAAGGCGTTTTGGTTCGGTACTGAAAACCACTCGTCTTATCCATAAGTTTGAATGGAGTATTGAATTTTTTCAATGTCTCTTCAATTTTCTTCTGGGTTTCTTCGGGTGTAGTTTCCACTTCGATTGAATATTTGATTTGAGCGACAGTTGTTGATGCAAATGCAGATAATAACAGTAAAGCAATAATTTTTGCTATGTTTGGTGAGTTCATAGGGCAAAAAATGCATTCTAAAGCTCCAGACAAGAAAAAATTGTTGAGCTTTTGCATTGCACTTGTTTTTTGGCTTATATTAGCATTATCCTTGGAGGAGAAATGGAATTAATTATTTTTCTTATAATATACGCTTTGAGTTCAGTGTTTGTAATAACTGTCAGTTATTATAAACGACTGTTTTCAGGCGATCGAGATGAATTTAAAAGAGATGAGCTGACTGGTGTCCGTTATATAATGGAAACAGAATGGAAGGTCTTTTTTAATACCGGTGAGAAACCAATTGTCTATTATGCCTTTGCGATCGCAGCGTTTGTCGGTTTATTGGTCTCGTATATGGGTGGATTATATGGAGCTCATTACGAAGATCTGTTTTTTCATTCGGCGATTCTTTCTGTAGCATTGTTTTTCTTGTTGCCTAAATCAAGAGAAAGCCTTGTTGGCGAGAGTACCGGGGCGTTGTTTTGGCAAAAACTTTTGCACTCAGACTCAGCCTTGTTTGTCGGATTTACGTTGAGCATAGTCGCAAAAACGATTATGGTGTATTTTAAATTTCACGCACTGAGTTTTTTATGGGTATTTCTGAATACTGCTGTAATGTTTATTCTAATATTATTGCGTATTTGGATAGATGAAGGAGTAATTTCTGGACCCATGGATATTTTGAAAGGCAGACGGAAAAAGGATAAAAAGCAGTAAGAAAGCGTTATTTTCATCCTATTTGATACCAGCTTTGCCGATAAAGGTAATATACAATTTTTATGGCCGAAGATAAAGAAAAAACTCAAGACGAGTCCTCAAAAGAAGACCTTGCGGTAAATAATTTGGAGTCAGCAGAGCCCACTGAAACGGGGTCTGTTGACGATTCTAATGAGTTTATTCGTAAGTCGTCGATATTAGCCCAGATCACAAAGGGTTCAGCGGTAATGATCGCGGCAGTTACGCTTATTGCGGCCGCAATTGTTTTCTTGTTCGGGCGACAATATTTGTTAAACACAGTAGCCGACCAGCTTCTAGATTCGGCTCATTCAAATGTACTGGTTATTCAACAGGCTTTACACAATCGTGCCCAGTTTTTACGTCAATTTTCTGAAAATTCCAGGCTGGTAAACAGTTTCAATGATAATAATGCATCGTCGCTTACAGATTTGTTAAACGAAATAGTCGCTAATGAGCGTAATATCGAGGGTGTGTGGATACTCAATGAGAACGGCTCTATTGTGGCCGGGAATAATTTAAAAGGGACCGGCGCTCCCTTATTATGGAGCGGTCTTTTAGATAAAACGTTTGCCGGGTCTGAATGGTTTGAAAATTGTAAAACGGCTAAAGACGCTGTCTTTCATCCCGACAAAAAAGGCATAAATACTAAAGATACAAACCTTGCAAGCAACCTTTTTATGTGGACCCAGCCCGTTTATGGTAATAAAGGGTGTATTGTTGCTTTTGAAAATGTAAACCAGTTAAGCAAGTATGTGTACAATAAACTTATGTACATGAAAACCCATTTTATCAATAAACGATTTTTTAGCAAAGACGAAGTTTCTGAATCTTTACGGGTTCATATTATGTCCGAGTCAGGGAAGATCTATTACAGTACAAAATCGGTATCTGCCTCATTAAAAACCTTTATTGATAGAGATGAAGGGCACAAGCGAGAATGGGTGAACGGGGTATCTACCATTTTGGCCTGGAGTAAACTCAGAGATCACCAGGAACCTGACCAACCGCTTTATTGGGATGGAGTGATTATTGTACAGATGGATACCTCAGAAGCTGGCAAACCGCTTCAGTTTTTAGTTGTTATATTATTATTGATTGTTATGCTTGCTACAATTATTGCAACATATATGGTTTATAGAATCTCAAAAGGAAAAATTCGTGAACCTTTGAATCTCATTGAAAAAACGGTAGATAATATCGGAGCTGGTAATTTGTATATGGATAAAATTGATATCCATGACCAAGGCGATATTGGGTACCTGGCTCATGGTGTGAACCAGTTGACGATACGGTTTAGAAATATTATTTTATTATTTGTTACCAATGGAAAAGAGGTAATGTCGATTGGTCGCAAGTTCTTTATCAATCTGGGGAATGTTCAAAAAAGCTCGAATGAACAGGCCTTGCTTTTGAAATCTACTGAGAAGTCTGTAGGGCAGTTTTCAAAAGTCGCCGAAGAGATCGATAAGTTAGCGGGATTACAGCTTGAAGGGGCCGAGACCAACCAGAAGGCAATGAGCGAGTTAAAAGAGTCTTTTGATAAGTATCGTGAAAGACGCAAGGCCATTACAAAAGGGGCCGAAAACGTTGTATTGAAGTCCCAATCTGGTTTGGCGACAATTGATGAATTTGCCGAAAATGTTCAGAGGATTTCAGATTCCTCTAAAAGAATTCGAGGAATTATTAGTGTAATTGATGACCTTGCCGACCAGACGAATTTACTTGCTTTGAATGCTTCTATTGAGGCCGCCCGGGCGGGAAAACATGGTAAAGGGTTTTCTGTTGTAGCAAATGAAGTTTCGGAACTGGCCAAACGTTCAGCTCGTAGTGCCGATGAAATTGCGGCTTTAATTAAAGAAACAGTACAACAGGTTGCTGATGTATCTAAGAAAGTGGAAAATGCAAAAGGGTTTTTTAACCAGATTGTGGTTCTAATGTCCGATCTTGATGAACGTATTAATGACATGGATGAGTTTACCCAGACTCAGGAAACTGCGGTTGCTGAAACGGCAGAGCGGGCAAAAACGGTTGCCGGACTGGCCAACAATATTACAAGTAGTACCCGTAAACAGATTGATACCTCTGGTGTAATAATCAATTTAATGGAGAAAGCCAATGAAATATCATCTGAGAATACGGCCGAGCTTGAACAAGTGGATGAGATTTTAATGAATTTTATGGATAAGATACATTTATTGATAGAATCTGCCAAACAATTTAAAGTCATTGCCGGTGATGAGGGAGCTTTAGAACTGGAGAGTGAAGTTGATACGAATGATGAGCAGGGTTAATAAAATGAAACACCGATATCATAACGAAAGTAATGGAGCAAAGCTATGGATATGATGGATAATGATATCGCACAAGATACCGATGACGAGAATGTTTCCGCCGCGTCTACCTCGACACAGATTATTGTGTTTCGTATTGGAAAGGAAGATTATGGACTAGAAATTGAAAAGGTCCAGGAAGTCATTCGGATGAAAACAATTAAAAAATTACCACGAAGCCCTGAATTTATTTTAGGGGTTATGAACCTGCGTGGAAATATTATTCCGGTAATCGGCCTTCGTCAAAAATTTGGTCTAGAACCACTCGAATATAATGAGTTTACAAGAATTGTGGTAGTTAACCATCACAATAAACTTGTGGGTATGGTGGTCGATGAAGTTAATAAAGTAATTACTGTTTCGGAAGATAATATTGAAGGGAATCCGGATATGGTTCGAGACACTACCAAGGCTCTTGTCAGGGGAGTTGCTAAACTAAATGATCAGGTAATTATATTGGTGCAACTTGATTATCTCATTTATAGCCTCGAAGAACTAGAACACCTGGAAGAATAATTTTTCTGATGGATTACATGCGAGAAGCCTTTAGCGAAGCTATCTGGGCTATTGGCAATTCTGATCCGAACCCTCCTGTTGGGGCTATTTTAGTCGATGTTGAAACAAATGAAATTATAGGACGGGGTTTTACACAATGTGCCGGCGCAGCGCACGCTGAGGTTGAGGCCATTGAAGATGCGAAACGACGATTTACCCCGGAAAAAATTGCAGGTTCCCACCTTTATGTAACACTCGAACCGTGCAGTCATCATGGTCGAACCCCCCCTTGTACCGAAGCTATCGTAAAAAATAAAATTTCTAAAGTAATTATCGGACGTAAAGATATAAGTTCAAAAGTGGATGGTATATCGTATTTAGAGCAAAATGGCGTTGAAACTGTCGTGGTCGATGGGTCTAAATACAAAGATGAAATATATTGGACTCTGGGCAGTTTTGAAAATGCCGAACAAAATAAATTACCAAGAGTTGTAATGAAATGGGCCCAGACAAAGGAAGGAAATATTGCACCTACAACTGGTTCAAGTGGTTCGATTAGTAATGCGCATTCCAAAGAGTCTGTATTTCGACTACGCAAACTGTTTCATGCTACACTGGTAACTCCGGGAACCATTGTTACGGACGACCCCTCTCTTACCGCCCGTTTTGGTAAATTGCCACTGACTTCTTCTTTGCTAGCAGAGAGTTTTTTTGAAAAGATGCTTTTATCCTTTGAGAAACCCCGACCAACAAGATATGATGTAAAAGCTCCCATCCGTTATTTTATGCTGCCGCCACTGTCAGCCAAATGGACGCAAAAACGGGCTTTGGAATTTTTTGAAAAACAGACAGACCTTGGCGATGAGTTTTACTTTTTTACTACCGACACAGAACAAGCGACTTTGCTGCCCGAGCAGTGTTGTGACGTTGTACCGTCGTATGAAAATCTTGACCCGATTTTACAGGCCATATTGAAAAATGGTTCCTTACAGGTTCTACTAGAAGCGGGACCATTTTTTTGTGAGAAAGTATTCCAATCACAATATGAAAAAGCTTTACTGGCTTACGTTTCAGAACACTCCCCACCCTGGGAAGAACACGGTACCGGTTTTTCTGCGTCGTATGCAATACGTGATAACGACGATGACTTTTTCACTTTAAAGGGATACCGGGTTGGAAATAGTATTGGTTTCGATGAAAACAAGTTACGAACTTTTCTACCTGAGCACCTCAACTCTTGAAAACGAGCGACTTGTTTACAGCTTTTTACAATCATTTTTATTTATAAATATTGTGTAAATTTCATCTTCATTTTTATCTTTGTATGTAAAGGCAATCGTCGCTCCCGCTTGTACTAAAGATTTCAAATTTCGCATGTTGTAACTTTGTCGTAATACAAGAGGTCTAAGCAGTTCATTTAGTTGTTTGGCACTGAACTCTCCGGGGGAAACATGAACCAGAGTATATATATAATAGAATGTATTATCTTCTACCTTTACCGCATCCAGTCTTGTATCTTCATCTGCCATATTTTGATTTTTTTTGATTGGAAAGTAGCTCTTTGGGGTCGTTATTGTGTCTATATAATATGGAGAATAAAAGTATTCTTCAAATACACTGAAAAGTTGAGAAAAGATGCAAAACATAGAAGAGTATTACAAAAAGTATGGTCCCATGGTGTACCACCGGTGCCTTGAAGTGTTAAAAAACGAAGACGAAGCGACGGATGCAATGCAGGATGTCTTTGCGAAATTGATGACTATTGCTGAGAAAATTCGTCACCCTTCGACGTATTTATATCGCACCGCAACCCATGTCTGCCTGAACCTCATTCGAAAACAGAAAAATCATCTGTCTATGGATGTGGACTCCGTTGTGTATAACATTGCATCGAGTGAAGACCTCGAGAAAAACCTTCTTTTAAAAGATAAACTCCACTCCTTGTTTCAGGGAGAAAAAAAAACAACCAGGGTAATCGCTTTTATGCGCTACATCGACAAAATGAGTCTGCGTGATATTGCAGACGAAATGGATATGTCGATTTCGGGCATTAAGAAGAGGCTTCGCAATATCAAAGACAAGTATCAGAAAATGGAGTTAGAATATGAAGAAAATTAAATTAAACGATAAAGCGAAATCTGAAAAGAAAATTACCGATAGAACCCTGGAGCGTTTTATTCTGGGAGACCTTCCCGCCCGTCGACACAAGGAAATTACAAAACTTGCTGCCGATGATCTTGAATTGTCTGCTCGGATTCAGGATTTGAAAGTTCAAAAAGAAAAAGAGTCGAAAAGTTTTCTGAAGAAATTCAGCGCGCAAAAAATGATGCCTTTGATTCAGGCCAAAGCCGACCAGTCTGAAACTTCTCGCAGTAAAGAATCTGTTGCGAAACCGTTTTACCTTCGCCCTGCGGTTATTGGATCGTTTTCGGTTGTGGTTCTGGTTGCCCTCTCTTTGACCGGGCAGTCGTTTCTTAAAAACAACGATGCATGGTTTCAGACTAAGAATATGGAGTCTCCTATGGAATCGCCTGCGTCGCCAATAGAAGCAACCACTTTAGAAGAGTATGGCGAATTTGATGAACGAGAGTTGCCAATTGGTGGTGAAGTGCAAAGCCGGGGTCCGAATAAAGATGATGATACATCCAGCGGTAAAATGAAAGCGGAGAAATCGGAATACTCGGATAAACCGTTGTATAGGAAGTCGGGTGAAAAAGATCTGGGGCAAATATACTTTGACCCGAAAAATCCGGAATACGGTGAGCGTTTGCTGGAGTATCAGGTTCAATTGACTTTTGAAGTAGATAATTTTGTAAAAGCCCGGCACGATTTGTTTCGTATGGCAAATGAATATGGCTATATAAGCGAAAGTACGGCGTCAGAAGAAAGTACAAGTTATATGCAGACTGTCTTGTATGTTCGAAGCTCTCAGTTGAATGAGTTTTTATTGAAAGTGGAAAACCTTGGTCGATTAACCTATGAGGAAATTAATGCCATTGACCATACCGAGAATAATGAATGGCAAAAAAGACGTATTCAGCGAGAGAATATTCGCTCATTTCGACGGAAAAAAGCCCTTCAGGGGACTCCGGCAAGAAAGAACTGGCAGGAACGTGAAAATGCTCTAGCCCATAGTGAAGATAATTTAGACAAAGCCGAGCAGGAAAAATGGAAAATTAAAGACAAGATTACATGGGCTCGTGTACAGGTTACATTGTACCCACCGCAGGAAGGACCCGCAGTGAAACTTCCCCTGTATAAAGAAACTCTGATCGCAATGGCTAACTTCTTTTTGGCTCTTTCGAATGTGTTACTTTACCTGGCTCCTGTAGGTTTGTTACTGTTTTTTCTATACCGATTTTGGAAAAAATATAGAGACAGTAGACACAACGATAACATATAAAAACAGAGAGTAGAAATTGATTTTTTGAGCGGCCTTTGCGCCGCTCTTTTTGTATTATACATATACAGTTTAAGGAGAGGTTGCCACATTGATTATGATTCTGCCGGTAGCTTTATGCGTAGCCAGGTCTGTTGGCTTTCAAAAACTTCAGATAACTTCAAAACGATGATAAAAATAATGCAGATGAAATATTTTTAAAAAAAATTATACCGAACAGAAAAGCAACTAAAAATTATTTAAAGGATGAAAATAATGGCAACGAAATCTAAACTTTCTAAAGATGAAAAAGAGATTTTACAATCTTTTGATGAGGGGGAGTGGGAATCAGTTAATAATTTGGATAATAAAATCAAGGAGTATTCAAGTTATGCGAAAAATACATTAAAAAAAATAAAATAATAAACATAAGGATCAATGAGAAGGATTTGGAGTCCATTCAGAATATCGCAGTAGAAGAAGGCATACCATACCAAACTCTCATTTCCAGTTTAATTCACAAATTTGTTTCCGGGAAATTGATTGATAAAAATCAAGTATTATAAGGAATAATAATTTCCGGCAGGTTTGAGTTAGATTGCCTTTGATTGGTAGGGGGAGCTCTAAGGCTCAAAAATTTAAACAACCTGCCGACTGCTCCTGGTCACCGTCGCAACCAGAATCTAATCCGTGACCAGTATTTGCAACTAAAACATGGAGTCTGTGATCGGAACCTCCAGTGATAATGTATTGTGCCTTTCCCTCTATAGCGCATTCAATGATCATATTATCATCAGGATCAGTTTTGACTATATTCACTTTTGTTGTAGGGAAAACGAGTTTAGCCAATTCAATTAATTCAGCCACAGTTATTACAGATAATTCCCTATGGACTTTAAATTTATCTCGGCCTATTACATCATTAATTTCTTCAATAATTGGGTGACTGATGATTAACTCAAAAGCGTGCTCAATTACATGTCTGAGCAGAATTCTTTGTTTTCCAGAAAATAATAATCCCGATATGATAATATTAGTATAGAAGACAACTCGCATTAGTTTTTACGAGATTTACTTTTTCGATACTCTTTGATCTCATTCAGAACATCTTTTTCAGTTAGTTTGCTATTCTCAGTAATTTTGTCAAATGACGAGAATATATTTTTCCATTTTTCCTTACGTTCGATATATAAACGTGCTGCTTCTCTAAGTAATTCTGAGCGTGAACGAAATTCACTCTTTGCCACTTCATCGATCTCTTTCAGCAAGTTCTCATCAAAGGAAATATTCACAGTATTCGTAGACACGTATACAATATACATGTCTTGTATGTAATGGCAAATATTATTTTTCTTTCTGGAAACATGGGAATTTGAAAATGTTAAAAAGTCATAACAAAAACATTTAATAGTATTCACTCAAAAAAACACTTTCGTTCCATGGAGTGGATATGTTCTAGCAATAGATCCTGTATTTGCCAAAAAGGACTCTAACATAGAAGAAATTTTATTTGAATTGTCGAATACAATAAAATCGGAAATCTTAGCCGAATATTTTTCAAAAAATACAAATTCCAGTAGTTTATTTGACAATGCTATCGAGCTAGAAAGATATGCTTATAAGAAAAATTTAATTCAAATTACTGAGTTGCCAACTCAATTGAAAGGTATATTTGGTTTAATTGCAGATTTCCATTCTATTGAAAGGATGATGCTTTTTGATTAAAGCCCATTAGCTACACATGGATGTGTGGGACTATATATACCGATTGTCTTTCGCCTAATGTTCCGAGTTTATCTGACATTTTGGGGCTACCGAAACCAGCCATTGATAGCTTATGGTCTTTGCGATATTAAATGGCAGATGAGTATTGTTTTATACTTAACAAGTCTTTTTCAATTTCAAATTTTTTATTTCTAAGGTCGAACTCAATTTGTAATCCCAGCCAAAACTCAGCAGAATTACCAAAAAATTTGGATAGTCGTAAAGCTGTATCTGGTGAAATGGATCGTTTTTCATGAATGATCTGCGATATCCTTGTCGCTTGAATGTGTGTTTCTTTTGCAAGTTTATATGCAGTTAGATTCATAGGTACTAAAAATTCTTCTCGTAGAATTTCACCAGGATAATATTTCTAATTATTTTCATAAAACCCTTCTTTAATGATAGTCAAACAAATATTTCTTGCACCCAACGCAACATGCAGACTTACGCTTGAAATTCACACAAAAAAAACCTCTCTCGACCTCTGATAATATAAAAGGGGAAGCGTAGAATTTTTTGTTTATTTTTACAAAATAAACAAAAAATCGTAGCGGGGGGAAAATGGAGAATCGGGATGAAGAATTTACTTTTTTTCTCCGCCTGTATAATTTTATTATAATTCTATCAGGGTTCGGGCATGTATAGATTGGGAGACAGTTTTAGAGTCGGCATATTCAATCTGGGAACCGAGGGCGAGGCCTGAAGCAATGCGGGTGACTTTGATGTTTTTGTTTGATGAGAAGTGTTCTGCGATAAAGTTCGCTGTTGCGTTTCCTTCGATGCTGGGGTTCGTGGCAACGATAATTTCTTTTACTTCGGCATTTGTACTTACCCGATCGAGCAATTCTTTAATGCGAATTTCATCCGGGCCGATACCTTCGAGGGGGGACAAACAACCCATTAAAACGTGATACAGACCGGTGTAGTCTCCGGAGGCTTCAATAACCAGTGCGTCTGAGGGTTGCTCGACAATGCAGAGGGTGGATTGTTCTCGGGCACCAGAGCAGTATTCGCAGTCAGATTCACGAGAGCGGGGAATGGAGCACTTGGGGCAAAATTCGGTTTCGTGGTAGAAGGAATTTATCGATTCAACCAGGTTTTCAATATAGTTTTCAGGTTGTTTTAATAAGAAAAAAGAGATGCGATGGGCAGACTTTTTTCCAACACCGGGAAAGGTAGCAATAGTATTTGAAAGTCGTTCTAGAAGTTTGTTCATAAATCCAGACCGGGAATATCCATTCCTCCGGTTAGGTCTTTGGCCTTGTCCATGACTTGAGCTTTCGCGTTTTTCTGGGCATTTTGAACGGCTTTTACGATGAGTCGGGGCAGGGCTTTAATGTCATCAGGTTCCAATAGCGTTTCGTCAACCTCAAGGTCAACTAAACTGAATTCACCATCAACGATGGCTTTTACCATGCCAGCGCCGGTTTCACCTTCCACCCGCATTTTCACGAG
>JBEQLE010000083.1:0-17531 GCA_040326155.1 Leptospirales bacterium | reverse complement strand
TCGTATTGGGTAGCGGAGGACGCGAATGCGGCCGGAGCGAGGGAAAAGGCGAAAAACCGCGCGGAGGAATAAGCACGCTTTTACCTTTAAATCTTAATGATTCTATTTTTATAGAACTTCTTAACTGGCAAAAGTTATTGCTCTACACAGTATAAAGAGTAGTTAACACTACAGTTTGAAACACCAAAACTTATTGAAGTGCTATCGACTCTATCCTCTCTTCCCGATATAGTCGTATCAGTAACAATTGGGCTTGTCCAACCTTGACAAAGGTTCGTCGTTGCGTTGGTGAGCCAGTTTCCGGTTAATCCGGTATAATGAATTTGTAATGAAGCGGAGTATGGTGAATACCACGAGGTGGCAAAATTCCATACCCCGTTCCCGTCGGCGGTAAAAAGAGGTATTCCATCAGGTCTGGTGTATGTCACATTCGGGCGAAGTACCCAGTCTATGTTTTGGGTAATACCTGAAAGTGCCGTACCTGTAATGCAATTTCCCGTAGTGCAAGCTCTGCGATTGATATCATCGACAATCAGTGCTTTATAAGTTGTGCCGAATTCAGCCTGGCACATTGCATCGGCCCCGGCTATACCCGTTGCAACACCACCCGCGTAGTTTATGAAATCTCCGCTATGGGTTGCCGCCGTAACCATGAGTTTCTTGTTCGGCTGCTGTACCAGCGCCTTAATTTCACTTGGGCCCAGAGCCCGGTTGTAAACTCTTACGTCGTCGAGTGACCCTTTAAAATAATAGGAACTCTGGTCGGTGCCAAGATACAAAATGGACGATGCGATCGTTAAAGTGTTCGGTGTTCCGTTTGCAACCTCGAGTCCGTTTAAATACAACTTGTTTTCCGTAGTACTATGCGTTGCACAGAAGTGTTGCCATGTGTCCGCAGTATATTGATTATAAGGCTTTAAAATAGCGTCGTTTACCGTCCAATACCCGGACACAAGTTCATTTACGCCGCCAATATCTCGTAAAACCACCGTGTGCCCGAGGTTCGCCCCTGTAGCTCCGTGAGTCACCAAAGAGTACACACCCGCACTCGTTGGGTAGTTTTTTGGTTTAAACCAGGCGCACATGGTTCGCGCCTGGTTGGTAAGTGGCAATGAGGTCGAGTTGGTATTCGTCAGAGACTGGCTACCGTTAAAAGTATATGCACCCGCGCCAAACCTGTCGCCTGTGGCAGTATAAGCAGCATTACCAGATAGATCATTCCCCCACCCGCTCGCATCTTTTTTATCACCAGTAAAATCATAGTGTGCCACAAGACCACTCGGCACCTGCACGGCCAGTTGGCGAATTTGATCGGCACTCAGAGCATTGTTGTAAATGCGGACATCGTCTATTATTCCGTCAAAATAAGACCCGGCACCAAAGTCACTGCCAAGGTAGACCGTTCCCCCGGTAGCGTCTGTAGCAATGGAAGAAAGTGTCCCGTTGCCCACCTGTGAACCATTCAAGTATAAAGTTGCAAGCTTATTAATATCGAGCGTCACACATACGTGACTCCATGAATGAAGTGGAACACCGACGGTGGAGGTAACATCACTAAACTCAATGTCGAAAGTGATCAGGCCAGGGTTTCCTGCTCCATCATTATATATAGTAAGTGCCGATTGTAGGGTATTAGCATTCTTACCATAGCCTATTAATCCACCCCAACTCCCAGCAGCCGGATAAGAATACGGGTTTAGCCAAGTGCACATAGTACGTGGATGAGCATTCATTGGTAAGCCTGTGTCGGGTCCAGATAGAAATTGCGAGGTGTCTGCATTAAAAATATCAGCGCCACTAGCGTCTCCATCTTTGCCAGTCGTACTTGTGCCTGAGGACGCAGTTAGATTCAGTAAAGGACCGTCGTTTTGCAAATGAACGGGGAATGCCAGTTCATAATGGCTCAACAGCCCCGTCGCACCTTTGCTATAGCTACTATTACTCACTTGCGCCGAGTCAGCGTCTTGCGCCAGCTCGTTTATTTCGCCATCGTTTAAAACACGGTTGTAAATACGAACATCGGCAATGGAACCCTCGAATTTATGTGCCACACCACGAGCGCCAATTGAAAAGTTGCTCGGTGTAGTTGATATACCTCTAGTCGCCGTACCAATTTGTTTTCCATTCACCAAAAGTGTAATTTCAGAACCATTGTAAGTGGCGCAAATATGAGACCATTTATTCAATGGAATTTTAGACGGCACAAAATAATCTAACGCTCCTGATGGTCTGACCAATGTGCTATCTACAGCAATAAAACTTACCGTTTGATTATCTATATCATAAACAGGTGGAGATGACCCAGGTTTAAGTTGCCCAATATTAGATATCCCAATGTTAAATTCCTCATTAACAGCACCACCACCATAGTGGGCGATAACGAAATGCGTATTCAATCCCGGATAGGAGGTTGGCTTCGCCCATGCGCACATTGTTCTTGGCGCTGTTCCCATGGGTAAATTTGTATCGGTTGCACTAATATAATCGCCACCGTCAAAGCTAAAAGCACCATCGGTTCCGTATCGCCCCGAGTTTGCCACAAAAGATGGATCTGCCGCATCTGCTACGCCCGGAATAGCGCCCAATGTTCCCGTATTTTGAGTCGCATTATCGCTATTGTAATCATTCGCATTAACAGTTACCCCCGGTTGGGCAGAGCCCAAGGGCCAGTAACCCACCAGACCGTTGTCGGTGATTTTGTAGACGGAATTGAGATCAGCTATATAGAAATTTCGTCCATCGGAAACGACCGCCAAAGGGTTGATAAACCTTGCTGCGACTCCAACGCCCGTAGCACTGCCTGCGCCAGCTCCGGCAATTGTTGTTACGATGTTTTTACTCAAATCAATTTTTCTTATTCGATGGTTCCCACTGTCGGTAACGTATAGGTCGGTTCCATCTGTTGTAATGCCGTGCGGAGTGGTGAATTTTGCCTTGAGCAAGTCACCGTCTTGAAAACCGGCCGTATCGACGATTCCGGCAAATACGTCTATGGATTCACTGGCTGCGCCCGGGTCTGTTACCTTTACGATCGTATCATGCCCGATAACTGTAACGTAGAGATCTCCGTTGAGCAACACCAGATCTTCGTTATTGGTAAGTTTAGCGTCGATAATATCGGCTAGAAAAATACCGGTCGGAAGGTCAAGTCGTTTGATGGTGCCCGAGGCGTTACGCACCGCCATATACAGAATCTGATTCGCCACATCAATGGCGAGCCCGGAAATAGAACCTGCACTATATTCGGCTAAAAAGTTTCCGGACATATCTACTTTTAACACGCGAGAGTTACCGTTATCTGAGAAATACAAATTTACACCATCGGTTACCGGATGCCGTGGAGCGCTTAGCGCTATGCCGTTAACCAATGTGCCCGCGGCAATTAATTCACTCATTGTGCCGGCGGCATCTAACTTAAGTAAACGGCCATTAGACGTATCTGTTATGACTTTAATATCTCCTTGCAAATAAACCAAACCTGCGGGATTAGAAAGACTTGCGGGAGCCACCGCTCCCCAACTAATAATGGCGTCCGTTACTTTGCCCTGGTACAACCTGTAATCCAACGGCCCCTGTGCAATATCGATGACATTCTGCGATGTGGGGTACCCGCTTGCGCAGTTTATAGTAAGGCTCATCACTGCCACTACCGTACCGTCTTGCTTTTCTTTTATTCCGCAAACCTGCCCGATCGGCTGCCGCGATATTTTAAAAGCATACGGATCGCCATTAACCGCCCACCATATAGAAGCTCCGTCAGAACCAATATCTTTTTTGTCGGTAAAATTTTGTATTTCATAAGATTCACCGGCAGCCAAACCTGCGGTGGTTATCGTAATTCGTTTCGTAGGCGAGTCTGTAAAATACACCGTCTCTGCCGGGTAACTCCCATCCAAAGGAGTCAAAGTTATGGAATAAGCCCCGTCCAAATCTGAAGTTACTTCGGTTATAATATCAACTGGAGTAGCCCAATCGGCGGTTAAAAATGTATGGGGACTCGGTGAGGGTGAGTGCAAAGTATAACTACCTAAGTTATTTACAACCACGGTCATGTCAAAATCGGCCCCGGGATCGCAACTGAGCTTTACCTGAAAATTATTAAAAGAACCGGTACCACGATTCATCTGAGCGCCGGCAGATGAGATCATCAACTGCTTCGTCATTTCGACATTTGCATTTGTTACGTTAATGGAGTCGTTTAAACCACTAAAAACCAGGTCGGTCACGGGGTCGGTCAAACCGGCTAAAACAATATTTGCGGTTATAGAATAGTTTTGGTCCGGCTCTAAAGTACAATCTGACTGACCGGTTACGGTCACAAGTTGTCCGGTAGCGTAATTGTCAGCATCAAGATTTACCGTTGCGGTATCTAAAATTCCTTCGGCAAGGTTTGAGGAAGCAAGGTTCACTGTAACATTGGCGCTCGGGGCGCAACTCAGCGAAACCAGAAATTTATCGTTAGCACCACTTTCTGAAGTTTCGAGAGTCGTTTTATCTGAAAGAATCAATAGTTCCGGAACGTTTAGTGCGTTATCGCGAATCGTTACATCGACTTCATTCACCAGCAAATAGGAGTTCGAAGAAGAGCGAAACCTCGTATCTTTACTTGTGACTTCGGTTACGCTTATTATCGAGTTCTGGTCGCCGTCGGTTGTACAATCGGCGATGCCATATACAACGATCACGCGCGGAATATCGTAATCATCAGAAGTAAAAGTAATATTTTCAGGTGAAATAATAATTTCTGTATCGTCAGAAACCGCAAGCGAAACAGAGACATCATGCGTGGGTTTTGCCGCAAGCGTAATATTAAAATTTCCGGCAAGAGCGCCTTCTGCTATATCGAGCTCAGTTTCACTGAAAATAAGAGAACCGTCGCCTTTGAATATAGTTGTAATTTTATTCACAGCCGAACATTGAATACCGGCAATTGTTAGACAAATAAAAATTGATAATAAATAAAATAATGATTTTTGGCCTTTCATTGTTTGTCTGCTTAGATAAAATGGAATAATCGGTAGAGTTAATCACAAACTATTTAAATTTTTACCTTATGTCAATACATTTATACAAAGATTTAATACTGTATTTCGTCACTCTTTCTATCCTCTGTATGAATTTAAAAAAATCTCAGGAAAATCAGGCCCGGGCAGATCGGGGAATTTCCGGTATTGTAAAGGGAATACCGAGACAGGTTCTTCGTGCGGAATGCGACCGCACTACACTGTGGGTATTATTCTTTGAAAATAAAACAGCCAGGTCTATTTACCTGATTTTGAACAAAATTACTCTTTTGTAGAACGAAAATATGCGTGGGGTAGTGTAATAACGTTTTTATTTTTTCAAAAATAAAAACTTATGAAACTAGGGGCGCGCTAAGCCCCCTTAAAAAATATTTTTTTTTGTAGACGGTTGGGCACTGAAATTTATATTATGATAGTAGTTCATTAAAAAAGGTAGATAATTATGAAAAAAGAACGAGAGTTTGACTGGGAAAGCACATATAGTGAAAACCCGGTAGAAGAATTAGGTTGGTATTACCCAAACCTTGATCCTGATTTAGATTTTGCATTGAGCAGACTTGGCATTCATTCAGGAGCTTTTCTTGATTTAGGGACAGGGCCAGGAACACAGGCGCTTGAGTTATCCAAGAAAGGATTTTCGGTAACGGGAGCCGATATATCTGAGTATGCGATAAAAAAAGCCTCGGGATTGAGTGACAAAGTGGAATTTATTCGGGACGATATATTGAATTCCGGTATCAAAAAGAAGTTCGATTATATTTTCGATCGTGGATGCTACCATGTAATGAGCAAAAAGCGACGACGCGAGTATGTAAAAGCTGTAACAGGTTTACTCAAAGACGGCGGTTTGTTGTTTCTAAAGTGTTTCAGCGATAAAGAGCCAGACATTGGAAAAGGTCCTTTTCTTTCGTCAGCAAAAACAATCCACAAAGTGTTTGATAAATATTTTTCAGTGAACATGATTAAGGACACTTTTTACCAGGGAACAAGAGAAACTTTGCCAAAAGCATTATTCGTAATAATGAAAAAAACAACATAGATTTTTGCGCCGAACAGGTTTGAAAAATCGACTGTAATGAATGTAATACGATGAAGCGAGTTCTGTCGTCGGGTTTTCGTATGAAAATCCGGCAGACCCTGTAACTTGACGATACTTTGCCTCTATAAACTTCAGGATATTCCTTTATCTCAATCTTGAATAGAACCTTATTCTAACCACTCTACCAGTATATGTTTGGTATTCATGTAACTGCTTTCGTATTTACCAATTATAATCGCTTTGTTAATTTCAAATGGTTTTTTCTCTATGATCGAATTATCCACGATCTCTTCCTGTTTTTTTCGAATAATCATACTTACATACAATGTGTTTGAAAAAGAGTAGGCACCATTACTTATATAAAAAGAAAGAAGACTGATATCTTTACCAAATTTTTTTTGGTCAACCTTCTTATTCTTCTCGTCTGTAAATCGAGAAATGTATTCCAGCGATTCATAATCAACATTTTTAGCTGTAAGTTTAATATATTTTCCAATATATTTATCGGGGCGTACAAAAACATTTTGAATAAAGTCTACAGTAACAAAATTCTCTTGAGAGAGAACCGGGAATGCTGCAAACAGGCAAATAAAAGTTACAAAACTTGAGATTTTCATATAGCACGATTTTACTACAATATTGTAATTGTAAAGGATTTAATAACTTTGCAAAAACTTTTTCCTTAGATTCAAGCTCTATCAACCGCCTATCCGCACGGAGTTAAAAGTACGGGAAGTAAAACCAGGTTTTTGAATAATATAACAAATATAATCATTTTGGTTAAAATGAATTTGACATCTCTGGTTTTTGTCTTATCGTGGTGGCTGAATAAGTATATAAAATCAGAGAAAGGAAGGAATATGAAAATTAAAATTTTATTAAGTCTCATCTTGCTCAGCGTCGGATTGTCGGCATGCAGCAAACTGAAAGCGCCCGAAGTTCAGCGCATTGCTTATCTGGACCAGGGGTGGAATGAAACACAAAGGAACTGGTATCATTTTACCACACAAGGGACGAAAACATTAAGCGTACCTGTCGACTGGTTCATGGCACTTGAACAACCTGGAATCGAAATCATCGGGCGTCCCGGAATGATCTCCGATCCAAACTTTTTGGCGGGATACGGATTTTTTGGAATGGAGCGTAATGAGTATAATCCGCTTGGCTTACCAATCGGGTTTGCAATCGACTATGATTTTGAGGACCCAACTACCGGAGAAAAATACAATGCTCTCGGATATACCTGCGCTGCCTGCCATACCAGCCAACTTATTTATAATAATGTTGCTGTTCGAGTGGAGGGAGGTTCTACAAACGCGAATATCGTGACATTAATCCTGGGTATCGTAGAAGCAATGGTCGCTGCCGATTCCATACCGTGGCGCTTTGAAAGATTTGCCGAGAGGGTACTTCGAGAAGAAAACACGAAAGAAAACCGCAAAAAACTGCGAAAAGAGTTGCTTGCAAAAATCAAATTCTTTACAAAATTTGCTATTGAAAATGCGATAAAACACCCCGAGACCATTAAAAACGGGTTTGGTAGAGTCGACGCATTGAACCTTATTGGAAACCAGGTTTTCGGAACCGATGCAAGACGACCGCAAAACAACGCCGGGTTAACTGCCCCTGTAAGTTACCCCATGATATGGACTTCGTCGTGGTTTCGGTGGGTTCAGTACGACGGGTCTGTTATGCAGGTTATGGTTCGAAACACCGGGGAGGCCCTGGGTGTAATGGCTCCCGTGAACCTCACTGCGCATGACAGCACTAAGTATACTTCAGCCGTTAAATTTCAAAATATTCATGACATTGAGATGATGCTTGCGGGAGACGCACCGCCAATGAATCTGAAAAAATACAAAGGATTACGAGCGCCAAAATGGCCTGAAGAGATCTTCCCCGCAATAGATCAAAAACTGGCGACACAGGGTGGAGTGCTTTATGAGGAGCATTGCCGCAGTTGCCATGGGTACCCTGTGGGTTCGCCAGAGTTTGCCGCGTCCCCCAACTGGGAAACGACGAAGGGACACGAAAAGTACAAGTTTTATAGAAACCCTATGATTCCACTTAGTGTCATTGGCACCGACGGGGGACAGGCCGGAATACTGCCTACGCGAACTGTTGATACGTCTGATGGTCTATTGCCGGATGCAAAAATCTGCCTTTGCACCACGGACGCGAGTATAAACTATAAATACTCATGCACAAAGGTTAAGTATAAAGGCAAAAAGAAAGCGTTGTTTGCCCTTTCTCTTGGTCTAGGGGTTGAGTTGACCGTCAATAAATGGTTTGACGAACAAAATTTTTCACAGGCCAAGCGCGATCTTTATTCAGCTTATTCGCCAAACTGCCTGAGAGCAGAAAGTTCATATCGAACCAGACCACTGAATGGGGTGTGGGCAACGCCTCCGTTTTTACACAACGGTTCGGTACCCACTCTTTACGATTTGCTCTCCCCCGTGAGTGAGCGACCCAATACGTATTACTCCGGCTCCATGGTTTTTGATCCCAAGAAAGTTGGTTATGTCACTGAAAAAGTTTCCGGCTCTTTCGAATATAAAACGAATATCAAAGGAAACTACAATACCGGGCATGAATTTAATGACGGCAACAAAAAAGGCGTCATTGGTCCCAAACTCACCGAAGCAGAGCGCTGGGCTATCATTGAGTATCTAAAGACTATATAACGGATAATGTCTGAATGCACGGGAGGATCTAGATCCACCCGTGCATTAGATGTATAGATTTTTTATTTTTCGAAGCCATACTCAGTTGTTTCAACGTTTATAACTCTACCGTGAGCAAATGTGACGACTCTCATAAATTGGGTCGGCCCCATATTATATACCCACTCTTCGTATTCATCCTTAATTAAGGTGCATGTCCAGACAATTGTATAATTGCTTTTGTTGTTCAAGGCAAGATCGGACTCCTGCAATGAAGATTTTTTTTCATGTTTTATTTTTTTATTTTTCTTTATGACATGAGGGGAACCGTCTAAATCATCGATTAATGAATCATGGGAATGATCTGGTTCTTTGAATTTTTCCAACTCTTCCTTATACGCTTCTTCATTCTTATACTGAACAATATACTTATCCATCCAATCATTTTTTAAAGATGGTCTTTTAAGATACTTATTGTGTACTATTGTAAATTTTGTATACTCGATCTTGTCATCAGGTTCTCCGCATTTAGCTTCTACTTTAATTCGCAAATCTCCAACACCGATTAAGGAACCATCACATCTTATGGATTCACTTGACGCAATTGATTTGCCGAAAAGTAATACAATAATAAATAAATATTTTAACTTAAATTTGTGCATCATATGAAAAGCATTTATGCATAAATTGTATTTCCAGTAAAGCGATTTTTTGTTTTGTTTATTTCACCTTGTTGTTTTTAAATGTAACCACCGCTTCCAAGTCGAAAATATTAGTATCGACAAATTTGGGGTTATTGTCAGCTTTAATGTTTTGAATTAAAATATTATCCACGGGATTATATAGCCCAAGAGCGGCAACGGAGTTATGGTGCAAATAAGATTTACGCACAGTGACACTTGTAGAACTGGCGATTTCTACCCCATGAGTACCGGACCCGTTAAGTTCCATATTCTCGACCAGAATATCGTGTGAATAGCTGATTATAAGGACTCCCGCAGTGCAAAATTCTCCGGGGTGTATTGGCTCTTCATGCCGTGCTTTCATACCGCGAATGACAATGTTATCTGACCTGCTGATATAGAATACTACGGCATCTTTTTTATCCAGAACAACCTCACTTCCTTTTTGGCCGGCAATCGTAATTTCACTTTTTTCGCGTATCGAAATAGTTTCTTTTATCTTATAAAGACCGGGCTGAAAATAGAGTGTGTCGCCGGGTTTCATTTTTTGGACAATAGCCATAATCTCTTCAGAGCTTGCTCCCGGTTTTACATGGTAGGAATTTGAGGCAAAGCCATATGCGGCGGCTGCAAAAAATGAAATAAATATGCTGAAAAATATTACAATCGTATATCTTGACCTTGCGATGTAATTACGGAACATTCTTACTCTCCTGTTTTTTCTTCTCGATTGCTTCTTTTAGAAGCTGCATGGATTCTTTGTCGCGATTATAATCCAAATAGGTTTTCCCCCATTTATTGACATACTCAGGATCGGCTCCATATTCGAATAAGAGCTTAACTGCTTCAACGTTCTTTCGATTCAAAGCGATACCTAGTGGCGTACCCTGGATGTATGAATAAGCTTTGTTCGAAACAACCTGCAGGCAATTTGGTGAATACCCATATTCTAGAAGTCTTTGTAATAAAACCAGGTCTTTTGATTGCACAGCTCGATACGCACTACAGTCATTTATCGATCTGTTTAGCATCATAAATTCGGTAGGTCCAAAGTTTAGCGTATAACCGTATAGGCCAACATATTTTCGAAGACTTTCAGAATATCTAAGGCGGTATTTTTTTAAAAGAAAGCTGCTGAGTTTTTGTTCTGTATGGAGATCGTTGAAAAACTCCAACCGGTCTGCCTTCGCCCCCTTTGATAATAATAATTCCGTAATTGAAGTATGACGGTTTAGTTTTGCCGCAAATAGCGCATCTTCAAAAAGCTGGTTTTTATGGCCAATATTTGCCCCTCTAGAAATTAGAAGTTTCACCAGCGAGTGATACCCCCGGCGCGCGGCCAACATTAAAGCTGTGTCGCCGTCATTATTTTGGGCATTTACATTTGTTGCTTTCGTTATTACCAGATTTAAAACTTTCAATTCTGATTGCGTTAATGGCGAGTAGAACTTTTTGTTCCCTTTTTGTAATAAAAAATGAACCAGGTTATTCCCCCGGTTATCTGTGACTTGTAAATTCAAAGGGTATTCCAATAGCATTAGCAGCCATCGGATATTGTAAGATCTTTGAATAATTTTCAGTGGTAATACACTCCATATTTCAGCGTCCGGTTTTGTTGCAGCCTGCTTTAACACAAGTTTGAACTTCTCTATTTTTGTTATTATTTGTCCTTTACTTACATTCTGGCCTTGCATTAACATGATAGAAGGGTACGCGGAATAAAGCACAGGCTCATTTCTTTCAACCATTTTCTTCGTCGCTCTTGTGCTACAATATATAAATATATTTGCGGCAAAATATCTAAAATCTACGAACAAACCATCGTCGTCGGTATCAATAAGTCGCTTTTCGTTTACCTGACTCAAAGAATAATTTTTATCATAGTACTCGAGCAACTTGTCTTCATGACCGTTCCGGCATAAATTAAAAACATAATTTGAATCGCTATAAAAACTTTCCGGAAAGACATTCGCTTTGGTAAGCAATGCAAAAAAAACAGAACGAGGATATATTCTATATATTGATCGCATTGTATCCGTTTTGCCGAATTTTTGCATAAGCTCTTGAAAGTGTTTTACAAGCTTTGCTGTCGGTTCTTTAGAGGGCTGAACAGACATCTGCTTTTTAATTAAATTCAATTCTGCAATTAGCTGTTTTTGGGGAGCTTTGGCACCTCTCTTTTCAAGGTATGTGAAAAGCCAGTTTTCTTTAACGCCATAATATAAGTAAAACTTATCCAATACCGTATAGCCAGCGGAATCAACCGAGTTCAGTAACCGCAGATCGGTCAAATCTATAATTTGTTTAATTGGAACCAGATCAGAATTTTTGTTTATATTATTTGCTTCTCCGATAATACGATGAAACACATTAGAACTATAAAGTTCTTTCATCATCGAAGGATTTTTTTCCATAATCAGACGGAAAATCTTTTGTTTGTATGTAAATCCGTGGTTGTACATACCTTCACATAAATAGAGATATTCCAGCACCCCTTTCCCTTTCTTATTTTTATGGTTCAGGTCGGCGCCGAATTGTATTAGCAATTTCATTGTTTCAACGTTATTGGCACAGGCTGCCTCCATTAATGGCGTTACCTCTCTGGTGTTTTCAGTATTGGGGTTCATGCCCAGTTCCAAAAATATTTCCAGAATTTGCGGGGCGTTTTTAGAAGTGGCCATCAATACATTATATCCAGATTTTAGTGGCTCAGCTCGGCCACCGTGCTTTAACAGGTATTGTACAATTTCGATTCTTCCCCGATCTGAGGCAATAAATAGAGGGCTGATTCCCAACTTGTTTACGATATTTACGTTGGCTCCTTTTTCAACGAGCAGCCGAGTCATTTCATTATGACCTAAATAAGCGGCAAGCAACAAAGCGGTTTCACCCCTGGCGTCTGTGGCATCGATATTTGCCTTTCTTTCAATAAGCAGTCGGGTGGTCGCAAGATCATTATTTTGTACTGCTTTCATCAGCGCAGTCTCACCTTCGTTCCTGAGTGAGTTGTCACGCGCATTGATATCGGCCCCTTCTTTTAGCACCCGTACGATTCCGTCCCGATAACCATTTACAGCAAAATGGAGTAACTTTTTATTTTGCTCACTGAGTTTAACAGGTTTATCGGACTTTTCAGATGAAACAGATTTTGCCGAAGTGGACATAAGCAAAACAAGAAGTACTACACTTAGATTAGAAATTATTCTTGGATATGGCATTAGTTAAGTATCGACAAATAACTTCGGTTTAATTGATTCGAATGAATTGAAATCGCGAAAAAGGTTTGACGCCACCCGCTTTAGACACAATTATTAGTTCAATTAAACGATATGAATTTTTCAGGTGTAAATTGCGCAAAGTTTTTAAGGAATAGGCTTATTCAAATATATATTCCGGTAGTCATAATTTCAGTCATTCCCATAGTTACTCTATTCTCAGTTTCTTCATCGTATGAGCAAACCGATTCGAATACAAAGTACAAAAATCGAAAATATTCTGCAAATTCAGAGGGGGACGAGTTTGCCATGTATTTGGCCAGCAAATATTCTCCCGATGCAAACTATATTCTACATAAGCTAAAGACCATAAAAGGGCTGACTTTTATGAAGGATGGTAAAATACCCGATTACTGGTTTTCATTTGGGAAAAATAAAACGGGAACACTATCTTCTATGCAGGTTATTGTTCATGAAGGTAACCATATAATTACGTCGGGTCTAAGTACGGGAACATTCTCCGGTATGTTATACCACACCGACGTTAGTAAAGCAGTTTTGGTGCAGCGCACGACGACATTTCCCGCAAAAGAGATGCGTTTTATGCTTCCCGAATTTATTACCGGTGAAAGCAAAAATGTTGAGGGGCCGGGGTCAAATTATTACGAAATTTATGTTTATCCTTCGAATTTAAATCCGAGTACGCAGGTATATGGCATATATGGTTTGCTCGACGAGTTTAACTCCTATTACCATGGCAAAAGAGCCACGCTGGATATGTTTACGTATTATAAACGCGAAGCCCCGCATGAAAACAGCCAAATAAGATGGGCAAATTTTTTACAAACGATGTATAGCAATTATCTCGCTTACTATGAATTTAAAGTCTATATTTTAACATATCTTATTTATGCAAAAGAGAAGCATCTCGAAATATATAATAATATTATAGAAAACAAGCCATTTGTCTATGCCTTTTTAACAATAGATAAACTTCACCAGAATCTTAAAAAAGAATTTCATAAAATTGAAAAAGATTTACTTACCGATTTACAAAAACAGGGTGAAGACATTTCTCGTCCGGCGGAAGATCGAATAAAGATCGGCAATGAGTATGCGTTTCACGACCGGCATAAAACGGAAAGATATATAAAAGTACTGGAAAGCAAAAAATACGTTCAGATGGAAAACTTTCTGAGAAAGCAAGTCACCCAACGGTAGTTGTATTGCCGGCAGAATATTTGTTTTGTCTAATGTATTCATGAAACTTTCGCTTGTAAGGTTAGTCTTTATTGTAAAACTGCCAGAAAGGTAAAAAATATTTTGGCGATAAAAATGGAATTCTTAAATAAAATATCTTTAGGAAAGAAAATTACCGGTTCTATGGTGGTTTTGCTTTTGATCATGTTCATCGTTATTTTTATATCGTTTATACAAGCGAGAAAAACAGACAACCAACTGGTAGTGCTGGCAAACGGAGTTATTCCTTTGTCTAACATGGTTGCTAATATTGATATTGTTTCACTGGAACAGGAAATTATTCTTGAAAAAATTCTGAGAATAATTGAAAAAGAGCATCGTGATTTTCAGCAGCATGCGTTAAGCGTTATTAAAATAAAAAAGTCCAACAATATGTTACGCTACTATGAAAGCGTCGACAAGCTCGAAGATGAAATGGATGAACTCGATGAAAATCTGAATAAAGTAGTAACAATTATCTCAAAACTAAATATGAAGGAAGCGGAAGCCGTGATGCTGGGGGAGTTGAAATTACACCATGTATCGATTTATGCAAAACTTGCATGCAGAGCGACGCTGGAACAGTTTTCAAAACTTGACGAGCTGAATGACAATATGGCAGAAATTTTAGGCTTTAGAAAAGATTTACCAAAAATAAATATACGAGTGGGGTTATGCACCGGAGATGTGATTGCGGGAAATATCGGTTCGAATAAATCCAAATCATATACGGTAATGGGAGACACGGTAAATATAGCCGCGCGTCTCGAAAGCGCCAACAAGCAATATGGGACTCGTATAATGATGAATGATACTACTTATGAAATGGTAAAAGATGAATTTGAAACCAGAAAACTCGATAACATTATCGTAGTAGGCAAGCAAGAACCGGTTACGGTTTATGAATTGATCGGAGAAAAAAATAAAATTGAACCTGCCGTATTAGAATTAAAAGATGCATATGAAAAAGCATTTATACATTATGAACAAATGGAATGGGAAGACGCCATCTCCTTATTTAAACAATGCCTGAAAATAAACAAAGCCGATTATCCCAGCAAATTATTTTTAGCGCGAATAAAACGTTTTCAAGAAATCCCCCCACCAAAGGACTGGAATGGGGTGTGGCGCATGACTAAGAAGTAATAGCCAAAGTCAGTCGCGCCTGAGCAAATCAAGACTCGTTATCTGAAGTTGGTATTGTGCTATTATATATGATTAAAGAAAGTTTTTACCAATCAACAAATTAATATTCTTTAGTGAAAGTTACGAAATATGTTAAATCTCAGAAACTTAATGTCAATTGAAAAATCGCAATCTTCCTCTAAGAAAAGTAAATTATAACTGTAGAAACTTAAGTACAGGAATTAAAATTAGATAAACTTTTTAAAAGCCATATTTATCTCAGAGTGTAGTATTATAATATATCATACCAATTTCCGAGTCACACTTTAATTTCATCTGATGTTTTGAAACTACATTGAGCTAAACATGGAGGTTTAGCGAATAATTAATTGTTATTATCTACGATTCTTTATATTATAGTGTTGACACTTTGTCTCGGATAAGGGACGATTTATTTTATGAAAGATGTAGTCTTTGATCCTAATGCACGAAAGGCAATTAAAGGGTTTCCGAAGGACGCAAAAATGGAATTTGGTAAGTTACTGGTGGTTCTTCAAGAGGGAAAAGTATTAGGGATGCCAAACTCACGCCCAATGCCTTCTGTAGCCAAAGGTGCATCAGAGCTTAGGATAAAAGATCGCTCAGGAAATTTTAGAATATTTTATTATACAAAAGTCAAAGATGAGCTTTTAATATTTCATGCATTTATGAAGAAAACTTCGAATACGCCGATTCGAGAAATTGAAGTTGCGAAGAAAAGATTGGCGAAAATGTTAAACTCGGAGCAATGAAATGAAAACGGAAAAAGAAGAAAAGATTGTAGCAAAAAATAGCCAGCAATTAGCAGAAATCCTGGGCTTAAGTCCTGGTGATGGAGCTGAAATGGAATTTCGAGCAAAGCTTAACATGGCAATTGTTGAAAAGTTTAAAAATTCAAATATGACACATGAAGGTTTAGCTAAAATTGCACATGTATCGAGAACCAGATTGACTGCATTGCTTAATTATAATACCATGGGTTTATCAACCGATTTCATGCTTAAAGTGCTAAGTGCACTAGGCTATAAAGCGGATCTTAAGATCACTAAAATAGCATCTTAATTTCCCGAACATGTATTTTCGGCTTCTTTTTTGATAAACCTCAAAATATTTCGTATAACACCTCCCCCACAAAAAATCCTTCGATCTTTGTATAAAACTAAAATACGCGGGGGGTAGCATAGGCTCTTTTGGTATTACCAAAAAGCCGGTGCGAGGGGCGCGCTAAGCCCCCCATAAATTATATTTTCTGCTTGCAGTAAGTTTCAATGTATGAAAACTGCAAATATAAAGAGAGGCCGGTTGGTCAAACGGGAGATTCAAATATGAAACGCATAGTTACAATATTTCTTGCCCTTGTTTTTATCGGAGGCGGCGTTTACCTGAGCGCAAAACCACAGGGAAATTTTATGGTTACTATAAACTGTGCATTAGGAAAGGCGAAAAGTCCTGATAAAAAACTGGAAACTCTGGTTTTGAAAACATTGAAACAATATTACAAACCCGGCCTTTTTATGATTAATAGTAATAGAAAATATTATAAGAATATTTGTAATCGAGCTGACGATAGTTTTTTGAATTTTCTTGAAAAAGATAAAAGTTCAGAAGCGGTCATTAACCGGCTGCATGTCATTGTTCATGAAGAAGGACATGCCTTTAATTGGCTTAACTTTTATCAGACTAACTTTATTCGAACCGGTGATTACTATGGAACGCAGTTCGCATTAATTCGCGGCAAAACATGTAGTAACGGCTGGTACTGCGAGAAAAAACCCAGTTTCTACTTTGAAGACAAAGGCGTTTTATTTGCTGAAAATATAAAATCATTTCCGCCCAAAGAAATGGCCGATTCCATAAAAGAGCCCTGGGCCCGAGAAGGCAGGTTCACTGTTTATGTAAGCGGTGAAGACGGTGAATATGGACAATCGCTGGGAATCAATTGGCTTTTAGATGAGTACCACGCTTACTACCATGGAGATAGCGCCACGTTGAGCCTGGCCAGGTCGGGTGTGAAACTAGAAAACAATGCCATTCAAAAATCCTACCTGGAATTTACTTATTATATGTTGCACTACTTTATATTTGCCGAAAAAAAACACCCCAAAGTTTTTAAACAAATTATGCAAAGCCCCGGGTTCTTAAAGGTTTTTATCGCCATACATGATCGTTACCAGGTTGTTTTTATGGAAATGACAGAAGAAGAAAATCTATGGAATTATGACGAAGCCAAAAAAAAGAAATATCAAGAGGCTATAAGCAATGCGCCCTATTCGACGATGATGGAAAGAATTCGAAAGAAGGCTACGAGCAGATGAAAATTTGTTATACAAAATAACTTTACAAAATAGCATCACGGCAATTTCGCCGAGAAAATAATTTTATTGACAAGTCAAACCTGTCTGGTAAAATTCGCTTCGCAGAGTCGAGTTGAAGCAGAATCGCGACAGGAGCTGTTTTATGTATGAATTGAATCTGGAAAAAGATGAACACGCTTTTTCATC
>JBEQLE010000082.1:0-17666 GCA_040326155.1 Leptospirales bacterium | reverse complement strand
ATTAATAAATGAAAAAATAATGGCTTTTACAACCCGGGAAAGTGGCAACATGTTTCCGGAATGGGTGGCAGAATAAACCGGAATATGTAGCAGCGAGGGGAAAGACGAAAATTCGCGCTGAGTATAATACCCACTTTTCCCTTTTGCACTCTTAGATATTGGTTTTGATGCTACTGGTGGTCGTTTTTCGGACTAAAAAACTGGAATTCCATGTTTACACAACTACGGGTTTGAACTGGCTGCAACAACTTTGTTTCGCCCGGACTCTTTTGCACGGTATAATGCCTTGTCAGCAGCCTGAATTAATTCATCGTAGGTGTCACCGTCGCCGGGGTAAACCCCTACTCCGATACTGATCGTGAGACTTTTACCTGTGAGTATTTGCTTGTTTTTGAATTCTGAGTCGGCGATAAGTGCGCGAACTCTCTCGGCAAAAGGCAGTGCCTGCTCATGCAACATTTCGGGAGCGATAATTACAAACTCTTCTCCCCCATACCTGGCTACGGTATCTGTTTCACGCGACTCTTTTTGCAGGTTGGCTGCGACCTCTTTTAAAATAAAGTCCCCTGCGACATGCCCGAACTCGTCATTATACTGTTTAAAATGGTCGATATCTATCATCAATAAGACCACAGTTTTACCGTATCTTTTCACTCTGGTGAACTCTTCTTTCAGTTTTTCGTAAAAGTAGCGATGATTGTAGAGTCCTGTTAGACCGTCTTTGACCGCCAGATTTTTTAATTTATGATTCAAGGTGTCGAGTTGTTCGGTACGGTATTTTACCTTGTCTTCGAGTTCGTCATAAAAATTACTTAGACGCCCTACCATAACATTAAATTCTTCGGCAAGGTTGCTGAACTCACCCGAGTCATTCAGTTCAATTTTTGTCCAACGCCCCTGCGAAACCCCGCGAATTTTTTCGCTGAGAGATTCAATGGGAGCCCGTATTGTGTGATCAAGATAGCGTATAAAAAATGCCATGATGATAATAACAAACATTACGCCTAAACCTAAAATCCAGTTTATTAACACCAGGGTTTTGGCGCTGCTCGATAGTATTATATCTAGTTCCCCCCGATCCGTAATAGCATGATCATTAATAATGTTATAAGCCTGCTCGCCAACTTTATCCATTTCATACATTAAAGCGATTTCTTTTGTACGGCTCACGTTGAGGCTTTTGCTTGGTATTGAAAATATAGCTTGAGCCTTTTTGTCCAGCTCTTTGATTTTTAACATTAAAGCGATAGTAAATTTGGAATGCGGTTTTTCATCCCCCCCTATGAATTTATTATCGTCAACAAATTCCATATATTTTCTGTCGTATTTTTCCTTTTCTATAGGGTCGCCTGATATAAGGTAATCGTTTGCCGGCATTAAAAGCTGTTCAATTTTTATGGAAAGTTGCTGAATATAGTCAATTTCTTTGGCTACGTGGGCGAGTTGGTCCAAACGTTCGACCAATAGCATACGCGATATAAATGCAGTAAGACCGATCGTAACTAAGATGGTCAGAACCAAAACATAACCAATCATTAACCTTGTCCGTACTCGCATCGCTCTTTATCTAAGGGAAAGACACAATGCCAACAATAATTATCGAAAATCGTATAAAAAATGCAAAAACTATATCGATATTAAATCGTTAATTTGACCTGCTCCTTGAATAGGAACTGTTTTTATAAGCGTTTTATTATTCCAACTGTATAAACGAATTTCCCCGTTTAAATCATTCCTGTGCCGTTCGGAACGTTTTGCCCTGGCGCTCACCCCGACCCAAAGCCCCTCTTTATTACAAACAATTCCACGAACAAAACTATTTTCTATCTGGATAATTTTTGTAATATCATCAACATTACCGCTGCTCAACTCTCCATTACCTGGCGAATCATCTATGTTTGTTTTCAGATCGTTCAACTGAGCGACATAGCCGTCATGTGAGGCGCAAACGAGAATTTTACCGTGACAAGGTTCTACATCGTGGGAGTGGCGAATACCTGAAAGCTTCTGTATATAACCCACTTTTAGAAGATCTTGCTTTTGCACGGCCATTTCGATGGCTGTTTCAACCGGAATTGTGAAAAGCTCGCTATGGGTCTCCCCTCTATTGTTTAAACCCACCCAGAGTTTTTGTTCTATAATGCTCACTGCATTTACATGGTGAACATCTTTTCGTAAAGAACCGAAATTCAAAATACCGTGTATTTGTTGTTTTTCTAAATCGTAAACATGAATCTTGTTCTTGGTTGTGTCCGTTAAAAACACAAACTCTTTGTGCATTGCAATCTGGTGAACATCGAAAAGTTTATACAACTCAGCAACCAGCTCGAAGTTGCCCGACTCGGGGTCAATTTCGTATAGACGAACATCTGAACCATGTTTTGAATTTAACGCAATTTTGATTTTTTCCCTGGACGCTGCCAGAATTTTCCCGTTTCGGGGGTTTATACCCAGACCAAAAAAACCAAGTGAGGAAGAAGGGTTCAGAAGCTCCTCTGCCTTCTCCATTTTCTTATTATACTTGAAAACTCCGTTGTTGGTTGTTATAAATATCATCGATGCAAACAAACTAAAAGAGCTTAATTCGAACTGTTTTTAACAAGACTCACTGCAAGTATTCCATAAGAGATAATCATCGTTACAGCCCCCACCGGAGCCCCAATCATAAGAGATGTTTCAAACGCTCCTAAAAAAAGCAGAACCGGATAGATGAGCGCTGCAATAAATGCCAGCAGACTACCCACCTGGACCATTTTCTCACTTTGTAACGAGTAGCTTCTAATAATTAGAGCATATATTATATTTAAAATACCAAAAGCAGTGCCGTACACATGTGCGGCCTTTAATAAACCAAAATGTGGATTTTGTTTCCAAACTTCCCTGCCACTAATCATTTGCATCTCCATAAAAAAACCCATAATTAAAAATATAAAGACCCAGATAACACCGATTAGTAAGTTTCTACGTTCCACAATAAGCCCCTGTAAATTTTATTTTGTCCATAATATCGATTTTTTCTCGAACTGCAAGTAGAATTCGACCTTTATTCCCAGATGGAAATCGAAGCATCGGAGTCATGACCCACAGGTGGTATTTTATCCCCTTCAATAAGTGATTCATACGAGAAAACACGGTTTCTTCCAGCAGTTTTGGCAGCGTACATTGCTTTGTCGGCAAGGTCAACCATTGTATTAGAATCTCTATCATAACTAATTTTTGTGTATCCTATGCTTGCTGTAATTTTCATATTCCGTGGAAATTTTTCCTTTTCAATTTTTTCCCGAATTCTGTTAAATAGCATGTTGGCTTCGCTGGAACTTAAATCTCGAGTATAAATTAAAAACTCTTCACCACCGAGCCTGAAAATATAATCATCCGACCTTGTACTCGCCCTCAGCAATCGAGTAAAAAGTAACAAAACCTCGTCGCCTATCATATGTCCATATGTATCGTTTACCCTTTTAAAATGGTCTAAATCGATAAGGGAAAGGTAATCGCCCCGATCTGACCAGTCCACCCGACGATTTTCCAACCGAAACGTACCCATCATACGATCAAAAGCTCTCCGGTTGTATAAACCCGTTAAAAAATCGCGATCTTGAGCCCGTACAACGACAAAGTGATTCAAAAAAATCTTCATCGCTTTACGAAACAAGGAATAATCACGAACATCGCGTTGCTCGAATTTCAAAACTACTATATAAAAGATCTCATCATGGTCGACAAGGGGAAACATGTAAACTGTTGTTTTATCGGGGCTTATTTTCTTAACCGGTTTTTGTCGAACAAAACAGGCGTGTATTTCTCTCGTTGAAGATGCAAATATTGCGGGAGAATTCGGTTCAAGAGCATCTCGCATGGAGATTAAAGATTCTTTTACAGAGCGATCTTTATTCCGTTTTATCTCAACTTTTAAAAAAGTTACATGATCAATCGAAAAATATTTTTTATAGGTCTTTGAAAATTCTCTAATTAGCTCTAGTTCATCGCGTAGATTATTGAGTCTGGCGATAAAATCGAATATTTTTCGATCATACTTCATAAATTCTTCTTTAATATAAAAATGGATTACACTCTATACTCATAATCGGCATTTTCTGGTCTACAACCCCAGAAACACTGCTAATATACTAAATATAAAGCTTTTATTTACCGAAAACTCCTTTATTCAAAAAAAACTGTTCAGGTTGAAAAATATTATGATTTTGGATGATGCCCTCTTCGAATTTTGTAAAACAAGATAATTTACTTATTGAATCGTTAACCCAAAACATGGGTTATTACTTTCGCTCCGGCTCTATTTTATACAAAACTAAAACCGAATTTCAAGATCTTGAAATTCATGATATTCCAAATTTTGGAAAAGTCCTGCGTCTCGATGGGGTTTTTCAGACCTCTGAAAAAGACGAGTTTTTATACCATGAGCCACTTGCCCATGTACCCGGTATCGCCATGAACGGAGGCGAAAAAGGACTTGTGATAGGCGGTGGTGACGGGGGTTCGGCGGAAGAGCTGCTAAAATATCCCGGCATGAAAAAAGTAGTGATGGTTGAACTTGACCGGGGCGTAGTTGAGGCTTCTAAAAAGTATCTTCCAACGATATCAAACGGTATATTCAATTCAGACCGACTTGAACTCCGATTTGAAGATGGTATTCAATACATCCAGAATGTAGCTCAGACAAACGAAAAATTCGACCAGGTCATTTTAGATCTTACCGATCCTGTCGGTCCCTCCGTAGCTCTTTATACAAAAGAGTTTTACGAGTCGGTCAATGCAATATTAAACCCTGCCGGGGTAATGTCGTTGCATATTGAGTCGCCGATTACCCGTCCCGAAATTTTTGCTACTTTGTACCATACATTGAAATCGGTTTTTCGCCATGTTCGACCCATGCTGAACTATGTTCCCATGTACGGTTCACTCTGGGGTTATGCCAGCGCTTCACAGGAAGTTGACCCTTCTTTACTCTCAGAATCTGATGTAAAAGAACGTATAAACAATCTTGGCTTAACAGACCTTCAGTTTTATAATGAAAAAACCCATTCTTCACTACTGGCTATGCCAAATTATGTGCAAGAACTATTGGCTACACCACAAAAACCCTTCACCAAAAATAACCTGCCCCAGATTGAACAAGACTATACTGAGAATCTAGCTATTTTTGAAGAACAAAAATAAACCTCCTTTCTTTATCATCCATTCGACTTCAACCTGACGATAACAAAAATTTATTGACACTATTAACGCAAAACGTTAATATACTAGTAGTGATTAAAAACTTTTCCGATCAAGAAATACAGAAAATATGGAATGGTACAATATCAAAAAAACTGCCAATTAACATACAAAATGTGGCAAGAAGAAAATTACGTATGATCAATCGTGCTCAAAATATTAATGACCTCAGAGTACCCCCCGGAAACAGGCTCGAGGCGCTATCTCATAACCGAAAAGGTCAATATAGTATTCGCGTTAATAATCAATGGCGTATTTGCTTTACATGGAATGATAACGATGCTTATAACGTAGAAATGGTAGATTATCACTAGGAAGTCATAATGAAAAAATTAAAAAACATCCACCCTGGCGAAATTCTTAAAGAAGAGTTTTTAAAGCCTTTAAATATTACCGGTTATAAATTAGCAAAAGACACTAGTATGCCTTTTAGCAGAGTATCTGAAATTTTACGATTTAAACGTAGAATCACCGCAGATACCGCATTAAGGCTATCAAAATATTTTGGTACATCAGCCGAGTTTTGGTTAGGTTTACAAACAGATTATGACCTTGAAGAAGAAAGCAAAATAATAAAAAAAGAACTTACAAAGATAAAACAATTAATCACAGTATAAGAAACCTCTTTTCTTGTATTCGTTATTAAATTTTCTTCAATATGCATTCAACTTCGACCTCACTAAAATACGATATATAGTATATGGGTACCTCCACTCGTGCGCGAAATCTAAGAATAGATTCTTCTAAGATTTCGTTTACTGATATAAATAAGTTAAAGAGACTTCCGGTTACCCCGTATATAGAAGAGGGTCGAGAAAATGACTATTACATAGAACCTGTAACTATAGAATATTATATACCCAAAGAGAGCAGGTTTGCCTCTGAAACCAAGTTCTTATATATAGAATTGTATGACCCGGTTGCGTTAAACGATACCCAGAAACAAGTGATGGGTTTTTTTATAGCAAAAGATGAGCCCATCGATGTTATGGAAGTTATGAATAATTTCCCGCAGTATTTCGAACGAATTTTTAACTCTTACAATATGCGTTTTGACCTGCACGAGAAATTGTCGATGGAATACAAATCTGGTCTCTCTGGAGAAACCCCTGTAGCCATTCGAAGAGCTCTGTATTTAAATGAAGTCATGCGTAAAGGCGAACCAAAACTGGCTGCGCTTGAAATTCTCGGCGATTACACGACGCATAATATCAATTGGTGTATTCGTTATTGCAATAAACACAACATTGAACATACTATAGAAGATCAAACTGTCGAATACCTCCTGAAACTACACAGAATGAAACATGAAGATGAACATCGAGCTGTCGACGAAAGGTTCGAAATTCTAGCGGGAATTTACATGGACCAGGCCTTCCCTTTTAACGATGACATTTTCGATGATGACTCAGATGACGATGATTATTAGGCTACCTCTAAAAACTTCGTTTTTACGGCACCCTAGGGGCACAAAGGCCGATAAAACCCACTTTTTTGCAAAAAAGTAGGTTTTTAGAGGTGCCCATTAGTTAATAACAGAAAATAACAAACAAAAATTATAACATCTCTCCAATAACAGCATAACGGTCGGCATTACTCACGGGGGGAACCCTGGGTTGTTCATTCAGAACTTTAAAAAAGGGAGCCTTTTTGCTGAACACTTTTATATCTTTTTCAGTCAATTTATCCACTAAAAACCTTACTCTGGCCTTTTTTGTTTTTGAAATTGGCGGTGGGCTTGCAACTTTTTTTCCGGTAGCCAGCCAGACTAAATTGGTATAATAATCATAATGTATAGCCTTGGGTATTAAAAAAGGACCGAGAAATTCTCCTGGGGCCTGCATCGAAAACTCAATTAAATACAATTTACCGTCTCGCACCTTCCATTCACTTACAACAGGGCAATCGGCGAGCTGAATAATTTCAACAATCTGCTGGTGAATTTCTCTAATTTGACCGGCAAACTCCCGATGTTTCGAAGGGTACACATGTTCCAATTCAATGAACGGGGCAACCTGTGATGTAACTTTATCAGTAAGGGCAATTAAAGTATATTTAAAATCTTGCACCAGACCGGTTACCGTAAGTTCATCACCCTCAATTTTTTCTTCTATAATAAGATCGTGCGGTACTACATTCAAAGTTTTTAAGTTTTTCATTGTAAAAAATCTTTTTGCACTTTCATATTTATGAAGCTCAAAAACATTCGACTTTGCATGACCCACCCTTGGTTTTACAATTAGAGGAAACCCAATCTGTGTAATCTGGCTTTTTTTCAATTTATTGTCGGGGGAAAAATACAATGGTTGTGCAAAAAGAGGATGCTCTATCGCTTCAAATCTCTTTCTTACTTCGTATTTATCAAACATCGCTTCGGTAATGGGACGTCCCGGACCAATTAATTTCAGCTTTTCGGCTAAATACGCCCACGACAAAATAGCCTCACCAAAACTACCACTTAGTCCACCGACAATTGGACCATCGAGTATGCTCATTTCTAATTTATAGACAATTTTTCGATAATTTGCAAGCGATTCTTCAATTTTAATATCGCATAAATCGAGTCCGGGCGCACGAATATTTCGATCAACCCCGATTACTCGATACCCTTGCCCTATGGCAGCTTTAATCAAGGGAATCTGGTTAGGACCGGCGCCAAGCGATACAATGTATTCTATTTTACGTTTTTTCATTTTTTTCCTTAAATATTATCAAAACGGTACGATATTATTATTATCGACCATGATACGCGGATTATATACAGGTGCTTCCGGAATGGAAGCCATGCAACACAAGATGAACGTAGTTTCAAACAACCTTGCCAACGTCGACAAAACGGCATATAAAAAAGACACGGTTGTTTTTAAAACGTTCCCGGAAATGTTAATACACCGAACCAATGACGACGGTGTGGGTTGGACTCCCATGGGTAGTTTCGACCAGTCCCCCGTAGTGGGAAAACTCGGCACTGGAGTTGAGGTAAACGAAGTTTTTACCAGATTCACGCAAGGGGCCCTAAAACGAACCACCCAGCAATCAGACATCGCCTTAAACGGTGACGGTTTTATGGTTGTGCAAACCAATCGCGGCGCTAAACTCACCCGCAGCGGAGCTTTTATATTAAACAAAGACGGTTTTCTTGTCACCCCCGACGGTTTCCCGGTTCTTGGAGAAAACGGTCCCATTAAGGTAGCTCGTAACAATTACCGCATTACCGAAACAGGCGAAGTCTGGATAAACGATGTCATAGGCAACGACCCAAGCAACATCCACGGTCTCGACAAAAACAAATGGGAAAACCCCGTCCTTCTCGATACCCTTCAAATACGCAATGTGGAAAACCCCCGCCACCTGAACAAAGAAGGAAACTCCTTTTACGGCACCACCCCCGAATCTGGCGAACCCTATCGCCCCGACTCCGACAAAATGCCCCAGATCTACCAGGGCTTTCTCGAAGCCTCCAACGTCAATTTAGTACGCGAAATGGTAAACATGATCGAAGTGCAACGCTCCTTCGAAATGAACCAGAAAGCAATTTCGACACATGACAGCATGTTGGGAACTTTGATTAGTCAGGTTCCGAAATAAGAGAATTACGAAATAAATTAATTACGAATTAAGGGGGCCAAGTCTGGCCCCTCGCTCTGGCTTTTTTGTCGATGACCATTTGTTGGTGTCGCATATATGCGACACCAACAGGAAAATACAGACAAAAAGAGCCGCCGCTACCCCCGACGTTTTATCGTTTTACGTGTTTGTTGTTTGAAGTTTTCTACCCACCCAAATGCCGAAAACAGAATATTTTACAATATTTGGGGAAGTATAATGCCAAATACGATGAAGTGAAAAATATTTTCTCGAAGTATATTCAGAGGAGAAAAATCCATTAAATTGCCCACTTCAAACCCCGACTTGCGTATTCAAAAGCCAATTCGTAGACTTTATCACAGGTTTTTTTAAACTCAATGCGATTATAACTCACAGGAAGATCTTTGTCGAGAACTTCTTCGATGGCGCTTCGCACTTTACTCTGGCTGTGGCTGTCTTTATACCACTCTTTTACAAGTACCCTGGGGTCTTCTTCGACTAGACGTTGCAATAGATCTTTGGCGGCCAACTTAACTTTCTTTTCTTCTTCTTTGGTGAGTTTTTCTTTTTTTAATAAATCAAAAAGTTCGAGTTCTTCGCTGGTTAACCCCTCGCGAATATGACGCTCTTCTTCTCTTTGTAGATTCTCTGCAAAATCGAGAAGTTCCTCAAAGAAGTTTTCGTTGGCACCACCCCCCGCATTGTAGGTATCAATAATTTGTTGTAATTTCTGGGCAAAATCGGTACGGGTGATATTGTCTCTCAACATTTTTTCAAGTTTGTCTTCGAGAAAAGCTCGCAAAGAAGCGATTTCAATATTTTTAAACTCAACTTGCTTGAACTCTTCTTTTAACTTTTCAAAGTCGATTTTGCTGAGATCCCAGACCTTGCCTTTTTTTTGAATATGATAAACAGCGCCGGGTTCTCTTACCTCGTTTACATTATCTAATGTGACGACACTTTGGTCTAAAAGAGCCGTGATGCGTTCTACTACAGAATCAATATCAGTCTGATCAACAATCGAGTCAATAATTCCCCGTAGATATTGAAACACAGGAACCATCGGTCGAAACTGTTCAGATAAAATTTCAGGCTTGCAAGCCTCGTATAAAGATGATACCGTGTTCTCGTAGACAAAGAACTGTTTTTTGGTCTGGTCAGTTTTTAATAATTGATTTGCAAAATCTTTTAACTGGTGAATCTTCTTAAAAGCTTCTTTTTGTTCCAATACTTTTTCAAGATCGATACCTTGCGTTTTGCAAAAAGCAATTCCTTCTTGAATCGCCGAATCGAGCAGTGTAAAGAGTACCGACTTTTTCATGACAGGGTCATTATCACCTTCATCATCCGTCAAGTCATCGGAATCATCTGAGCCGATGGCATAATCTTTCAGGGCTTTTTTCATGTTGCGAAACACATTGTAGTAGTCCATAATTTCGCCATTGTTTTTAACGACCCCGTTGACCGAGTAACCACTGACCCGATTGGCTCGGGCAATGGTCTGCATCAAAGTATGATCTTTCATGGGTTTATCGATGTACAAAGTCGATACCGTCGGGGCGTCAAAACCGGTTAACCACATGGCGCAGACAAATACTAACTGCATTGGATCTTCCGGTTGCTTAAATCGGTATTCCACATCATGACCGTGTTCGTCAGTCTTGCTTAAAATAGCCCGAAACTCATCAATAAGATCTTCATCGATACCCATCTTCATCAGACGCTCTTTTTCTCCGGCGTCTTCACTGACGACCACCGCCATCTCGACACTCTCCATATACTTTCGAGTGGCCTTGAGTCTTTCTTTTTCAAATTCATTTTTTGTCTGAGATATTTTGCCAACGAGAGTTCGAATTTCTTCTTTCCAGATGCGTTTTACTTTCTCGTACATTTTTAATGCGGTGTATTTATCAACCGAGACAACCATGCCTTTACCAAGGTAGCCCCGGCGAGGAAAATGATACACAATGTCGTGGGCAATCTTTTCAAGCCTGTCGTCGCGTTTGATCACCTCTATTTCTTTTGAAAAATTTCGTTCGAGTTTCGCCTGTTGGTTTTCATTGAGATTTTCATCTTCGAGAATTTCATAAAACTCATCGCTCAGGTTTTCATTTTGATTACACACTTCAGGCACCCTGTTTTCATAAAACAAAGGCACGGTCGCGCCATCGTCGATTGATTGTGAAAAGTTATACTCACTGACATACTCGCCAAACCAGCCCCGTGTTTTACCGTCACGGTCAAGGCGACTGGCCAACAACGGTGTTCCGGTAAAGGCAAAGTACTGGGCATTGGGCAGACCCTTGCGCATATTTTCACCCAGCCCTTTGTATTGACTTCGGTGGGCTTCATCGACAATGACAATGATGTCAGATCTCTCTGATAGTACTGGGTATTCTTTTCCCTTGTCGTACCTAAATTTTTGAATCAGGGTAAAGACAAACCGAAGATTGCGACCTAAGTATTCTCGCATCTGTTCGCTGTTTTTCGGCTGGGCAGCCTCATTCTTTTTTATAGTTTCAGTGGTTAAAAAATTACGGTAGATCTGACCGTCTAAATCATCGCGGTCGGTAACGATGACAAACGTATAGTTACCGGTAAATTTACGAAACACTTTGCGCGAAAGAAAAATCATTGAAAAGCTTTTGCCCGAACCCTGGGTATGCCAAAACACCCCGAGCTTACCGTCTTTTTGATCACGCTCTGAAAAAGAGGTAACCGCTTTGTTGACACCAATAAACTGATGATTCTGTGCGATAATTTTTTCTGCATCGTTATGATACAAAATAAAGTTCTCTATATAATCGAGCAGTTTCTTTTTTTCGAGAAGCCCATAGATCGTTCTCTCTAAAGTCGTGCCCTCGCTTTCTATTTGCTTGCGATTTATTTTTTCTTTTTCGTCATCGACCCGCAGCCAGTTGAAAAAATGCTGATAGCCAGCGTTGAAAGAACCCACTCGGGTTTCAATCGCATTCGATAAAATACAAAACGCATTGTATAAAAACAGTTGAGGTATATCGCTCTTGTAATTGGTGAGATTATCTTCATAGGCATTTCGCAGTTTCAGATTCGAGTTTTTCAGTTCGATAAAAACCAGCGGCAGACCGTTGATATAAATAATGATGTCGGGTCGCCTGGGGTATCTTTCCCCTTTGATCCAGAGTTGGGTAATGGCAGTAAATTGATTGGCCTCGGGGTTGTTAAAATCTATAATTTTGACATGTTCGTGACAAACCTTACTGTTTTCATCTTCATACTCAACAGCAATGCCATTTTTAATAAAGTGATAAATTTCTTTGTTGGCCAGAACCGGCGACATCGCAAATCGCGGCGCCGTGAGTTTTGCTATAGCCTCTTCAATTTCTTTTGGGGGAATCTCTGGGTTTAAGGCAATCGCTTTTTTTTTGAGAACCTGGGTTAACACAACTTCTTTTTTGTTTTGCCGCCCCGAACGATCGTTTAGGTTTTCGACATCGCCCGTAAAACAGTTAATTGATGTATAGCCAAGTTTCTTGGTTAAAATTTCAATCGCCGCTTTTTCAATATCATCTTCACTGATCAGATTTGGCATAACAAATTACATTTTAAGTGGCCCATATGTGATGTCTATTAAAGATTTGCGTGTTGGTCATGAATGCATACCCGGTGGTAAGGTTATGTCGAGATTTTCGACATCCAGCTTGCCCGAGATCAGGCGGGGTAAGAGTGCGTCGCGGGTCTTTTTGAGGTTTTGGTTTGCTTTAAGCAGGGTTTTATGCTTTTCTAACAGTGGTATAGTTACATCATGGAATTGTTTTAACAATTCATTTAACGGGAAAAATATTTTTAAATTTGCAAATTTATTTTTACTTAGATTTGTCATTGTCGTACCAGTCGAACCAAACATTTTTATTGTTTCTTTCAAACTACATAGAGTAAAAAATGCCCAAGGCAGATAATAATCCTTATTAGAAATAACGCTATTGATTTGTTGATTTGTTTGAGATTTTTCTGTCGTAATAGTAACAATACCACCTGTTCCAATGCAACTAACACAGATACTTCCTTCTGGCAGAATTTGCGTTGGTTGTGATCTAAAGCCATCTTCAGACAATGTTTCTTCGGTTTGCAATATAAAAAGATTACCATGCATATCTGGCGTTTTAATAAATGAGTATTTACCGGTATAGTATTTAGGTTCTGCAGTTGAGGGCGTTTTACCTGTTACGACAGTACCGATATCTTTTACCCTTTTCACCGCCCAACCCTCAGGTACACCTTTCACGATCTTTGTATTTTCATGCCCCGGAAACCGCACCCGCACAAACCACTCACGGTAAATCTCTTCAGCCATCTTTTCGAGAATCGCTATACGCCGGTTGTTATTTTCAATCAACTCATCATACCCCGACAACACCCCCGCAATTTTCTTTTGGATGGGCAGAGGTGGTAGTGGGAATTTTATTCGCTTTATTATACCTTGATTTAATGAACCCATTGTTGCACCAAAAGAACCTTGTGCTTCCATCCATTGCTTATGCCCTTCTGTTAAAAAGAAATATGATAAAAACTTTTTATTTATGTCCTTTGAAGTTATTCTTAGTCGAATACAATCTGAGCCTTGGTAGTAACCATTTTGCTTTTTTGTTATCAGTAGATGTCTTTCTACTGCACCTTTTCGGCTGAAAACGATATCACCAAATTGCAGTTTATGTTGCTTTAGTTTTACAGCCATATGATCGCCAATATGTTCTAAGGTTGCATTTAATTCTTGGCCCAAACCTATATTTCTGACATTGATGACTGGAAAACCTTCACTCTGGTAATCACTTGCCTTTAACTGTGTGCCAAACGGACCAGTTTGAATTGAAGCTTCATTTTCCTCTACAATTTGAGAAACATCTACCATTTTCCAACCCTTCATACCAACCCACCTCCGAAAACGGGGTCTGGGGGCGAGGCCCACAGAAATATCGTGGGGGGTGCCGGAAAACCGGGCGGGGTAAGCCCCGCCTGGGTTGCAGGCAGGGGGGAGACTTCCCCCTTTTTAATTTTAAAAAAATACTTCATTTGCTTTTGCCTGAGACTTTTTTGCCCTTTCTGGTAAGTCGGTATGTTTGCTTGCTGCTAGTGGGTTTGTCGGGTATAGTCATTTCAACCATTTCCGTATCGAGTAGTTCTCTTAGAACGACTTTCAGTTGACCTGAAACTCTGGATTGCCCTATTAACTTAGAAATTATGGAAGTGGATAGTTCGTTGTTTTGCAAAAGTTTTAATATTATTTTTTCCAGGGACTCGTTTTCAACTGGTACTGGACTGGTACTGGACTCGTACTGCACTGGTACTGCACTGGTACTGGACTCGTACTGGACTGGTACTGGCTCTCGTACTGAACTCGTACTGGATTCGTACTGTGTGTCTTTGACTTGTGCGGCATAAAAAGTTAGCACGACGCTACCTGACTCGTTTTTCCATTGGGGCGCTTTCAAATTTTGCTCCTGAAAGGCTTTTGTTATCAGCATACCGCCTCTACCGAGTTTTTCCATCATTCCGGCGAGGTAGACTATGTTGGCAATGTCGGGATTTCGTAAAATGGAAATATGCCCTTCTGTCATTGTTCGGGGGGTGACACCTTTAGGGAAATCTCCGGAGTTGAGAATTTCGAGCCGATCTGGATAAATGGAAACCGTTACATTACCCGAAAAATGGGCGTAATCTCTGTGAACAAAGGCGTTGACGAGTCCTTCGCGAAGCGCATTCGGTGGATAGGTAGGTTTATCTTCACGTTTCATATTTTTTTTATCGAACGTAACTTTTAAGGCCGTATTGCGCTGTATAAATTTATAGGTTTCTTCCAGAGTTTTAAGGAGTGGCCCTTCTATTTCCTGCATGTCTGTGTATTCTTTACCGGTTTTATCTGTGGCAAAGCAAACGGCTTTTACCCTGGTCTGGGGGTAACGTTGGCCCGGATTTTTTGCAAACAACACATCGCCTGCATTGGTTAGACGTCCGTACTTTAAAACAGATACATCTTCGAGTAGCTCGATTTCTGTTAACTGGCGAAATTGAAATCTTTTGGCATTGTGTATAGAGTCGGCGACACGCTTTATTTCTTCGTAATCAAGATCGGTCTCGATGTCTGCCGTTGAAAATCGTCTTTCCCATCGTTCGGGTTCATCTTGTCTTCGCATGATCATATCGCGAATAGTCTCTACATCTGCCTTTTGTGGTTGGTTTCTGCTTCGAATAAAAATATCATGATCAAACGAATAGGGCACGTCTTTTCCTGCGGGCACTTCGACACGAAGGAATGTTTTACCTTCGTGTTCCTGCGTCTCAAAAGATACCAGGGCTATTGGCGATATCTTACCGGAAATATCTGTTTCGATGGTTTGCAGGTTTTTTTCTTTTTCTAAGCCGACGATATCGCCGTTTTCACTTATACCAAAGACTAGAAAACCACCGCTGGTATTTAAAAAAGAGCAAATTGTTTTTCCCGCAAATTCAAAGTCAAAATCTGCTTTGCATACTATATTTTCTTTTTCGCTGATTTCAAGCGTTCGTTGCCAGTTTTTATTTTTCATGGTTTCTTACCTGGTTTACGTATAGCACTTTTGACGGCCGATTCATCTGATAAGTTCTCCTCAACAAATTTTTCAACTTCCTGATAACGAGAAAATTGACCATTTGCAAACAGCAACCCGTCTTCGGTTGTATTATATTTCTGCACCCAGTTGCCTTTACGAATGGCTAACTCTTTTTCATGAATGATGGCATCTTCATATAAATCGATTAATCGTAAGTCGGTGAATATATTGTTCTTTTCCAGTTTCAATTTTATTCTATCTTTTTTTGTTTTATAACCTAAATGAGTCAATAAACTTCGAGCAAAGACGACATTTTCATGAGCCAGTATCCATCTGGGCTTATTTAACTCGATTGCTCTATTGAATTCCTGATGGGTAAACGAAAGATCTCTGTCGATCTTTCCAGTGCCGTAATTGGGGAAAATTATTCCTAAGAATATATCGGCCTTTTCTACGGCAGTTAAGCAATTTTCAATATTTGATTTATCAGATCTTGTTTGGATGGTTCCTTTGTGTGAACACCAAACTTCATATTTGTAAGATATTAAAAGTCCGTATATACGGTTTAATAATTCCTCATTACAATAGACTGTAGAAGAAATAAAAATGATTAACTTTTTTTTATCAGTCATCTTGTCAAATTTTCAAATTTACGGCAAATTGCAATCTTATTTGCCGTAAATTTGGTTTAAATGTCACCTGCAATCTGGCGGATATTTTTACCGATAATTTTTTCAAGACTTCGGGCTTCTTTGTTGAGTTCTTCGAGCTCGTCGTTTAAGTCGACCATTTCGTTTATGAACTCTTCTTCGGTTTTACCGTCTTCTTCGATGACCACTCCCACATAACGACCGGGGTTGAGAGAGTACTCTTGTTCTTTTACTTCGTCGATTGTTGCCAGTTTACATAGACCGGTGACGTCTTCATATTTTGCTTCGGGAAATCGTTCTTGCAGCCAGTGGATATGTTTAAAATAGTATTCGGATTCTTTGACTTCTTTATGAAGGGCTTCGAGGGCGATTTTCATCTCTTTTGTATCTGAACTTTTTGAGTTGTTGTTTTCTTTTTCAAGATGGCGGACTTCTTTATCTACCACTTTCAAAAGTTCATGGAGTTTTTCAAAGAAAGGTTTCGTTTTTTTAGTCAAGCCATGCTGGGCCTTATTGGATTCTTTAATCTCTTTGACCGAAAAACCTTTTTCCACCTTCTGCCATTGCGCAGAGAGGTTTTTAGAGCTGTCGACGACAGGGGCAAAGTCAGGTATTTTGGTTTTCGAGGTTTTTAAAAAAGCGGTTACTTGTTTGGCTACGTCTTTTAATGAATCGGTGTGTTCGGTGAGTCTTGTAAAACCCTTTTGAAAATAACTTTGCACGAGCTCGATAAAATCTTGTCGGATTCCTTTATGTAATCGGCTGATGATCGCGAGATTTTGTATCTGCTCTTCTGTAAACTCTCGATGGGCACGATCGATCTGGGTAAACACATTTCTGGCATCTATAAACAAGATGCGTTGATCTTTTTTGGCTTTGTCAAAAAACCAGAGGGTCGCCGGCAGGGTGACCGTATAAAACATGTTCGATGGCAAAGTGATCATGGCATAGATCAGGTTACTTTCGATTAAGTTCTGTCGAATATCGGCTTCGCTGTGGCGGGCGTCACTGGCAGAGTTTGCCATGACTAACCCGGCTCTCCCACTCTTTTTCAAGGATGTTGCAAAGAGGTTGATCCAGAGGTAGTTGCCATTGGGGCAGACCTCTTCGCCTTTTGTTTTGGTCTTTGTTTTGTTTCGGGGTATTCCATATGTATTAAATCGTTTGTCCGACTCGACCTTTCCCAGGTTGACATCATTGACATTAAAAGGCGGGTTTGCCAGTACATAGTCAAATTGTTCAAAACTTTTATAGGGGTCTTCGTAATAGGTGTTGGCCTGTTCAATTTTACCCCGAAGGCCATTGACAAAAATATTCATTCTGGCGAGCTTCACCGTTTCGAGAGTTTTTTCTTGCCCGTAGACAAAAAGATCGGGATTGCCCTTATTTAAAGAGGCGTTTCTTTTTTCGACGAACTGGGCCGACTGTACGAACATACCTCCCGAACCGCAGGCCGGATCAAAAACCGTTCCCTCATGGGGTTCAATGATTTCGACCATCAAACGAACTACACTGCGAGGGGTGAAAAACTCACCACCGCCCTGGCCTTCGGCCATGGCAAATTTACCCAGAAAATATTCATAAATCTGACCAAACATATCGCCTGTGGCATCGGCAGGAATAT
>JBEQLE010000081.1:0-17768 GCA_040326155.1 Leptospirales bacterium | reverse complement strand
ATATAAATATTGTATATAGAAAATTCGAAAACGAAGTTTACAAATTCATAAAAAAACGTAGGGGGTAGGCCGCAACCATGTGCGGGCGAGGGGGGAAACTTCCCCCCATTGAAAATATGAACGGAGACAGATACCCAGACCAGGTACAAAGGAAAAAAGGGGCGAATGAGCTAAAGGTAAAATTTAATGAAGGCGGAATAGGCTTTGGTCGCTCAGAAACATTCTCGCATACCCTGGGTGAAAATATCAATGAAAGTACGAATGCAAGTATATCATTAGGTTTGAGTTTACCAAACCTCAAGGGCAAAGACCCAGATACCACATTGTATGAATCAGACGCATCGGGATTTTCAGTAAAAGCCAAAAAATTTATTTCAGGATTAGGTGGTGGTTATACATACGGAACCTCCATAACAAAATACATGTTAATGGACATAAACGGCGACGGACTACCAGACCACGTAAATTGGAACAAAGGCAACAATACAATAAAAGTACGCCTGAACCTGGGCGACAACTTTTCATCAAAAGAAGAAAACTGGAAATTTGCAAAAACAATAAACGTATGGGATGTCGTAAAAGGTGACGCGCCAAGGTCCGACCTGAAAAACACAGTTCTACCCGGTTCCAATGGAGAAGGTTTCAACTACTCAACCACATCAACTGGGTATGTAAGCAGTGGAGGATTAACCGGTTCGTTCGCAGTCACAAGAACAGAAGCAACTTTTGTAGATATAAACGGCGACGGCTTACCCGACTATGTAACGAAAAGCAGTGGAAGCAACTATTTTTTAGTCGCTTTTAACACAGGAACATCGTTCGGAGAAGCAGTAAAATACTATGTACCCGGATGGGAATCCTCACCAAGTCAATACTTTGGCTCCTTATTGAATACATTAAAATTTCCAACGCAAAGTTTAAAACCGTTAGTAAACGGCGACATCGTAGGATACTCGGGAAACTTTTCAGTATCGGCCAACGGAAGTCTTAAACTTGGGATACCAGTAATTTTTCTGACAATAACTTTCGGACTAGGCGCGTCACTAGGAACAACCTCAGGTTATGTCAGCATGATGGATATAAATGGAGACGGATTGGTAGACCACGTATTTAAAAATACAGGAAACAATAAAATACAGGCCAGAGTAAACGGAAACGGAAAAACCAACCTGCTAAAAAAAGTGAACGGACCGTTAGGCTACACCTTAACATTCGATTACGAAAGAAAAGGAAACACCAAAGCCAACCCAAACAGCTCTTATGTACTTTCAAAAACAACAGTAATAAATGGCGTAACAACCACAGAAGGAAAAACAGAAGACAAGTACACCACAAACTACGAATACGGAGCCGGCAAATACGACCGAGACGAAAGAGTACCCTATGGTTATAAATCGGTAAAAGAAACCCGCCCCGATGGATCGTCCTCATTTACAAAGTACCATAATGACAGTTATCACATGAAAGGACTTGCTTATTATAATGAAGTAAGAGCCAAAGACGGATTCGTATACAGAAAAAACGAAACCACATATGAACTAAAAAACGAGGTCGTAATATCAGGAAAACTTCTCTCAGCCTTTCCGGCCGCCACCATACAAAAAACATACTACTACGAAAAAAGTGGTGGCCCCAAAATAAACGAAGTCAACTACGAATACGACGAATATGCAAACATCACCAGAGAAATTGACTACGGAGACGACAAAATTGCTTCAGACGATACAGACTTGTTAATCGATTACAAATATGACCCAGGCATATACTCCATGGGGAAACCCGAAGAAGTAACCGTAAGAAACCGTGGAAAAATTTTAAGAAAAAGAAGAGCCGGATATGACGCCAAAGGAAACCTGACCAGCTTCGAAGTCTACCTGGCCTCAAAAAACAAGTGGGCAAAAACAGAGATCGGCTACAACAACGAAGGGAATATAGTCAGACTGACAGACCCAAACAACTATGAAATATTTTACAACTACGACAACATAGTCAAAACCCATATTGTAAAAGTAACCGATTCCTTCGGTTATAAGTCACTTTCAGAGTATGACTATAAACTAGGCACAGTGATCAGGGTTACAGATTTAAACGGAAATTTTATAAACTATAAATATGACAGCTTCGGAAGAACAAAAAAAGTCTGGGGCCCCTATTTAGACCCCGCAACAGACAACCTGGGAACGCTGTCGATGGAATACTACCTGATCCGTGTCAAAAAGGTCTCATATGCGGCGGGCAACGTGATTTTACTCAATAAAACATTGTTTTTTGTGAATATTCGTCAAAACTTTGAATCTGCTAAAATAATTAAATATAAGTTGTAAGAGTGATAATAAATAGAGGCATATATATGATAAAAGATCAACTGGTTTTTGGGTTAGACGGATCACTCTTTTGCAAAACAAACTGCTTTACTAGAAAAACTTAAGCTGTTCTATTGATGCGGTCTGGCTCGTTGCCTGACCAATAGTAAATATGATGCAAACCGTTTAACACAGATCTGGATTTTAGTTTTGCGCCTTGTGGCCTTTTTTGAATAGTTCCACCTTCGGGCGAATCCATCAACCCGGAATGCATTCTGTGATTATTATAAAATTCAATGTATTCATTGAGTAACTTTCGTAAATGAAACTCATCTTTTACAATAACGTGATTTAAAAGTTCTCTGCGTAATGTACCATTGAAGCTTTCAACAAAAGGATTTTGCCATGGAGATTGGGGAGCCGTTGGCTTTGATTCAATATCAAAATATACCGGTAAGGCTTCTTTAACTCTGTGCATAAACGCAGAGTCCCGATCATGAACCATATACTTGTAATTATGCTCATCACCAAAACAGTGTTTAAGTTGTTGTACAACCCAGTCTTCATTTGGTTCAAAAGTACAGTTGTAATGAATAACTTTTCTTCGTTCATGATCCATAATAATATAAATATACAACGGACGAAAACGCTCTTTAGCCATCTCAACTTGCACTGTTAGAAAATCCATTGCAACAACTCTGGAGTTGTATAAAAAAGTTTTCCAGGTCTGTGACTTTTCCGGGTGCAAATTAATTTTAAAATTTCTAATAATTCTATAAACAGAAGAGAGAGAAGCGTCGTGAATTCCGAGCTGAATTAGATTCATATAAATACGAAGACCGCCTATTAGAAAATTTTCTAAAAGCATTTTCTTTATAATTGCTTTAGTTTCATCCGAAACTGGTGGTCTTCCAGGCGATTTTATCGTCTTACTTGAAATTTTTGCCCAGTAAATTCTAAACCGTTCATTAAATTTTTGAATTAGCATTTCTGAACGAAAGTCTATTTTATTGTAAAGATCAAAGCATACATACAATAAAATTAAAATATATAACAGAATAAAATAAAATTCTAATTTTTCCATGTAGTTTCTATTTTAAGGCATATATGTCCCGTAAAGAAGATTCAAAGACACTTTAATATTCTGGAATAGGAGAAATACCTGTCACTATAATAATATATTCAAAACGCGCAGCCACAAGTTTCCATTTAGAGAATCAATACCTGGAGGCTCGCTACTCCCATCCCCCCCCCATTGAAAATAACAGGTGCAGCAGCCAAATGTAAATAGTATATGTCCTTGCATGAGTTCTTTAAAAAGTTCGATGAGTTCACAGAAGAAAAATAAAAACAGGGCTGCGAAGGCGCGTGGAGTTTCTACGGGGTCACAACAGAGGGCTTTTTTAATTATTCTATCTCTTTCGGGGTTGCTCGTTATTTATACCGTATACGATTATCTAACTCCGGCCATTATGGGTTTTATTATTGCCGGCGCTTTTTACCCCCTGTTGAACCTGCTTATGAGAAAAACGGGACTTAGCCGCAAAGTCAGCTCGATGATTCTCTCGGTATTTATTTTGCTTGTAATTACTCTTCCCTTTATCTATATTATTACACAACTTGCAAAAGAGGTTTTTGGCATTTATAATTTTATTCAAGGGGAGGGGGGAAGTGACTTTATCGGGAATATTCTTTTCGGGGACCACGCTTTTGCCGGCGGGCTCAAGTCAACTCTTGGTTATTTTGGTATTGAATTTACACCGGTAGAAGTTGAGAAGTGGATTAATGCCAGTCTGAAATCGGGTCTGGTTTTAGCGTTGGATTCTCTGAACGCATTGTTGAGCAATCTACTACAATTTTTGTTTTCTCTTTTGTTGATGCAAATTCTTATATATGCAATTTTTCTGGAAGGACCAAGTCTAAAAGTTTACTTTTTGAAACTGTTTCCTTTGAAGGACGAACACGAAGAACGAATTATCGATACGGTAAACAAAATGAATTTTGCCACCCTTGTTTTTAATGGGATTGGAGGAGTCATCCAGGGTGGGCTTGCCGGCATTGGTTTCTGGATAGCGGGGTTTGAATCTTTAACTTTATGGACAACCACCATGATTGTGCTCGCCTTTATTCCCCTGGTTGGAATTTCAGTAATTTCGGTACCCGCCTCACTCTATCTTTTTTTTCAAGGGCAGACAACGGCTGCAATTATTCTTTTTATATATTGCACGGTAGTTTCCCTTGTTACCGAAAACTGGTTTAAGCCCCTGTTTATGGGTAAGCATGTCAGCATGAATTCCTTTTTAATGTTTTTCAGCATTATCGGCGGAATGTCCGCCTTTGGCATCATAGGGATTTTTTATGGTCCCCTGATTATTGCTGTGTTTTTAACCATCACGGACATTTATTTTAAATACCTAGATGAGAAATTACCCACCTGACAAAGTCGAAATTTTAAGCTATAAGCGGGGAAATCGCCTGGTTTTCTTCCCGTATTATTCATTTTCCCCCCGCTACGGCCCAAGCGGGGCAAGCCCCGCCCGGTCCTCCGCTTCCCCTTTTATATTACCGTGGTAGTATGCGGTTTTTTTTTGCCAAAAGGTGTAAAAAATAGATATGATCAATAGAAATGAACTTTACTGGTAATTTTCTATGAATAGATACAAATAAAGCCGTTTAAAAAGTTGACGCTTTACAGAGATTATAGATTCATACAAATATGGAGTCCAAAAACAATGACCAAACCGGTCAAGAACAGCGTCAAATATAATTATGAGTAATAAACCACTGATTGGAATAATAGGGGCCGGTAGAACGGGAAGAATATTGACGGAAAGGTTAAAAGCTTCCTGGCGATTAACTGTAATCGATATAAATCCTAAAAAATTGAAATCTATTTTTATTGAAAAAGAACACACCGACACGGTTATTTTAATTGAGGGCGATGCAAGTAGTTATATCACCCTCGAAAGAGCCAGCATCGGAACTGCGTACCAGATTCTAATAACCATAAATGATGATGAGACCTGCGAAGAGATCATTAATATACTTAAAAAACGGTTTAAACTGAAAAATATATTTGTCAGAATAAATAACCAAAAGTTAGCTGAAACTATTCGCCAAACCGGAACCTTTGTCGTAACTCCATACGAGACAATGGCTAATATGATTTTAAACCAGATGAACTTTGGAGAAACCGTAGCTTTAAATATTGGCAAAGGGTTAGGTGAGATTATCCAGATCGAGTTAACCAGTAGTTCCCCCCTGGTTGGAAAACCACTCAAAGACCTACCGCCAAAACAATGGATTATTGGGGCTATTTACCGTCCTAAACATAAACTTGGTTTAAGCTCAGCTCTTGCTTATTTAAGAAATTTTGAGGTATCTAAAGAAGATAAGTTTATTATACCCAATGGAAACACGGTGCCAAAAACCGGCGATAAAATAATACTCATCGGCGATCCATATTTACTGCGTTCGACAGCCCAGTATTTAAAAGCGGGGGCGTCAGTTTTTCCACAAAGACATGGAGACCTGGTCCTGGTCATGAGCCTCGATTCAAAATCTGCCCTTCATCTTGAAGAAGAGTTTGAATGGTTACTAAAGAATATGGAACCAACCGATGTAGCCTTCCTGACTGGAACCGAAGAACTCAGAGAGTCCGTACAATCGGTAGATTACCCCGATACCTGGCCAGAACATATGGTCAAAAATATTAAATACCACACTTCCAGTCCTTTTCGTTTAAGAGCCTATTTAAGTTCTTTATTCCAGGCGAACCGGTTTGGTCTTATTTTATATAAAGAGCCAAATAGTTATTTTCATCGCGTAAAACACAGATGGTTGTTTCAAAAGAAACTACTAAATGAAGCCAGAAAAAATAACTCTCCTGTGTGGTTTATGAAAGGCGACAAAGAGTCCCTGACCCGAATAACGATATACGTTTCCGACATAGAAGGTTCACTGCGAGCGGCCGAGTTGGCTCTCGACGCCGCCAAAAAGTTTGAATTACCTGTGCGTGCGGTACTCGTAAATCCACCTGAAGAAATAACAAGTTCAGAAAAATTAACGGCGCTTGAAAATGCTTTACAGTCGGTACAAGAGTTGGCGGCGCTTTACGGATTACTAATAGAAGAAAAAATCGTCACTGGCAATCCCGTACACGAAACTTTAAAAGTCGTTCCCACTAATGAACTTCTCGTTTTATCCTACCCTGTAGAAAAAAAAGCGAGGTTTTTAAATCCCCCCATACCGGAAAAACTTCTCGCGAAAAAATTTCGAGGCAGTATATTACTTTTGCCGGTTTAAACAGATGGATTCATTTGCAATATACCTTTTTATATTCGCCCTCGGGGCTTTCTTTGTTCCCATTATAAACCGGTGGTTGTTCATACCCGGAATAGTTGGTGAAATTATATTTGGAATGGCGGTTCAATCCTTTTTTACCAATGCGCCAGAAGACCTTTACTTAATTGACTTTCTTTCACAAATGGGGTTTATCTTTTTACTCTTTTTAGCCGGCCTCGAAATAAATTTTGACTTTTTCTCAAGAGAAAAAATACTCATGGCGGGTCTCGCGCTCATACTTTTATATGTAATATCTTACATTGTCTGGTATTTTATCGGACAACCTATCGGCATATATGTTATATTACCGATAACGGCCATCTCCGTAGGGGTGCCCTTTATTGCGCTAAAAAATGCCAAAAGTGAAAAATCTTCCCTGGGGCAAAACTTGATACTGGTTACATCGGTCGGGGAACTCTTCAGTATTATCGGTATGATCGTATTTGAAGTTTATGAACATTCAGGCGGCGCCGATGTATATTCGATCGCGATAAACCTTTCTGGAGTTGTGTTGCTCGCTCTGGGCGCCTATGTTTTAATTCGACTGATATTGCTTTTTTTCTGGTGGTCCCCCAAAAGCGTATTGGACCTGTCCGGTGATGGCGATACATCTGAACTGTCCGTCAGGTTGTCATTTTTACTTTTAATGAGCATGGTTGCCATGGCAGCTTTTTTCAAACTGGAATTAATACTCGGAGCTTTTATCGGTGGGATGATCTTGTCTTATGTATTTCGAAGTAAAGCTGAGCTTGAAAAAAAATTATCTTCCATCGGGTATGGTTTTTTTATACCTTTCTTTTTTATAAAAATAGGTTGGGACTTTCACTTTACGTCAGGGGGATTTCAATCGAGTCTCTTAATCGCTTTGGCGTTATATGGTATTATATTGCTGCTGCGTGGTATAATTACAATTGGCTTTATTCCATTATTAAAAGGGCGGGGACTCTTACATACCGTTCGAAACTTTACAGGCATCACCCTGATTCTTGCCGCCCCCCTTACAATGCTTGTGGCAATTGGACAACTCGGTTATTCTTTAAATATATTTACCGAAACATTTTATAACGGCATTATTTTATGCTCCATGCTCGGGGCAATTGTCGGGTCAACCGGTTTCAAACTTTTGTTTCGAGCTAAAGAATAAGCAATTATACAATATTGGTATATAGTACGTAAAGCGACCGAGTTAACATACAAGTCCTTCAACTCAACATGGCAATATAGCCGAAAATCAAAACAAGTAAAAAGGGTTGCAATATGAAATTGGTTTGTATTATTGTCTATGATATATTTAATAAAAAAATTATAGTGAGGTTTCAGTATGGAAGAAAATGAAGTAAGTTCAACAGCGTTTAGCGTAGCTCAGGGAGTTTTGTTAACAGACCGGCGTAAACAATTTAAAGGGCTGGTAAAAGCTGAGGAAAAAAGTTTTTATACAAGTGTTCTAAATTCTACACCAGAGGGACGTAAAAAGTACAATCAAGTGAACGGGGCCGTTTATCGTGTATTTTTTCCTTTTATGGAAAAACTTTTGATGCCGGGGCTTGCTGCTCATTATGTTTTACGCAAACATACAATAGAGGGTTTTGTTGAAAACGCTATTTCAGGCGGGGCAACACAGGTGGTGAACCTTGGTGCCGGTTTTGACAGTCTTTTTTCTCGTCTGGCGCCTGCCCATTCCAAGGTGCATTTTATTGAGATGGATCATCCGGCAACGCAACGTGTAAAAAAAGAAGCCATTGAAAAAATGGCAGATGAGTCAGGTACCAAATTAACAAATTTTTCGCTGGTTCCCATCGACTTTACAAAAGATACACTGAAAGAAAAATTAACCAGCTACAAAGGGTATGACCCAAAATTACGTACTGTTTTTATAGTGGAAGGCGTTTTAATGTATCTTACTCCAGAAGAGATTGGAGTTTTACTTACTTCTGTAAAAGAGCTCAGTAAAAACGGATGCCACTTTATTTTTACCTTTGTTCGTCCGAAAGAAGAAGGTAAACACAACTATGGTCCTTTGCTACCGCTTTATCTTAAACTGAAAAGTGAACCGTTAAACTGGACTTCCAAAAAAGAGAGTATTGAAGAGTTCATGAGTTCTCACGGGTTTACACTGAATAATGTTTTGAAATCGGATGATACGTTTAAAGTGGAAATGCCAAATGCAGCCACTCAGGTTATACACGACGGAGAGCTAATTGCCGACGCCGAATATAACTGGAAATAGAGTAAGCTCATTGCGAATTTTTAAATAGTTCATTAAGGCGTTTGGCAAGCTCGATGTTTTCGGGTGGGCGTATAAAAGTATCATGGCTTCCAGCTAGAAACTGAATATCGACACCCGCCCTGGCAATTCTTTTCCATTTTTTCTCCCAGGGAAGGAACCTGGTAGGTGCCTGACACCCTTCAAAAATTGAAATTTTTCCAGAGTATGGTTTTGGCAGATAACCTGCCAGGCTGTTCATATGAATTTGTAAACCCTTGTCTAAAAACAGAGATTTAAGAATTCTTACAATTTCATATTTTGTATTTTTATTTTCAGATATAAGTTTTGATAATGCCCCCTTTAATATATTTCGAAGCCTGACACCGAAAGCGCCATGGGTAAACGGAATTCCCAACATAACAACGTGTGCAACGTTCTTGCTCTCTTTTGTTAATTGCTGGGCCATTTCAAAAGCAATAATGCCTCCTGCGCTATAGCCGCCTAACAAATAAGTTCCCGAAGGGTCTGTTTTTTGTATTTCAGCAAGGTATAATAAAGCGAGTGACTTCGCGTCAATATTCGCGGCGACATCATCGGAGGGTTGCAAAATGTAAAAAGGACGTTGCGGGCCAATTTGCTGCGATAGAGCTTTTAACGCAATAATATCGCCATAACCTGCGGTGACACAAAAAAATGGTGTTTCGGTAGTTTGTATCGCTCCATCGTTTTGTTTCCCGGACATCGCTAACATCATGGGGTGCAGGTTTGGGTCTGCGTTTTCATTGTTTGCAGCTTTCGGTAAGCTGGTTTTATGCCCGAGGTGGTTGGCCAAGAGTTCAATTGTATCATGGTGAATTAATAGACGATTATGAGTTTTAACGGCAAACTCTTTTTCGATCTGCAATAAAAATTCAATGGCGTTTAAGGAGTCCAAACCGGCGTCAAAGAGATTTTCATCTATTTGTATATGGTTTATACTGGCTGCTTTTTTCAATATAACAATAAGTTTATTTTCAATGGCCGTGTTTTTACGACGCTGTTTGTTATTTTTTCTGTTTTGGATGCTATCGCTGCTCTCGTTGTTTGCACGAGGGTCGGGCAATTGGGTTTTGTCAATTTTCCCATTTGCAGTCAATGGAAATTGTTTAAGCTCTGTTATGAAAACAGGCACCATATAAGGCGGAAGTTTGTTTTTTAAAAATAGTTTTAATTCGAGATGGTCGAGTTCTGTTTTAGATTTTTCGGAAGTAAGAACATAGGCGGCAATTTTTTTACCTTGCAAACCAGAACCAATTACGGTTACAACTGCGTTTTCGACAAGGGGGTGTTTTCGTAATACAGCTTCTATCTCTTCGAGTTCAATTCGGTAACCGCGTATTTTCAGTTGCGAGTCAGTGCGCCCGAGAAATTCAATATTACCGTCGGGTTGGTACCTGGCCATGTCACCGGTTTTGTAAAGACGAGTGTAGATAGAGTCCATTTCGTCAGTATAAAAAGGGTTGCGTATGAACTTCTCTTTGGTCAACTCTTCACGATTCAGATAACCACGGGCCAGACCAACCCCTGAAATATAGAGTTCGCCCGAAACTCCCGTTGGAACAATTTGTAATTTATTGTCCAATATGTAGATTTTTACATTGTCCAGAGGGCGTCCAATAAACGGTTTTTTGGAGCTTTGCTCATATTCCCAGACGGATGCACAGACCGTTGTTTCGGTGGGCCCGTAGGCGTTAAATATTTTTCGACCGGAACTCCATTTTTTAAAAAGTTCCAGAGGGGGCGTTTCACCGCCTGTTATAATAGTGGTTAAGGAGGCTAAATCGTTTTCGGCTAAAGGGGGCATTACCGTCAAAGAAGAAGGAGGCATGGCTATATGAGTGACTTCGAATTTTTTTATGGTGTTTGCCAGCGGCGTTCCCGGTAAAATATTTTCTGCCGTTTCGAGAACAAGAGTGGCCCCCACGCAAAGAGTGGTAAAAATATCAGAGGCGGCGACATCGAAACTGAGCGAGGTAAATTGTAAAATACGACTACCGGGTTTAATGTTGAAAACCTTACTTTGGGCCGCAACTAAATTCGATAGTCCTCGATGAAGGTTAACAACCCCTTTGGGTTTTCCTGTTGAACCGGAGGTGTAAATTATATACACGGGAGTTTCGGGCAAGTTGAGTTTGCTGGCTGTTTCGACATGACCTGAAGAGGGATTTTCTTCGCTTTGGTCGGCCCAGGGCGGGGCACCGTTATAATCGTCAATATAAATATATTTTTGCTGATTACCACTGTTTTGAATATTTTCCTTTTTTGAAGCTCCTGCAAACCGTTCTTTGTATTTTAATTGTGTTAAAATAAGAGCGGCCTGCGAATCGGCGATCATAAAGTCGATGCGCTCGATCGGGTAAGACGGATCTAAAGGCACATAGGCCGCTCCCGATTTTAAAACCGCCAGTATGGATATAAGCATATCTAAAGAACGATCCATATGGATTCCAACGAAGGTTTCGGTTTGAATACCGAGTGAGCTAAGGTAGTGGGCCAGACGGTTTGCTTTTTTATTTAATTCATAATATGTAACCGAGACACCTTGGCAAATGGCGGCAAGAGATTCGGGGTTTTTTTCTACTATGTTTTCAAACAGGTGAAAGCAACTTTGAAAATGAGTTTGATCGACGGTTTGCTTTTCGTCGGTTAGATTTATTTTTTGGTCATTCAAATTCCCGAAATTCAGTATTTTTTGTTTCTCTTCTTTCGGTACAAGTTCAAAATCGTTTAATTTACTGCCAGGGGCAATTACCATCTGGTCAATAATAAATTTGAGCCTTTCTATAAGCTCATCCATTTCGGGCTGGGTAAAAGCCCCCTTATTAAAAGCCATCTCTATTTTTGGCCCTTGCTTTACATGATACTCTTTAATTGCCAAAGACAAAGAGTTTCGAACATAACCGTTATTCAGTGTTTGCACTTCTACGGGACCATTATTGAAATTCGCGTCCACGTCGAAGTTTTCATACGATACAACAATGTCAAACAGTTGGTCGTAGCCCGATTTGCGAATACCGGTAATTTTGTTTATTTCACCAATGGGGTAGCGTTGGTAACGATAGGTGGAACGCAGTTTTCGCACAATGTTGGCTAACAGATCTTCTGTTGTCTGGTTTAAGTCTCCGTTTAATTTGACGGGGGTAATGTTGGTGAAAAGACCAGTGGTAATTTTAGCGGTCGCTCCCGGTCGGTTTTTGGCGGGGGCTCCGAAAACAAAATTATGTGCAGGGTTTGTTCTTTGAAAATAGATATAAAGAGCAGCCACAAACAGATGGTAGGGCGTACAGTTTTGAGAACTGCTGAATTCACGCCATCTATTATATTGTTCCAAGGACAAGGGGTATGAAAATACACTGCCGCGAAAAGATTCCGCAGAGCCAGGCTCTTCATGGTTTTGCTGTATAACTCGTTGAGGTAAAGTCGTAAATTCGTTTTTCCAGAATTCCTGCGATTTAGAAAACTTCTCAGACTTCAGGTATTGAATCTCTTCGGTAATGAACTTTTTGTAAGAGGGTCGCTTCGTTAGTTCATCGTCTATATTTTCCAGGTTTGTTAGCTTGCGATAAAGATCACCAGTTTGCAAGAAGACCAGGCTATTCGAAAAACCGTCCATAATGATGTGGTGTTGCACAGTTAAAAAATAATAACATGTGTCGGAGGTTTTAACCAAAGAATAACGATACAAATGGTTGTCGTATAAAGCAAACGGACGAACAAATTCGGTGTGCATATACTGATGGGTGTGAGATTCCGGGTCCGGCGAATTGGAAAAATCAATAAAGTTGTAGTTGAATTTTTTCGGTTTTTGAAATTCCTGCAGCGGTAATATGTTGTGTTTACGAAAAACGATATGGAGGCTATCGTTGGCTTCAATAACCTTACATGTAGCATCTTTAAACACTTCAGTGTTAATTTCACCTTCAATTTTTAGCCAGGCTCCAATGTTATAAATTGGAATATGAGGGTGCGAGAGTTGGTCTATGGCAATATCTTTTTGCAGGGCGCTTAAAGGAAGTAGATTTTGTTGCAATTTTCTCATGGATAAGTTATCAAGATTTTACTTTTTTTGGTACGTACAAATAACGTTTTTCAAAATTTACTGTCATCGTCTACTATTTTAAATCATATGAAAATAATGAAAATAGAAACTTTAAAATAATATACCGTTTTGTAGTGCGGTAGCATTCCGCAGTGCAGACTTTTGGAATAGAATGCCTTTACAATTCAAAAATACCTGGCACTTTGCCTGCCAACATTTTATTTTATCTGGTTCATTATTTTGGGAGAAAATTCAGGGTTACGTACTTTTTCATACCACATGTAAAGCAGGCCGGGCAAACTGTTTGTTATGAGGATAACCCCATGCATGGTAATGGCTATGGACAGGGCGAATTCGCCCACGATACCGTAAAGCGAGAGGGCCACCACGGTTGCCGCATGGTAAGGGCCAATATTGCCGGGAACCGGAATAGCAAAGCCGAAAACCTGTATAACTAAAATGACAAAAGGGGTTAAGAACGAGATTTCGGAAATTCCAAAAGCTTTTAGAAAAATGAAAATCCATAGCGCGCACAAGGCCCAGAAAATAAAAGTCAAAGCAAATATAAAGGCAAGCTGACCGGGACGATTGACTACATTCATGCCTTCGCGAAAAGAGAGAATTGCCTTATCTGTTTTTTCCTTAAAACGTTTTGGAAGAATTTTCTTTAGAACTTTTGAAACTTTCAAATGCAGGGTTTCATGTTTGCCAAGAATAAAAAAAACCAGAGCAAACGTCAGGTATAACGAAAAGAATATAATAGCAGTTTTCTGTAATGGAGACCAGAAATCGGCCGCACCAGCCTCTTCTTTTGCAAGAAGAAGGACAAAAAGCCCAATAGAGGCAATGGCAATGCCGTCTAAAACTCTGGTTAAAACGACCGTACCTAAAGCGGAACTATTAGGAATGGACTCTTTTTTACTTAAAATCCAGGCCTGTAAAAACAAGCCCACCCTCGCCGGAAATACCATGTTAAGCGTGTAGGCGCAAAAAGCGGCTAAAGACATATTATAAAAAGAAATAGTGTTGTGCGGGGTGAAGAAAAAACGCCATTTTAAAACTCGAAAATATAACAGAAAAATATTTAGAAACACAGCGAAAGTAATTAGTGTGTAATTCGCTCTTGAAATAGAAAGAAAAACGGAGTGAAAATCGTAATTGTAAAATGCCCACAAAGAAAATAAAAAAATGATGAACAGACCTGCCCAGACTTTTAGACCTGTTTTTTTCAAAATAGAACGGAACATGCTCATAAGAAAACCTTTCAGGCTTTAAGTCTGTTTTTTAAGGTTTGCTTTAAGATTTTTATCGAGGTTGTCGCTTAAATTCCACTCTTTTATTTTGGACATTGCGTACTGGTATCCATCTTCAATAATTTTCTCAGAAAGGGCGTAGTCGCCCAGCTCATATTTTTCAACCGGAGGTCTAAGGTATAAGTCGGTTGTTTGAGCCAGCATATTTCTCTGGTTGGCTATACTGGCCAATTCACCGGCTCGGTGTAATATATGTTGAATGCTTGGTATAATGATGGGTTTTACAAAAGGGTTAATTTTTCTCCATAATATTTTCCAGCCGGAAATATGATCTCCATAATTTGGGTTTTCTTTCATGTCGACTGCAGGGCTTACATCCACCCCTAAAACGTTTCCCTGACAGATTTCGCCCATAATATCTACAGGCAGATTATTAAGAAGGGCTCCGTCAACGTGTAAATCCCCATCCATAACAACAGGAGGGTAAATACCTGGCGCGGCATTACTCGCCTGTAAACTTTTCCATAAGATACCCGTTCGGTGGACTTTCATTTCTGCATTGGTTAAATTACTCGAAACACAAAAGTAAGGTATCCATAAGTCTTCGACGGCAACTTCACCACAAATACTTTTAAACCCGTTCGATATTTTTTTGCCTGCAAACAGGGAAGTGACCGGCAGGGTCATGTCAAAGATCAATTTGGAGATGTCATAGCTCGCCAGTTCTTCGCAAGTCCAACCTTTGGCATACATAGCTCCGATGTATGCGCCCATGCTGGTACCGCCAATAATATCGATTGCTATATTTGACTCTTCTAACGCTTTAATAACTCCAATATGGGCAAAACCCCTGGCTCCACCGCCGCTTAAAGCCAGACCAACGGCGGTTCCCGAGATAATTCTGGCAATTCGTTCGATGTCTTTTTCAGAGTCATTTCGGATATGGTAACAAAATTCAAGGTTTCGCTCTGTTTGCCACCTTTTGGTGTTTGTGGGAAGTTTTTCCCCATTGGGGTGTAAAATTGCGATAGACCGTTTTTCTACTACTATTTTATTCGAGTTGTCTTCCAGGAAGTTTTCAATTTCTCCAAGTTGACTGTCTTCGTCCTGGTCAGCAACAAGTAAAACCTGGTCAGCATGGCCCAGGCACCATGTGGTCCAATTGGTTGGAGTAGTGTCGGTTTCGAGAATAATAAATTCATATTTTGATTCTTGAATGCTAATCCACTCTTGTAGACGTATATTATTTGGATCTTTTTCATCGACTTGAGATATGCCAGGTGTATCTAGCATCTCGTCCATGGCTGGTCCATCTAAATATAAAACAGGGCAAATGCTTGAAATGGCTTTTAGAAATCGGGCTCCGAATTCTTTTAGAGGGGAAGACTCATGCACAGGTACAAGAGCTATAATGGGGTTCGACTCCCATTTGCTTACTCCTTTATTTGAGTCAGACAGTCTTTGCACCAGACTTCTTGTAATTTGCATAAGCAAATCGGGGTATTCTTTTAGTAATGTGGAAAATGCCTCTTTTTTAAAACGAAATACTTGAGACTCATGAGTGGCGTACACTGTGGCCGTTCGGTTTTCACCGCCAAGTAGAGCCATCTCACCGATAATTTGTCCCCTTGAAATTTGTTTAATGACACGCCGTGTACCGTCTCCATTTTCAAGAGCGGCACTCAGGCGTCCGCTGGCAAGAATGGAAAAACTATCACCAGGATCACCCTGTTTAAAAAGTACTTCTTCATCATGTAGTTGAACCCAGTCGGCTTTTGTACTGATTTTTTCAATTTGTCTTGGTGTTAATTCTCCAAAGAGTTTTGGAAGTATGGCGGCAAGTTGTTTATATTCGAGGCGTTGACGAATAATCTGGTTTAATTTTTCTACAAGTAGACCTTTTTCTTCTTTGGTAAAATCTGGTGGAATATTTGAAAAACGAATTATTTTTGAATTGTCTCCTGCAAATATGTCGGCGGTCCGTTTGCCGTGTACCAGGAATTGCATTTCGCCTATGGTTTGACCCGCTTCAATATTTCTTAGAACATCTCCGGCCCCCTCCGATTCGATTATTACAATTAACTTACCTTCGGTAAGAAGGTACATGCTGTCGGCCAGGTCACCTTTGTTAAAAAGAGTTTCTCCTTTTTTCAAAATTACCCATGTAGCATTTAAGGATAATTTATTCAGAGTTTCATTTGTGAAATCTGAAAACAGGCTGGTTTTTTTCAGTGCGTTAAGAATTTGCTCTGCTGAATTTTCTGAACTTGGTTGTTCCATCTTTACTTTTTGTCTCCCTTTTTTGCGTAATGGAGCGAGATGTTTCGAGTTCAAACGCTTTAACTGCGCACTCTAAACCTTTTTCATTGTTAACTTTTACGCTTAAATTTTGTAATTTTAGATTATACTTTCTTTCTTCGACCACCGCAGTAATAGCTTTAGCGATTGTTTCTACTGATAATTTTTTTTCATGTATGGGTTGTGGGCCAACACCAAGAGCAAAAAGACGGTTTCCCCAGAATTTTTGATCGAAAAAAAACGGAATAATAATAGAGGCAATACCCGCGCGAATGGCGGCCGCAACAGTTCCGGCTCCCCCATGGTGTATAATAGCACTCACACGAGGAAACAGCCACTTGTGAGATACTTCGTCAACTACCAGTATGTTATCACTTATTATCAGGTCTTGTTTTTGCAGGCCACTTTTACCGGCAATTAACACAGCTCTTTTTCCTGTTTTTTGCAGAGCTTGCAGACCCATGTTCACTCTCTTTTTTACTCTTATATCGTTCATACTACCAAAACTGATGCAAACAGGAGGTTCCCCGTTTTCTAAGAATTTTATTAACTCACCAGAAGGCTTGCAACTTGATATGGCGCTGTCTAGAAACCAGAAACCTGTAATATGCTTTCGTTTTCCCCAGTCGGACGGTTTAGGGACTATGTGAGCGCTAAATGCGTTTAAGACCGGGTATTCTCGATGGCTGTATTTATGAATATGTTGGCGTGTCGTTTTGGGTATTCTGGATTTTTTTCGCCATCTTGTAATAGAACCCTGAAAAACCAGACGAATCGCTTTTTCGGCAAGAAAGTGAGAAGCAATGTTCAAAAACCTGATGTTGACCTGGGGGTGAAAGAAAATGCTGGGAAACGTTTGTGTGCGACTCAAAGGTTGAAAGCAAAGAGCCATAGAAGGTAAACCGAGGTCATTTGCAATAAACGAAGCGGGCATAGCTAAAATTGTATATAAAATAATATCAGAACCTGTACAGGCGCTGACCAGATCAGAAACTATACAATCTAATATAGGACGAACTTTTTTATTTCTACCGAATAAAAAATGCAGAGGATTTATTCTTTCCGTTAAACATTGAGAACCGGTTTTTTGCCTGTAGATATCACGAAGCTGTTGACGAATCGGGAAGAAGCGCAAGCCAGATTCGTCAACCATCTTTTCATAGTCGAGTGGGGCTGCCATGTTAACCTCATGGCCCTGCGTTTGAAGAGCTTGTCCAAAGGCAAGGCATGGTTGAACATCTCCCCGCGTACCGACAGTTAAAATAGTTACTTTCATAAATAATTAA
>JBEQLE010000080.1:0-17821 GCA_040326155.1 Leptospirales bacterium | reverse complement strand
GAAAATTGTTTGACTACATAGAAGTATTCTACAATAGAAAAAGGAAGCATTCGAAGCTGGGCTACAGAAGTCCATTTCAATATGCTGTAAAATTAATTGCGTAGGTGTGTCCGTTTTTTCGGGGTCATATCATAACCATTTTACAAACATGAGCGGAAATAAATTATACATACGAGAGCATTTGGATTATTTTGATGCAAAAGATAGTTATCCGTTATCGGAATTTTTATCTTTTGAGGAGGAAATGGAACAAGTTCTAATTGAATGTTCGTGCAAAGTGTCGGGGCAAAAGGTCGACGCGAAACGATTTAATCTCTGGTTTCCAAATCCACATAAGAAAAAACAATTAAATAAAATGATGGTATTATTTGAGACCATGGCGCGAAACGATAATATATTATTTAACCGGGATTTGTTTACCCAATTTTATAACGACCAATTCGATTGGAGCAAAGTTAAACAGTTTATATTGGGTGTGGATATACGAGAAGAATTACCATCCTCTCGCCTTAAGATATGGTTTATAATTGAAGATTATCCTGAAAAAATAGAAACTGCAATTCATTTATACGGGGAAAACAAAGATTTGCGCAGTTTAACACTGCATGATGAGTTATTGATTGGTTTTGATTTTTATTTCAACGGACGAAATGTGGTCAAAGTATATCCGGATGTTAAAAGATATGAATATGAGCAAGAGGCTATTCAAAAAAATATCGGTAAGGTTTTACATCCCTCGGCGATGAGGCTGATGGAAAAATCCGAGTGGGTCCACATTAGTTTTTCCAGGAATTATTCAAGCAAGGTTTTACACTTTCATGTACACGATCCCGTCCCCTTCTTAGAAATGATTTCGGGCGAGAGAGCCCGTACTATGTGCAATTATTATCGCCAAAGAGAACTTCATAATGTGGTGGTCTCTTTTTATGAACACGAGCTGATAGAACAAAATATAATAAATTGGAATTTTTATTATATGCCCGGTCTGCCCATCAGAAAATCAAGTATTTTAAACTGGATGCATCAATAATGCTATGTACGTGTGCCCGTTGATCATCTGTGTATTTATAGAATATTACATCGGGCTGTACGTGAGCGTAGCGATGAAAATGTCGACGAAAAGACGAAATATATTTGCGTTTTAGTTACTCCAAAAAGTTTATAGAAATAAAAGTCTCAAATTTGCATGTCGGTCAATGTCTCCATTGTTTCATTTTTGTCTCACCCAAATGGGGGATATACGCAATTATTGTACGCGTTATTCGCCATATTGGTGGCAAAATAGAATAAATTCATGAAATGCCTTGACATTTTCTCAGAGATATTGTTATAAGCTTACAATATTAAGATATTTTTAATGAATAAAATTAACCGGAGAGGTAGTATGAAAATTATTAACAAATTATATCTAGTGACGGCATTCTTTGCATTGTTTGTTCCTGGGGCCATATTTGGCGTTGTCAATTCGAACGGTTCGTATAGTCAAAAAGTTGAAATAGAACTTCCCGAAGGGCGGCATAAAGCAAAACCTTCGCTGAGTTTGATGTACAACTCCGGTGGGGGAAATGGAATAGTGGGTATGGGCTGGGCCGTGCAGGGAGCTCCGAGCATTCGCCGTCATCCGGGCGTTAACGGTTTAAGCTTTAACGAGAACGCTACTTATTCCGGGATCGGAGGAGAGCTGGTAGACATCTCCGGAGATCAATCCGTTTATCATACAAAAAATGAAATATACTATCGTTATACGCCAATTTACGGTTCATGCGGTTTGGGTCCGAAGGAACCCTGCGGGTGGAAGGTCGTCTCCCCTGGAGGGCAAGTGCTTTATTTTGGTGTAGATGAAGACGGAGATAGCGGAAATTCAAGAATTATGGCAGATAACGGAAAGGGTTTTGTCTTTTGGGGTTTTCGCGCAGCTGTTGACTTAAATAATAATTCCATAACCTATGAATATGAAAACACAGATGGATATCCATATTTAAACCGAATTCTGTATACAAAAGGCGCCGGGATCTCTCGGCTGCATGCTGTAACATTTCATTATGAAGAACGTCCTGATGTACAAGAGAAATACGTGGGCGGCGCTTTTCAAAGAATTTCGAAAAGACTTCAATCCATAAAAGTTTCCGGAAATGTTTATTGCGCCTTTGACTTTTGTACGGACGGGGATTTAATTCGCGCATACGAAATGGAGTATAAAACCGGCACCACAACCGGTCGAAGTCTGTTGAGCGGTCTTAAAGAAATTGGAAATGACGGCGTCTCTTCAAAACCCCCGCTAACGTTTAGCTGGATTGAAGGGAAAAACGATAATTCCCAGTTTGATGCAATAACTTTAAGTGGCGTATATTCAGAATCTACAGCATTTGATATCAATGGCGACAGCTTAACTGATTTATTGCGATACCATGATACGGGTTCTGAAATAAATATTGCCTATGTATTGTCGACACCATCAGGGTGGACCTCCCAATCGGCGAACTTTGTTTATAATATTACAGGCTGGGAGTTACAGGCGGCTGATATAAACGGCGACGGTAAAAAAGACCTGGTTTTTTCGAAAGGAACTGCGGTTAAATATGCTTTAGGGAATGGGTCATCCTGGGGTTCATTAACAACGGCGCGCGCCGGCGATGAAGTTGCAATTGGATGGTCGCTAAGTACGGCAGATATAGACAAGGATGGTCTAACGGACCTGCTGTATTATTATAATTATTATCCTGACCATGAAACCGCCTGTTCGACATGCGAACACAAAACGATGTTACAAAGTCAAAAAAACAGAGGGCAGGGGTTTGCTGCGCCCGTAACGGTTTTTGAATCTCTGGAGATGAATACACAATGGTATTTTTCCAGTGCAAACTTGAATGACGATCTGGATAGTGACTTCATTATTTATAATGTAAAAGACGGCGTACAAGTTCGATACATTTTAAGCCAGGACGGGGGGTATAGTCAGCTCATTACAGCATATCAGTTGTCCGAACCTGATACCTACTGGCAGGTGACGACAGGCGATTATAACGGTGATGGAAAATCCGATTTAATGTATTTAAAACAAGATTATAATTCAAATACGGGTGATAATATTCTCTATGTAAGTTTGCAGACCGCCAATGGAGCGGGGTTTAACGCTTTTGAGCAAATTCATACATCGTCCAGAACGGGGATGTATCAAATGCTCCCGGTGGATGTAAATGGGGATCGAAGAGCTGATCTTATATTGAAAGATAATAAAGATGATAAATGTAATATGGATTTTACGATTATGGAAAATCGCTCACAAGGGTTGAGCGCCGAACAAACTTACAATATCAGCGAAACCGGCGGAGCTGATTGTTCCATGTCTATGAAGTTCGGAGATTTTAACGGAGATCAACTGCTGGATATTAACTACACCGTCTCGGACGGAACGATCGAAAATAAATTTCTACACATGGCAAATTCTGATCCTGTAGTAAATGACAAAATTGTTGAAATACAAAATAATTTTGGTAGCTCTTTTAAAGTCTCCTACGAAACGCTTGCAAGTCATTCGGGCGCAATCGACCCACTAACCGAAAATTGCGGAGGAGCCACCGGAACGGGGTATAATGCACCCTGCGGTATTTCTTTGGGCTATGCCGGGTTTGTTGTTCAAAGAATTTCCATGGCAGATGGTCGGGGAAATGAGTTTTTTAAAAGCTACGCTTATGCAAACCGGCGTTATAGACCGGGCCGGGGAAGCAATGCCAAATCACTTGGTTTTCAATACTTCACGATTAAAGATGAATTTATAGGAAGTTTCAAAGTTCAAAGTTTTCGCCAGGATCCGGGATTCGAAGGTGTGTATTTATCTGAAACTGAATATAATGGCGAGAATCAAATCATGAGTAGGTTTTCTTATGTATATTCATCGGACTTATCTACTATTTTTCCTGGAACAAATCGTATAAAAACAGATCAACAGATTTATGAAAAATATGAATCCGGTCAGTTTTCTTTAAAAAATAGTAAATTCTATACGTACAATGGGTATGGACAAATTGTTTCGGTTATTGATCAGGCAGACTCTGTAGAGACAGTAGAGTTTCAATATACTTATGAAATTGATACGGACTTGTGGATTCTTGATCGTCAAATAAACGTTAAAAAACTGGTGCAGGGAGTGATCGTTGACTGGGATAAATTTACTTATGTTAACCATAACAAAGTCAAAGAAGAGCGGTATTTAAACTCAACGAATTCGTTTGTCTCTGATACTTTTGCATACGATTCTTACGGTAATGTCATACAAAAAACCGATGCAAACGGAAATACGTATTCGGTAGAATATGAAACCGATTATCATACCAAGGCGATAAGCGAAGTAAACTCTATCGGCCATGTTCAAACGTACGAGTATGATCCTCTCTATGTTACGGTAGTGGCAATGAGTGATAGCAATGGAAATAGTTCATCAAGCGAAATTGACCCGTTTTACAGATTAACAAAATTAAATTATCCTGGTGGCAAACATTCGAAAGAGATTCTTTATCAAGAAGGTGAAGGTGACCCAAGTGGCCAATATATAGAAATTCGTTACTCTGATGAATCGCCGAGTGGTTATAGTTATATACGGCACTATTATGACGGTTTAAATCGAATCTATAAAAAAATTGCCAAGGGTGCAATTGTCGATGAAAATGGTAACGTTTCACAAGATAACATAATAAGCGAATATGAATTTTATGGGACAAGCGATGAAAACCATATTAAAATATCGAAGCCCTATTTGGAGGGGTTACAGACACCGGTATTCAAAATATTTTCTTATGATTCATACGGAAGAATTTCCAAAATTCAAAATTACGACGGATCGTTCATGCAATTGGCCTATAAAAGCAATGTGGTGGAACAGTACGACGTAAATAATAAATTGGAGCGGGTGGTTGCGGACGCCAGGGGCAGAGAAATCATTCGCCAAAATTATGATGGCAATGTTTTACTATCGAGCCTGGAAACGACATATAATCCGCTGGAGCAGATTACGCAAGACGCTGATGGCAGTGTCACTGTTGCTACCTATGATACTCTGGAGCGTACGGAAAAAATTGTAGAAGGATCAAAAGTTTGGCAATTTAAACACGACGCCAACGGAAATTTAATTCAGCAGGTGAACCCAAAAGGAGATTCCGTCTATTTTCAATATGACGCCATGAATCGAATGGCGCGAAAATCGTATAACTCTTCTGATGATGAACTTGACGTAGTAGTAGGCGACGAACTATCCGGTGATGAGGATGGCGCCGTTTTGAAAAACAACACGGTTTTTGGTAAACCTAAATTCCCGCGCAACAAAGCAGTTACGTATGTTTATGATGACCCCACGCAGGTCAATTCTATTGGTCATTTAAGCCATGTCTACGATGCTTCCGGTAAAACCAGTTATAGCTATGATGAACGCGGTAACATCTCAAATATGGTAAAAGAAATTGGAGATCGAAAGTTTGGGTTTTCGGCTAAATATAATAGCGAAAAGAAAGTAACTCAAATTACTTATCCTGATGGTTCTACGATTGGAAATATCTATTCGAATTCGAGTTACCTTCGTCAGGTGCGTTGGTACGACGCAAGCGAGCCGGACACAGATGGACACCCTGTAGTTACTTATACCGGTCCAGACAAGGATTTTCAACTGGTGAGAATAACCGGTAACGGTGCAAGAGATATGGTTACCTATGATCGGCTGAGCATGCAACCTACCGGCGTTAAAACTAATTTATTTGATAATGAGGGTGAGAGCATTCAGGTGCGAGATCTGGAATACTCTATGGACGGCCAGGGAAATATGTTATCTATTGTAGATAACATTGACAATGGCTCTTCGGAGCATTTTGAATATGACGGATTAAATCGTTTAACTTATGCCCAGGGCGCATACGGCGCAAGAAGTTACAGCTATTCACCCGGAGGCAACTTGTTGCAAAAGGGAGAAAAGGAACTTTTTTATGAGGACAAGTCTCAACCGCAAACCGTTACATCTGATACAATTGGAAATAAATATGCTTATGATAAAAATGGGAGCATGGTTAAGCATAATGACCGAATTTTCCATTACAATGTGAATAACCAACTGGTTAGTATTAACCAAAAGAAAAATGGTAAAATAGCTGAGTTTCAATATAACGATAAAGGTACAAGAACGGTTAAGAAAACAAAAGACGGGCGTATAACGTACTATTTTCACTTTTTGTCTGAGACCGAACCTTTATTTGAAGTTCAAATTACGGATGAAAAGGGCGGGAAGCAAAGCGAACGCGTTGGTGGAAGTCAATCTTTCACGCATACTAACTATGTCTATGGAATGTACAATGAAATTGTAGCCCAGATAACGAGAAAATCCGGTAACATATATGCCTTTAATAAAGTATCGGAGGCGGTTGCCGCACAGATGGCTAATCCGGCGAATGCGTCCGGGTTTATTCAAAAAGCCTATTTACTGTCGAATTTATGGGTCAGCGATATATCAAATATAAAACAATCGGTACTTGTATTTTTTCTCTTGGCGATTGCACTGTTTTTAATGGTATTTATTTACAACCTGGGCAAAGCGAACACAGCGTCTTTGGGTTTTGCAAGAAAAGTATACCATTATTCTACACCACTTATATTTACCGCATTCTTCTGGTTTTTCGGCGCCGGTTGCGGTAATATTTCTAATGTTGATGCGTCTGATACGGATTTCTGGTCGAGTATTCCAGAAAACATACCGGATGATATATCCGATGTCGGTGAACCAGGCGGAAATCTCGAAGTATCGGCACGTGGCGGATATCCGGTTGAAGGCGCCTTCTTTTTTCACCCTGACCATGTGGGTAGTGTGCGTTACCTCAGCGATAGCCAGGGTCGCCTTTTAACGCGTATCAATTATACTCCCTATGGTGAAATTGATCGGGACCAGTCGTCCGGACCAGATATTCTTCGTTACAAGTACACGCACCAGGAAGAAGACAGGGAAACCGGTTTGTATAACTACAACGCCAGAATGTACGATTCGGAATCCGGGCGCTTTACAACCGCAGATACAGAACTACCGGGTGAGGGCCAGATTTCTCAAGGTTTTAACCGCTATATGTATACCCTGGGTAACCCGGTAAAATACGTTGATCCGACAGGGCACAGCCCGGTTGGCGGCGGCGCCATACCCTTACATAATTATACGGGGCCGGGCCGCAATCAGGATAGTTTGACAGCCCAATGCACAACGGGGATAGACTGTATGTCTCAAGGGCATGACGCCGCAGGTGCAAGCCTGATGCCTATGATTACAAAAGAGTTGACTTCGAACAGAGCAACCAGTATTGGCGTACTGATGAATAATATTACTGCCGATGTATTATGGATAATAGGTGGGGCTTATTCATTTATAACAGGGGCAAACTTCGTTCATAACGCCAAGTTTCTTTGGAATTCCGAATTTGCCGATAAATGGGCTAACGGGGATCGGGATGCTCTTGGATGGATAATGCTGGGTATCGCCACATTGGTATTTTACCCGATTTTGTTGGCTCTGCTAATGGTATATGAAGTCGTAGTATTTGTTATTGGAGTAGCTCTTTTCACCTTAAATATTATATTGAGCTCAGTCCTTGTCGCGATGCAGATGTTTGCAGGCTTTATGCAGGGGATTTTCGACCTCTTTAACGGAAAAAGTCTGAAAGACTTGATCGATAATTTTGCCAGAGAAGTAGAAAGTGTTCTAAATGACATTGGGAGGGCTGTTAAAAAGTTTTTTAAGGGGTGGTAAATACCGTTATTAAATAAAAAGGATCCCGTTATGTTAAATTCTGCGCTCTCTTTTTGCCATAATATTGCAAAGAGAGGGCGTGGGATTTTCTTTTACGTTAATTTATGAAGTACGAAAACCAGTTTAAGCAAGAAATTGAAACGCAGTTTATAGAATTGGCGCAATCAAATGCGCAAAATATTTATATTGAGTTTGAGTTAACCGGAAAGTGTAGAAACAACTGCTTTTTTTGCGGAAATTTTTCGCAACCCAATCCGTCAGAAATTGATTTTAAATTATTGAAAAAATTTATCAAAAAAGTATCTTCCTATTATCGGGGCAAACAGTTGCAACCGATTTTTTCCCTTTGCGGAGGCGACCCGTTGCTTTATTCCCACTTTGAAGAGTTACTTTATTTTTTAGATAAAATGAATTTACTTTTTGTTTTAAAGACAAATCCGTCTACCCTGACAGAAGATGCCGCGTATCTTCTCGATTTACACGGATGCAAAGGAGTAAAGTTTACCTTTCTGGGCGATGAGAAACTGCATAACGAAACGCGAGGCAATGAGACGTTTGACGATTTAAAAGAGAAAACAGCGATGTTGCAGCAGTTGGAGATGCCCGTTTTCTGGAACCTGACAGTCGGAAGTTTTAATCTTGAATCAATTATCGAGAATTTACCAAAAATACGTGAAGCGCAACCTGACGGAATTATGGTAGGTCGCATGGCGCATATCGGTAAATTAAAAGAGGCAACTGATTATCGAGAAATAAGCGCACAAGAGTTTAGATCTTTTTTAGTACATCTTTTGAATTATTACTCGGAGCACTATAAGAGTGGTTTTCATTTGGCTTTTAAAGAGAAGTTGTGGGTTCCCCTGCTGGGCGAGCTGGGTCTTCTGAATCTAGAAGAGTTAAATATTCCGCCCGGGCATATCGGGTGCGATGCGTATTGTCGTACTTTAAATATAAACAGCAGCTCCGAGATTATATTATGCGGTTTGTTATCCTCATACCAGCCTTCGCTATTGAAAGATTTCAACAAAGATACTTTGTCGAATCTACCCACGCTATCAGCGAAACACAATACCTCTTGTCATTCTTGTAAGTATGAAGCATATTGCCAGGGGTGCCGTGCTATCGCCCATGCAAACACCGGGGATATTTATGGTAAAGATCCTCAATGCTGGTTGTAGTTTAGGGAAAAGCTAATTTATTCCTCTGAGTTATAAAGGGGTGCAAGTCTGCCCCCTCGCTTTGGCTAAAAGAGCCGCCGCTACCCCCGACGCTATTTACGAAATCGTTTCGGGTGGGTATGAAAACATAACCATGATTCTAATTGATAATATGTCCTACAAAATCAGTATAGCCTATGACACCCATAAAAGAGATTGCAGAGTCCGTAAAAGATCGAATTGTAGAAAGAGTATCGGACCCATTTTTAGGTTCTTTTGTGATGTTTTATTTTGCTGTTTATTGGCAACGGAGGGCGGCGGCCTGGTTAATTGCTGATTAATTACGAATTAAGAAATCGATCCACAATTCGTAATTTGTAATTAATAGAGTTGATATGACAAAGTATTAATAAGAGACCGCATCATTAAAATGAATTCCGTAATTCGGATAAAAAATAAAAGAATAGTCGTCAATATGGGTTGTGTTTGTATAATATATTTATATGTCTATTACACAATTAAAAGTCCATTTACATGAAGCCATCGAAAAGGCAGAAGATGAAGATACGTTAAATATTGTTCAAGACATTTTAACAGAAAGTAAGAATTTGAAGGAAACGATTCAAATCTCGCTGGACCAAATAAAAGAACTCGAACATTCTTATGAACAATATAAAAACGGAGAAACAATAGATATCGATAAAGCCAATCGGATGATCGACCAGTGGCTGGCAAAATAATTTTAACACACCGCGCTCAAGCGCAACGCCTGCAAATTCTCGATTATTGGTATAAACACAACGGCAATAAAATATACAGCAATAAACTTGATTTTGGTTTTCGCCGAATTTTCAGGTTGTTGAAAGATTAACCTTTGCTGGGTAGACAAGTCGATACTGAACAAATTAAAAATTTTTCGAATAAGATAACCAATCGTTGTTTTATTTATCGTGAATATCAGATAATTTATATAATGGAAGATGCCAACCTTATTATATTACAGGTTTGGGATACAAGACAAAATCTTGAAAATCGGTAATAAATGTGAATAGAAATAATCTAAAGTAACCAAAGGCAATGGCTGTATCTACAAGCACAGTTAAATCGATTCGGGTGTAAACGGTCCATCTCGTTGTACCTTTCCCCAACTACTTTCCGATTGACGACACATATCGCCCCCTGTTCACTCGTTTGAAATGAACAATATCTTCTTCTACCAGGAAAACCCATGACAACTGATCAGCGACAATTAGAAGTACCTTCCAACGACAATTAAAATTACCGCTCAGTAAGAGCCCTGAAAATGGGTCATGAAAACAGACAGAGAGGTAAAAATTATGATACTTGAAAGGAATAAAGATAAGACGATCCGACAGGCGGCAGCTGCCGGAAACATGTGTGAAAAGAGTGCCCAGAAATATTTGAAGTCTGGGTTGTTACCGAGCCAGACAAAAAGTCCCAGAAAATACAGAACTCGTGCAGATGACAAGGGCAACCCCGCTATTGATAATTCTTTAATGTTTGCAACTTTGGCATTAAAACATGGAATTGTCTTGTTTCATGGTGGGTATAATGGAGCTTGTGTAATAATTGTACCTCCGTTAGAACTCTCAAATAATGAATTAAATTACTTTATAGGAAAATTAAATTTATTACTAATCGATTATTGTGGAGATCTCAAATGAAAACAAAGGTTATTTCTGATAATTTCGAAATCACACAGCTTCAACAAACGGACTACAACATTATTCTGGAAAACATCGAAGATTACTGGGAGGTAGATGAGGAAAAGATAAAGAAAATAAAAATTCTGCATCATCCGATATTTCTTTATCAATTTGTAAATACATGTTTTGTGATAAAGAAAAAATTCAATGTGATTGCTTATTTATTCGGATTTTTTTCACAAAAAGAAACAGACGCCGCTTATATACATATGATAGCCACCCACAAAAACCAAAGAAATAATGGTTATGCGAAAAAGTTATTTAGTCATTTTGAGAATATTTCTAGAGAAAACAAAAAAACATGTATAAAGGCAATTACTTCGCCATCTAATAAGGAATCGATCAATTTTCACCAGAAGATCGGCATGTTACCACAGAAAAGTGATACTGTCGAAAATGGCATTTGTATACAAAAAGATTACAGCGGTCTTGGTAACCATATGGTATTAATAAGCAAAAAGATATGATATTAATGAATATTAAATGAGGGAATGAAATGGATAATAAGCATGAAAATAAAGTAGTGATATGACCCCGAAAAACCGGACACGTTTACGCAATTAATTTTGCAATATATTGAATTGGACTCTTGTAGCCCAGCTTCGAATGCTTCCTTTTTCTATTGTAGAATACTTCTATGTAGTCAAACAATTTTCCTTTTGGATACCCTCGCTTTTTCACCGCTTGTAACAATGCAGAAATGACTAACTGAGTTTTCATGTTTTTGTCAAAGGACCAACCAATGATTTCCCGGTTACAAAGACCGATTCTTGCCGGCCTTGAAACCGCGATCACTGAGTTCCTCTTTTACTCTACGGTAACCATATGTCTGCCTATATTCTTTGAATATAATGTCAATCTTAGCAAGCATCTCTATATCTCTTTCTACTCTGAGTTCTGCATTTTCTTGTCTCAGCCTCAGCACCTCTTCGCTAAGGTTTTCTTGCTGAGGACTACTGCGTTTCTTTGAAACTCTTCATCATATTTTGCCATTTTATAACCTTTTTATTTTTACGCAGAGGTGTCCAGAAAAATGGGGTCATATCATCATTCTACAATAATTGGTAGAAAATGACAGGAACTCGAGGTTTGTAAAGGATAATATTGCCACTAAATAATTACGAATTACAAATTAATTACGAATTTCAAATTAATACAAATCCACAATTCGTAATTATCTTATATTTCCGTAATTCGTAATTATTGCCCCGACCCTTTCACATGTTTTCCGGCCCGGCTTCCTGTCAATGATCAAGTCTACTTGCCAAATAAAGTTTGACAATCCTTCTCTTTTAGCTATATTCGTATAAAAATAAGGAAGGATATATGTTACTAAAAAGAATTACTTTACTTTCCATGCTGTCGGCACTTTTCGTGCTCTTCTCGTTTGCAGTGTTTGTTGCCACCCCGACCTACGTCTCTGCCGGCGATTATGGTCAGTGTAGCACTGACAGTGATTGTCATTCGGGCGTCCCATGCTTTGACCACCATTGTGCAGATTCTGCCGGAAGCCGATGCAGAAGCGATAGCGAATGCGGTCACTCAGGCGCGCGATGCAACGATAATAAGTGCTCCAATGCCCCGGACGGCAGATGCAGAAGTGACTCAGAGTGCCCGAGCGGTTCTTGCTCATCTGGCAAGTGTCAATAATATACTGACCAAGGCCCGGCAAGATATTGCTAAGTAATTACGAATTACAAATTAATTACGAATTACGAAATCGATCCACAATTCGTAATTCGTAATTAATTTTAAAGCAGAAAGCCATGTAAAAAATAAAACGTATGGGGTAGCGGAAAATCTTTTATTTTAATAAAAATTTGGAGCGAGGGGCAGACTTGGCCCCTTAATCATCAAATGTATTACCATCCAGTGTCGCATATTTTTTCCATTCGTGCGAACCTGACCTTCTGGTTTTTATGTGTACCGGGTTATTGTCAAAGCGGTTGTTTTGAATTACGATGTTATCGACAAAGCTCAGCATCCAGATTCCGGCGATGGAGTTATGGTGAAACCAGGAGTCTTTTATGGTGATGGAAGAGCCGCTGTATATATGGACTCCCACAGTTCCGGAACCGTTCAGTTCGAGGTTTGTTAGTTCAAGATCGTGTGAGCGAGAAATTGTGATTACCTGGCCATAACAATACTCTTCTTTAGACACTGGCTTACGGTGGCGAATATGAAATCCTGATAGCTTGATGTTATCAGAAGAGCCTATCCTTAAAACGCTTAAATGAAGGTTGTCTAAGATAAAATAGACGCCTTCTTGTGCTTGCAGGTTCAGGTGACTTTTCGACGTTATTCGAATTGGCTTTGTAAAATGATAGGTTCCCTTTCGAAAGACAATTTTTGATCGGGCGGGGGCTTTCTTTATAATATCATTGAGGCGGCCGGCATCTTTCGGGCCCACGTTAATGGTTTGGAACTCAGTTGCTACTATGGGAAGATATATGAATGTACAAAGAAGTATAAGCCAGGTTGTAAGAAATCGGGAATAAACAAATCTCGAAAGATAGAATTTTTTATGTGCGGGAAAGTGGTTTTTAGAAAGTTTTTTATTCATGGGTTTTGTGCCTTATTGTTATTGATTTTTTCCGATATGCCTCTATTAGACCACGAATGATATTTTTGTTTTCGATATCTTTCTTGAACTCGGGTGTCCATATCCATGCATCCATGTTATCGATTCTAATTCCGGGATAGGTTAATAGCACGCGGACCATCTCTACATAGGCTTTTCGAATTGCAATTTCTATTCCAGTAGATGATGTAAAGGCGCCAAGAGAGCTAGCGCAGTTGGGAGAATAACCGAGCTCTATCCACCTTTTTACATTCGCCGTGCGGTTTCTATAAATGTCATCTCTCATCACACAGTGATTAATATAATGATGCCAGGGTATTTCCTGAACCGGTTCCTTTTGGAATTTTACCGAAGGAAAGAAGCGAGCCAGATAACGTTGTATGGCAGGCAACTTCAGCCACTCACTGTTTTTTGGTGATGTTTCGTGACTTTGCGCCCAGGCGGCAAACTTTGATTGTGATTTTTTCACCAGTTCTGGTTGCTTAAAAAGTTGAATTAAAGCTGTGTGATCATAAAGTACCGCGTAGTCTATGGCGCTCAGCCCCCATTTGTCTTTTAGCGCTGCATCGGCCCCTTTTTCTAATAATAATTTTACAAGGCTGTAATAGCCTTCGGCGCTTGCCAGCATGAGCGGGGTGACTCCATTTTGATTTGCTTTGTCATAGTTTTTTATATTTTCTACCGCCCACACAAATGCCCGGTAGTTTTGCAAAGAACTCTTTTCGGAATAACGGGGATACTTTGTGCTAGATGCCTTTTTGTTCCCTTGTGAAAATAATAGAATGTAGTGCAAGGCGCCGTTTCCCTGTTCATCAAAATTAGCGTGAATGTTTTCAAAAGATATTAAAAGTTTCAGAGCATCGATGTTGCCCCCACGAAAAGCCGCAGCTAGAAGCTCGGGTTTGGAAAACTCAAAACCGCTTTGCTTAAGGTAACCAAGAGCTAGCTTCAATCTCTCTTTTGAAAGGGGGGTTTTTGGATATACCATCCTTCGTTTGAGGTATGAGTATATTGATTCTTGCAGGTCTTCGTGTTTTTGGGTACTCTTTTGTCTGGCTACTTTAGAGAGATATTTTTTGGTAAAATCTATTGGACACTTCTCTATGAATTGCACGGCTAACGTATAACTCATGTGCGCACTGGAATTTCTCGAAAAATAGATGATGTCGAAAGCATGAAAGTTATTTTTCTTGCATAGATCTTTCACTTGCTCCTTGCCGATTGTCATACCACGAATATAGGTTCCTTGTTCTGCCAGTTTGCCAGAAAGATAATACGAGATTTTAAAACCATATTCGGAATACCTTCTTAATGAATTCAGGTATGTAAAATATTCTTCCAGATCTATTTTCTCTATGGAATCTTTGACTAAATTCCATTTTTTTTCATAGAGTAATTTTGTGATGTGCGTATATGTATCTGGTATAGTCTGCTTGGCTCCGTGTTTCTTCAGCTTCTCTACGATCCACTTTGCTTCACCCTCAAACTGCAAACCCAGAGCAATATCCAGCGGAAGAAAACCTTGTTCATTGGGATGATTGATAATATGGGCAAATGTGTATAACTTTTCACTCCAATCATTAGGCATAGATATGTTCGGTTGTTGGCGCAATTGCAACAGGCTAAAGAACAAAGCAGAATTATTTGTTATGCACCCTTTTTCCTCGATGCACTTGTGTATAAGGATTTTAAATATTGAATTTATTTGTTCTGCTCTTTTTCCATTATAATAAGCTTGTATGTGCGTAAAAACACCTCTTTTATTCTTCGTCAATAATCCGACTTTTGCGCCATGTTCAAGAAGCAGTTCAGTAATTTCCTGATTCCCGGTGTGGACCGCTACCATAAGCGCCGTGCCTCCGTAATTCGTTACGGCATTGACATCGGCTCCGTTTTCCAGTAAATATCTTACTACTTCAGGGTGCATTTTAGACGCTGCCATTAAAGGAGTAAAACCGTCCGAAGACGGTTGATGAAGACGGGCTCCGTTCCTATGCAGATTTTTTAAAATAGCCAGGTGACCTCGATCTGCGGCTATCAATGTCGGCAAAAATCCCTTTTTACTGCGCTGGTTTACATGGGCTCCGTGCTGTATAAGGTAGTGCACGATATCGGAATAACCCACCATGATAGCAGTGAATAGAGGTGTCTCTCCGGCTTCGTCTACGGCGTTGATGTCTGCCCCAGATTCTAATAACAGTTTTATGAGTTCGATCTCACCGCACATGATCGCCTTAAATAAAGCGGTTTCACCTTCACTCTGTTTACTCGCATCGCGCACGTCCGGTTTTATACCTGCTTTTAAAAGTTTCTCAACTTCCCGAATATTTCCGTTTTGGGCAAAGAAAAGAAGCTTTGTTGTTTTATCCATCTGCTCAAGATAAGGGTCAATAACGATATTGCTTTTAGTTGAAGATTGGGAAAATAGAGTGCCTGCATTTATAAAAATGAATAAACAGCTGACTGCTATGATTATGCGTGGGTTAAACGATTTCTTGCAAATTTGCGCCTTCATATTTACAAAAACAGTGTTGCTTTCAAATAAGCAAGAATAATTCTATCGGACCGTGGGCGAATCGGCGTCGTGTACGAATTAGTAAATTATTACCATTTGAAACGACTAGGCCAAGAAGGGGTGAAATCGATTTTATAGAAATCCCGAAAAAAAATATTTTACACAATTCACCCCGTATGAATACTGTAAAAACTATGGTTAAATTTGCGGATATAATGCTGGGTTTTCATTTCGCGAGCGGTGATGAATACGGAGAGGCTCGCGCGCTCTTGTGCAAGGAGACCGGGAAAATATATTATATTTCGGACATCGTAGAAGAAGACGAGGATTTTCCGGAGGACATCGACGACGACGATCTATACATGGATATACCCAATAAAACTGACCTGGATTTGGGCAGGCAACTTGTCTTTAATTTTGCCTCCGAATATTTACCGCAAGAACAAAGTAAGATATACTCCTTCTTTGAGCGAAAGGGGGCTTATGCAAGGTTCAAAAATTACCTCGCCGAAAAAGAGATTTTGGATCAATGGTTTACTTATGAAGAAACAACCCAGGAAAACGCCGTCAGGCAGTGGTGCAAACAAAATGACATTGACTTTGAAGAGTAATTATTCTGATAATTCTTTTAAATTCAAAGCTCTTAAAACACCGTTCTTGCCGAAGTGGTCGATTATATTTATAGAAGGACGATCTATCGTGAAGGCCATGTGATGATTGTAAGGAAGACCAAGATAATGGCATATCAAATGGCGAATTACACCTCCATGACAAACCAATATTAGATTCTTGTCTGTATTTTTCAAAATAGATTCCGAGCATTCCTGAAGTCTGTTAAAAAAACCTGAAATGGATTCTCCGCCGGGAAATGCAAAAGATGTATAATCTGACATCCAGCTTTTTATCTCTTCCGGGAATTCCCTCATAATGTCGTTCATCTTTTTACCGGACCAATCTCCAAAATCGATTTCATTCAATCTGACATTTTCTATTTTTTCTGCATTTGGAAACAGGATATCTGCAGATTGTATGGCTCGCTTCAATGTAGAGGTGTAAATAACATAGTTATTCATGTCAATCTTTATAGCCGGTCGCATTTGCTCCAAATCTTTTTTGCCTTTATCGGAAACAGGCAAATCTTCCAGACCAAGAAAACTACCATCCGTGACACTGGTATCTGCGTGGTTTATCAATACAATTTTTCGGGATTTCGAATGATTCATATTCTTGTATAAATACTTTATTGTCTGCTTGTCAACCAGGATTCAGGATTAATTACGAATTATCAGGTAATTACGAATTTCTAATTACGAATTACGAAATAATACAATCCACAATTATTAATCCGTAATTGTATTTCTCTGAGTTGTTTTGGGGGCAAGTCTGCCCCCTCGCTTTGGCTAAAAGAGCCGCCGCTACCCCCGACGCTATTATCTTTTGCGCTGGATTTTTATTTCAGATTTCAGGGGCGATTTGTGTGGGTGGAATTGACTTAATGAAATCTATCAGCCGTAAGAGTTTTAATATAAATATATCTTTTCAGTGTTGATAATAATAAAAATATGTAATCTGAAAATTCTGCAGCATTATCATCTGTTTCATTGAAAGAAAAAATATGACAACCGAACAAATCAAACAACTTGAAAAAACTCTATGGGAAAGCGCCGACACCCTGCGCGCAAATTCGGACTTAAAGTCTTCGGAGTACGCTACCCCCGTGCTGGGGTTGATCTTTCTTCGTTTCGCCGATAACAAATATTCTTTATATGAAAAAGAGATTCAAACAGAATATAAAAAGCTCAAAGGGGGGCGAAGAGAAAAACCCCTTTCAGAAATCGCCATTGAAAAATGCGGCTTTTATCTGCCTGAGAATGCCCGTTACGACTACCTCTTGCATCTTCCCGAAGAAGAAGATATAGCCAAAGCCATTCGCGAAGCCATGGCGGCTATCGAAGAGTATAAACCAGAACTCGAAGGGGTATTGCCACAAGAAGAATACAGCCGCCTTGTGCGAAAACCCGAATTTCGAGAAATACCGAAGCGTCTTCTAAAAAACTTCGCCGATATTCCTGC
>JBEQLE010000007.1:0-80989 GCA_040326155.1 Leptospirales bacterium | reverse complement strand
ATACGATATTTTTGGGGCGTCGTGGTCGGTTTTTCCCCACCTCGAATCCGGAATTTTCTGCAAGGTATTTATATAAAGGCAACAATACCCTGGGGTGGTGGAAGACGGCGTAGCCGGCTGCAACCAGGGGCCTGGCCCCTCTTTTATTGCAACAAATGCGCCTTGAACGGGCGGCCGATTCGAGAGAATCCAAAAGAATTCTGGAAGAGACCCAAAAAACAAACCGGGATAGCGCAATTTTTTTACGGATGATTTTTGAGCGAGTCGATGATCGCAAGGAAGGCGAGGCGGCGTTGGGTTGATATGGCAGATTTTAATCCGCCTTCGCATTTCGTATCGGTATTATCTTTTTCAACCGCATTGCAGGTATTTAGGGTACCGTACACTTAGTTGTGTCTTATAGACCGTTTTTAAGTAAGTCGTCTAATTTATCGCTACTTCGTTCTTTCCTCTTTTCCTTGCCAGAGTATAAAACATATAGTATATGGAATTTATGATAGGTATAGTCTCGGACCACGGTGGTTTTGAAATGAAAGAGTTTATTCGGGAGAATTTTCCTGAGTTACAGTGGAAAGATTATGGGTGCTTTTCGGAAGACTCCGTCGACTACCCGGATATGGGTCAGATGTTGGCGAAAGGTGTTTTAGCGGGTGAAGTCGAAAAGGGAATTGCTATTTGCGGAACCGGTATCGGTATTTCGATCTCTTTGAATCGGTATAAAAAGATTCGCGCGGCTCTTTGTCACGATGTACAAACGGTAGAAATGGCCCGCAGGCATAATAATGCTAATATTTTAGCCTTAGGCGGTCGAATACTAAAGAAAGAACTCGTACTGGAAATGGTGCGTAAATTCTTTGAAATACCATTTGACGGCGGCCGCCATGAAAGACGGGTTAATAAACTGGACCAAACATAAAACTAAGTATCGCATTAAGCTGACCGCTTTTTGTGCTTTTGTATTTTTCATTTTCATATCGAGCGTAAGCGGTTTAAGTGGTGTCAACACTCTTGTCTGGGGCGAAGAAAAAGAAAATTTCGCTTTTACCAGAATGTCGGGGCTGGAAACCCGGTATGGAAGGGAGGCCCGGGGGGTTCGCCTTGGTCGACTGGGTTATCCATTAACATACAAACAACAACTCGAAAGTCTTTATATATCGTTTGATCGCCAATTTACTGATTTAAAAGCCGGCGAAATATTGAAAACCGACTACAAACTCAAAGTTTTTGAAGACTCCATACGCGAGGCCGCCAGTTTTGAACAACCCGCCCACCAGTTCTGGGTGGCTCCCTCGGAGTATCTCTTTTTAAACAACTCTGAAAATACAGGCAATTTTTCCATCTATTTTCGTATACGCCCTTACCAGCTTAAAAGACGAATGGAGATTATCCAAAAAGTTGGTATTTTTGAGGGCAGAAAACAGGGTATTGCCGCCATCTGGGAAGGCGATAAACTCTACTTTGAATTTATTAACTTTTTCTGGCACAATGGGGTGCCTGTCGAGAGGGTGCGCATTTCAACCAGAGATCCTTTTTACTCCACCCGGTTTCAATCTGTAATGTTGCAATACCGCCAGTCCGACGGTTCGCTGGCTCTTTATTTAGATGGTGTTGACCAGGAAATTCATTATATGACCTCCGACTTTACCAGAGAGGGGACCATAATGACACCCCGGTTTCATAGATGGGATCGCTCACCGCTCATTATTGGCAGAGATTACCTCGGAGCGCTCGATGATATGATCTTCAGCAACGCTCTGTTACCACCCCGTCTTATATCGGGAAAGTTTGAACCCGTGCGAAGTGTAGGGCAGAGATTTCGTCAGCAACCCGGCATTGCCATCAGCAAACGCATTCAATTGCCAACATCGGCTTCGACCATCGAGAGTCTTACTTTTAAAAGTATTGAACCCGAAGGTACAAAAATTCGTCTGTATTATCGTTATTCCGACATTCCGTTTTCAGAATCGAGAGAAGGCGAAGACGAGCAAGGCGGTAAGAACCCGCGATTTATTCCTCTTCCAGAAGGGGGTTATATAGACAAACTCGGTAAATATATTCAGTGGAAAGCCGAACTATTTGCCGACTCTGCGGGTAACACAACCCCGGTATTACAAAAAGTTTCGTTGCGATATTCCGATAATCCGCCCCCCATACCACCGAATTATCTTGCGGTAGATAAAATAGGCGCTCAGCAGGTAACGTTAATTTTTTCAAGGTCTTTAGAAATGGACGTCATTCAAAAAGGGCGATACCATATTTATTACGGCCTGAACCCGTACGAACCTCTGGGGGTACTTCGTTTTAAACAGGTAAAACTTCAAAATGGTATTCAGGTGGGAATACCCATCACCGACTCCGATAAACTAGGTCCGAAAGAGTACGCGATAGACCCGCGCAACCAGAACCGAATTAAAATAACCATAACCAATGAAATGATACGCCAGAACTTCAGCTACTTCAGTTCCCGTCCCGAAATGCTTTATGAATACCCATTGTTGCAACGCGACATCCCCTACTATTTCTGGATAACCGCCTGCGACAACGCCTGGAGCGAATCTTCCGAGCGCACCGATCACGAATCAAAACCTTCGCCATATGTAGTTGTACGGCCGATGTAGTTTCTTCTTTATCTTAAAATTGCGATGACTACACCGGCACTGGTTACAGCAAGGCTGAACATCCAGATCATTAACCGGTCTGTCCGTTTTGTCATGGCGTCGAGCAGAGTTATTTCATCCCTTCTAGTTGGTTGCGCATAACTTCTCACTGAAGCTCTTAAAAAAGAGTAGATGGCAGGACATTTGCAAGTTGAGTAAAAAGCAGATACTTCATTAGTAAAGAAAACAATATTACCAATAGGCGTTATGCAATATTTATATAATTTCAACATGTCAAAAAACTATATAAAAATATATATTTTAAATTAAATGTTTGACACTATTGATCAAGTCGTGTAAGCAGTAAAAAAAAGAGAGGTCTTTGACATGGTACAAATTCAAAAAGTTTTAAAATCTATGGCGATTGTCTGGTTTACTCTGTTTGCAATTTCCTGCACAGGCACAAGCAATCAAAATATTACTTCGCATCCGGACACAGCGTACGGAGAGAATTCCGATCAAGGTCTCGTGGGTTTCTTTCTAACCGACTTTCCTATCGCTAATCAAGATGTTACTGCTGTAAATGTAAATATAAATAAAATTGAAATCTATTCCGAAACGGCCGGTTGGATAAACGTAATCGATTATGGCGACGCTGGTCGAAACTTTGACCTGCTGACATTGCAAAATGGAACAACCGCTGAACTCGGTTATTTTAATCTCGAACCTGGCGTTTACAAGCAGATGAGGCTTTACCTGAATGATGAAAACACCATTGAAGTTACTTTGAATGGTTCTACAAACATAGAACCTCTTAAGGTTCCTTCTGGAACTCAGACAGGAATAAAATTAAACCGAGAATTTGAAGTACTCGAACAAGGTTATACATCACTAACAATAGATTTTAACGCTGAAAAATCGGTGCATTATAACAAGGGTCAAGGGTATATGTTGAAACCGGTCATATCGGTTATTGATGCAACGACTACGCAAGGTGCAGCAGTTCCGATTACCGCAGCCAGTGGAGGAAACGTATCATTAATCGGCGAAGCCGAGCTTTCCATACCAGCGGGGGCTTTAAACGTTGACGCCTCTATTGAAATTGTCCCTATGGGAGCGTCCAAAACCCAGAGTTTCTCTTCGGGGCAGATATTATCGAATACATACGACATGCTTCCAGATGGAACTCAGTTTAATCAGGACATTACAATTACTTTAAATTATAATCCAGCTGAGGTGCAAGCGCTTGGCTCTGACGAAAATTTACTTGAAATAGCCTATTTTGATACCGCGCGAAACGAATGGGTAGCTATCGGAGGTGTTGTAAACACAACCACAAAAACGGTATCAGCACAGGTAGACCACTTTACTTTATTTGGCGTTAAAACGACCGGCCCTACCAAGGCCCCTAAAATAAACCCCGCGCAGATAGAGTATGCTACCGACGCCGTAACCGGTTATGTTTCACAAACTCCCACCCGAATAAGTGCCACCATCATGGACACGACAGCAATTACCGCGACCCTGTTTTATAAAACACCAAGCATGGCCGCATTCTCCTCTTTGCCTATGGTTCCAGGGGCCAGAAACGTATACAGCGTAGATTTAACAAGCGCCGTTTCTGCTGATTTTGCTTATATATTAGCCGACATAACTGCAGCTTCTACATTAGAAGTCTATATTAAAGCGGTAGATAGTGACAGAAACGGATCGTTAGTTTCGTATGCCCCGGTAACAGGCAGTAATCCCGGAGCTGAAACCGGGGCTTTAGCGGGCCCCGGCGGCCTGTTTAACACTGATGTTGACGCCGACGGAATGAACGACCGTTGGGAAATTGAAAACGGACTGGACGCAGACCCTGCAAGTGTCGGTTCTGCCGATGGAACACTAGACACCGATGGAGATGGGTGGGACAACCTCACCGAATATCAAAATGGAACCGACCCCAACCTGGCCGACAACCCGCTTTTCACCATTGGCGGTACCTTGACCGGTTTACAAAGTGGTCAGTTAACCATTAAAAATAATTTCGAAACTTTAAATCTTACGGCAAATGGTCCTTATCAGTTTACCCAGTCTGTATTCAGCGGCGGCGCCTACAGTGTAACATTCTCCTTACTACCGTTAAACCACCGGTGTAATTTTGTGAACCCGGTAAACAATGGAACCGTAGGTACGAGCCCTGTAACGAACATTGACATAAATTGTATTTCCCCTTCTTACAATGTTGGCGGTAATGTAACGGGACTAACCAGTGGAACTCTGGTAGTGCGAAATACCGTACCAAGTGGTTACGACGATGTAACCGTAACCGCCGATGGAGCTTTTGCCTTTGCTCCGTTATATTATGATGGAGATTCATATTCCGTCACAATTTTACAACAACCGGTTGGTTTTTCGTGTAATTTACCGGCAACGCCTACAACTGGAACCATAGCAGGCGGGCATGTCAGCGCAATATCGGTCACTTGTGTTCCGACCGTAATTAGCGGCGCCTACGATAAAACTTTTAACGCAACGGGAATATACACATATGACCATACCGGGGAACAAGATCAAGGGGCTGACGTAGCTGTTGACTCTCAGGGTCGAATTATAATGGTGGGAACGGTTCAAAATGCCGCTCCAACCTATTTTGACATCGCAATATGGAGATTTAACCCCGATGGAACTCTCGACGGAACTTTCGGACCGAACGGCAACGGACTGGTAATTTATCAAATGAATGGTGTCGAAAAGAGCGCCGGTGTTTATATCGACCAAAACGATGCTATCTTTGTCTCGGGCTTCTCGCAAGTGAGCGGACAAAACCTGACCGTCTGGAAATATATATCGAACGGCACTCTAGATACCGCTTTCGGTACAAACGGTATGGCGATTTTAAGTATGGGCATACCGGCACAATCGAGCTCTGGATTTGTATTCAGCAAACGAAGTAACCGATTTCTTGTTTCTGGTTTTGCTAAAATACTAAACGGGCCGGTTATCGCCGTGGTATGGAAATTGACTCGAAGCGGCCAGACCGACACTACTTTTAACAATGGACTTGGGTATGTCACTCACAAACATAACGACCCCAACATCTACACATATGCATACGATGTCGCTTTTGGAAATGCAGACGACGTCTACTTGACCGGATACCACACCCCGAAAACCGGTGGTATGCCTACGGGTTTTATCATGCGTTACAAGAATAACGGAAGGCCAGACACCGCCTTCCCGAACGACGGACAAAACCGGGGTGTAATTGTTCCAAATGCCTATTTGTATGGCCTGCATTTTGATGATGCATCTTTAGTACTTTATGCTACAGGTTCCAGCAGATTTGGAACGGTACAAAGTATGATAGTACAGGCATGGGACGCATCTAACGGAGGCGCTTTAAATGGCTTTGGTGTAAACGGAAGAGCTACATTTCAAGACTACAGCATTGGACAACGAATTACAATCGATAATTCCGGTCGACTGGTGGTTGCCGGTAAATATTCGATTTTTGCGGGAGTCTGGCGTGTAAATCCATTCAGTGGAACTCTCGATACAACTTTTGCAGCAGGTGGGTCACGTAAATACGATGACTTTAGAAATAACCTGGGCGCAGGAGTTGCCATCGACCAGACAAACCACATAATAATAACTTCCGGTGTAACAATTTCTGGATTGAATTTTGACGCCATTATCAGAAGAATTAATCCTTAAATTCTTCCAGAGATAAACAGATAACCGTTTCTCAGCGAACAGTTCGTCGAGAAGCGGTTGTCTGAATTTCAAGATTTAAATCAAGGGGGAAAGGGGTTTAACCACCCAGAGTAAATATCTGTTTCCCCTGGCTCCGACCGTTTTTTGTGTACAAAAAAAGTTCTCCACCACCCCTTTTGTTTTTAAAAAATAGAAAGAACATATAGTTTAGTTCCGTTTGCATCGATAATAGAAACGGAGTGCGTCAATTTCGAGTTGTCAATACCTATGTAATGTTTCATGATGTACCTCCATTAAAACTCTTCTGCTGCACCCTTATGGGGTAGCTTTTCATATAAGGGCTTGAGCATTGCGGTCAGTTTATATATAGGAGGGCGAGTGAAATTTATGACGAGTATGGTCCTAAGAATTTATCTCCGTTGAAGTGAATTATGTGTTCCGGATTATCCGCAATCCAAACTTCTGTTTCCCAAGCTATATCGGCAATGAATTTCCTAAAATCAGATTTCCCTAAGAATGCAGTCACGAAAACAATATCAGCTTTACTTTTTTTTGACAATTTCTTTAATCGTAGCAGCCTTGTTTCAGAAATTGGGCCTGATGAATGCACTGCTTCAATAAAGAACAACCAATTCTTTTTCTTTGAGTACGCGATGACATCAGGTAATTCATCATGTGCAATTTCAAATAGATTTAACTTATCCAATGATTTTTGATTTACTAGCAAGTATTTATTATCAGTGTCACCTACATAAAGTACTTCAGCACCAAACCCATATACTGGTAAAAAATCTTCTACAATAAGTTTTTGGAGTTGATTATGTTTGCCGGGTGAGAGTGATAAAGCTTGACCATCTGGTAAAATCAAAGGTATTCTGTTTAGATCACGCTTTCTGGCTAGTAGTTCTGACAAAGGCTGTACTTTTGGAATTTTCTTTAAGAGAACTTTTTCCCAGTTTTTTGAGCCAATCATTTTTACGAATTTTTTGTAATCTGGATTTAATGAATAACCGCGTGTGGAATCATTTGTAGCGGAGTTTGGCGAAGATTGAACTATTATATTGCTGAGCACCAAGAATTTTAAATCTTTCCTTCGAATATCGTCATACGACCCAGAAGATATATTTTCTCCTAAGTGTTCATTTACAAAATTGATGACATCGCGGGTTTTCAAAGAATATCCTTCTGATAGTGTTTTAGGATGTTTTAAATCGGAAGTTTGTTTTATATCACTACATGCTAGAAAGACTAGACACATACGTTCGACTCGCCGAGGGGTTTGATCTATTGGTAGACCAGTAATTTCTAAGAATTTTAAAATGGAAAGAATGAGCTCTTGAGTTTTGACAGGTTTCGATTTAAATGTGTCTGTATTTTGCAACCGTTCGATTATATTCATTCAAACATTACCATTTGCATTGCATATTGGTTATCCCTTTCTGTAAGACCATTCTGTAAAATATATTCTTTCATACGCGAGGCTAGATGGTAGCTAAATAAAGGTGCAACAGAGTTACCAATTTGATTAAAAACTTGTGTTTCTGAACCCGAAAATTTAAACCAATCGGGAAAACTTTGCAGGCGAGCCGCTTCATTAGTTAACAACATTCTGCGCTCTCCATTTTTTAATCTTATTCTTTGCATATCACTAGTTTGACCAGCTAGGTTCCTGCATGTCAATGTTCTAGCGGGGCGATCAAACCAAAGATCCCTCGGATTAATACACTTGGAAGCGATTTCATATTTTTTAATATACTTGTCCATATTCGGTGTGAGTACTTTTGATTCCGGATAATCTTGTGCAGCAAGGTCTTCTATTGCTTCATTAACAGTAACATAGTTGTCCTTTTCTTTTGGAAAGGAAAATGTTTTTTTGCTACCGATCACGATAACTCGTTCTCTATTCTGTGGAACCCCATAAGATTTTGCATTCAATAATTTATAATAAATGTTATAACCTAATTTTGATAATGAGCTTATAACCTCATTGAGATACTCTTTGTTTTTATAAAGCATACCTCGTACATTTTCGAATAACCAAATTTCAGGATTAACCTTAGCAATTGCATCAATGAAAATAGGAAAACCGTCTCTTGAGTCAGACAATCCACTTTGCTTACCTCTAACACTGAAGGGCTGACATGGTGGGCCTCCAATGACGATATCTGCATCGGGATATTCTATTTCGGTGGAAAGTGTAGTATGTTCACAATGACCGATTAGATTATTATTGTAGGTTGTAGCTGCTGTTTCGTCCATTTCATAACCGTAAGTCTCAAAACCGGCTGCTTCGAAACCCAAAGATAAACCCCCACAACCGGCAAATAGGTCTAAGACCTTAATATTCAGGTCTGAATCTACTTTAGGCTGCAATGTTTTATTAATATATCGAACGTATTCCATCTGAATTCCAATAATTATAGTGACATAATAACCATATTGAGATGCCTTTACAACAAAAATTAGCGAACCAAGGATGGTGAGCTTAGATAATGGATATACATGATTTTTTCAGATAACATTTCAATTTTATCTGATGTTTTGGGTTGCCTCGACCCGCCTAACGAGCACCAAACTAACCTCCCGGGAAGGTTTACCAACCTTCTGGGTGCGAGCTTGGCGGTTAAACTCAGGTAGTCTCAAAATGTGGTTGAACGAATGTGAGACCCGAAGGCGCGCGTGAGCCGTTGGCCAGTTGGCCCCGGCCAATCGTCAAATTTTCCTGGGAGCTTACGTAGAATAAGAGCCGGCCTCAATTTACCGTCAACAAGATCTGTTTGCGGAAATTTAAATAATACAACTTTGCCTTCAGAAATCATGAAAAAGTTTCTTTTAAATCTTGTATTGAATACGGAGAGGGCTCATCAGCCATTCCATGCATTGCAGATGAAATTGATAAATCTGTCCATTCCCGATTTTCTTCCTTTTCGGTTTTCAATTTAAGATACTCAACAAAATCTAGGACTTCTAATTGCTTGCCTTCAGGCAATTCATTAATACTTTCCATTATTCTTTCCGGGATACCCATAGCATGATCACTTTAATGAAGGCAAAAATACCTGTCCAGCATTAAATTTACAGAATCATTGCGAAATCGAATTACTAGAATACCGTTTGAGATTGTCTATGGCTACTATGGCTAAGGTTTTTGTTAGTCAAATTGATAATATTATGAATAATCTTACCAGCGGCTTAACCATAATATCCAATCACAAGAATAGTTTGAATAATTAAATCAATGTTGGGATGTTGGCGTGTCCGGGCGGTTTATTGTTACTTTTTTGGTGGCAAAAAAGTAAGTCTACCCACATTTTTTTAATTTATACGTAATGCAAGAATCCCTTTGCCGTTGCCTTTTTCTCGGTAACTGACTGAAATAATATCGTCAAGGTTGATTAATGTTCTAATTTTTTCTTGCGGACTTATTATAAGTAAACTTTTTTCTGTGATTTCGAATTTAAGCGTATCTGAGTATTTAAGTGCACCTAAAAACTGATCACTTGGTCCCGAAATGAAAATATCTGCTATCTTACTTTGATCGATGCCACTCCAGAATTTTTTAAATTCTTTGGCATCAATACCAAATGTCGACATGTTTATACCCATAGCAAGAATTGTGATGATAATTGTTTTGGTAACTGTTTTCATGAAATGACTCATAATGTTCTCCTTAAGTACGTTTTTAATCTAATGAATACAACCTCTCCTTATTGTCAATTTATTCTTTAAAGTTTGCATACCTGAAATCTATAATATCGAGGGGTTAAGCGTAGGCTCGCCCGCAGGGCAGCCGATGCGGAAGGGGAGACTTCCCCTTTTTATCATTTTTTTCTTTATTTTATCGATTCTGGCAAAAAATTTGGTGATTTGTGAAATAAAAACCAAAAAACGGCTATTACCCTTATAGAAACAGGTAATTTATTTATGGAGTAGTTATGCATGAAAAGAAAATGAGACATATTAAAGTATTTGACAAAGCCCCTCTTAAACAGCTAGATGTTTTAAAATATAGATTAGTACAAATTCAGCTCGGAGAAACACAATCACTATGAAAGCCACGAAAAGCGATACAGATAAGAAACAAGCCCTGTCACAGGCCCTTTTAAATATTGAAAAACAGTTTGGAAAGGGGGCCGTAATGAAAATGGATTCATCGGCGATTGCCCCTATGGAAGCTATTTCTACAGGAGCACTTCCACTCGATATGGCTCTTGGAATTGGCGGACTACCGCGCGGCCGTGTTGTTGAAATTTATGGTCCTGAGTCTTCCGGTAAAACTACGCTTACTCTGCATGTAATTGCAGAAGCTCAGAAACTTGGCGGAATGGCTGCTTTTATTGACGCAGAACACGCACTAGATCCATCTTATGCAAAAAAACTCGGGGTAAATGTCGATGAACTTTTAGTTTCTCAGCCCGATTCCGGTGAACAGGCTCTCGAAATTGTGGAGTCGCTGGTTCGTTCCAATGCACTTGATGTTATTGTCATTGATTCTGTGGCCGCTCTGGTACCAAAAGCTGAAATTGAAGGTGATATGGGCGACGCTCACATGGGGCTTCAGGCTCGACTAATGAGCCAGGCCCTGCGAAAACTTACCGCTGTAATTCAAAAAAGTAATACAATTATAATTTTTATTAATCAGATTCGGATGAAAATCGGGGTTATGTTTGGTTCGCCCGAAACAACTACCGGCGGGAACGCTTTAAAGTTTTACGCCTCTGTTCGACTGGACATTCGTAGAATTGAATCGTTAACGAAGGGCGATGAACCTATTGGTAACCGGGTTCGTGTCAAAGTTGTAAAAAACAAGGTGGCGCCGCCTTTTCGTAAGGTTGAATTTGATATTATGTTTGACCAGGGTATTTCACGAGAGGCCTGTATTTTAGACGAAGGGGTTAAAGGTGAATTTGTCAAGAAAGCCGGTACCTGGTACTCTTACGGTGAAACTCGTTTAGGACAAGGGAAAGAGAACGCCCGTCAGTTCTTTTTACAACATCCTGAGATGGCAAATGAAATTGAAGCTAAAATACGCGCTGCCCTTGTGGTTCTAGAAGAACCCGAGAAAGTGGCTGAAAAATCTGAAGATGAAGCGGAAAAAGTAATTCCGGTGGAGAAAACTGCCGGCGTTTCTTAAATTATTAAAGCATCTTAAAGCTTCAGTGTCGAGCGGGGCGGGCGCCGAAAAGCAGTGACCCGACCCGAATTTCGGTAGCTCCGTTTTCTATGGCAATTTCGTAGTCGTGGCTCATCCCCATGGAGAGTCTGGGAAGTTGGCAACCGAGATCTTCTTCGAGGCGTTTTCGAACTTCACTTGCTTTTTGGAAAGCGTTCGCCGTCTGTTTTCGATACTGCGGGTTCTCCATTGAAAAGTCTGCCGATGGGGTAGGGCCCATGGTCATTACCCCTTCGAGGTTTATCATTTCCGTTTTTTGCACAACCGAAGCAAATTCCAGAATGGGCTGATAGTTTTCGGCGCCAAGACCCGATTTGCTCTGTTCCCCGCTGGTGTTCAGCTGAACCAGAGCGGAGATCGGGCCGCTTTTGGGGTCTAATCGTTGCGTCAACTTTTCGACCACATCAAGTGAATCGAGGGTGTCGAGGCTGTTTATGCGACCTGGAAGATATTTTGCCTTATTGCTCTGGAGGTTTCCAATAAAGTGTATATACAGATTCTCTCTTTCGGCGGGAAATTGTTCACACTTTGTTTTTAATTCCTGAATGCGGTTTTCCCCAACGTGTTTAATTTTCAGCTCGGAACATATTTGAAATATTTCAGGTTCATGGGCTTTTGTTACCGCAATAATTTGAACCTGCTCGGCAGATATGCTTTTTAGCTCATCGCCGAGCTTTTCGTATTGCCTTAATATTTCATCCCGGCCAAACATAGGCTTAGAGTTTTATAAAATCGAGTACGTTACCGAGATTAATGCTCGATACATATTTTCTTTTTATGTACCATTTACGCTCTTCGTTTCTGTATAAAATAATCGTTTCTGGAAATCCCGTAATTCCAAAGTCTTGTAATTTGTTACTTTCGGCAAGGTAGACGGGATAATCGATTTTATATAATTCGATAAATTCCAGTAGTTCTTTCACAATTTGTTCTTTGGAAGGCGGTGTGGGATTATTGACCGAGGTTAACGTGGACCCGATTGCGTAAAAGGCAACCTTCTCGCGTGAATCAATAATCTTTGAAATCTCTTTTAGTTCGGGTAATTCAGCAATACAGGGAGGACAATGCGGCGCAAAAAAGTTTAAGACAAGAATTTCAACGTTGTCAGGAACTCCTGTAATCGAGATGCTGTTTTCGATTTTTTCGGATACGCTTCCATCGCTATTGAGCAACGGGAATTGAGTCGTTGGTTGCCATACAGGAACGGAAGGTCCACAACCTGCCAGAATAAAAGATGCTAAAATAAATAACGGTGTAATTAGATGTTTCATAGGAGTTCATAACCAGTTACCCCTCTCCTTGTCAATAGTTTCGATGTTTTCATTTGACAAAATGTGGCCCTCACTTATTGTTAGCCGGACGGGGGTTATTATGAAGGGTAAAAGAAGGTTTACCAGAGTGGAATTTCCAATTGAAGGGCAATATGAATTTATTGGAGAAAAATTTCCGGTTAAAATTCGTGATATTTCGGTTAGAGGGCTGTTTATTGAGGTTTTAAATACCCCGGTTGTCGGCGCTGAAATTTCGATCGAGATTCCCTTGAGTGAGAATCAGTCTACTATTATTCGGGCTGAGGCCAGAATTATACGCAACTGTTCGGATGGATTTGCCGTTGAGTTTACAAAAATTGATATTGATTCGTTTGCCCATGTAAAAAATATTGTAGCATATCATTTTGGAGATACGGAGAAAGTTGTTAAAGAAATTTCAGAAGGTGCAGGCATTCACTAAAGTTCCGTTTTAAATAATGACATGATTTTGCTTTGTAACCGGAGTAACACAATTCTGTATTTTGATAATATCAGAAGGCTGTCTTTCTGCCTGAAGCAGTGTAACGCAGATCGTGAATACTATTAGTTTTGGTATTTGTTTCATAATTTTATATTGAATATACGCAAATAGAGTTAGATGCAATAATTTGACCGGCGCAAGATCGAAAAACCGACGTCCCTGTCGGTCTAGAAAGACTCACTCTAATTGGATATAAAAACAATCTTGACTTAATGATACAATTAGCTAGTTTGATATATTGTGCTTCGCTTTATGAATGATGTCATAAAAATTGAAATATCCCATAAATCAATAGTGTATTTATTTTATAGAGGTTTGGAAAAAATTTTTCTGGATATTATAAAGATAACGCTCAACTTAGAAAACAAATTACTCCGAAAAAGATTGGAAATTAATTTGCCGGAAATGCAAACGATTTTTGAAAAATCTCTCGAAAGGGTTGAGAAATAAGTTTATATGACGAATAAAAAATTTGATTGTGTCGACTGGGTTCGAAATATTAGAAATTCAGAATATGAAAAGAATAAGCATTTAAGTTTATCTGATTATGCAGAAAACATGTCTAAAGAGGTGCATGAATCACAATTGTATAAAGAACTTATTACAGATAGAGGAGTTCATGTTATTTCGCCCCCCTTGGCGAAATAACGATATAAGAAGCGCCGGTCAAATAACTGCCAATAACAAATCTTAATTAATTATGTTGTGGATAGAGAAACCGCTTTAAAAATCCTGCACAAGAACATGGAAAGTTAGAGGGTGAAAGCCTTCCCCCTCGCTCCGAATTTTTATTTTATTTTTATAAAAATAAAATAAAAGATTCTTCGCTACCCCCTGCGTATTAACCACACGTCAAATTTTCGTGCGGTTTATTCACCTGACATCTTCTTCCGGCAAAGCTCCCAATTTTCATGACCCGCAATGGTATTGGGATGATCCGGCCCTACGCTTTTTTCAAGAATCTCGACTGCTTGTTTATACATAGGCTCGGCTTCATCATACCGGCCCTGCGACTCATACAAACTCGCCAGATTATTCATATCCGTGGCTGTATCGGTGTGTTCCGGTCCAAGCGTCTTTCTATCAATCTCCAGAGCCTGTTCATAGAGAGGCTCAGCTTCGGAATATCGGTCCTGAACTCGGTACAACTCAGCCAGATTATTCAAGCTCGCGGCCATATCAGGATGCTCCAGACCAAATAACCTTTTTCGAATCTCCAAGGCCTGCTTATAGAGAGGTTCGGCTTCATCATAACGCCCCGCTGTTTTATATAGCAACGCCAGATTATTCAAGCTCGTGGCTGTAATGGGGTGTTCCAGACCTGATACTTTTTTTTGTATCTCCACGACCTGAGCAAAAAGAGGCTCGGCTTCATCATACCGGCCTTGAACATAAAAAAGAGCCGCCAGGTTATTTAAACTCGTGGCCGTAGCGGTGTGTTCCAGACCAAATAACCTTTTTCGAATCTCCAGAGCCTGCTTATAAAGAGGTTCCGCTTCATCATACCGCCCTTGTGTTATATACAAGTCTGCCAGGTTATTCAAGCTCGTGGCTGTATTTTGGTGCTCTTCGCCCAGAGTGTTTTTGTGTATCGAAAGTGCTTTTTGATAATATCCCTCCACATCCTGGTAGCGCCCTCTTTCTTTTAAATAGTAACCAACCTGGTTTAAACTACGAGCCGCCTCGGCAGACTCCAGGTCAAACTCTTCTACCCACCGCAAGAGCGCCGGGGCCTGTTCAATCAGCCGTTCACACCCGGCCCAGTTTTCAAAATCAGGCTCTGGAAAAGCCTCAGTAAATGCCTTCACAAAACGTTCGGCCCAATGCTTGTTTTCATTTTCATCGTTGCTTAATTGCGAGCGAATCACCTCTTGCACGAGCCGGTGAATTGTGTAGCTCTTCTCTTGGGGGTCGACTCTGACCAGCGAAAAGCGTTCGATTTTAGAGAGCGCCTCGTTTACGGCAAGTTCATCTTCTTCCTGGTATAGCCTGGTAAAGGCGGGGCCAATCTCTTCGGGGGCGGTGCTTAAGAGTTCAAAGGGTATTTGATCGGGCTGGGTAAAGGCGCTAAAATAGAGAACCTCTGCGGCGGCTGCGTTCTTTTTAATCTGCTCAAAGTTTAAGAGCCATGTGGTGGCGACCGACTCGGGGTGCGTACTAAGATGCTTTTTGCCTTTTTCCAGAATTTTCAAACGGCGATTTTCATAGGCTTCGGCGTAGGTTTGTATGTTGACTTTTTTTTCTTTTATATAAGCCCCGGCTTGTTCCAAAGCCAGCGGCAGGGCGTCGAGTTTTTGAACAAGGCTCTTTACTGTGCTGTGTTCTTGCTTGCTTAATTTTTCTAAGTCGATGCCGGCCCGTTTTAATAAAAATGTTTTGGCGTCATCCGGGGGCAGAGTTTTAATCTCAACAGGAGAGACAATGTTGAGCTTGTCAAAGTTTGTGGCACGCGAGGTGAGCAATATATGACCCGCGTTGTGGGGCCGCCAGGTTTCGACCGGCGCTACGTCGTCGCCGTTATCGTAGATGACAAGGTAGTCTTGAATCGCCTCGGGGTTTTCAAGATGGGCTTTAACGACCCTGGCGCGGTGTTCAATGTTGGCCTCGCTTGCGACACCAAGACCGAGTATCGTTGCAATCTGGCCGTAGCCGTCGAGAATATCATTTTCGTTCTGGGCGCGAACCCAGAAAATGTGGTTGTAGTCGTCCAAGTGGTTATAGCCATACTGCACAGCCGTTTGTGTTTTTCCGACGCCGCCGATTCCGTAAATAGCGGCTTTTTGAGTTTGGACGAGTTGCGTTTGAATAGCAGCGAGCTCTTTGGCGCGGCCGGTAAACCAGGGGTTTTTCTCCCAGGGCAGGTTGTGGTGGACCGATTTGGGTTGGGGTTGGGCGAGTGCAGTGGGGCCGATGTTTTTCAGGACTTCTGCCACTTGGCGAACAATCTCTTTTAATATTCTATCTACTTCACCTTCGTCAAGGACGTTGAATGGTTTATGCGGTTTGTTGGCGCTTTGAAAGTCACTCAATAAAAAAATATTTGGTCCATTTCTCGGGTCGGGATAATTACATTCGACAAGCTCCCAGTTACATGCGCGGATATGAATGGGAATGATAGTTAGACTTTTTTCATCTTTTGCCCTTCGGAGTAAAACCGGTAACTCGCTGTTTTGAATGAACTCCGAACCGATAAAATGTTGGCTGATCAACAAAAGGGCAACATTTGCCGACTCTAACGCTGTGTTAACCTCGTTGTGCCATTCCTGGCCCGGTTTGATGTTCTTATCTGTCCAAAGGGTCGTCTTATCCTGGAGTTGTAAAACCGTCAGGTGATCCAGAACGCGATTCAGCCACAAAACTTCAGATGTTTCCGGGTCGTTGTCTTTGTGCGCGTAACTGATGAAAATTTGCGGGCGCGGTCCGCCGGGCTTCGGGTTTGCAGTGTCTTTTGCCATAGGGTTGAACCTACTTTGGTCAGGTTGACGCGTCAATAAAATTTATAAAGGCAATTATAGAAAGTTGTCTTTGCGCCTGAAGCCGTGACCCAGGAAAATAATTGCTTGATGTAACATCTACTAAAGAAGCAAGTGAAACAGGATTACCACTATGGCCTCTAAAAAAACATCGGGCAAACAAACAAGCGTTGCCGCCGAACTAAAGAAAATTGAAGCAACAAATATAGCGCCAGGGCTTCAGATTGGAGACGTTGCGCCCGATTTTTGTTTGCAAAACTCCAATAACAAAGAAGTATGCCTGCATGACTTTTTAAAAAAGGGACCGGTTATTTTATCGTTTTTTCGGGGGGATTGGTGCGAGTATTGTTCCGAAGAACTGGAAGGCTACCACGCCATACAAAATGAAATTTCCGCCTCCGGTGGCACTCTCGTTGCCATTAGCCCCCAGGATGTTGCACATGCAAGAAAACTGGCAACGCAAATGGATTTGCATTTTGAAGTTTTAAGCGATCCTGAACAAAAAGTAATTCAAGATTATAAAATTCAATTCACCTTTACTCCTGAGCTTAAGCAGATTTATCAAGAAAAATTTAAGGTCGATCTGGCGAAACAAAATGCGGATCATAGTTGGAACCTTCCGGTGCCTGCCACTTTTATTATTGATACTAATGGTGTTATTCGAAGTCGCTTTATTTCCATGGACTACGCCCAAAGAATGAAACCAAAAGAAGCTTTGCAAACACTGGATTCTTTTACTTATTTTCAGAGCATTTTTCAGAATGCTCCTTTGGCTATGATTGTGGTGAACAATGATGGCATCATTATTGATTATAACAAGACGGCACCGAAAGTTTTGGATGGTGCAAACAATCATTCTCTTATTGGAATCAGTGCCATTGATCATTTGAAAGAAACAGAATCAGGTACTGTTATGGCCGAGTTGATTGTTAATATTATTTCCGGAAAGGAATCAAGCGGTAAATACACGGGAGATTTTTGCCCATTGCCGAATCATCAACAATTTGTAAATTTTTCTGTGAATGAATTCGTCATCAAAGGTATTAAAATGGGTGCTGTCTGCATCTTCGATGATATCACCAAACAAGAACAACAAAAACAAGAACTTGAAAATAGCTTACAAAAGCTTGCAGAACAAGAAAATAAATATTCAACTCTCATCGAAAAGTCAAAGGATACAATTCTTATTCTTCAAGATGGGAAGGTTCTTTTTGTAAATGATTCCGCTTCACAGTTGCTTGGATATAGAAAAGAGCAGTTGTTGGAATCTGAATTTATGCAATATGTTGCTGACTCCAGTCGAGAGTTGGTTGCCAAGAGATATGCAGATCGAATGTCAGGAAAGAAAGTACCCAGTATTTATCAACTGGATTTCAAGAATAATAATGGGGATAGTATACCCGTCGAGGTGAACGCTTCTATTATTGATTTAAAAGGATTGCCCGCCGATATGGTTATGATTCGCGATCTAACAGAACGCAAAAAAGTAGAAAAAGAACTGGAAGAAAGTCGTCACAGCCTAGCCCGAGCCCAGGAAATTGCTAATATGGGAGACTGGACATGGGACATGCGTACCAATTCATCAACATGGTCTGATCAAATGTACAGATTGTTTGGGTTAACCGTAGGAGAAACACCACCAGATAATGAGGCATATCAAAAGTTCGTTCATCCCGACGATGTTCAAGCGCATGTCAAATCATTTGAAGAAAGCTATAAAATTCATGGCCAGAATGATGCAGAATACCGTATCATCGCTGCCGATGGTGAACTGAAATATGTACACTCCCTCTCAGAGTTTGAACAAGACGACAAAGGAAAAAATGTTCGTATGCATGGTGTCACTATAGACATGACAAAACAAGCTTTGCAAAAAATAGAACTAGAAAAGAGTTTGAAAAAAATTGCCGATCAAGAGATGAAATATCGCGGCATTGTAGAAACCATGAATGAGGGTGTTGTAACACTTGATGAAAATGGGTTGTATACTTATGTGAACCAAAAAGGCCTCGAAATGTTAGGGTATACTGTGGAAGAGATGATTGGCAAACCCAGTAGTACTCATTGGGAAAATCTAGAAGACCGTAAGCGGTTTGATGGGGCTATACAGATGGCAAAAACCGGAGTACGCCTGCCTGATATTATTAACGAGAATCATTTTATAAGAAAAGATAAGTCGATTATGGTGGCCAGAAACTCTGCAAGATTTCTTTATGATGACAATGACAATTTTCTCGGTATGGTCGCCGTAATAACGGATATTGAGGCCTTGAAAAAGACCCAGGAACAATTGGAACATGCCAAACAACAGGCCGAGGCGGCAAATCAGACCAAGTCGGAATTTTTATCCAATATGAGTCATGAGATACGAACACCCATGAATGCCATTTTGGGTTTTACAGAAATATTGGGCGGGATGGTAAAAGATGAAACGATCAAAGAATATGTTTCTTCCATAGCATCATCTGGTAAAACGTTATTGCATTTAATCAACGATATACTTGATCTTTCAAAAGTCGAAGCTGGGAAATTAAATGTTCAAAAAGAACCAGTTAACCTGGAACAAATATTTTTAGATATAAAGCAAGTTTTCTTACAAAAAATGTTAGAAAAAACTTTGGCATTTGAGATCGATATAGATGAGAATTTGCCAGGTAATGTCATTTTGGATGAGACCAGGGTTCGACAAGTTTTGTTAAACCTCATTGGCAATGCCATGAAATTTACGGAAGATGGCTATATCAAAATAATGGTATCCCAACAAGGTAACATCACAAAGAAAGAAAAGAAAAAGTATATCGACTTGCTCATTCGTGTGGAAGACACTGGTATCGGAATACCGGATAACCAACAAAAATTAATCTTCAATGCCTTTGTACAAAATGAGGGACAAAATAATAAGGAGTATGGGGGAACCGGTTTGGGTCTTGCCATCACCACTCGTTTGGTCAATCTGATGGGGGGAGAAATTAATCTGCAAAGTACATTGGGTAAAGGGTCGACCTTTTCAGTAACGCTACATGATGTCGAAATTTCAGATGCATCCGTAATCGAAAATACAAAACCACCGATCAATTATTCTTCGATAACATTTGAAAAAGCCACTGTGCTCGTGGCTGATGACATTAAAAGTAATCGTGATTTAATCAAGGGTTATTTACAGGAAACGAATTTAATACTTATTGAGGTTGAAAATGGTCAACAGGCATGGGAGGCTGCTACAAACGAAAAGCCAAATTTGATTTTGATGGATATGAAAATGCCGGTAATGAACGGTTATAATGCCACTTTGAAAATTAAGGAAGATAAAAATACACACAGTATTCCCATTGTTGCTGTGACAGCTTCAACGATTGTACCAAGCTCTTCAGATATAAATAAAGTCACCGACGATTCTTTACATAAACCCTTCACTAGAGATCAACTGTTTCACACTTTAATGAAGTATTTGCCGTACAAAGAATCAGATTCCGAACCTGAAGAATCAGCCGATGTTGTTGAGTCTACATTTGAGATTTCTATAGAAACAAAAAAGATGTTACCTAAGCTCATAGAACAAATGGAAGGTGACTTTTATAATCAATGGAAGTCTTTATCAGATGGCATTATTATCAACGACATTAAAAAGTTTGCTACGGATATTATGGAAACTTCTGAGAAATATGAATACCCCTCGATTCAAGGATGGGCTCAAAAATTATTAAAACATGCATCGATGTATGATACAGAAGGCATTAATATCACACTTCGAAAATTTCCCGATGAAATTGCTATAATGAAAAAATATTTATAGGATTAAACACTGGCAGAACCGTCTAGCCTTGGCATAATAGAACTAAAATGAGAAAGCCAGGAAGTATGAATAAAATATTAAAAAACAAAATAATTGAAGTCTGCAACAAAAAAATTGAATCAAAAGGAATCAATGTAGGGCTTTCATTTTATGCATTTTTCGCAAACAAAAACGATGACCCTCAACTATTAATGGAGGCTGCAAAATGGTGGATATTGACTCATAAATTAGACCATTTTGAGAAAGCTATAAAAATTAAAAAATTGGTTGAGGCTAAATAGTTACAACGAACCAAGAAAATGTAATACCGCAGTTTCGTTTCTGCCTCGTTTTGATTTCAAATTTCAGGTATTTGAGGCTTTTTTTCTCGAGAAACATATATTTTGGTACTTTTTTACAATACAGGTTACCATATTTATGGTACTTTCTTCGATTGTTATCCTAATACGCCGTGGGCGATCGTTGCAAATTAAGAGGTGAAAAGAAATGGAAGAACTTACAATCGGAAATTGTATTTTACAAAAAAAAATATTTGAAGGTCCCATTGCGGATGTCTACGAGGGAATTCAAGAAACGACAGGTTCTTCAGTAATCATAAAATTACTCAAACAGGAAAATCCCCGGCAAGAAGATATTGCCATATTAAAATATGAATATGCTATCACCCGAGAAATAAAAATCCCTGAAGTCGTCAAAGTTATTTCGGTAGAACAACATGGCAACCAATGGGCTCTGGTAAAAGAGAACCCCGGGGGCAAGGCGTTAAATGCCTGGGACTTTGAAGCAGATTTTACAATGCTACGAAAAATTGAATTATCTCTTTCTCTAGCAAATATAACAAAAAAATTACATGAGCTTGGAATTTTACATAAAGACATCAAGCCTTCCAATTTAATATTTAATTATGATCGAAAAGAGTTAAAAGTTACTGATTTTGGTCTGTCTGGTTTTTTAACCCGCGAGACAGTTAACTTCAGCGCCTTTGATAGGTTGGGCGGTTCTGTGTATTACATTTCGCCCGAGCAAACCGGTAGAATCAACCGATCTGTGGATTTTCGAAGTGACCTCTATTCTGTTGGCGCTACTTTATATGAACTATTTTGTGGAAAACCTCCTTTTGTATTTGATGATCCCATGCAGACAATACATTCCCATATTGCCAAAATTCCGGTACCACCACATGAGGTTGATAGTAATATTCCCCTGGTAATTTCTCAAGTAATAATCAAACTATTAGAAAAAAACCCGGAAGATCGATATCAGAGCGCAGAAGGTCTGGAGTATGATATCGAAAAAATTCTGAAAAATTTTGAATCTGATAAAATTGACGAGCCTTTTGAGGTAGGCCGTCATGATACCGCGAATATATTTATGATATCACAGCGTCTTTTTGGACGGGAGAAAGAGATAGCATCTCTTCTTGCTGTATACAATGAAGTAATAGAGGGGGATCCCCGTTTGCTGCTGGTAACCGGATTATCAGGGATTGGTAAAACTTCTCTAATTCATGAAATTCATCAGCCACTTACCTTGCATAACGGGTATTTTGTCCAGGGCAAATATGACCAGTATAAAAAAGATCTGCCCTATGCGGCTGTGATTGAATCCCTGCGTGACTTGTTTCTACAGTTGTTACTACTCAATGCGACAGAGATCAACGAATGGAAAATTAAATTATTGGAGGCACTGGGTTCAAATGGCCGGATTGTCGTTGACGTCATTCCGGAATCTGAATTTATTCTGGGAGATCAACCACCCGTTCCGGAGCTCTCTTCCCAAGAAACACAAAATCGTTTTCTGTTGGTTTTTCAGAATCTGATTCAAGTTTTTTCACGCCCCGGAAAACCCCTTGTTATGTTTTTTGACGATCTGCAATGGGCGGATTCAGCATCACTCAAGTTGATCAAATCATTAATGAGTTCAGCATCTCAAACCGGTTTGATGATTATCGGAGCTTATCGTAATAACGAGGTGGACCAGAACCATATTTTAATGTCAACTCTCCATGAGCTAGCCGGACTTGGAATACATCCTGATTATATAGAAGTCGGACCACTCGATAAGAGTGGCGTAAATGACTTAATTTCAAACTCCATACGATGTGAATCATCCGAGGCGGAGCAACTTGCGGAAATTATAATACAAAAAACAAATGGAAATCCATTTTTTGTGAATGAGTTTTTTAAATCGATACATGCATCAGGTTTGATTCATTTTATTGCTGACGATTATATATGGAAGATTGAACTAGAACAAATTGTCGCATCGAATGTTACTGACAATGTACTTGATTTCATTACAGAGAAAGTAAACTCTCTACCCAAAATCAACCAGCAAACACTCTCCATTGCAGCTGTGATTGGGAGTACATTTAACCTTGCGACCCTGGCGAGTCTTATTGACAGGGAACCTGTTCGAGTCGCCAGCTATCTTAAAAAAGTCATAACAGAAGGAATGATAATACCCAAGGGGGACTATTACCGGTTTTCTGATGCCGGGATTGATCTTGGAGATGAATCCGGTGGTGAACTTAATGTAGAGTATGTGTTTGCCCATGACAGGATTCAGCAAGCGGCGTATTCTATAATGACGCCAGAGAATCAAAAAAAGTCTCATTTGAAACTCGCCCGTTTGTACATGAAAATGTACGACGACCAGAAACGTAGCGAATATCTGTTTGATATTGTGAATCAGTATAACCATGCTAAAGATCTCGTCAGCAAGGAGGTTGAAAAATATGAACTGATAGAATTGAATCTCGCCGCAGCGAAGAAAGCCGACTCTTGTAACGCATTCAGCGCTTGTCTACAATATTGTCAAACAGCGATCTCGCTTCTGGATAGTTCTGACTGGAAACATCACTACGAGTCTGTTTTTAACCTATACCGTTATGCGGCTCAAAGCTCCCTGTACTGCGCAGATTACTCCTCCATGGACGAATATACGACTATTTTAGAAAAAAATTCTCAAGCTAATATTGACAAAGTCGCTGCCTATGAAATACGAATTGAAGCGCTCATTGCCCAGAATTTACTCTTTGAAGCTGTTCAAGTAGCCGTTGCTGCCTTGAATATACTGGGACAAAAGTTTCCCAAAAAACCGGGTAATCTTGATGTGTTAAAGGCCATTGTAAGAACGCATTTTATTTTAAGAAAGTACCCTGTTGAAAAATTGGCAACTATTCCTGAGATGAAAAGTCCTGAAACTCTGGCTGCGATGAGAATCATGACAGGGGTATTTTCTGCAGCCTATATAAGTTTGCCGCCACTTATGCCCATATTTGTCATGCGCCAGGTTGAATTATCTGCCAAAAAAGGGAATAGCCCTCTGTCGGCCTTTGCCTATGCGAATTACGGATTGATCTTGTCAGGCATTCTGGGAAAGCTTGCCAAAGGATATGCATTTAGCGATCTCGCACTTGGAATTTTGGAAAAATACGATACCCGTTTCATTGAAACAAAGACAATTTTCTCTGTTTATTCATTTATAAAGCATCTAAAACTACACCCGAGAGAAACTATTCCCCTTTTGATGGAAGCCTATAAAACCGGACTGGAAACGGGAGATTTTGAATATACATCCTGGTCAATTCTAGGAACGACTTATACCCGTTTTTTCTGCGGAGATCCTCTGGAACCTCTGCTCCAAGACATAGCCAAATATAACGAGATTATATCAAAATTGAATCAAGAATCAGTTCTTAGTAAGTTGCATCTATGGCACCAGGTTGTACTAAATTTTAAATCAAAGAGCCAAACCCCTTGGGTATTATTGGGGGAGCACTACAATGAAGAAGATATGATTCCTGCTTTAAAAAAGAGTAACCAACTCGCAGAGCTGGCTCAATTATTTATCAGTAAACTGATTCTTGCTGTACACTTTAAACAATACCACACAGCGACGATGTACGCCGATGAAATGGAAAAACACCTGGCAAGTGTTCCGGGAACAATGTTCACCACACTCTATTTTGCATACAATTGTTTTTCAAGAATTGTCTATATCTCTGAAAATTCAACTGTTCAAAAAAAATCGAATTTAAATAAAGTTAAAAAAGATTTCAAAAAGTTGCAAAAACTTGCCGACTTTGCAGGTGAAAATCTTTTGCACTTTACTCTATTGATGGACGCTGAATTCGCAAGGTACCAAGGTAAAAACAGCATCGCAGAAGAGCTTTATAAAGATGCCATCAAAGCAGCTGAAAAAAACAACTATATTCATATTGAAGCAATGATTTGCGAAAGGCTCGCCGACTTTTACAAGAACAACAAAAGCGATAAAAAATCCATCGAGTACCAGAGCATCGCTAAATCAAAATATGAGACCTGGGGCAGCGACTTGCTGCCCGAGATGATTTCTACGTTGTATAAAAAAGAAGTCTCACCTAAAAACGTTATCGCTACAGACAACTTGCCAGGCGATCAGCAAGGTTTATCGACAAGTACGAGTACGGGGTTTTCATCTCTTGACATACAAACCGTACTAAAAGCTTCAGAGGTGATCAGCCGCTCACTTCTACTTGACAAACTTGCTTCTGATTTGCTGGAGATATCTCTGGAAAATGCAGGCGCGAGCAGGGGTTTTATTTTAATTAAAAACGAATCGGGTTTCAAAGTATTTGCAGGGGCTGAGGTTAAAGAAGATCGTATACAATTATTAGCAATTTCTGAAAAGCAGGAAAACTCTTTGGCTGATTCTATTGTGCAGTTTTGTGCGCGAACCGGGGAAATCGTTGTAGTGGGCAATGCCACCACAGACAAACTTTTTGGAAGGGATACTTATATCCAGAGCGCTGGCACCAAGTCTGTTCTGTGTTTGCCAATAAAGCATTTTGGCGAAATTAATGCCATGTTATATCTGGAAAACAATCTTATTGAACAAGCCTTTTCTGAAAATCGCCTCGAATTGTTAAAACTGCTTTCAGGGCAAATTGCAGTTTCCATCAACAATGCCATGTTATATGAAAATCTCGAAGAAAAAGTAAAAACAAGAACCAAAGAAATTGAGATTGAAAAGAAAAAATCTGATGATTTATTACTGAATATTCTTCCAGAAGAAACTGCCAATGAATTAAAAAAGTATGGCAAAGCGCGAGTTAAAAAATATGAAAATGCATCTATTATGTTTATAGATTTTATCGATTTTACCAAAATTTCAGAGCTAATGAGCCCGCATGAATTGGTGTATGAAATTGATACCTGCTTTAGTAAATTTGATATGATCATCGAATCGTATGGCATTGAAAAAATAAAAACAATCGGGGATGCTTATATGTGCGCCAGCGGTCTTCCGGTTGAAACGGATAATCATGCACAAGACATTATAAATGCCGGGCTTGATATACGAGACTTTTTGGACTCTTACATGGTCTCCAAAAAAGAAAAAGGAGAGACCGGGTTTTCTGCCAGAATAGGCATTCACAGCGGTTCGGTTGTGGCCGGTGTCGTCGGTTTAAAAAAATTCGCCTATGACATATGGGGAGATACTGTCAACATTGCATCCAGAATTGAGAGTTCAGGAGAGAAAGGAAAGGTCAATGTATCTGCTACAGTACGTAGTCTGGTTCCCGAAAGTTTTAATTATACTTCAAGAGGAAAAATAAAAGCTAAAAATAAAGGGGAATTAGATATGTATTTCGTGGAAAGACAGTGATTTCATATTGATCAGTAGATACCTGCGAACCAGAACTCGAAACTTTCGACTTATGTATCATTTTAATCATTGACAGAGTACTTATAAAAAGTTAGTTAATCTATTATGAAAATGGAGTATCATAGCCCCTCCTTATACTTGAGTCAATATATCTTGGGATATTACATGGTCGAAGGCAACTTGAGTGAGTTCTCTCAGAAATTATCACTCTGGAGTCGTCCCTTTTTAATCATAAACTATGGCGATAATTTAAAAGTTTTTTCTGATGAAAAAAATTATCTCGAATACAGTAAAGGCATATCCTATTCGGGTGTTTTTACCAGCCCAAAGGAGTTTGGAAAAAACTGTGAAAACGTCCGCTTTGTTGCCGTGGAGTTTATACCCGAAGTAGCTACACATGTTTTCAGAGAGGATATGGTAAATTTGGTAGAATCAGTTGCCGATAACCAACAAATGTTTAAATCACTTCTGTGGCTTTGCGATGCATTGAGTGATATTCCCGACAGCAAAACGAAATTAGAATTGTTGAATACAGAAATTACAACTTTTTTGTCAAAGCAATCCTTGAATATCAAATCATCGGAAGTACATCTCCTGGATATCATGCAAAAGACCAGGGGTATTCTCAGAATGAAAGAATTAAAAGATAAAACCGGATTATCAAAAAATACTTTGATAAAAAAATATAATCAATTATGCGGCACAAGTCCGATGCAATATGCAAAAATTATTCGAACGGAGTTCGCTATTGCGCGAATATTACATTCTAAAGAAGACAAACTAGAGATCTCTGACCTGGTTTATGATCTGAATTATTACGATCAATCTCATTTCAACCACAGCATAAAGAGTGCAACAGGCCTAAGTCCCCTTGAACTAAACAGACAAACTGGTTTCGAATGCCTTGCTGCTATTTTTGCAAATCGATTGAATTAACTACCCTTATAATAAACGGAAAAAACTTATGGAAACATGTAAAGTCGAACCACCTAAGCATCTTAAAAAATTTATAAAATAGTACCTGGTACAGGAAAATGCCATTGAAACCAAAGGTATCTCGCCAGTTCATGCAGGTTACTGGCTGCTGGTTTGTTCCCACTGAGGCACGGGCGCAACCATTCAATATGCTACCCTGATGACCGGGATTTTCAAAAGTGTAACTACCTTCACCTGTAGCTCCACCAGCACCGGCAGTAGCCCATGCGTACACTGCACTCCAAAGCTCGTAAGTAACTTCCGTTTCACCAACTTCATACGCATTCGCAACAGTAGCTGTTGTAGAATCATCTTCTGCTGTTGGTGTTGTTAAACCGCCCGGCACATAGATCATGTTAAAGTTAACACTGCCCACTGTGTTGGTGATGGTTTGGTTGCTCGAATCGCCAGTCGATCCGCCATCATTGGCACAGTTTGCCACCATCATAACACTTGCAAACATAATAGCCATTTTTGAAATTGTCTATCTCTTTATCATTTCTCCTCATTATAACTTTTTATAATGACCGGATCCCTAATCGTATTTTGAGGTTCCCATCTTTAACTATACATATAACATGAATTTTTGTTTGTGTATTGTAAATATCACCCCTTTTTGTGTTTTTTTATTTTTTTGGGGATTGAAAGTTATAAAAGGAAAATACAAGGCAAGCTAAAATACAAGGAGAGCAAAAAGCAGCGACAGACTATTTTGTTTGGGAAGTAAAGTTATAAAGACTGTAGATACATGAAATTTCTAATTCCCCGGCAACATAAGATTAAACAAGTTGACGTAACTACACGATATGCGTTACCTACAATATTATAGATAAATATTTAAACCTGGAGGCGACATGAAAAAATTTTCATATTTTATATTTGGCGAATTGCGGGAACTTAATTTACAGGATAAAATTTTTATATTCATTATCGTCAATACGGTTATTGGGACATTTGGAGTAGGACTATATAAATTTACATCGAATTTTAACGATACAATCACGAATATACAGTCCGTTATAATATCAAGTACCTTTGTTTCTCTATATCTGTTCGCAAGATTGAAATATATTTATTTAAAAAAAACATTGTGTATGATTGCAATCATTGCAATAACATCGGTTCATATATCTGAGGGCGGCCTTTTTTCCTGGGTCATGTCTGCCCAATTTTTCGTATTTTTATTCCCGGTACTGCTATTAAAAGGCGCCACTCGAATATCATTTCTGTTTATCTGTGTCCTTGCTGATATATTTATAATATCGTTAGAATACCAGCATCCGGAATATCTGCCGGTAAAACCTGATAACTTTCGATGGTACCTTGATACCACGATTATGTTTCTATCAATGTGTCTTTTATTGGCAATCCTGGTCTCTATGATTGTTCGTGAATTGGAAAGAACAAAATCATTTTTTCATGCCATCTTTAACAAATCATCTGTACCAATATTTATTGTAAACAGCGAGGGCATTGTCGTAGATCACAACAATGCCAGCAATGAACTTTTTGGATACTCTGACACTCCCGGTAGTAAACCCGGAGTGGGTCTGAATGTTCTCGAAGCGCACAAAAAACACAATACCGGCCTGGCCCCTTATCTGGAATCGGTATTGTCCGGCCAGAAAGATTGCATTGATCTCAAAGAAGTTCCCTATAAGTCATTTATTACAGGTGTAACAAAAACGATTGACATTGGCCTGGTGCAATTACCACTCCCGACCAAGTCAAACGGTGCTGTCGCTACATTTTATGATGTAACCGAAAAAGTTCAGCAAAGAAAAGAGCTGGAGAAAACAATTAAAACCCTGAATAAAACAAGAGATCAATTGGTTCAACAGGAAAAGCTCGCGTCGCTGGGAAACATGACTTCAGGTATTGCGCACGAATTGAAAAACCCATTGAATTTTATAAATAATTTTTCACGTTTAATATATGATATCATTAATTCAAAAAAAATGGAGCTGGCAAAAAAATCCAATATTACAAAAGCTGAATTACAAGAGCTTAGAGATGATTTTGACCTGATTGAAAACAACACGTTAAAAATAGAAAAGCACGGGAAACGTGCCAATGCTATTATTAATAATATGCTTTATCTGTCCCGAGATATTAACGATAATCTATCTAACGTAAAAATTGAAACAATAATAAATGATTCTATCATTATAGCATTGGCCTCTCTTGATTCAAAGAAAGCAAAAAATAACATAAAATTCAAAAATAATTATCAAAATGAGGTCTTTGCTGATGTTTTTCCGGGTAATTTATCGATCAGTCTTGTCATTATTTTATCCAATGCATGCTATGCAGTAACTCAGAGCAATAAAATCAAGAACAAGACATACACTCCTGTAATAGAAGTAACTCTGGAAAAAAATAAAAAGAATACCCTAATCAAAATAAAGGATAATGGCGATGGAATAGAAAAAGACAAAATTCGTAAAATATTTGACCCATTTTTTACAACAAAACCATCGGGCCAGGGGATTGGTCTGGGCCTTAGCATTGCCCACGATATTATTAATAAAAAACACGGCGGAAAATTGACTGTAAAATCTGACCCTGGAAAGTTTACGGAATTTACGATTAATATTTAGAAAGGTTTTGATTTTTCTGTGGGGGTCGGACAGATATTTGGATTTCTGGGGCCAAGCGGCTCTGGGAAAAGTACGACGCAGGCCATACTTACCCGGCAAATTTTAGACGGCTTTAGCGGTTCGGTTTCGATGCTGGGCAAAAGTCTCGAACAATGGGGCAGGGAGGTGTTTAACAAAATTGGTGTCTTTTTTGAGTTGCCAAATCACTACATGAAACTGAGCACTCTGGAGAACCTCGAACTGTTTTCTTCTTTGTATGAAAAACCAAAATACAAAGGTATCGAGTTACTAGATATGGTCGGACTTTCAGCAGACAAAGATCGGAAAGTCGCCGAGTACTCCAAAGACATGAAAATGCGTCTAAACTTTGTTCGCGCTTTGTTACACGACTCAGAGGTTCTATTCCTCGATGAACCGACTTCGGGTCTTGACCCATCGAATGCGCGCAACATCAAAGATATTATTCTAGATCTAAAATCTCGGGGCAAAACGATTTTCTTGACCACGCACAACATGATTGATGCTGACGAACTTTGCGACGAGGTAGCTTTTTTGATCGACGGAGAAATAAAACTCATCGATTCACCTCAAGAGCTCAAGAGCTCAAACTGCGCTATGGTAAAAAAACGATTAAAGTCGAATATTTAAATTCTGGTGAAAAAATAAAAGTAAAAAAATTCGACATGAAAGATCTCGGTCACAATAAAGAATTTGCAGACCTATTAAACAAACAAGATATTCGCACCATACATACGGAAGAGGCCAGCTTAGACCAGGTTTTTATCGAAACCACCGGGCAGGCGTTGTTATGAAAACCCTGGTGTTGCAAAACTGGCAAAACCTTCTCTCGTCGATCAAATGGGAATTTATACTGATCGCCCGTTACCCGATCGTCACAATGAGTATTTTTATCGCGGGAACCTATACGGCGATATTTTATATACTGAACTTGCACTATGATGACTTGATCATTTTGACCGTTTTTTCGGATCCCGTGATGATGGGTTTTATGTTCACGGGCGTGTTGGTGTTATACGATAAAAATCAAAACGTGATGCAAGCGCAAATGGTGACACCGATGAACCCAGCGATTAAATTGGCCGCAAGAGGTATCGCCTTGACGACTTTGGCTTTGCTGTGCAGCTTTGGAATAGCGATCGCGGGTAAAGGCCTATCGTTTCAATACGGAATGTTCACGATAGCCGTTATTTTATATTCGATGCTTTTTTACTACATTGGCATCCACACTTCATGTGGATGATATTGCATTAGCTCAGGGTACAGCGCTTGGAAGATTCTATGGCCCCAAGCAGGTTTCGAAAGAAAATGCTTATGTTATGGGTTCCAATTTTTCAGGAGTTATAATTGCAAAAGGCGAAAAGGTTACTGAATTTAAAATTGGCGATGAAGTGATTGGTATCCCAGGCACAACAGATGAACATGGGTCATGGGCAACGTATAGATGTTTAGACAAGAAACACATCCGATTAAAGCCAACGGAATTATCTCATCAAGAAGTCGTCGCCATGATCATTGCCGGTTGCGTTGCTTATGGAATGATCTTGTATTCAGAAATCAAAAAAGGTGATCAATGTTTAGTTCTCGGAGCCTCCGGTGGTATTGGCAGTGTAGTTGTTCAAATGTTAAAAGCGAAAGGCGCAATTGTGACAAGTTTGTGCAGCACAAGAAATGTGGCAGCGGTAAAGTCTAACGGAGCTGATTTTATCATTGACTACCAAAAGTAAAAGGTCCAACATATCAGTTTTCCGAGAAGGCTCCTTCAACGATCATTGATGAAATGTTGAGTTTCGTCATTCAACATGATATTAAAATTCCATTTGATAGAGTCATACCATTGAAATTCGAAGAGTTGAAAGATGCCCTGAAACATCTTGCGGCGCATAAAGCCACAGGCAGAATAGTCATTGATATGAGTAAAGAATATTCTGAATAATGTTAGATATCCGAAACAGATAACATTTCAATAAAGCTCTTTCAGATTATTTTTAATTCTATGATATTTGGATTCTATTACCTTTAGAAATGCTTACTGTTTGAGAGGTTTGCACTGAGTCTGGCGCTATGAAGTTTTCTTGGTGCCAAGAAAAATGAATATTAATTTGATATTTTTAGAATTATCTTGACTCCCGCTCCTAAATCGGATTCTATAAAAATATTTGCTCCCAATAGACGGGCTCGTTCTTTTATAAGTAGTAGCCCTAAACCTGGCGTTCTCCAGCTACTTTGTGAAAAGCCTTTGCCGTTATCTTCGATAGTGATTGTTATTTCTTTATTTTTTTCCTGCGCTCTCAACCGGAAGAAACTGGCATCAGAATGTCGAATAGTATTGTACAAAGCTTCTTGAATAATTCTGAAAATTTCTATATTCACTTGAGTATTAAACCTGCCATTAAGTAGTGATATATCCATTTCAATTTTCAGACTTTCGGGCATATCGGTCGTTTGAACCAATTCACTGAGCGCAGCCTCAAGACCGCCTGCCTGTAATGACGCAGGTATCAGGCTATGAGATAATTTACGAGTGCTTTGAATAATGGTGTTGATTAAATCAGTTTGTTCCACTAAGTTATAATCTTTCAGTATTCTCTTAGGTAGACCGCCGATTTTAAACTTTAATGATGAAAGAGATTGACCGATATCATCATGTAGCAATCGTGAAATACGACCTCTTTCTTCTTCTTGTAATTTAAGAGTCTTTTCGGCAAGAAACTGGCTATTTTTTTCTGCAATATGACGGGCCTTCTGAATTTCAAGTAACCTCATTGCCATCGCAGAACCCAGCAACACAATATCTACAGATAGACCGGCGAAGACAGCCCAATATGAATATACATTGTCTTGAATTATTCCCATGTCGCGAAGTGGATACGTTACCACCATGGATGTTTGAAAAATTGCCCAGGAGATCGCCATTAAAGCCGCCCCGGTCACATCTTTTAGGGCCGACCTGATTCCAACGATGATAAACAGAATATAAGCAGATCCTGTAATTTCCATAACCTTAAAGGCGATTCCGTGGAACCCGGTAAATTCACTGATTATTACGATAAGCCCTGAACCAGCGAGGGCAAGTAACAGTTTATCCACGATCGGTTCTGTCTTTTTTAATCGCAAAAATGCCCGAACATAAAAAACTGCTAAAACATAACCCAGTCCTACACCGGCATTTAACCATTCGAAATCAGAAGATGCGGGGGTCACGAGAGCATGAAACATGCCCGAGGCAATGTTCATTGTAAAAACAACGCTTGGCATATATAGCGCATAATATAGAAAGGCCAAATCTCGATTCATAATGAATATAAAAAATGAAACGATTGCCAGCAAGATCATCGCTCCTGAAACGCTGCCGTGAATCATGGTCTCAGCGTATTGCCGATTCATATATGCTTCAGGTTTCCAAATTCTAAATGAGGTAAATATGGGGCCGCTGATTTTACCTTCAGAGTTATATCTGACACGAATTAGTATTTGCTTAGTTTGTTTTTTATCCAGGTTCAATAAAAATCCGGGTCGAATGCCCTGAACGGGGCGTATTATAGAGGGTTTTGTTAAATCAAAGACTTGGGCAGGTTCCCCGCTATAGCCAGATTCGACGTCCCATTCGTAAAATTGAATTAAACCAACTCGGGCTTCAGTGTACTCAATGATTTTTGAAACAGACTGTGCACTATCATTATACAGTTTAAAAGTAAACCAACGGGCGCCTGTGGTAAGCCCGCTTGAAAATCCTGGGCGTGAGATAGCGGTAAAATTTTCATGCTGTAATTGCATAACAACTTTTTCGACGGGTAAGTTTCCTTTTTCATCCAGAAAAGTATGCATTAATGAAGTAACTTCCTGGGGTTGATTTGTGTTATATACCCGTGTCGAATTTAGCTTGTTATAATCTATAGAACCAGCCAATGGAGCAAGAAGTATCAGGGCGACTGAAGCAGCACTCATTGATACAAGTATAATTGCTTTTCTTTTTTGCAGAATATATTTCTTAATCTTTACGTTCAAGTTAATTCAAAAAAATATGCTCTTGTCGGCTGGCAATCAAAAAAAATATATAGAATAATAATTTAGCTGCATATTTTACTGGCACACAACTTCAGACGTCAACCCCAGACCTCGGAGGCCTTTTTTTATATTACATTAGAGCGAACAAGCAGGTTTCAAAAGAAAAGCCCTCTGTTATGGGTTCCAATTTTTCAGGGGTTATTATTGCTAAAGGTGAACATGGGTCATGGGCAACGTATCGATGTTTAGACAAGAAACACATCCGATTAAAGCCAACGGAATTATCTCATCAAGAAGTCGTCGCCATGATCATTGCCGGTTGTGTTGCCTATGGAATGCTTTTATATTCAAATGTTAAAAGCGAAAGGTGCAATTGTGACAAGTTTGTGTAGCACGAGAAATATTGACGCGGTAAAATCGAACGGAGCTGTTTTTTTCATTACTATCAAAAGTCAAAGGCAGAATAGTCATTGATATGAGTAAAGAATAGAATGAAGTTACATACGAAAACAAATTAAAGTCGGATTGAGATAGATTAGTAATGAGACTTTCAAGATGCCACTAAAGATCCTACCCCTTTACTAAAATAGTTTGATGTGATTTAAAACAATTCCCTGTAGGCATGTTTCGATGGTTCATCCTCATTTTCTAAACAACATCGCTCTGGAGTGACCAATGTACTTTCAAAACTTCTTTCGCCACACGTTCGTAACCCACCGCTGACCTAATTCCCTTCTTGTTAGGTCACAAGAAAATTGATTGTCTTTATAATTTTTAGGTTTAATTCTCATTGTTCCTGCATTGATTCTGAAGTGTCATATGATCGACATACTATTTTGGGCTATTATCTGACGTTGTGTACCCTTTATTGTTCTCGAAGAAGAAACTCACGTACAATGCAAGCTCTATTTATCAGCTTTACTTTTTGCAGGAATTTTTGTTTATGTACACAGGAAATACGGGCAACTAACTCCCCCCGAACGATGAAGGGAAACCCAAAAACTACTTGCAAACCAGCCCGGTTAATTAATATTTCCCAGAGATTGGTTAAATTATGACAGATAGCTCACAAAAAATTTTAATCGTAGATGATAACCCAAAAAACATTCAAGTGTTGGGTACTATTTTAGGTGAAAAAGGGTATGATATTGCCGTGGCCACATCGGGCGAAGCGGCGTTAAAAATGGTGGATAAGACACAACCTCATATTATATTACTAGATGTGATGATGCCGGGAATGGATGGGTTTGAGACTTGTCAAATTTTAAAATCTTCTGATAAGACAAAAGATATACCTGTTTTATTTTTGACCGCAAAAACTGATATTGAAGATATTGTGAAAGGATTTGATCTTGGCGCTGTAGATTATGTAACAAAACCATTTCAGGCCGCAGAGTTATTAAGACGAGTTGCCACTCATCTCGAAATAGTAGATCATCGAAGCAACCTGGAGCAGAAAGTTCAAGAAAGAACCAATGAAGTGCAAATGACATTGCAAAGACTTGAAAATTCTCATTTTGAGATTATAAACCGCCTGGGACTGGCTGCGGAGATCAGAGATAATGAAACCGGATTACACCTGACGCGAATATCAAAATATACTCAACTTATTGTGCATAGCCTAAAAATGAATGAACAAGAAATAAAAATTCTTGTTCCGGCAAGTATGATGCATGATGTCGGGAAAATTGGAATTCCCGACCATATATTATTAAAGCCGGGAAAATATGAACCCGAAGAATTTGAAGTGATGAAATCACATACTACCATCGGTGCCAGACTACTCTCCGGAATTGATTCTGAATTAATCGTGATGGCAGAAAAAATAGCTTTAACACATCATGAAAAATGGGATGGAACCGGTTACCCCGGACAATTGAAAGGTGAAGATATTCCATTCGAAGGACGAATTGTAGCTATTGCAGATGTGTTTGACGCTTTATGTTCAAAAAGACCGTACAAGGAACCGTGGCCTTTTGATAAAGCTCTAGACTTTATTCACAATGAAGCCGGTAAACATTTTGATCCATATTTAGCTGAGAAGTTTCTAGAAAACAGAAAAGACATTGAAAAAATAATGAAGGAATTCAGGGAAAAGTAATTATGAAAAAAGATGTTTGTATATTAATTGTCGATGATAATGCAAAAAACATTCAGGTTCTGGCAACAATTCTTGAAAAAAAAGAATATAGTATAGCAATCGCCAAAAATGGAAAAGAAGCAATTAAACTTCTCGATAAACTATCTCCCATTTTAATACTTCTTGATATTATGATGCCGGTAATGGATGGCTATGAAGCTTGTTCGATTATTAGAAAAAGACCGGATACCGTAGATACGCCTATTATATTCTTAACCGCTAAAACCGAGTCAGAAGATATTGTCAAAGGTTTTGAACTTGGGGCTCAAGATTATATTACAAAGCCGTTTCAAGAAGTTGAATTGTTAGCTCGAATTAAAACGCATATTGAGATAAAAAATAACCGCGATGCCATTCGTAAAATAAGCGAAGACCGCAAAAGTTTATTACATATTTTATGCCATGATTTATTAAATCCGGTCGGACAGGTGAAAATGATCCTGGATTTGGATAATGATGACCCTGGTACAATAAATTCAATGAAACCATTAATAGAAAAAGCAGTAGATAATGGATTAGAAGTCATCGAACTTACCAGAAAAATGATGGCCATTAACGAAGAAAAATACAAGCCCGCCATGAGTTCCGAAGGGTTATTGGATATGCTTCATGTATCATTGGGTCTTGTTAAGTTCAAATTAGAGAAGAAAAATATAAAGGTAGAGATGAATGTTTCAGAAAACACGACAGTTTCAGTTGAGCGAACTTCTTTTATAAACACAGTGGTCAATAACTTGCTCACGAACGCTGTAAAATTTAGTTTTCCTGATTCGAAAATTGAAATAAAAGAATTGATTGATGAGCCTGAAAACTCTTCTGGCCAAATATGTATAAGCATTAAAGACTATGGCATTGGAATGCCGAGTGAATTTCTAGTTGATATATTTGATGTCACCAAAAAAACTTCCAGACCTGGTACTGAAAAAGAAAGAGGTACGGGCTTTGGAATGCCTCTGGTGAAACAATTTATAAACTTATACGGGGGCAGCCTTGATGTGAGTTCGACAGAAATCAATGAAACAGATGAATCTAATGAAGATCACGGTACAGAAATAAAAATATATTTGCAGAAAGCTAAATAATAAGGAATTTATATGAATGATGCGTCTATTTTAATAGTAGAAGATAATAAAAAAAATATACAGGTTTTGGCGAAGGCCCTGGAAAAGGAAAAATTCAATATTAGTATCGCACATAACGGCGTACAGGCTCTAAATTTAATAAACAAATCAAAACCAGATTTGATCTTACTGGATATTATGATGCCAGAAATGGACGGTTTTGAGACATGCAAAAGGTTAAAGGCAGATACGGCAACCAAAGATATTCCAGTTATTTTTCTAACAGCGAAGGATCAAACCAGTGATATTGTAAAAGGGTTTGAACTTGGCGCTGTGGATTATTTAGTCAAGCCGGCGCATTCGGCGGAGCTTTTAATTCGGGTAAAAACACATTTAGATTTGAAACGACATAAAGAACTTTTGAAAAAAGAGAATGAAAAATTACTCAAAGATAGAAATACTTTATTGCAATATTTTTCGGAAGATGTGGCCGACGCTCTCATTGAAAAAGGGATGCAAAACCAGCTTACCGGAGAAATTCTACCCGTTTCAGTTCTTTTTTTGGACATTAGACGTTTTACCACCATCAGTGAAAACCTGGAACCGAACCTTGTGGCAAATCTGTTAAATCGCCTGTTTACGGATATTATGGATATTATTTTTGCGAATCATGGGTCGGTAAATAAAATTATCGGGGATGCAATTTTGGCTACATTCGGAGCTCCTACCCCCTCTACAAAAGATGCAGAAAATAGTATAAAATGTGCTATAGCAATACAAAAGATGATTTCGCTATTCAATAAAGCGTTGCCGGATTACCTGGATTCGGACATTGAAATTGGAGTTGGCGTAGCCAGCGGGAAAGTTTTTGCGGGTAATATTGGTTCTTATCGAAGAAAAGAGTATACAGTAATTGGCGATACAGTAAATATTGCGAGCCGACTGGAATCTATGACAAAAGAAGTGGATGCATCTATTTTGGTTGATAAAAATACGATGGACCTGGCCGGCCCTGGTTTTATCTTTCATGAAATTGAAATTAAGTCCGTAAAAGGTAAAGCCAATGTTGTTGACATTTATTCTGTAACTGTAAATAACTCATCTGATGTAAACGAGACAGAATTTTTCTAGGTTCGAAGGGAGTGGTAAATAAGCTGGGTTCCAATAAAGAAAATCCAAACGAGCAAGCCGATTTTTAAGGGCTTTGCCGGTATTTTTAATGCCCCGTAAAGTCCAAGTGGAATACCAATTACGGCTCCGGCCAGGAGTTTTCCCAATAGGTAGAAATCTACATTCCCCATAGCAAGGTACAAGCCGCCGCCTACAGCCGAGAGTATAAGGCCAAACATTATGTCTGTGCCAATAATTTGACGCGGCACAAGCGATGTAGTATACATCAATAAAAGAGTTCCTAGAACCCCGGCGCCTGCGGAAGAAAAGCCAACTTCAAGGCCGATAAAAAAAGTAAATAATGGAATAAGTTTTTGCAGCCTTTCGTCAAGCTTTACCGCGTTTCCATTTTTGAGCATAAAAATTACGTTCAGAGATGCCGAAAATAAGACAATTACACCTACAACACCGAGAACAACTGACTTCAACTCTTCGTTACTCGTTAATGACTTAAGCAGGTATGAACCAATAATTACTCCCGCTATTCCTCCTGTAGCCATATGCGATAAAATTTTCTTATCAACCTGACCTTTCATTGTGTATGATATACCAACTGGTATTTTTACCAGAAGAGAAAAAAGCAGAGTTGTACCCACGGCTATTTCAGGAGAAATCCCAAGAAAGATCATCATTACAGGAGCTGTAATTGTGCCGGCCCCAGAGCCTGTCATTGTAATAGCCAGAGCTATAAAAAAACCAATTAGTATTTCCATTTATATTCCTGATTATTTATAATGTCTATTATGCCAGATCGGCGATGGTAATATTTTCGAGTTTGTTCGAAACATAATCGCGAATTTCTCGAAAGACTTTTAGAACTTTTTTTTCTTTAGCGATGGGTGTTAAAGAGTAAAAATGATCGCTTACCGTATCCGTAGCCGCAAGCGCTCCGTCCATCAGTCGAATAATTTCCGCTAAAGATATTTTTTCGGCAGGTCTTGCCAGTAAATATCCGCCTTTGCTGCCTCTTTTACCTTTTACGATATGTTGTTTTTTTAGAACCGAAAAAAGATGTTCCGCATACTTATGCGGTACTTCCGTTTCTTTGCAAAGTGTCTGCAAGTCTACATACACTTCATTTTTTTTGCGTGCAAGCTCTAAAAGTAAAAGAAGAGTGTATTCGCTTTTTGTAGTTAGTTTCATATAAAACCTACCTGCAAAGTAGGTAATAAGCGCTCAGGCGGCAATAATAATTCACGAATAAGGCAATTATTTTAATACCTGCAAGAGTTGAATAAGGGCCCAATTTTGCAAGTTTACTCTAATTCTTTATGATTAGGCGTAATCACCACAGCCATTTTATAAGATAAAAATGGCTGTGGCAAATATGGTTACGTTTTTACCTTAAAAGACAGATAAAAAAATCAGGGTAGAAAACTTTGAACCGCTTTGTACGCATTGTCCTGGAATTCAGCGTTGTTTAAATCTTCAAAAATCGTTGCCTGGTCAATTACTGGACCAACCAGAACGGGTTTTTTGCTGCCATAAAAGATGCCGCTTTTAAACGAGTCGTCATTCAATGCATTTACATATCTTTTCGCCCCGAGTTCAAGCTTGTGGAATAAGCCAAGCAGTGTAGTCAGTCGCAAAGCCATCATCACTTTTAGCATTATTTTCATGGCGGTCGGCGCATCTTGCATCACATTCGTACCGGAGGTTCCACCGGGGCTCATCGTGACCAGGCGAATGTTCGGGTGTTTGCGTGCTAACGAGGACATATACAAAGCGCCCAGATATTTTGTATATCCATAGGTAGCCATACCGTCAATTTTGTCTCCAAAGAAAGTACCATTGCATACAGAAATGAACTCTTCTACGGAGGATGTTTTTAGATCTGGTTGTTTCATACCCATTTTCGATACGCCTCTCGCAGCTTCCGAACCGGCATACATGGCTACTTTTGTAAGCTTTTTTGTCTTTAGTATTTCTTCCAGTAGAAACACGTTTCCGAGAACATTCACCGCTACCTGGTGTATTACTCCTTCTTTGCTCAGGTTAGCGAACTCTTTTCCACCCATTCCACCGGCGTTCAAGACCAGCCCGTCTACAGGTTCTTTCAGCGATTGAACCGCTGACTTGACTGAACTCAGGTCTGAAGTATCCAGAATAATAATTTCGAAGATTGATCTTCCGGTAGATTCTTCGAGCGATGCTTTAGCCTCTTTTGCCTTTGTCTCATTTCTACACGCAAGGTATACGCGTTGCGTTGTCGGCAAGAGCGCCATCTGTCTTGCACACTCTTTACCCAACCCTGCGTTCGCGCCTGTTATCAGTACACTTTTTATCATAATTATCTCCTTTAAATTTTTATACTCAGTTCCTGTCTAACTGCGACAGTTTCATTTTATTCAATTGTTATGCATCGTTCGTTGCATAACTGCCCCAAAAAAACGGGCATATTCAAATTCCAATCATCCTCAATGAATCTTGCGCCATCTCTTTCTGCTCTTCTACAGAAAAGTTTATCTTCGAATAGACCGCGAGCCCTTGCAGCATGGACACGAGTTGCTTCGCTCTAAGTTTTGGTTCGGCGGTAAAGTTCTCGTGTTCTTTTGCATACTCTAATTTCGATCGAAAAGCTGATTCAAGTCTTTCAAAATGTCTCATAACTTTTCTGACACAATCATCTTCAACACTGTTTTTCTCAGATAAGGTGTTGACATATAAACACCCGTTCAATGGTTCCATTGCGCTGATTGTCTCCACATAAGTTCTTATGGCTTTTGCACCTTCGCCATGTTCTAATTTTGCCAGCGGACCGATTAAGCCTTCGTAATATTTATCCAACGTCGCCTTAAAAAAACCGTTTTTAGAGCCAAAAACATTGTACATGCTTCTACTTGTCAGCCCGGTCGCTTCTATTAAATCTGCCATGGAAGTCGATTCATAGCCTTTCAGCCAGAAAACCTTCATAGCATTCATTAACACTGCTTCTTTATTGAACTCAATGGGCCGCGCCATATTTCTTTTCCTAGTTGACTTATGCAGCAACCGTTGCATAAGTCAACTGTTTTTTATAGAGGTGGAATCTGAATCAATGGAAATAGATCGTTTAAGGTTAAATATCAAGATCTTTGACTTTCGCCGCGTTTGTCTCAATGAATTTTTTACGAGGAGCAACTTCATCACCCATTAAAATTACAAAAGTTTCTTCGGCGACAACTTCGTCGTCAATATTTACCTGCATCAATACTCTTTCTATGGGTTCCATTGTGGTTTCCCAGAGTTGTTCTGGGTTCATCTCTCCGAGACCTTTATAGCGCTGAATAATATACTTTTTAGTTTCGTCGCTCTTTACTATTTTATCTTTTTCCGGATCGGTGTAGGCATATTTTTTGCTTTTTCCGCTCGAAACAAGGTACAAAGGAGGGCGAGCAATATAGAGATATCCGTTTTCAATAATCTGTTTCATATATCGAAAAAAGAAGGTCAGAATAAGAGTCTGGATGTGCGCGCCGTCAACGTCAGCATCCGTCATAATAATAATTTTATGATATCGTAGTTTTTTTATATCGAAAGATTCACCGATTCCACAACCGATGGCTGTAATTAAAGCGGAAACTTCGGTATCGCCAACGATGTTTTCAATCTTCGTTTTTTCAACGTTTGTAATTTTACCTTTTAAGGGTAAAATCGCCTGGTAGTGACGGTCCCGTCCCTGTTTGGCTGAACCACCCGCAGAATCTCCCTCAACAATAAACAGCTCACTAATTTCAGGATCTTTACTGGTACAGTCGGCCAGTTTTCCAGGTAGGCCGCTTCCTTCGAGTGCGCTTTTACGACGAACCAATTCGCGGGCCTTACGTGCGGCCATTCTTGCCGAAGCAGAAGCAAGGCACTTTTCAATGACTTTTTTGGCTTCCGCAGGGTTTTCGTCAAAAAACTCAATTAAACCTTCGTACACAATCGATTGAATGATTCCTTTGACTTCCCCGTTGCCAAGTTTCATTTTCGTCTGGCCCTCAAACTGGGGTTCTGGAATCAGAATTGTTATAATAGCGGTTAAACCTTCTCGAACGTCATCGCCGGTAAGGTTGATATCGCCTTTTCCTTTTGCGCCTTTCTTTTCTTTTTTGTCCAGACCGAGTTTTTTCTTATACTCGTTAATGGCTCTTGTCAAAGCGGCGCGAAACCCTTCTAAGTGAGTTCCCCCTTCTTTAGTATGTATGGCATTGGCGTAAGAAAATACCTGTTCACTGTACGAATTACAATACTGCATTACAATTTCTGCGCGTATATTCTCTTTTTCGCCTTGCAGGTGAATTGTTTTTTTATGGATAGGGTGTTTATTCTCGGTAAGTAATTTTATAAATTCGACGATACCGCCTTTGTACATAAAGACATCTGAGCGAACTTCTGTCTCTCTTTTATCGCTTAAAGTAATTTTGACCCCTTTATTTAAAAAGGCAAGTTCTCGTAAACGAGAGGCTAATGTATCGTAGCGGTAGATCAGGGTGTCGAATATTTTATGGTCAGCCTGAAAAGTAACAGATGTTCCCTGTTTTTTGCTTGGCCCTTTTACTTTCAGGGGAGCTTTGGGTGCGCCTCGTTCAAATGTTTGAACATGCAGTTTGCCTTCGCGAGCCACTTCGACAAGTAGCATCTCAGATAAGGCATTCACAACAGAGACCCCTACACCGTGAAGACCACCGGAAACTTTGTACGCTCCGTCGCCAAATTTACCACCGGCATGCAGTTTTGTTAACACGACTTCGACAGTAGAAACGCCAGCTTTGGGGTGAATATCGGTTGGAATACCGCGTCCATTGTCTTCTACGCGAATAATATTATTTGGTAATATTTCAACATCTACTGTGTCACAAAAACCAGCCATGGCTTCATCGATCGAGTTATCGACAATTTCATAAACCATGTGGTGCAAACCGGGTAAATCGGTCGAACCGATGTACATACCAGGTCTTTTACGAACGGCCTCCAGGCCTTCTAATATTTGAATTTTAGACGCTGAATAGTCTGAAGATCCTTTATTATTGTCTGCCATTCAAAACTCCGCGATTGATCTTATTTTTTTGTTTTTCTAATGAGTTTATCGAGCACTGATTTGTTCGGATGCTCCTCAATTGTGGACATATTTTGACTCTGAGACATAATGTCTGTTCTTTTACCACTTTTATGATATAACGGGCCGACTCTTATTTTCATATCGCGAATTTCTAATGCGGTCTCTTTCGATAAAGCCTTACACAATTGGCTGCTTAAGAGTTGAATTTCCTGGGCATAAATACCATGGTCAGCCTGCAAATAGACCGTTTTATTTGTGAATTTTGCAATAACCGTATGTTCAAAAAGAGCGGGTGGAGCGACAGTTTTCCAGGAATTACGAATGGAGTCTAATACAAGAACATTGTTTACTTTCTTCTCTACATCAACATCCTTTGACTTTAGAAAGTCAGTAAGGAAGTTTGTTAGTTCATATGACGAGAATCCTTTTTTCATAGCTCAAGAATTGCAGTTTTTACCCCTCGTCAAACAGAATATACTGTATTTGTCAATATATTTGTTGACAATTTGGGTAAACATACCGAAGCTAATGATAAAGCAGCATTGGTAAAGTCAAAACATATAACACCAATAGCTGAAAGGGATGAGGAAATTTACTTAAAAGTGATATAAAAGTATGTCGGGTTCACCATTTAAAATAGCAAATTTTCAGCCAAATGCGTTTGTAATCGTTGAAGGTAAAAAAGAAGCAGACGCTTTTTATATCCTAAGACAAGGCAGCGTCAGGCTTACAGTAGATACGCCGATTCCAGGCGAAGACCCCAATACAATGCTGGGGCCTGGAGACTTTTTTGGAGTGGTGTCGGCGATGAGTGCTCACCCTCACATTGAAACAGTGCAAACATTGTCTCCTGTAGCTTTAATCTCGGTTCAGCGAGACCAATTTCCAGCAATGATTCAAAAAAGCGCTCCCATAGCCATGAAGATTATTCGGTATTTCTCATGGAAACTTCGCGCAATTGATAAAGCTATAACAAAACTATCTTTTCATAGTACCTCTGAAGAAAATCCAGAGTTTATGCACAAAGTAGGCGATTATTACCATTCGAATGGTGAAACGAACCATGCAGCCTATGCATTTCAACGGTATTTACAGCATATTCCCAATGGGCCGCTTGCGACCCAGTGTAAATCGCGTCTGCAAGAGATGAACTTTCCGTTTGAAGCGCCTAAAGAAAATAGACAGGGACTGAATCGGAGTTTTCAAGACAGGGAAATGATCTTTATTGAGCATGAACCTGGTACGGAACTTTATATTATTCAACAGGGACGGGTCAAAATTACAAAAATTGTAGACCAAAACGAGGTTTTACTTGCGGTTTTAAAACCCGGTGATATTTTCGGTGAAATGGCTTTGCTTGAAAATAAACCACGTTCGGCTTCAGCTGTGGCAAATGGAAAAGTTAGCACACTGGCGATTAACAAGACTAACTTTGAAGCAATGGTACAGGCTCAGCCAGCGCTGGCCGTTAAACTAATTACGATCTTATCAGAACGTATCTGGACTTCGAACCGGCAATTGGCGAACCTCTTGATTGAAGATCCAATTGGAAGAATGTACGATATGTTATTGACTCTGGTATACCAGAAAAAAGTAACAATTGCTCCAAAATCCAGTCATGTATTCGACATTTCTGGGCAGGAACTTGCAAAAATGTTGAGTTTTACACCGGAGAAAGGGGAAGGTTATTTGATGACTTTACTCGAAGACAAGAATTTCAGATTACAAGAAGGGAAAATCTTTTGTGTAAACCTTGTTGAACTAGAGAAAGTGGTTCAATTCTATAAGAAAAAAGCCCAGATGGCGAAAAAGCGAGAAGCGGGTTCCCGAAACTAATACACTCCCGTTTGAATTTGCCAGCCAATCATATCTCCAATTGTTCGTTCCGTCGTATCTTTTACAAAGCTGACAGAAACCTTGGCGTCTTCAAAGGCGCGAATTTGCGTTCCTTCTAATGCTTCTTCATTGGCCTGACCGAGTTTTTCAGAGCAGGTTTCTAAAAACTGTACTGTAGCTTCCAGCCCTACAAGGTATTGGTTACCGACAATATAAGCTTTAACGAAATCCCACTGTTCATGTGGTTGCAGGTTTGCCAGTTTACTTACATGTTTATGTTCTATTAAAGTTTCATAGTCATGTATTTCTTTGGGGTATTTTGTAATTTCCTCCAGCTTGGCCTGGGTCTCTTCATAGGCAGGAGAGATCTGTTTGTCGTAAATATTCGTCAATTCGAGTAAGGGGTCGCCGCTTGTTTTATCTGACTGGTCTAAAAGACCTGCATTTTTCATATTTCCAATAATGCCAAACAACCGTTCCGATTCGGTTTTAACATGTTCATTTAAAGTCACGAGCAGGGTACCAATATCGACTTCTTCATTGATGGGGATGTCTGCGGTAAATATCCATTTTGGTATATCAGGGTGTTGTACTTGAATTTCGTTGATTTTTTCTTCACTAACTGGTTCTTCCACACTGTCGGCAGTAGGGGAGGCCAAGGGACCGAGCGGTTCTTCTTCTTCTTCATCGTCGTTTCCGATTCTTTTTTTAACGAGATCTTTTATTATACGACCTTTTGAATTCATTGCTTCGTCTTGGCCAAGCGCAATACGAACAATTTGAATTTTCCTGGATCGTATATTAAATCGTGTGGCAAAACGGTTTCCACTCTCATCAATATAACGATCGTTGATATTACCCAGATTTATCTTACTCAGGTCTATATCTTTCAACGATTCGATTTTTGTATAATTTGTGCTCATGATATTTTCAGTTTAATGTTTGTTGACATCCGGTCTTTGGCCTCTTTCTCGTTCTTATGCAATCTACTATAAAAGATCAGCTGGCAAACCTACTCTCTAAGACTATAAAAAATCTTGCCTTGTCAAGAAATATTACGGTTTCTGAGCAACCGGTAAAAGTTGAATATCCTCCCAATACACAGATGGGTCACTACGCCACCCCGATAGCGATGGAGCTTGCGAAAGTATTTAAAGATAATCCGCGAAAAATAGCAGAATCTATTCTGGAGCAGTTAGGTGAAAATAAAGAAATAAAAGAACTTTTTCGGGATATTAAAATTGAGGGACCTGGATTTTTGAACTTTTTCCTCTCTCACCAACTTCATTTTAAATTATTACAAGAATATGAGCCCGAAGCGTTAGAAAAACTCTTATATAAGGAAGAAGCGAAAGAAAAAGTAAATTTTGAGTTTGTATCGGCAAACCCTACGGGGCCGTTAAATATTGTTTCAGCAAGATCTGCGGCTGTGGGTGACTGTATCTGTAGAGTTTTAAAGAAAACAGGTTATCGGGTGACAAGGGAATATTATGTAAACGATTATGGCAACCAGGTGCGACTTCTGGGCCTCTCTTTTGGGTACCGCCATTTACAAGCACTGGGGGCTTCGGTTACCCTACCGGATGATTGTTACCAGGGAGGGTATATTGAAGAATTGCGCTCTGAAATTGTAAAAGAAACCGGACTTCCAGAAGTTTTGGCAAATACGCCGACAGATGTAAAAGAGTGTTCTATAGAAAACGAGCAGTGGGCAAAATACCTACAGGCGCTGGGTGATTATTTTGGTCCCCTGGCTATTGAAAAAATTCGCTCCACTCATGAGGCTGATCTGAAATCTTTTGGTGTGGAATTTGACACCTTTTTTTCGGAGAAAACTCTACATGAGGGGGGCCAGGTCGAAGAAGCCCGAACTTTTCTGGAAGAAAAAGGGGTGTTGTATGAACAAGAAGGGGCATCTCTTTTTAAAAGTACAAAGTACGGGGACGATAAGGACAGGGTTGTCGTGCGAAGCGACGGACGACCTACCTACTTATTGGCCGATATTGCCTATCATAAAAGTAAAATAGACCGTGGGTTTGAACAAATATACGATATCTGGGGACCCGATCACCATGGGTATATAGCAAGGTTAAGCGGGGCCATTACAGCAATGGGTTTTGGTGAAAAAGCGCGGGAAACTTTTGGCGTAATTATAGTGCAACAGGTAAATATGATTGAAGATGGCGTTCCGGTAGTTATGAGTAAGCGTCTGGGAAAGTTTCATACCATGAAAGACCTTCTGGTTCAATTGCCGGTCGATGTGGTTCGGTACTTCTTTTTAATGCGCTCGCAAACTTCTCATCTCGATTTTGACATTGACCTGGCAATGACACAATCAAATAAGAATCCGGTTTATTATATTCAGTATGCTTACGCTAGAATTAATTCCATTTTTCGCGAAGCCAATGTCGATATTGAAAAACCGGTTTTATTCGAAATGGGGCAAGATTCGCATGAAATGTTAAGTCCTGTTCGGGAAAAACTGTTACTTCACTTGTGGCGGTATTTTGAAGTTGTGGGTGATATTTCGCGCTCTTTTGAGGTTCATATTTTAACAGATTATTTATATGAAACGGCAAGTCTTTTTACCGGTTATTATCATGATAAAGAGAATAGAATTCTGGATAAATTGAAAGAAAATCCGGAAGAAGGAAAATTTTTGTTGCGCATATGCCAATGGACTAAAATGGTTCTACAAGACGGTTTAGATTTACTTGGCGTTTCGGCTCCGGAAAAAATGTAATATGGCTGGAAAATATCAAATACGAATTCACGGAACTTTTGAGAGTGCTCATTATCTGTATGATTACCACGGTCCGGGTAAAAACGAATCGTTGCATGGTCACTCCTATAAAGTTGAAATTTTTATACGCAGTGTCACACTGGAAAATGGAATTGGCGTTGATTTTGTAAAAGTACAAAAAAAACTCGATGTTTTAACCGGAGAGTTGGACCACAAATGTATTAATGCGGTAGCACCATTTAAAGAGATAAATCCGACGGCGGAAAATCTGGCCCGGCACTTTTTCGATAAACTGGGGAATTCCATTGCTGAGGGATCTTTCATTTATGAAGTTAGAGTATGGGAAGGTCCAAATAACCATGCTTCCTATTTTCCGTAAACGAGGGGTATTTTATGGGTGAAGAGGACATTTCAGGTGATGTTGCCGTTAAGAGAAGAGTTGAAGTTAAAATACCTTCCAAATACAAAGTAATATTACATAATGATGATTATACGACAATGGAATTTGTTGTTCAGGTGTTGGTAGAAATTTTTCAAAAAAACCAGGAAGAAGCTATAAGAATTATGCATGATGTTCATAAAAATGGAATTGGAATTGCGGGAGTTTACAGTAAAGAGATTGCAGAGACGAAAGTTGACATCACAATGCAAAATGCGCAGGACGCGGGTTTTCCGCTTTTGTGTACGATGGAAAAAGAGTAATTATGATTCATAGAGATCTTGAAAAGGTATTGTCCGAAGCTTACAACGAAGCTCAAAATCGAAACCATTTGTTTCTCACCGCAGAGCATTTACTTTATGCCATTACATTGAGCGATGCGGGCGCGGTTATATTGGAGCATGCGGGTGGCGATCTCGAAGCTTTGAAGAAAGATACCCTGGAATACCTTGAAACCCTGGAAGAGTATAACGGTAGTTTTGGTTCGGCAGATGGTCCGGCACAGACAGTTACTTTTCAGAGAATATTACAAAGGGCAATTATACATTTACAAAGTGCCGAAAAACAAGAGGTAAAGATTGGGGACATTCTTGTGTCGATTTTCGCTGAAGAAGAACTTGAGGCGAAGTACTTTTTAGAGAAGTCAGGCGTTGAACGGCTGGGTCTTCTTGATTACATCTCTCATGGATTTTCATCTGAACAGATGGACGAAGGAAGTGAAGAATATGAAGATGATCGTTCCGATGACAATTCTTCCCGGTCGAATGCTCTAGAAAAATACACGTCAGATTTTACTGAGATGGCATCGCAGGGTCGTTTTGATGAACTGATTGGTCGTGACCCGGAGTTGAAACGAACCATTGAAGTATTATGCAGACGTAAAAAAAATAATCCCGTTCATGTGGGAGACCCCGGCGTAGGGAAAACTGCGATTACCCAGGGGTTGGCCGCAAAAATTTCACGCGGGGATGTTCCTGATAAATTGAAAGGTAAAAGAGTGCTTTCTCTTGACATGGGTCTTTTGCTGGCTGGAACAAAATACAGAGGCGATTTTGAAAAACGGTTAAAAGCTGTTCTCGAAAGTGTCATTAAAGAGCAAAATGTAATACTGTTTATAGACGAAATACATACCATTGTCGGAGCGGGGTCGGTTTCGGGCGGCAGTATGGACGCTTCGAATATTCTTAAGCCGTTTTTAACAACAGGCGAAGTACAATGCATTGGCGCAACAACCATTGAGGAATTTCGCCAGTATCTCGAAAAAGATCGGGCTCTCGCGCGTAGATTTCAAAAGGTCGATATACCGGAACCTTCGGTGGAAGATACGGTTGAGATTTTAAAAGGGCTAAAACACAGATATGAACAATATCATGAGGTGCATTACAGCGGCCCGGCCATACGAGGTTGCGCTGAACTTTCACAGAGGTATTTGCCCGATCGGCGCCTGCCCGACAAAGCTATTGATTTAATGGATGAGGCAGGGGCTTCTCAGGCTATTTACAGACCCATGAAAAGAACAGTTTCCGAAGGTGATATTAGAAAGCTGGTTTCGAGAATAGCCAGGGTTCCGGCCGGCAAAGGTGAAAAAAATGAACGCGCCGCTCTTGCAAGTCTGGAAACACGGTTGGGTGAAGTTATTTTCGGTCAGGAAAAGGCAATACATGCATTAACGGTATCCATAAAGAGGCATATGGCTGGTTTATCGAATGCGGAAAAACCTGTTGGCAGTTTTCTTTTTGCGGGACCAACCGGCGTTGGCAAAACTGCCTTGAGTAAGGCTCTTTCTGAACAGATGAATATTCCTTTGGTCCGGTTTGACATGTCGGAGTATTCGGAAAAACATTCCGTGGCTCGTTTTCTTGGGTCCCCACCGGGCTATGTGGGTTATGACCAGGGGGCGCTATTAACCGATTCGGTTCGCAAACATCCCCATTGTGTATTGTTGCTCGATGAAATAGAAAAGGCCCATCCCGATATATTTAATACGTTGCTACAAGCGATGGATTCGGCGAGAGTTACCGATACGACCGGAAGGTCGGCAGATTTCAGTAATTTAATCATAATAATGACGTCTAACGCTGGTTCGCGGGCGTTAAGTTCTTTAAAAATAGGATTTTCGGAAGATTTGAAAATGGGCGGCGACCCGACCCGAGAGATTAAAACTTTTTTTAGTCCGGAGTTTTTAAATCGCCTGGACAGAATTGTAATTTTTTCTCATTTAGATTCTCGTTTGATGAAGAAGATCGTTACAAAAAATATAAATATTTTTAAGAGTGAGATGGAGAAGAAAAAAATTAGAGTGGAAATGACCGACTCGGTGGTTGAGTATCTTGCAAAAAAAGGTTATGACCCGGCAAGCGGGGCTCGTCCGGTTGAAAGGTTGATTCAGGAAGAAATTAAAACCCCTGTCGTCGATGAAATTCTGTTTGGAAAATTACAAAACGGCGGATCGATGAAAGTCACGGTAGAAGCTGGTAAACTGGTAATTCAATATTAAATGAATAATATATTGCCGAAACCGAAATATACGATTATTATAACAATATAAGAGGTGCCTATGATAATATTTCAAATATGCAACACTCGCATCTCTGCTTTTTTTTAAGAGGATTGCCAGTTAAAACATCGCAATGCGATAGAAAAAAGGCAAAGACAGCGAAGTAAAATAAACTCTACATACAAGGGGGCGAGATCGCCCCCTCTACATATACAAAATCCATACAGTACTTTGCAATTATAGAGGCGTAATATTTTGACCGGTGCTTTCGAGTACGGCTTTCCAGATAGAGCCGTTTGTGTTTACCATTTTTCTCTCGCGAGTAACAATCTCAATAGGTAGATTAATAAAGTAGTGGTTCCATTGCCCAATTACCATGTTGGTTCTACCGGACATGGCCGCATGAACTGCGTATTGACCAAGCAAGGTGCAATACAGGGCGTCGTTCGGGTCAGCGGGAATCGCCCGAAGTAGATAACTCGGGTCAATGTATTTTACATTCGACATAACATTTTCTGTAGACATATAATTTTCTATGAGTTCTTTAAGCCAGGTGCCAGAGTCACCGAGACGAATGTTACCCGAAGCGTCGGTGCGTCCCGTGTCCGGAATATGTTCACGGGCGGCGCCCTCGGCGATGACGATAACAGCGTGGCCTGTTGTCAAAATACGGTTTTTCAGAGCGGGTAGAAAACCACCCGGATCATCCAGGCTAAAAGGAACCTCGGGAATAAGACAGAAGTTCACGTCGAGAGAGGCGATACTGGCGTGGCAAGCGATGGCTCCCGAGTGACGCCCCATCACTTTGACAATACCGATACAATTATAAGCTCCCAGACTCTCCGTGTGCACAGCCTGAATTGTTTCCACTGCTTTTGAATAGGCAGTTTCAAAACCAAACGATTTTGAAATAAAGCTGAGGTCGTTATCAATGGTTTTTGGAATTCCAATAATACCAATGTTCACTTTTCTCTTTTTGATTTCGCGGGTTAGATCGGCGCCACCTCGTAACGTCCCGTCTCCCCCGATTACAAAAAGAAGATTTATATTGTCTTTTTCGAGGCGGTCGACCATTTTAACAACATCCTGGGGTCCGCGCGAAGAGGAAAGAATAGACCCTCCTCTTTCTGAAATACCGGCAAGGGTGTTCGAGTTGAGATCTATGGTCTCAATTCTCTCATCTGCAATTCCTTTAAACCCATATTGGTACCCCGTAACAGATTTAATCTCATATTGAAAAAGCAGCTCCAGCGAGACAGAACGAATTACATTATTAATTCCAGGACACAACCCCCCGCATGTTACAATTGCCGCCTTGGAATTTTTCGGGTCAAAAAAAATCTTCTCCCGAGGCCCGCTGCGTTCCAGAGTAATTACCCCTTTACCGTTTTTTTTACACTCTTCGATTGTTTCGGGGTTTATATCAAAAAGTATTTTTTCGTCCTCACCAATATAATCATTCATCTTGATCGGAGACAAAATAGTCGGCTTGCCGAGTGTCTCCACATGAAAGTCCGAGGGGTGCAAGTTATTCATACATTAGATCTTCTAATTCGAGCTTCATTGTCAATTGTAAAAAGATCAGGCAATCTTTATTGCACAAAAAAATCCTTCGGTTTTTTTGTGTTGCTTCGTTCGATTATAGTTTGAAGTTTATTTCGAAAAAAAACGTGGTTTATTTTCGACCGCTTCGAGGTATTCTCTTGGTGTTGTGCGCGACCGAAGTATGCGGTGTTTCCGTTTAAAATTGTTGACAGCCGGGTAAAATATAGTAATAGAAATTATGAGTGAAATAAAAGTAACGCAAGAGCTGGATTGTTCGGGAATGAACTGCCCGCTTCCGGTGGTTAAGACGGCACAGATGGCAAAAACTTTAAAAAAAGGGAATATCTTGAAGGTCATAGCTACCGACCCAGGTTCCGAAAAAGATATGCCTGCGTGGTCTCGCAGAACCGGAAATAAAATAATGGAGACTTCGAAGCAGGATGATAAATTTATATATATAGTGAAAATAAAATAAATATTTGTGGCAGTAAAACTCTAAAATAGGCAATGACAAGATATCGCCACGATATTTTTTACCTTTATGGGAAGTATTTTTTCTGATCGAATAACAGATGTACCGAAATCTTTTATACGGGAAATTCTAAAGGTTACAAATGAAAAAGATATCATCTCTTTTGCCGGGGGTTTGCCGAATAGAAAATTGTTTCCGGTCGAGGAGCTGAAAAAGGCTACTTTAAAGGTATTTGAAAATGAAGGTCGTGACGCTCTTCAGTATAATACATCAGAGGGTGATCTCGGTTTAAGAAAATGGATCGTTGAAAGGTATTCGAAGAACCAGAATATAGATATTACACCGGAGAATATTATTATAACGACTGGTTCCCAGCAGGGTTTAGACCTTCTCGGTAAAACAATTCTCAACGAAAATGATAATTTGATCATTGAAGAACCCGGATACCTTGGGGCTATTCAGGCTTTTTCTCTGTATAGACCGCGTTTTCATCCGGTGCCTGTGAATGAAAACGGTATGAATTTAGAGGTCTTGAAGCAGGTTATTGAAAATAACAGAGTAAAACTTTGTTATACAGTACCGAATTTTCAGAATCCATCCGGCATTACATATACTGATGAAAACCGGGAACAAGTTGCAAATATTATCGGAAATACAGATACAATTCTAATTGAAGATAACCCTTATGGCGATTTGCGCTTTAAAGGTTCGGCTAAAAAGTCTTTTTTCACGTTTATGCCGAAAAATACGGTTTTATTGGGTTCATTTTCAAAAACCATCGTTCCCTCTTTTCGAATAGGGTGGTTAGTTGCAGATGAAAGCCTCATCGAAAAATTAATTATTGCAAAACAGGCATCCGATTTACATACAAATTATTTTTGCCAGAAGGTCATATGTCATTTTCTGGAAGACGCTGATATTGATGCTCATATACGTAAAATTACCGAATCGTATGGAAAACAAAGGGACTCTATGGTCCAAGCTATTCGTAAATATTTTCCCGACTCTGTTCAGTTTACGCAACCCGAAGGGGGAATGTTTCTTTGGGTGAGTTTGCCTGCTCATATTTCTGCGATCGACCTTTTTCATAAAGCCGTGGCTGAAAAGATAGCGTTTGTACCTGGCGACCCTTTTTATATAAATAAGACCAATGTAAATACGTTACGGTTGAATTATTCCTGTGTTGATGAAGAAACCATTGAAAAGGGGATTCGCATAATGGGAAAAGTATTGCAAGATTTCATTTAATAGAAGCGGTCAGCTCTTTTCGGTTTTTTTATTTCGACTGGGTTTATCATTGACAGACTAGTTTTGATTGGCAGACGTTGACTTACCAAAGGCTAAAGTGGGGAATATATAATGAATATAGAAAATGTTTCAGGGGTACACGTCATTGAACCAGTTGGAAATATAACGCAAAATGAAACTGACGAACTTGAACATGCACTACATGGCCTCTATGAAATAAAAGAATACAAGGCTGTAGTCGATATGCGTAAAGTGGAAAATTTGTGCAGCTCTGCGCTGGGAATACTGGTATCTTATAAAAGAACATTATCAGAAAATGGCGGAGATTTAAAATTAATAATCGATACTCCGCAACTTCAGGAACTGTTTAACGTTACCATGCTCAATAAAGTTTTCGATATCGGTGAATTGCCTGATGATATAATCTCATTATTTCTAAAATAATGGATGATTCTGGCGGTGAACCACTGATACAGGTCTCCAGTTTAAAAAAGACCTTTCGTGTTTTAAAGAAAAATCCAGGAGTCTGGGGCGCAGTAAAAGCTCTTTTTTCCCCTTATTACAACCATATTGAAGCGGTAAAAGACGTCTCTTTTAATATTAACCGGGGTGAACTTGTAGGTTATGTGGGTCCAAACGGGGCCGGTAAATCGACTACAATTAAAATGATGTCGGGTATTTTATATCCAACGAATGGCCAAATCAGGGTAAATGGGTTAAACCCCTTCAAACACAAGAAGAAATATGCCATGAAACTTGGCGTAATGTTTGGTCAAAGAACCCAACTCTGGTGGGACCTTCCCGTAAGCGAATCTTTCGATCTTTTACAGGCAATTTATCGGGTAGATAAAACCGAATATAAAAAAAATCTCGACTATTTTAACGAAACGCTCGGTATATTCGACTTTTGGAGTCAACCTGTTCGTCGTTTATCTCTGGGACAACGGGTTCGCGCCGACCTTGCCGCCTCCCTTATACATAACCCCTCGGTGCTTTTTCTGGACGAACCCACCATCGGGCTTGATATTCTGGCCAGAGAGAAGTTCCGAACTCTGATAAAAAAGATTAACCAAGAACGACAAACAACCATTTTAATTACCAGCCACGACCTTGGAGATATTGAAAATATCGCAAATCGTCTTATTCTAATTGATAAAGGTTCTGTTTTATATGACGGGGCTCTAAAAAGTTTTATAAATAAGCACTCTTTTCATACCCGAATGATTATAACATTTGGCGATAAAATTACAGAGCGAAAGCTTCCCCCTGGTGTGACTATTATTGAAAAACGGGGTAGTACATACGAGTTTGAATTGAATCGTCGGGAAGTGAATTATGAAAAAATGCTCGCCGCCCTTGGGTCCTGGGGGGAACTCAAAGATATGATTATGGAGTCGGGTTCTCTGGAAGAGGTTCTTACCCGCATTTACAAGGACGTTAAATGATCGTTTTCTGGAAGTGGACGATTAAAAGCTTCCAGCGCAATATGGCCTATCGGCTTGAGTATTTTGTTTCCCTGTTGAACGCTCTGCTTTATATGTTTATTTTTACCTCGATCTGGGGCGCTGTATTCGTCGAGGGGCAGACTAAAAATGGCCTTACCAGAGAGTTAATGATCAACTACGCAATTTTTGCCACCTTGATTAAGGTTACGGTGGTTAAAACCAGAGACTTTATCGGCCAGAGGGTTCGTACCGGCGAGATCGCGGTTGACCTACTTAAACCCTTTTCGCTGCCAATGATGACCCTTGCCGACGCCGTAGGCTCCTGGATTTTTCAGATTTTTTCAAGAGGAATTCCGTTAATTGCCCTTGCCATTTATTTTTTCGAGATTTCCCCGCCAAAAGGGTTTGATATTGAGTTTTTACTCAGCTATGTTTTTAGTTTTTTTATTTTTCACGGTCTGCTTTTCATGTTCGGGGTGGCTTCTTTTTATATAACCGATAATTTCCCTCTCTGGTTATTAAATTCTTCTGCTGTTTCCCTGTTATCGGGTTCCATATTGCCTTTACAGATATTGCCGGAGTCTGTTCAAAAATTTGCCATATTTACTCCGTATCCATATCTCTTTTATTTACCCTCTATGAAACTTTTACGTGACGATTTTCCTTTTGAATACGCCCTTTTGCGGCAGGTGCTGGTTATTGTTATAATTTATTTTATCGGGTTTGTCATGTACAGATATGGAAAAACTCGTTTGCATATACAAGGTGGGTAAAAAAAGTTTGTTTGTCTATAGCCGAAACGGTTTTTGACCTTATGCCTGCAACAATTATCATAGGTACACAGTGGGGTGACGAGGGAAAAGCCAAAGTTATTGATTTTTTAGCCAATGACATGGACATTGTTGTTCGTTACCAGGGTGGAGCAAACGCCGGACATACTGTAAAAGTAGACGGAAAAACGTATGTTTTTCACTTAATACCATCGGGAATCTTATATCCAAATGTAATTTGTGTTTTAGGTGGGGGGATGGCGATTGATCCCGAAGCCTTTTTTGAAGAGTTAGGGGAACTCGAATCGAAAGGAATTCAATATGAAGACCGATTGAGAATTTCCGATAATGCTCATATACTATTAGAACACCACAGTTTAATGGACCGAAAAATAGAAGAACGTTCTTCGGCTGATAATAAAATTGGAACGACCAAAAGGGGTATCGGTATGTGTTATGCCGATAAAGTCGATCGTATTGGAATTCGTGTCGGCGATCTATACTCCAAGTCGTTTTATGAAATTCGCCTTCCTCATATTGTACAAAAAAAATCCGAAATTCTTGAAAAAGTATACAACCTGGAGCCCCTTGACTTGAAAAAGGTCACCGAGCACTTACAAAGTGTCGGTGAGAGAATGAAGAAATTTGTAGTAAACGGCTCCTACTATTTAAACATGGAGTTATCTTCCGAAAAAAGGGTTTTGTTAGAAGGAGCCCAGGGAACGATGCTCGACCTTGACCACGGCACATACCCTTTTGTTACCAGCTCAAACCCGACAACGGGTGGGGCAATTGCCGGCACAGGCGTAAATTTTCGTCATATAAACGATGTTATAGGAATAACAAAAGCATACACCACAAGAGTGGGCGAGGGGCCTTTTCCGACCGAAGTATTCGGCGATGAGGCGGAACACTTGCGTAAAGTGGGCGGTGAGTACGGGGCAACTACAGGGCGTCCACGCCGGGTGGGTTGGCTCGATGTTGAGGTTATTCGCCATGCGGCGAGGGTAAACGGATTGAACGGACTCGTGTTGACCAAATTAGATGTATTGGATGAATACGATTCGATAAAAATCGGTGTGGGTTATGAACTCAATAAAACTCGAATTAACCATTTTCCAGCTTCTGAGTACGATAAAATTGAAGTCATATATGATGAATTCCCAGGGTGGAAAGAACCCATTACCGAGTGTCGGAATTTTCTCGATCTGCCTAAAAATGCAAGAAAGTATGTTCAAGCCATCGAAAAATTCGCGGGTGTACCAATTCGCTGGATTTCAGTTGGACCGGGGCGGGAGAGTACGATAGTAAGAAAATGATTAAAAGTTTTGAGATAAATACAAATGAAAATCATAGAACTTTTTATTACCCATCGAGTTTTTACCCTCTCTAATTTTTTATCACTTTCACGTATAATATTCATTCTTCCACTTTCTTATTTTATTTTATACGAAGGCGAAAATTATAATTATTATGCACTTTTAATTGTCAGCCTAATGGTAGCGTCTGATTATTTTGATGGGGCTTTAGCGCGTAAGCTTGGGCAAGAGACTCCACTCGGGCAATATCTCGATCCGGTTGCCGATAAAATTGCAATTTTAATTGGTCTTTATCTTTTATATGCAAAAAGAGATTATCCACTGGCGATTTTTCTTTTCATTTTTTTACGTGAAGTTGTTGGAACTTTTTATGGCATGTTCTTATTGACGAAAAGAAACCTGCTTGGTAAACCCAACTACTGGGGTAAAGTAGGGGTTTTTGCAATAGCTATTTCCGGGGTCTGGTATCTGATGGACTGGCCGCACAAGGAGTGGACAAATATTCCGGTTCTTTTTCTACTTACAGGCGGAATTATTTCTTATTTTATTCGGTACAGACGAACGGTCTGGAAATAGCCTTAAAGTTTTTCATACCCTTCATCGCTAATCGAATCTTTCGGTGTGTATTGTTTCTTGAAATTTGGAAGAGCGTACACCTTTTCGTAATCAATAGATTTCAACTCAAAGAGATCGTCTTTTTTAAAGCTGGTATTCGAAGGGTCGAATTCTACCAGTTCGGCATAATCTTCGATGACTTTTTTCGTTTCCTGGTCTATTAATAACCGGTTACCCTCTTGATGGTCTAGACTGATTAATAACTGGGCTCGGCGAACGGGTTGCCCTAAAACGGCGTGGTTCAAACGGCGGACCCCGGATATACTGCCTGAGTAGATTTTACCCGATGTAATTCCAATGGTGATTTTTGGTTCAATTTTATACGTTGCCTTTACACGTTCCCGGTACGTTTGAAAAAACTCTAAAAGTTCACCGGCGCAAATTAAGGCATTTAAAGTATCGAGGTCGTAAACAACAGGTGTTCCGAAAGTTGACATTATAGTTTCATTTACAATGTGATTCATAGAACCACGATTTTTATAAACAATTCTCGAGAGGTCGTCAATAAGCGTTCGCAGCTCTTTATGAAATGCGTCCGATTCAAGGGTGTCTGTCATCTCGTCGAGGCCGTTCACCCGTATAGTCAAAACAGAGGCAAAGGTCACCAGATAGTCATTTTTTCGTCCCGCCCCATCTTCCAGCATGTAGTTGAGCAGATCTCTAGACCAGGTACTTGAAGAATTTTCTACTTTACGAATTTCCTCGCTTATTTCTTTTATCTGCTCTCCCGTAACTTCGATTTTCATCAGCGAGCCTAATTTCTGGGCTAGTTCGTTTAAACGTATGGGTTTGCCAATGTATCCATCGGCTCCGCTAGAAATTCCTAAAATAGCGCTCTCATCAGAAGTGTCGACGCTCATAAGCAATATAATGGTATTTTTAGATGCCGGAGCTGATCCGGTCTGAATATCGTTCATCACCTGAAAACCAGATGTGTCAGGAAGGTGAATGTCGATCATTGTGAGGTCAAATTCCTCGGCTGTGAGCAAATCAAGCCCTTCTTTTCCTGTGCCAGCTGATTTCACCTGATATCCGAGGTGAGAGATCATCTGTACCATCAGTTCACGCTGGGTTTCATCATCTTCGATTATTAAAATTTTTTTATCCATAATGTCTACTTAGCCAAAATGCGTCAGCGAACGAGATAGGCAACTTATTTCTTTAGTGGCTCAAAAAATCCTTCGGTTTTTTGAGCATCGCTTCGTTCGATTGTAGTTTGAAGTTTTTCACAGCCAAAAAACGTGGTTCAGGTGGGGGGTCGGTTTTTTTACACTTGGTGTTGAGTACAAACCCCCCTGACTCCGGCTTTCCCATTCGGGAAGAGCCTTCATCACCCCCCAATCCGATCAAGAAGACCACTAAAAATCTTTTTGTTTTTTTGGTTGTTGAATCTTTAACAAAACTCGTCAATATACTGCAGAATACCGGTTTATTTTGCTTCGTTCGATTAACGTTTGAAGTTTTTTCCGAAAAAAACAAGGTGTGGATCTTTAATCATGCACAATCCTGTAAATCCTGTCGAATTTTCTTTTCTTTGCTTTTGTATTTTCGTGGTTTAAGAGGGGTAGACAGGATTAACATGATTTACAGGATTGGGATATGGTGAACGGTAAGTACGTGGTTTTTCGAACGAAAACCCGGGGAGAAGACAGCTTTGCCATAGTTTCTTATGCGCACCATTGGTGAACGGTCTGGTATAATTGAAAATTAATATTGACAATAGATCGAAATTTGTGTATAGTGTGTTAAATCAGGGACTTCTGTTGCCAGAACAGAATGTATAATAACATTGTGAAACTAAAATATCTTACTCTAATACTTTTCTTATTTGTTCCTGGTGGCTTTGCTGGCATTCATTCGCCGGAGGGTTCAAGTAAGATTTCATTTAAAAAAATGCTTAGCAATATGGAAAAAAGGTTTGCGAGACTGGTTGACTACGAGATGTACAGTAACTCTTATTCGTCGAAACGCAATTCCAAGCAGTCAGAAACTTACCACCTTTATTATAAAAATCCGGGCAAGGTGCGCATGGAAATACTAAGTGGAAAAGATAAAGGTACGATCATGCTTTATGATCACAACGGAGACAAAAGTAAAGTCAAGGTGCGAGCCGGAGGTAAAGTTACCCGGTTTATGCAAAAACTTTTTTCCATGGAAGAGCTTGATGTTACCGATGCAAAGCTGCATGATCTACGTGGATATGGTATTGAACACGCCGACTGGGGGTATCTTATAAAGACCCACAAGAAAATGTTAACCAACAATATTTATTCATTTGAAAATAAAGGTGTGGTGGACTTTAAAGGCAAAAAGGCATACCTTTTTATTGTTTCCTCCAGCGACCCGGAACAAAGTAACTCTATAAAATACTCCCACTTTCTGATCAACCCTCGCACGTTCTTCCCTTTTCAGCGCACAGAGTATGACAAAAACGGCAAAATGTTAAAAAGAAACGAGTTTATCAAGGTTAAATTCAACCTCGACTTGGACGACAAAGTGTTTTCTGAGATTTAAGCAATAGTCTTCTGAAAGACCGGTTTTTCATACTGTAAATCTTTGACAAAATGTTTATCCGTATTATAATTACCACTTGTTGATGGTTTAGAAGGGGAAAATGAATACCGGATTTACTGAAACCACATTCACCTACACACAAAAGTTTCAAGTCGCTTATGAATTTAAAGTCTGTTTTTGTCATTCGCTGTTTGATGTGGATGACCCTTTGTTTGCGAATATTTTAAACGCGGTGTCATCGGAAGCGGGGCGACACGATAAGCATGCTGGAATATCGAAATGTGTAATTGTCCTGGATGAGGGTGTCGCTAAAACTACCCCCGAATTGTTAACCAGAGTGTCGGATTATGCAGAACGTTACCGCGATCAGATCGACCTGATGGCTACTTTGGTGATACCGGGAGGGGAAGCGGCGAAAAACAGTCCAGAACGATTGAAGCAAATACTCTCTTTGCTGCACGAAAACTCCATGGACCGTCACTCTTACTTAATTGCCATTGGGGGAGGGGCTATTCTCGATCTTGTTGGCTTTGCCGCCGCTCTGTTTCATCGGGGTGTTCGTCTGGTCAGAGTTCCAACGACTGTTCTTTCGCAGAATGATGCTGGGGTGGGGGTAAAAAATGGAATAAACGCCTTTGGGACTAAAAATCTTATGGGAACTTTTGCGCCGCCTTTTGCGGTTTTGAACGACTTTACGTTTTTAGCAACATTGCCACCCCGAGATCGAATTGCGGGTTTATCCGAAGCTCTGAAAGTCGCCCTTATACGTGACGTTAATTTTTTTTACTGGCTGGAAGAGAGCGCCGCTTTGTTGCGTAGTTTTGACCCGAATGCTTCGTCGCATATGATTCGTCACTGCGCGCAACTTCACATGGAGCATATCGCTCAAAACGGTGATCCTTTTGAGGTGGGCAATTCCCGTCCACTGGACTTTGGTCATTGGATTGCCCACCGTCTGGAAACCTTGAGTTCGTTTGAAATTCGTCATGGGGAGGCTGTGGCGATGGGTATAGTCATTGACAATCGATATGCGGTTTTAATGGGAATGTTGAGCGAAAAAGACGAGCTAAGAGTTTACCATACTTTAAAAAAGTTGGGACTGCCGCTTCATCATCCCCTTCTTTTGGTGGAGCAAAGCCTGGAAGATTTGTTACAGGGCCTTGAAGATTTTCGGGAGCACTTAGGCGGTGAGCTGAGTATTACTCTGTTAACAGCTTTAGGTCAAAGTTGTGAAGTGAACCATATAGAACAAGAGACAATGTCGCTTGCCATCTCTCAAGTTGGCAATTCAATTCACGAGGGTAGTTAAGGTAAATCATTTGTTGGTAGAGAATATTCACCTGGGATATTGTTCTAATATTCACCCCGGCGAAGAGTGGGACGAGCATTTTCGCCATTTACGTGAAAAACTTCCCCTGGTGAAAAAAAGGGTGAGTCCGAACGATAATTTCGGGTTTGGCCTGCGAATTTCGGCTATTGCGGCAAATGCTTTAAGTAAACAAAGCGTTCTCGATTCATTTTTGTCTTTTTTACAAGAAGAAGGTCTCTATGTTTTTACTTTAAATGGTTTTCCATATGGCGCTTTTCACGGGCAAAAAATTAAAGAAAATGTGTATCGACCCGATTGGTGCACAAAAGAGCGCTACGACTACACTCTTAATCTGGCCAGACTTTTAGCCAAAATGGTTCCTGTTTATAATACGGGCGCAAAGAAAATATCTACAGTGGATGGCTCAATTAGTAGTGTTCCCCTGGGTTTTCGCGAAGATTTTAAAAACGAAACAGATTTCGACAAAGCAGCGCAAAACTTAATAAAAATGGTTATTGAGCTTCGAAAACTGAAAGAAGAAACCGGGTGCTCTATAATGCTCACTCTGGAACCCGAACCTGCCTGCGCGTTAGAAACAACCGCAGAATGTATTCAATTTATGCAAAAATATATTTTTACGCCGAATCATATTGAAAAAATACAAAAAGAGTCAGGCATCTCATCTGAACAGGCGCGGCAAACCATTCGCGAACACCTGGGCATCTGCCTCGACTGTTGTCACATGGCGGTGATGTTTGAAGACCCCACAGAGTCGATTCGAGCGTTGCAGGCTTCGGACATACAAATTGGAAAAATTCAGTTAAGCGCCGGTCTAGAATTTGAATTCGATAGAACTGAGTTTGAGGCGATACGCGATTTTATCGACCCCGTTTATCTACACCAGGTCGTCGTGAAAAAAACAGGCGTCTTGAAAAAAACAGGCGTCTTGAAACAATATTTAGATCTTCCAGACGCTTTGGCATCTGAGAATGCCTCTTCTGAAATTTCATCAACCGAAGCTGCGACATGGCGTGTTCATTACCATGTTCCGTTATTTTACCAGGCAAAAGGGAATAGGAACGCGCTGCAAACAACGTCTCATTATACGTCGAAAATTCTGGCCCTGCACAAGAGAACTCCGCTTTCAGATCATTTTGAAGTGGAAACCTACACCTGGAATGTATTGCCCGCCAGGCTTCAAAATCTGCCGATTGAACAGAGTATTGCAAAAGAGATTCTCTGGGCGAAACAAGAGATGGAAAAATGATCTGGAAAACAGCGTTTACATTGGGACGCGTTTCTAACCTGCCCACGGTCTGGACAAACGTACTTGCCGCCGCCATAATTAGTCGAAAAACAGCGTCTTTGTCCTTTTCCCTGACTGATTGGCCGCTATTGCTGGTCGCCTGTTTTTCAATCTCCTTATTATATATTGGCGGTATGTATCTAAACGATGCCTACGATCGAAATATCGATGCCGTCGAAAAACCGTCGCGACCGATTCCTTCGGGAAAAGTTTCAGCAAAAACTGTTTTTATTGTCGGTTATCTCCTGTTGATTTCGGGGATGTTCGGCCTCTCTTTAACGGCGTTTTTTCATGGCTCTGTTTTAGTCGGCCCTCTGTTTGCGTTATTGCTTGGCGCAGCCATTGTTTTTTACGATATGCGTCACAAGAAGAATCGGTTCGGTCCGGTGGTGATGGGGTTGTGTCGCGCGCTCGTTTATGCCAGCGTGGCATTTGCATTGACGAAAGTAACTTTGTTTCATCAACCCGGTCTATGGTTGGCGCCGCTTGCTTTATGGTGTTACATTATCGGTTTAAGTTACATAGCCAGGCAAGAGAACCTCTCGAAGGTAAAAAACCTGTGGCCTCTTCTCTTTTTGTTTACTCCTTTGTGCTTCGCGCTTTATTTTCTGCTTTTCATGGATATTCATATTTTTCGGGCCATAAACGTCTACAGTGTTGTTTCGCTGATGGTGGCGTTGGCAGCGGTGGTTGTTTACTCGTTTTTAAAACTACGAAAACCCGAGAAAGTGGGAATTTCACAAGCGGTGTCCGTCATGATCGCCGGTATCTGTCTACTCGACGCTCTGGTGTTGGCTTTGTATGGACAGAGTTATGCAGTCGCAGTAGGCGCGGCGGGGTTTCTTTTAACGTTGTTATTTCAGCATTTTATACCGGGAACTTGATTTTGTTTTATTAAAAATCATCTTTAACATAATCGATTTTACTTTCGTCGCGTGTATCTTTTCCAACTTTTACTTCTTTACAAGATCTAAAGAGTGACGCAGTTTACTCCTGAATCAGGAGCCAATCATGAAAAAATTAAGGTTTTATATTTGTATTTGCTTATTGATTTTGATTCCACAACATGTAGCATTTGGAACTTCGTGTAAACATTATCAAGATCAAGTATTTGAAATTTCATTAATTCCATCAGAAAAATTGCAAAATCAAGAAGTATCAAAGCAGATATTCAAATTTTCCAAAACGGTATACTTGCGAACTATGGGAGAAGACAATATTGCTATTTATAATGAAAATGGTTTAGTTGAGGGGCATGTCTTTCAATTAAAAGAATTATATAAACCTGACAACGAAACCGCTGCTAAAATAGACAGTATAAAAAAATGGAAAGAAGATTCCTTCTGTGGGAATCGTATTTTAAATTACCTCGGAATAATGCCTGGCGGTAACATGACCATAACCCGAATACCGTTAAAACCCGGTCTTTATATATATTCCGAGCAGAACTGGTTAGGCAATCCTAAAGAAAGTTTACGCAACATCCAGGTAAGAATTTCAAGTGATTTAAAAAGGATGTATATTTTTATACCTTCCCAAAAAATTAAACTGAATTATATAATTTCAAATAACAGCAAGTTTGAATTCTAATTTTGAAAGAAGAAAAATATTTGTAATTCGTGACGTGAAAGTTATGTTAGATTCTGTTTTACCCGTTCGCAAGCCATTGAGGTGAATATTCAAATTCTGCGAGTTTTTGTCATAACCAGTGAACTGCTGAGAAACCAGGCAGAGCTTTACCGGAAAATTGAGAAGATCGCTAAACAAGGTAATAATAACACAGAGGTATTGATAAAATTTTTCATGTGTCCTTACCTGAACCAATTCGAGAACTTATCGATAAATTTGACGAACATAGCGGCGCTTATAAATCAAGTAAGTACAACGAGACGAAACTCCGACGAGAATTCCTGGACCCGTTTTTTGAGGCGATGGGTTGGGTAGAAATGTCGCACCAGTGCGACAAACCGGGATATGGAAGCAGTATAATAAAAAAGTTGTCAATTTGAAGCCTTATAGTATATTCAGATCATGGATTACTCAATTCTAATTGAAAAAATTACGGATGATTCTCTGCCCGAAGAATATTATTATACACATATTCCGGCTCTCGATTTGACCACCCACGGCAAAGGAATTGAAGGTGCTAAAAAAGCCGCCATTGAATTAATCCAGGGCTGGATCGCAGAGAAATTAGCTAACAAGGAAACTGTACCTAAAGAATCAGAATCATATTTTTCCAAAGTAACGATTAGCGATGCCATACTCAGCGCGTGAAGTTTTAGCAAAACTGTTAAAAGCCGGTTTTATCGAGAAAAGGCAATTTACTAAAGATCATTTTTAACATAAGTGATTTTACTTTTGTCGCGTGTATCTTTTCATGATCTGGTTTCGAAGAAAAAGTGTTTTTTTCAGACGAAATAATTACCGGGGATTTCTCTGGCGAATCGGCAACTCGCCCGTGTGATCCGCGCACTAAAGTAGCGTCCAGAGAGATGACATCCATTAGAGTACGAAAACCCAGTTTCTTCTTTAGTATACGCCATGCAATCGATAACATCGGGAAGCGAATTTTCGGGTCTATAAAAAGCTCTACAGGGTCATAACCCGGTTTGCGATGTATGTCGACGGTGCGGGCATAGTCCGGGGCTTTTTTATCGTCGAGCCAATAGTAATAGGTGAACCAGCTGTCGGGTTGACTCAACGCAACAAGTTCCCCCGAGCGTTCATGGTCAAGCCCCTCTTTTTTTTGGGCTTTTTTATCGAGTACGCGTTCGACTCCGGGAATCGCCTCTACGGTTTTTTTTACTTCGTCAAGAAGTTTAGAGTCGGGAACATAGATATGGGCAATCTGGTGATCACAAACGGCAAAAGCGGAGGAAGCCCCAACATCGGCCATCTCGCGGCCTTGTTCCTCTCTTACTCTGAGCCACCCTCTCTCTCTGCCCTTTTTTCTTAAAACACGGTTTATATGAATCGGCCTGGTTGTCTCTGTAATTGTGTATTCGGAAAGCACGAGCAGTTGTTGCCCTTTTTTTTGCGCCTCTTCTATTAAAAAAGAGCACTCGTCATCGACCGCTTGCAGATCTTGTAGAATCGCCGGGTTATTTGGCCCGAGGCGTTGTAAATTGTAATCCAGGTGGGGCAGGTAGACCAGAGTCAAAGTCGGATCGTATTTTTCCATCACATACTGAGCGGCTTTTCGTATCCAGCGGGTCGAGTCGATGTCGGCGGCCGGTCCCCAGAATTTAAAAAGCGGGAACGCGCCAAAGCGGTTGGTTAATTCGTTTCGCAGTTGCGACGGTTCAGTGTAGCAATCGGGAATTTTTCGTCCATCGGCGGCGTAGATCGGGCGGGGGGTAACCGAGTAGTCAACGCTCGAATACATGTTAAACCACCAAAACATATTGGCGCAGGTAAAAGATGAATCTTTTTTACGAGCGGCTTCCCAGACTTTTTCGCCCGAAACCAGAGCGTTCGATTGATGCCAGAAAGAGACCTCGTTTGTGTCGCGAAAAAACCACCCATTGGCAACAACACCGTGTTCAGCAGGCGTTTTTCCGGTTAAAAATGTCGATTGAACGGAGCAGGTTACGGCGGGCGGTTTCACTTCCAGAGTTCGTATAGAACCACTGTTTGCCAATTTCGATAAATGGGGCATATGTTCCAGGTGATCTTTGGCCAGACCGGGGATGTCAATGACAAGCAAGCGGTTCATGCGGAGTCGTCGTTTTGATTCTCGATTTTGTTATCTATATTTGGTTTTTGGCCGCGTAAAACTGAATTGCCCTGCCACAATATGGATTGGTCGACAAGGGGGCGTTCCGATATCATTTCCATATCGAGTTTACCACTTTGAGAAAAAAATTCCACCGGGTTGTCCCATACAATTTTTTGAATCGTCTCTTCGGTTATCCCTTCCTCGCGCATGACCTGGGCTGTCTTGGGAACTTTTAACGGATCGCTGACTCCCCAATCGGCAGAGCTGTTAATGGTAATTCGTTCACTTCCGTATTTTTTTACCAGTTTCGCCATTCGAACTTCGTCCATTTTCGTCGAAGGGTAGATCGTATGGCCGGCCCAGCATCCCGAGTCGAGCGCAATCGCTGTGGTGTCTTCAATATTGTGGTCAATAATCACCTGCTCAACGGGTATCCCCGAGGCTTTCACGATTTCGATGCTGCGACGGGTTCCTTGTATTTTGTCTCGGTGCGGTGTATGTACAATGACCGGCAGGTTGTGTTCTTTGGCTAGTTCAAGTTGTTCTTCAAACGCTTTTTCCTCTTCGGGTGTGTTGTCGTCCAGGCCGATTTCGCCTACACCAACCACTCCGTCTTTTTCCAGGTAAAGCGGAAGCAGTTCGAGAACCTCTTTTGCCAGAGGTCGGTTATTGGCCTCTTTCGGGTTCAGTCCCAAAACACAAAAGTGGGCAATGCCAAACTGGCGAGCGCGAAAACGTTCCCACCCGATAAGCGATAAATAGTAATCTTCAAAAGTGGCGACATGGGTACGGGGTTGGCCGAGCCAGAAGGCGGGTTCAATAACGGCTGTTATATTCGCCTTTGCCATAGCTTCGTAATCGTCGGTAGTTCTTGCCGACATGTGAATGTGGTGGTCAAAGTATTTCATGAGTTCTCCTTTATAAAATTAAATTTATTTCATTCGGTACGGAACGGTTCGCAGCGGAGCGCTCTTTTACGAAGTCTTCCGCCATACGCCGTAAGTCATCATTTACTCGTTCTTGTAGATCGACGATCTCGCTTAAAGGCGCTTCCATAAAAAAGGCTTTTAAAACCATCTGGTTAAAAACAGAGTCCGGAAAATACCGGGCCGGGTAGGGGTTTTGCAGAGCAATTGTGTCGTAGACTTCGCGAATATAACCTCGGGTTGACAATACGGCGGTGTCACAATAGTCTTGCGGGTTCGAAAATAGCGGTAGCGCGCACAAGATAGAACACTGCTCGGGGGTATCCGAACGGGTAAAAAGTTCGTGAATAAACCGGGGCGCTTCCTTCGGTCCCAATTGTTCGGCAGCGTGCAGAAGATAGACCACGCGCGCGTGAATGTGCAAAGGACGCCTTGCCGCCGACGGGAATCCGCTTTGCGTAAGAGTATCGATCTCTTTTTTCGTGAATTCGAGATGAACTTCACTATTTTTGTGGTCTGGTATGGAGTCGGTAAGTTCGCGGCGTAGCCTGGAGAATGCAATACGAAATTTAGTCTCCGAGAAACTTTCGTATAGTTTTGTTAATTGTAGTTTGAAGTCGGGTATGAATGAATCTATATTATGTAACACAGTAGCGTAAACGGTGGAGTGGTTCATTTGTTGTTGATTCATATTTTTTTGAAACTCACAATGGTAGAGATCTACTATTATTAGAAAATTAAAAATCGCGTCAAACTGTTTATTCTTTTATAGAGAATGTTTTATCGGCTCTAAAGTCGTATCGAACTATTTTTTCGATAGGTTTTATCGCCACTTTCGCGGGCATCCACTTCCACATTTTTTTTGTGGCCCAGAAAGCAAGCGCTCCGCTCTTATTGCTCATTTTACCTATTTGCATCGATTTGTTGGCGACGTTTCGTACACGGGGTATGCGCAGTTTTTCATATTCTCGCAGAGCGTCTTGTGTAGCTCCTTTTCTTTGCAGGCAATCGCCTAAAACTGCTCCATCTTCAATGGCCATGCAGGCTCCTTGCGCCAGATCCGGTGTCATGGCATGGGCCGCGTCGCCCAGGAGTGTCACCCTGCCTTTTCCCCAGGCTTCGTCGAATTGCCGGTATCGTATTGGTGAACGGATAATTTGGTCGGGGTTTGTCTTTTGTATAAGTTCTTGCACGTCTGTTGGCCAGTTTTTAAATTCAGATAGAAGGTACTTTTTTACGTCTTCCGGCGCAAATGTTTCATCGTTGTTAATGGGGGCGTACCACCCCATTTTGCCCGGCCCCATGTGGGCATACCCGAAGCGTTTTCCCCGTCCAAAATACTCCCAGTTTTCCTCATCAGGGCAGGGGGCTTGGCCTTTTTCGACGCTTAACAGGCCACGCCAAGAGATTCTGCCTGCATAGACCAGTTCTCTTTCGGGAAATAGTTTTTTTCGTATTTGAGACCTGGCACCGTCGGCTCCAATCAGGACCTTGCCCATGGCGTTGGTCCCGTCGCTAAATTCAATTTCCACGCGGTCTTCAAGCGCTTCGACTTTAACAACTTTTCTATTATAATGGATGTTATTGTCAGAGGTTTTTTCACGCAGGGCAAATAGTATTTCGCTGCGTGGTAAACTTAAAACAGGGTAGTTTATCTTTTCGCCGATCAGTCCCAAAGGGATACGGGCGAGATCTTCTCCAGTATCGGTTTTTACGATTCCGCTTTTTATTACAGACCCTCTTTCGACTAAAGCTTCAAAGGCGCCGACTTCTCGAAACGCCCGTAGCGCGTTGGGCCAGAGTTTTAACCCCCCGCCGCCGTTCTTATCGATTTCGTGAGAACTTTCAAAGAGTGCATACGAGACACCTCGTTTCTCCAGGTCGGCAGCCAGGGTCAAACCTCCGATTCCGCCACCAACAATCAGAATATCTTTTTGAATCGATTCTTTTATTGCGTTCATTGGTTGAGTCTAATATTATGTATTGAAATCGGCAACCACTAATTATTATATTTATAAAAGCATGAAAAAATATTTTTTTAGTTGTAAAATCATTTGTAATATTTATAAACGTATTAAGTTCTAAACTCTTCAGGACTAATTATTTTATGAAAACGTTTATATCGATAGCCGTCGGACTTTTTTTCCTTTTTAGCTTCTCTTTTATCATTTTTGAATCAATGGGCTATACCGATGAAAAATATGTTTCCGATTTTTTGGAAGACATCTTGGGCGCTAAAGGCGGTGTCTGGAAGCTCTCGCTCTCTGCGGTTTTACTTCTCACCTCCGATTTGTTTCTACCTGTGCCTTCGAGCGTAGTAATGACCCTTCTGGGTCATCTTCTTGGCTTTACTCTGGCTGCTGTTGTTAATGTCATTGGCGGACTTGGCTCGGCGGTTTTGGGTTTTTACCTCACCCGCCGTTTTGGAAACAAAGTTTTTCACAAGGTCGTAGGAGACAAGGACACCGCCCGCATAGAGAAATTCTTTGAATCTTACGGCATTTGGGCAATTTTACTGAGTCGTTCGGTGCCAATGTTGACAGAAGTTATCAGCTGTCTTGCCGGCCTAAGCGATATGAGTTTTCGTCGGTTCCTTTTAGCGTCCATTGCCGGTCTATTGCCGATCTCCATTGTTTATGCCTGGGCTGGATCTTATTCACAAAATGGCGGCGGTCTGGAAATTCCTATCTTGATTGCTTTCGTTATACCGGGATTGGGTTTTGCCGCTCTCAAAGCTGTCCACTATACCACAAGAAAGAAGGAAAGACAAAGTTAATTGCAACCTTGATACTTTTGGCTGTTTATATAAAAACAAAAATGTCTTGCCAAAATAAATAATGTATTAATTATGATAATATCATTGTATTAAAATCTTACGCATTTAACTGGTGTAAAATTGATTGGTCTTGGAAAATAAGTAAAAAACGGCAATGGCAGAAATAAAAATTTTGAAAAACTAGAAGGAAGGAGAAGAAAATGAATAAAAATAATATTATTATGAAAAAGTTAACAGCAGTTGTACTTTTTGCGGCAGTATTCGTACTTACAAATTGTAAACCAAAATATGACGAAGCGGAAGCGAAAAAAATAATTAAACAAGATGGATTGTCGATCAATCCAGTTCGGGCTCAAATGTGTCAACCGCCGGGTGATCTACCGGATACACCCACGCAGACAGATATGGACAACTGGGCTTTGCAACTTTTTGCGGCGCTAATCTGGCCAAACACAAAAGGTGATCGCGGTGTACCTGATTGTAATAACGCCATTATCGGACAAAGAAGCGATGGTCAGTACTTGCCGGTAGTCTGGGAAACATGGAAAGGGCCAAACGAAATGTTTTGGCCGGATGGTAAAAAACCAGCTTCATGGGCGGATAATGGTAATCCTTCATTGCCGCCGTTGTGCGAAGCCGCTGTTCAGGAAGGTAAAACGTTAATATATCTCGATGCAAAAGCCGCCGGAGTTGCGCCAGTGGACCGTTATAACCAGGCAGTGGGATATTCCGTAACAGCTCAGAATAAGACTATTATTCATTATTCGATAACGTTTGATAAAAATGTATATGATTATATCATGAAAACCAAGGGCTGGAATATCGAAAACCAGAAAAAAATGTCCGCAGCGAACTTTCCACACGGTTCTATGGAAATGAAAGCTTCCTGGGTTGTTTTAAACGGTTCTTCGGCTTCACCCGACAAAAGCCGTTTTTTTACACGAGAGAGTGTTGTATATACACCAGAACTGGACGATGTACCCGCTTCTTGTAAAGTGCAAAACCTGGGTCTGATCGGTCTTCACTTTATTCGTAAAGTAAAAGCAAACGGAAGAGACCAGTGGATATGGGCTACTTACGAACATGTCGATAACGTTCCCCCGTGGAAAAGCACCACCGAACCCGGCAAAGACCCGAATCATGCGGGACCCTACACATTGTTCAATAAGGATTGTTATACTACAAAAGATTGTAAGTACAACCAGAGTACGGAAGACGGTCGGCCAGCGTATGACCCTACCGAAGTTATTCGCGTGATTGATATCGGGGCGGAAGCTAAACCACTTAATGTCGCCTGGAAAGAATTGATGCTTGCCTTTGGCAAAGACAACCCCTGGCAATATTACGAACTGGTGGAAACCCAGTGGACTCGTTATATCGCCGTTGGTGACCCTGGAACGATAGAACCGCCATCTTCTGCCAATACAACGATGGAGACATATTTAAAAGAGCAAGACAGCAGTTGTGTGGCTTGCCACCAGACTGCAAAAACAAAGATGAGGGCTATCGGTGCCGATTACAGCTTTATGTTTGCCCAGGCATGTCCCGACCCGAAAGATTTTCCATGGAATAACAGATGGCCGGTTTCAGCAAGCTGTAAAGAGTGAGAAATTCCATAGGCTTGAATGTGTACACGGGAGTGTACATAAAATGAATACGTAAAAAATAAAAGGAGAAATAATATGAGTATTTTAAATTATCCCAGAATAAATTTTAGTGGAGTTATTTCGTGTAACCCATGTACGACAAATAATGACGATGTTATGCCGACTGTGGTCAATCGTGAAACCGACGATTTCGGCAAAGATCTTGCCGATAAAGACGACAAAGAAGCTTTGGAGTATATGCGTACGACCGAAGTTATGCAAAATTTTGACGACCCGGCGGGGAAAAATGATTTTCCTTTGTCGGGTTGGAACCTTGCCGGCGATCATAAAACCAGTTTTTTAAACACCCGGATAACCTCTGTCATTAATGAAGACGGCTCGCAGGTCACTTCAGCTTCGGACGATAGTATAATCGGAAAATATTTTAACATTACAGGAAGCGATAACCCTGATAAGAGTGGGGCGGGCTCGGCTGTTATGGTCGATTTAGACCATACCGGCCTGGTTACCACGCAGATTTTCGTAGGTGGCATACAGTTTATGGATTCCGATGGATCGGATATTTTACAGCTTTTTCACGATACGCGCGCGTACCAGAATTGGTTGAACTTCCAAAGTACGGTGGCCAAAGCGGAACCTAATCCCGATAATCCTAAGGATCCCCTGAATCCTTACAGTGGTGAACAAAATTTTGCCAGCATTGGATGTGTTATGCAGTTTGTTATTCCGGCGTCGGCTTTGTCCGAACCTTCGAGTTCTACCTCGCCAGGGCTTAAAAATTTGCTGACCCAGGCGAAAGCAAGTGCGGGTCTGGTGATCAGGTTTCGAATCATGGAGACGGAACCTTCTATCACCGATACCGCTTTAAAAGAAGTTTATAAAGATAGCGGTCAATGGCCGCCAAACCCGGCTTATGGTTACACTGTGGGGACCATTGGCGTTCACTATGCCAACGAACCGGAAACGGAAACTTTTGGCAGAAAGTTGATTACGAATTATCCTCGGCCGTATACGTATTGGAAACCCAGCGATGGTACACCTTTGCAATTGACACCAGGGACTGAACTGCCCTATGCACCGAATAGTTCCACGGGAGCCCCTACCGTTGGCGGTCCCGCCCCCACGTTGATCGGTAACGCCGTCGCGTTGGTTCAAACTGATAATAAAGTGATCTCACTCGATACGGTAGAGTCTTTTGCAAAAGAAGGGTTTCGTAACCCTACTGGTCCAAGTGTAACGAATCAGCAAAACAATTTAATAGGTTTTGACAAAAAACAAAACAGGGCTGATATAGGCGCTCTTGAGCTGGCGGTTGTCGACCCCGATGATTCAACAAAATCAGTCTCCGTTGGCGATATAGACTATGGACTAAACCACTATGGAACATACGAAAATTTTGGTGGAATCGTAGATATTTCGTTTAACCCGCAGGCAAGCGGCGGTAGTGTCGCTTCTACCTTGCTTGAAGCAATACAGCGTGGTAACCTGGTTATTCGGGCTAAGCAGAACGATCCTGTTAACGGCTATCGCGACCAACAAGATAAACCATCGGATCCTATTCCTTCGGTGCAAGACAAACCGAGCCGTCCTTTGGCTCAAGAAGATGTAATCAGGGTAGTTACCGACGATAGAGCGATGTATACTATTCTGGGGCAAACCGACTTGAGCTTAGATGTAAAAGTCTATGAACGAGGCGGCCCTACCACGAAACCGGTAACCCTGTATTTGAAAGAATATAAAAACATAATACAGATAAAAGGCGACAGCACTTGTGCTGGGAAGATAAATGAATTCAGGACCAACCAAACGACCGAACCGAGACATTTAGGTGATTACTGTATTGACGGGGGAAGCCAAACGGGTGGGAATGTGGATGATCGTCTTAAGATGGACTCTTCGGTTACGATTCCGGCAGGTGAGGGTTATACTGCGCCCTATTCGATCTCGTTTGACACGGCAAAAATGGGAGTTGCTTTAATAAACATTCAACTCGATGATATCGAGCAAGGACAGGGAGTCCCTGCCTGGGCCGGCAATAACTACAGCAGCATTCGAGTTTTTGATGATAAAGGATACGATACCAGCTCGATAAAGTGGGATGATGTATATGCTCACGCGTTGCGATATTACAACATACTCTTTCCGGCAATGACGAAAATCATTCCGCTGGATGCTGCGAGTTCCGTAGCCGGCGAATACGCGTCGAGCCCGATTTTAGAGAGACTCGGGGACCCGGGCGCTACCGGTAAACCGCCAAAACCGGGAGACAACCCAACGGATGAAGTAAAGATGTTCTGGTCTACGTATAACATGCCGATCACCAGAACCATGTCTCCAGGTAAAGTTAACTTGATTAAAGATTTTATTAAACAAGAGACCGGAAAATAATTTCAGAATTTCATCGAGTATATTTGAAGCACGGGCCGACTTCTGGTCCGCGCTTCAAACTATGTAGAAATCCTCTTTTTATTTTTTTGACTTCAGATGTGCTTTAAACTCTTTTTCAAATTCATCGCGCAATATTTCGTTTGCAACCAGCCCCTTTTCGTCGGTGGCATATTCAGGCTTAAGGCGATTTAAGAAAAACATTTTAATTTTCCCTTTTCCGCGGGCTTCTATTTCGCCACGATCGGTGCATTCAAAGTATTTTTTTACTAACTCGTATACATCCGCCGAAATGTTAATTTTCCCCGGTTCGCCTGAAGATTCTAAACGAGCTGAGACGTTTACTGTGTCTCCCCATACATCGTACGTAAACTTGTTTTGCCCAATAACCCCGGCCATTACCGGGCCGGTGTGAATACCAATACGCAGTTCCCATACATCGAAATCGTCTACATTTTGGGCTTTACTAAACATATAATCTTGTATTTGCATAGCCCCTAAGCACATATCGACAATGTGGGTATAATTTACGTTGGGTAGGCCACCTGCGCACATGTAAGCGTCCCCGATGGTTTTTAGTTTTTCAAGGCCGTGTTCGTCGCAGATTTCATCAAAACGGGTAAAGCGGGTGTCTAGCTCGTGTAAAAGTTCTTCCGGCGAGAGCATACCGGCTTTTTGGGTAAACCCTTTAAAGTCGGTGAACATAATCGTTGCGGACCGGTAAAGTTGCGGTTCGACTTTACCATTGTATTTTAATTCAATGGCAATCTCTCGCGGTAGAATATTTTCTAACAATTTATCACTTTTTTCCCGCTCTTTGGCCAGATCGCGTGTTCTTTCTTCTACCTTGTGTTCAAGGTTATCGTAATGGCGGGCGTTTTCTAAAGAGATAGCTGCTTGCGCCGAAATCATCTTTAACATATCGAGCCGTTTTTCAGTGAAAGTCCCTGTGGCCAGGTTGTTTTCCAGGTAAATAATTCCCACCGTTTTACCCTGGTGAATGATCGGCGAACACAAGAGCGATTTAGTTTGGTTCTCTTTTATAGAGGGATCATTGCCAAATTGGCGATTTGTTGCCGCGTTGGCTAACAGCACAGGCTCACTGGTTCTTGCGACATATTGGATAACGCTGGCGGCTACTTTGTTGCCCTCTTCAATAGGCAGACTTTGCAGAGTTTTAACCTCTTTCGAGTTTACCGAACCCTCAGCTTCAATGAGATACTTTTGTTTTTCATGAACAATAAAATACCCTTTTTCAGCCCCCGCATTTTCTATAATAATTTCCATTAATTTTTCCAGTAGAGACGATAATTTAATCTCGCCCGATATCGCCTGGGTTGATTTTACTACGGTGTCTATGTCGAGTATTGATTTTGACGTGCTGTCGCTTGTACCCGATGAATACGAAGCGGTAACTGTTGTGGCATCATCCATTACTGTGGTGCTCAGGTGGTTGAGGCCTTTACCGTGTGAGGCGTTCTCGGTAGCCCAAGGGAACTCTTTGGCTAATTTGTTTGCAACTGCGCTGGCGCCCCAGTTCATGTAAGCATGGTAGGCGTCGCTCAAATATCCTTTCGCTCCTTTTCTCATCTTTTGCGAAATCATATAGCGTCCAGCCAGCTCGTTGGCAATGGCCGCTTTTTGAATAAACCCGTTTTCATTCGCCGATTTTGCCGCTTTTTCGTAGAGCTCCACGGTTTTCCAGCCGCCGCCATTGTGTTTCGAAAGTTCAGCCTGTATAATCAGGTCCTGGTGTTCAAAATTATCGCGGTTAGCTTTGGCCCATTTCCCGATTTTTTTATGGATTTTTTTAATTTTATTGAGATGTTTTTTCTTGCCGGTTTGCGTATACAAAGCCGATAAGATCAAGGCATGTAAAAAATGGTGTTCTACCGTATGAAGCATGGCAATGGAATATTTTAAATATTTTTCTGACTCGGTTGCGGTTTCAAGAGCTTCGGTGTATTTTCCCCAAAGAAACAAAGATAACATTTTGTTGACATAATAGAAATGTGTAAAGTGTAAAGAAATGAACTTTTTAATCTCATCGATATACTCATCTTCTTTTATATCGCCGCTTGAAAAAGAAATCGGGCTATTTGTATTGCCTTTTAAGTTGTCAATCGCGCTAAGCGTGGCCTGAATCGCTCCTTTCGCTTCGCGGCTGTCTATTCGATTCATAAAATTATGATAGTCGGTCCCGATTCTTTTTACTTCGTCGAGGTTGACTCCGCGAATAAACTGGCTCATTACCAGAGTGCATGCGGCGCAAGATACATGGAAGAAGTCTCCGGTTTGTAATCCGTTTTCATAAGCCGCTTTGTAATACTTTTCTGTTTCGATCGCCGGTCTCATCCAAAAGTTGGTAAAATATGCCGACACAAAATTGACTTCGCTTCTTTGGCTTAAATTGTCGAATTTATCATTCATGGCTAAAGCTAGCTTGCCAAATTCGTAACCGGTTTGTCGGTTGCCAAGAACCCCCCCTAAAAAGATTCCTCCGAAGACAACATACGAGACTGCGTTGTCTTCAATGTTACCATATTTCAGGCTTAAATTAACGGCCTTTATAGCATTATGAATACAAAGTTCGGGCCTTATTTGATACGTGGCTTTTAATATTGCGGCGATTAAGCGCATGGCAGTTCTTTTTTCTTCGTCTTTGCATATTGCAAGGTCGAGTAGCTGTTCAACTTTTCTTCCACTCAGTTTAATTTTCGCTTTCAATAAATCTATTGCAAACAAAGGTGGAATAAACCCGGCCGGCAAACTAACCCCGAAAAGTTTCACGGCTTTTCTACCAGCCTGGTATGCTGATTTGAAATTTCCAATATTAGTATAAAAGTGTATAATTTTCTCGTAAACTCCCGCTTTTTCATCACGAGAAGTCGTAATTTTTAACGCCTCGCTAAAATGTTTTTCGGCGTTTTCACTATTTCCGCAAAGGTGTTCAGTTTCGGCTCTTTCGACCACTAATTGAAACCATAGGCGGGGATTTTCTTTTTTTAGGGTATCATCCATTATTTCTTGTGCGGTTATTATGTATTTTAAAGCCGGTTCGTATGCTATGGAGTTTTTGGCTTTTCTTCCCGCTTGAAGGTTTAAATCAGCCAAGAGGGTGCGTTTTTCCGGCTCTTGAACGAGTTCTAATGCCTGGTTGAACTGGTTGACTATGTCAAATATATGGTCGGATAATTGTGTTTGAGGGGTGTTTTCCAAAAGCAGGTTTCCAATTTTAAAGTGGGCTTCAGACTTTTCAATGGACCCAAGCATATCATAAGCGGCTTGTTGCACTCGGTCGTGTAAAAATTTATATTCTATTATGAAACTGGAACTTTTCTTTTTTGAACCGCCCACCATTGAAGAGGCGAACTTGTAAGAGTCGCCGATCGGCAATATAAGCTCTTCCCACAAAGCTTCTTCGAGACTTTGCGCCAGTTCATCTTCGGATTCACGGCAGACATGGGCAAGGTCACTTAATTTGAATTGGTTTCCAATACAAGCGGCTAGTTGCATCTGTTTTTGCGTATTCTCGGGAAGTTTTTGAATCTTTTTAACCATTAAGTTAATGACATTGTCGGACATCTTCATTTCACCGATTTTTTGAAGATCCCATTTCCACTGGTGTTTATCCAGGTCGTAAGTGGCAAGCTTTGATTCGTACAAATCTTTTAAAAGTTGGTTTATAAAAAACGGATTGCCGTTTGTTTTTTTATGGACTATTTCTGTCAATGGTTGCGCTTTATCGTTGGTGCATGAAAAAGTTTCAGCGACGATTTGGCTGAGTACTTCTTCGTTAAGCGGTTTCAAAGCGATTTTCTGAATTGCAACTTTTTCTTTTTTAGCTCTGTCGAGCATAAGCATTAGTGGGTGAGAACCATCGACTTCGTTGTCTCGGTAAGCACCAATGATAAAAAAGTATTTTCCGCTCGAATCGGTGCTTAAGCTTTCAATAAGAGTTAAAGAGGCGGCGTCGGCCCATTGCAAGTCGTCTAAAAATAGAGAAAGGGGGTGCTCTTTTCTTGTAAATACTTGAACGAAATTACGAAAATATAAATTAAACCTGTTTTGAGCTTCCAGCGGACCTAGTGCGGCAACTTCGCGTTGCGGCCCGATGATGTGCTCTAGTTCCGGTATAACGTCAATAATCACCTGTGCGCTTGATTCAAGCGAGGTTAATAGTTTGTTTTTCCATACTGCAACTTGTTCATCGCTTTCGGTGAGCAACTGTCTTATGAGATCTTGAAATGCGCTTATTAAAGAAGAGTAGGGTATATTACGTTTGTATTGGTCGAATTTACCTGAAATAAAATACCCCCGGTGTTCTGTAATTGGCTTATGAACTTCGTTAATTAAGGCCGATTTCCCAACGCCGGAATAGCCGTAGACCAGCATAATTTCGATATTACCTTCGCAAACTCTTTCATAAGCTTCAAGCAATGTGGTAATTTCATTTTCGCGGCCATAAAGTTTTGCCGGAATTTGAAAACGTTCGGAAAAGTCGTTTTCACCAGCTATAAAACCATCGAGTGACGTACTCTCTGCCAATGCAGACAGAACTTTTTGCAAATCGGATTTTACTGCGTGAGAGCTTTTATAGCGATCTTCGGCATTCTTTTCCATCATTTTGCCAACGATATCGGAAATAGCGGCCGGAATTTCAGGATTCTTTTGCGTAAGTGTTTCGGGGATTTTTGCCATATGCAAGTGGACCAGTTCAATACTGTCTTTAGCGGTAAAAGGACGTTCGCCGCAAAACATTTCGTAAAAAGTAATTCCTAACGAATATATATCTGAACGGTAATCGATCGGCCGATTCATTCGACCTGTTTGTTCCGGTGAAATATACCCCAGTGTTCCTTCAAGTTTATCGGGATTTTGTAGTTGCTGGTTTTCATATGATAAAATCGTAGATATTTCAAAGTCTATAATTTTTATTGTTCCGTCTTTCGGATTCATTAAAATGTTATTCGGGTTGATGTCTTTGTGGATTATTCCGGCTTTATGTATATCGCCTAAAATGCCCGCAATGTTGGCGGCGATTTTAATTTTCGTTTCGGTCTTAACTTTGTTTTCGCTCATCACCTGATTTAGCGGTTGACCGCCAAAATCTTCCATAACGATCAAGGGGGAATTTTTAATCTCCTCGTAAGAGTAAAATTTAATTACTCCTTTGATGTTCAGGTCTTTTAAAAGTTCATACTCACGCTTAAAACGCGCAATTTCTATAGGTGGCGGGTAATCAGTATCCATCATGCGCAGGATAACTGTTTCTTTGTCATGTTCTCTTAGAGCGCGAACGATGGACGAGGATCTACCTTTGAAAATTGTTTCTTTAATTTGGTACCCGGGAATTTGCATTTTTACTCCACACAATGATTAATAAGATTACTTTAATTATCACATTTTCAATAAATGAATAATCTTAAGTCAGGTATTCTTTATTTTTTTAATTCATTTGTCAATGATCTATTCTTACTTCCGAGAATTTTATTTATTTCGTATCAGTTTATTTCTTTACTAACTAAAAAAAACTTTATATTTTCAGCAGAATAAAACCGTATTGTTAATATTTAGAATCAATATTAAAATTTCCCGGTGGCCGGGAATGAGTAAATAGTAGCATAGGTTGAAAATATTATCATTGAACTCTATATTGATTTACTTTCGTAAAATCAGGCTGGAAAAAAGTTCAATAACCTTAAGTTCTTGTTGCGAGGGTTCCGAAGAACCTGAGTACCATGATGTATCGACAATTCTTTATGCAGGCTTTAAGTGCAAGCAAATGGCGTAGCGCTGATAGTTTACAATTCGGATAGATCTCTATTGGGTCGCTCGCTTCATTAGCCTGAAAACTTGACCGGTATTTAATATAGTCCTATTTTTCCTGGGTGACCATAGCTTGATGGATGCATTTCTTCTTTAGTAGTGTTAGTAGTGTATAGTTTTATGGACGCTTTGGCAAGCGGCATGTTTTATTAGTATTTTGGGACTCGAAACCATTTGAATATAATTCTACGAATTAGTCTGTATTTATAATCTAAATTCACATGTCAAGATTGATAAAAAATAAATTTAAACAAGATATGGCCGACTACAAACGCAGTTTTTTCGAATAGTAAAGGGTGGCGCTACGGCGCCACATAGAGTAGGGTCCGTAGCGCGGAATGCGACCGAAAACGACCGGGCGGCCAGGCCGACATCGTTTGAAGTTTTCACTATCATATATCCAGGTTTTGTCGTATCGTCTAATATCATAAATGCTCAGACTCTTTCTTCCATATGGAATCGGGGGGTAGCTTCATAAGTTTTTATTTTTAATCAAAACTTATGAAGCTAGGGG
>JBEQLE010000079.1:0-18242 GCA_040326155.1 Leptospirales bacterium | reverse complement strand
CGGTTTAAAACTGCGCCTTTGCTTTATATATTTTAATTTTCTTTTGTAAACGACCCCAGAAAACTTCTCTTTCTTGTTCTATCTCTTTTTCATAATCCATTGTCTGCTCAGCGGCAGAAACACTCTCTCTATTTTGCTTTATAATTAATTTCCTTCCAATTTTATGTAAAAAAGAAAATGTTTTTATAAGTCCGGCATTATATTGTGACTTTAATATGGAATTAAACAAATCAAGGGCCCGATTTTCAGTTTTATTTTTAGTTTCATGCGATTTTTCGGAAATACGAACCAACTTTTTTATTACCTCTACAGATTTACTTTTTATATCGGGAATACCCATAATCGTACCTTCTACTTTTGCGCCCAGATCAGAAGCCATGTAAACCGGAATCGATAATTTTTCAATCGCCTTTTCAAACCAATGACGATATAACGATAGAACATAATCCACCGGTATCTCTTCACCCGCGTTGGACTTTTCCCAGTGTATCTTTCGTTTCCGCATTACCTTGTGGCTAATATTTTCCAGCGAGTTTAACCTGTCTGTATTTTTCGAAAGCCATAGATCGGTATGGTGGGTTCCCATGGTATGAATTTCACGATGTGTAAACGCAAGGTCTTGCCCGAATAAAGTAATCGAGTCAAATTCCATTGTGCGTAATAGATCGAACAAAGAGGTGGCCACCGACCCACCCGACTGGACGTCACCAAAACGAAGGTCTAGATTATCTTCAATGTAGTCACAACCGGGGGTAACTACGCGACGCTCACCAGAATACTGAGCAGTAGTTCCGAGTATAAGCGGTCCCTTCCACCGGTAAAGAAGCTGCGGGTTAGAAACCAGGTCGGCATATAAAAACGGAGGTTGACCTTTATTCCCCTGTGGTAATCCACAGATGTGTCGCAACGTATATCCCTGAGAATCGAGACTAAAAACTAAATCGGGAGTTATGCCATGACGCAGTAAAACCCTGTAGGCAGAATCTACCACCGCCACAAAAAAGTTATCACGGTTTTGTTTTAATACATCTATAGAACTTCGTAAACTCGGTCCTGATGAAATTAGAGCCGCATGATACCCCTTCCCCGACCCGAAAACCTGATTGGCAAATATTGCATTTTTTATTCTACCTGAATTGACCAGAGCGTTGGTTATCCACCTGGGTTCAAATTCAATTCGAGTCAACAGATCTGAAACTCTCGAAGAAAAACTTTTATTAAAATCTGCAAACACACTCGAATAATACTGGTTGTCCATTTGCACGGAGCCTTGCAGTGAAAAAGAGCGATATCCGGCTACATTTTCTATTTCAATTTCTTCTAAAACATCATTTATATCAAAACCACATTCCGGATAAATAAATAATACCTGAGAAAAAATAGACGGAAATTCATTTTGCAGGGTTTTAGCCAACATATTGTCACTTTCTACCGCTATAATTAACCCACCATGTTGTTTTTTCTGGTGTACCAGTGTCTCAAGCGAATTAAGAGCCGCTCCACCTTGAACAAGCGCAATAAGCCCCTCTTTCAGGCAAAAAGAACCGAGAAGACGGTCCGACTCTCTTTTAGGATCTCTTGCACTATTTACAGGTCGTTGCTTATTTTTCTTTTCATCGCGAAAGCTGATGGAATATTGCCCATCTATAGACTTTAGAGTGTATTCGGCTTTCTCGCCCGTAATAATAATTTCTGAACTCGGCATATACCATGCCACGCGAACGAACATTATCGGGCAAGAACATTCTGCAATGTTGGTAATATGGTTATAAAAGAATTAGAAATATTAGGTTTTAAATCGTTCGCATCCAAAACAAAAATTGACTTTAACACGTCTTTTACATCGATTGTAGGTCCGAATGGGTGTGGAAAATCCAATATCTTAGATGCTGTTAAATGGGTGATGGGTGAAAAATCCGTTCGTGCCATGCGGGGCGATAAGATGGAAGATGTTATATTTTCCGGCACAGAAGAAAAAAAACCATCAGGCTACGCCTATGTTCACTTAGTCATTGATAATAAAGATAAACTTCTCCCATTAGAAATTGATGAAGTAAAAATTGCCCGCAAACTTTATCGAGACGGTCAAAGTCAATACTTTATAAACGACAATCGAATTACACGAAAAGAACTGGAAACACTTTTAATGGATACGGGGCTTGGAAAAGCTTCCTACTCTTTTATGCAACAAGGTCAGATGGATATGATCTTATCGAGTAAACCCGAAGATCGTCGCTTGATTTTTGAAGAAGCAGCTGGAATAACCCGTTTTAAATCTCAACGCGAAGAAGCTGAGAAAAAACTCGAAAATACAGCCTCCAATATGACGCGTTTGAAAGACATTATACATGAACTCGAACGAGAATTAACCATTAAAAAAAATCAATCGGAACGAACCAAACAGTACAACAAACTCAATGATAAACAGCTAGAGTTTGACTTAAATATTCGTTATGCTACCATTAAAGATATAAACGACACTCTGGTTAAATTCAACGAAAAACTCTCTAAAAAAACTCATGAACGAGAAAAAAGTCGCCAGAAGATTATACTTTGGGAAGAAAAAGCCGAAGAGCTGAATTCAGAAAAAGAGAAACTTTCCCATGACTTACATGAAAAAGATATTCATAATCAAGTCAGTGGTGAAAAAATTATCCAATGGAAAAGAGAGATTTCAGAACTCGAAAACCGTAAAAAAACAGTAGAAGATGACATGAGTTCTCTGAATGAGCGAATGGATAAAATTCGAGAACGCATTAGCGACCTTAAAAAAAGTCAAAATAACTACCAACAACTTCATTTACAACTTGATAACCAGCTCGAAAATGCAGAAAGTTCTATTGACACTTTAAATCAAAATATTCTGGATCAGAATAAAGCAATTGAAGATCGCACAAATACGCGAGCTGAAATTAGAGAGGAAGTAGCTCAAAAGCATAAGTTATTAAAAGAAAGCAGAACAGAATATGAAATTATTGTACGTGACTTACTTGTATTTTTAAAAGAAGAAAAAGAAAACTGGTCCGGTTATCTCAGCGCAATGGACCAGAAAAGTTCATCTTTTGAAAGTGAAATACAAACCTTTTCTGTTGCCTTTCAAAACTTAATCAATAACGCGTCTGGTGATGCAACGCAAGTTTCCAGCGCCATGAAAGACCTGTCTGGACTTTTAAAAACCTCAGAATGGATAGACAGAATTCGCGAATATGGTAAACTCGAACATGATTTCTGGGATAACCTTTTTGAAAAAGGCGGCGTACACGCACGAAAAGAAGCTATGGACGAGCGAATTTTTGCTTTGGACCGAGACATTGATAATGGGAATTTAAATATTGGGAAAATTAGTTCCCAGCTTGAGAGCATGAAAGAAGAACTTGCTTACATGGGCTCCCAAAAAGATTCAATACAAGGTGATATAAAATCTTACGAAGTAAAAAAAACCAGTATTCATGAACAAGAAAAACAACTTCAGCAACAAATGGAGCATGAAGAGACGCAATTAAACTACTTCACAAATAAATTCAAAGGCCTCGAAAGCGAACTTCTTCAATTGACAAAACTTGAAAAAGATATCACCATTGAAATTGAAAAAACACATAAAAATATTGAAAAAGAGATTCAACGTATAAATTCCATTAAAGAAAACCTTGAAAGAATTGAAGAAAAAAAGAAAAATTTTCAAAGCCAGATATACAATGAAAACAGTAAAACAACTGAATATTTAACCACGTCCAGCGAATTAGAAGTAAAAATTGGTACACTTTTAGGCAGCAAAGAATCTTTGTTACAAGATATTTATAATGACTACAACCTGCTACCAGACGACTTAGCAGAAAAGTTTCAAAGTAAAAATATAGATATTTCAAAACAAAAAGGTCTTTTTAACGAAATAAAATCACAAATTAGAGATTTAGGGCCCATCAACCCGCTGGCAACCGAAGAGTGGCAAACAATCAACTCTTTATATGAGCATAATAAAAACCAACTGAACGATATTCTCGAAGCGAAACAGAAAATCGAAAGTGTTATTGGCGAGATCATTGAAAAATCGGAAAAAATGTTTACTGAATCGTTTGAGAAAATTCAGGCAAATTTCAAAAGTGTATTTAACACTCTGTTTCGCGGCGGCGACGTACAACTAAATTTAATAAACCCGGAAGTTCCGCTACGGAGTGGAATTGAAATTCAGGTGCAACCTCCGGGGAAAAGACCACGTTCCTTGAAGCTATTGTCAGGCGGAGAAAAAGCTCTTACAGCCATCGCCCTTATGTTTGGAATTTACATGGTGCGCTCCTCGCCCATTTGTATTTTAGACGAAATTGACGCGCCACTCGACGACCAGAACGTGGCTCGTTTTTTACACCTGCTCGAAGGTTTCCGAAAACAGACCCAGTTCATTCTTATAACGCACAATAAAAAAACAATGACAAAGTCAGATTCCATTTTTGGCGTCACCATGGACGACCCTGGTGTAAGTAAACTCTTAAGCGTTCAAATAAAAGGCGAAGAGTAAACCAGTACAATCTTTTCCTGTCTTTTTGCTTTTCTTATAAATATTTTCTGATGGCATCTTTCATGGCGGCGTACAGATACATACTGCCAAAAACAAGGTGGCTTTTATTCATGCTCCAGGCTTGCCATAAACTCTTCTCATCGCCAATTTCAATAATTTTATCTTTCAATTTTTTGGGGATTTCCCTATGTAGGGCATCGGCGCTGAACTGGCCATTCAATATATAAATTCTATTTTCGAACTCTTTACTTTGTAAAAAAGGCGATAGAATTTCACTTAAATCTCTTTCTTGCATCGTATTGCAATAGATAGACCATGTACCGGGTTGTGTTTTAACCCATTGATATAACTGATCGGCCGCCATTTTGTTGTGCGCTGAGTCAAAAATAATTTCAGGTTTTGTACAAATGGTTTCAAGCCTGCCCGAAAGATCAACAGGTATAAACGCAGCTTCCCGGTTAAAATGTTTTTTGTATACCCATTTACAAAAGTCAAGATTATACATTCGGTAGTCGGCGTATTGTTCTTTGTCGCAGTCGAAAAATTCAATATGAGTTTTTTTATCTTCTGCGGTTTTTAATAATACTTGCTTCACTTCAGAACTTTGTTGCATCGAGTACGCCACGATACCCTCTTTTAAAATGCCCGCTTTTTCTCTGGCTATATTTTCGAGTCCCTTCCCGAGAATATTCTCATGGTCAATTCCAATTTTAGTAATTACTGAAAACTGAGGCGAAAGAACATTGGTAGAATCTAACCGCCCGCCTAAGCCTGTTTCGAACACAGCCCATTCAACCTTTTTATCCTTAAAAAACAAAATTGCAATTAGAGTCAAAGCGTCGTAAAAACTGAGACGATTTTTGGTATCGACCTTTCGCACCCGTTCCCATGCTGAAGTAAAATCTGCTTCAGAAATAAGTTCACTGTCTGTAACAACTCTTTCGTACAAACTTGTTAAATGCGGTGAAGTATAAAGACCTGTTTTTTCCCCCGAAGAGGTCATCATGCGAGATAAGTACGTGGAAACGGAACCTTTGGCCAACGTGCCAGCAATATGTACTGTTTTATAATGGTTGTCGGGAGAATCTAAGGCTTTTAAAATTTCAGCAACAGGACGAAGGGAGTAAGAATACCCCGCCCCGAATCGCCGGGATTGTTCAAAATTTCGTGACTTGTAAAACTGATAAAAATCATCTTCTGCCGAAGGCGAGCCAGGAGAATTCACAAAAGACAGGTTTTTCACTATTCCACGTAAACAATTTCATAAGTAAGTTCTGCCGACTCCCTTAGTATTGCTGAAACGGCGCAGTACTTTGTTTGAGAAAGTTCAACAGCTCGAACCACTTTATCGAGGTCAACCTCGCCCTTTACATGATATTTAACATGTATGGTTTTAAATCGCATGGGATGTTCCTCTGTAGTCTCTGCGTGAATTTCAACTTCAAACTCCGCCGGAATTACGCGCATTTTTTTCAATATGGAAATAACATCCATACCGGTGCATCCGCCTAAACCAATTAACAATAACTCTTTCGGTCGGGCGCCCTTGTCATGTCCGCCAACCTCTTCATTCGCGTCCATGGCAACAAAATGATTCGAATCTGCCGCGCCGGAAAATTCCATATTTTTTTTCCAGATAACTTTTGCTTTCATGTTAACTCCGTTTATTTCCGCCCGGCAAAAATGTATTCAAATTATTCGGGTGAAACCTTACACTGATCTCATCTCCAATATTCAAAGGTATCTGTTTTTGTCCGCCATCGATAAAAATTTGTCCAAAAATCGTACCAAAATCCACTTCCAATGAATCGCCTTCTTTTACCATTCCCCCGCGTATTAAATCGCCGGTGTGACTGTACATTTCACGAACTACAAAACCAAATTGCCTCAGATTTTTGTTATCTGTCTGTTTAAAACGTTTACCACCCGCAGAGCTAAACGCAGCCGAAGAACCGGTTGCAGTACTTATCCAGATTCCTGAAGATTTTTGCTGGGACAGTTTTTCATTCCATTTTAATATATAACGTGTTGTGGTTGCTGGGTTTTTATCAATTAAAAGAGCATCGTTTACGATGGGGATTTCCACCGGTTTTTCATTAATTACAAACTGTAATCGACTCAATGGTTGGGGAGAACGTTTACCAGATAAAATTTCTTCCACATAGTTTCTTAAACTGCTTTTTTTGTCATAGACATTCAGTCGACAATAGTGACCGACACTGAAATCGGGAGCTGAATTTACTCCTAAAATAGCGCCTTCTTTTATAGAATGCGATGTATAAATAAAAGTTCCGTCACCGCCGAGGGATATAACCAGGTCGTTTGGTTTTACCGTTGGCATTCGGTTGATACCTCTTTTATGAACTTTCATTATATTCTTAAAAGGTTCGAGTTGCTTAAGTAACAAATCTACAGATGCATAATGTTCATCATGGGCTTTTACCAGCTGATCGTATAAAAGCATATTCTTATTTTTCAATTTTTTAAAAAAAGGTTTTTCTTTGTACATATGATATGTACTTTTTTTATACACGATAATTATCTTTGAAAATTCCATATGCAGTTTGTTAATCCAATAATAAATTCAGCATTTTCTCGGTAGCCTGTACGGCCGCCATCGTCTGGTCCGGGTCCACGCCTCTTGTTACTATAGTTTTGCCCTCTACTTTCTCCCAGATTATTTTACACTCCACCAGTGCTGAGGTTCGCCCACCGGGAGGAATACGTACTTCATAATCTTTTAGCAACGGTAAGGCAATACTATTTTTATTTCCCCACTCGCGAATCGCATTCATAAACGCGTCGTAACCGCCATCACCGGTGCCTGAAACTTCGTAATCTTTACTTTTATAAGATAATATTAAAGTGCAAGAAGGAGTAAGGTCCATTCCCGATTTAACTCTCACATGTTTAAATTTAACAACCTCGTGTACGGGAAGATTTAACACCTCACTGATAATAAAAGGAAGATCTTCCATGGTAACCTTCTTTTTTTTATCACCCAGGCTTTTAACTTTATCGAGAACCTTTTTACGATTTTCGTCGCTTAGTTCCAGGCCAAGTTCTTTCAGATTTTGATCGATGGAAGCTTTACCGGCCATTTTCCCTAGAGCGTAAACCCGTTTTCGACCAAACCTTTCGGGCATAAGGGCGCTTTCATATAAACCTGCTTTTTTATCGCCATCGGCATGTATGCCAGATGTTTGTGTAAATACATCTTCACCCACAATGGGAGCATTATCTGCCAGTCTTTTACCCGAAAAATTTTCTACCACCCTGGATGCCAGGTGAAGGTGTTCTTCCTGAACATTCGTTTTTATTTGAAAAAAATCGTGTAACCCGGCGACCACTTCAGCAAGCGAAGCGTTTCCGGTTCTCTCCCCCAGACAATTCACAGTCACATGAACCGCTTTAGCCCCGGCGCGCACAGCTTCCATTGTATTGATGGTACCAAGACCATAATCGTTATGAGCGTGAAAATCGAAGTGGACATCCGGAAATCGGTTCCTTAAATCTTCAATGGCTTGAAATACTTCCTCCGGGTACATTACACCGAGCGTGTCGGGTATCATTATGCGGTCGATCTCCATGTGACTCATGGCTTCAATCAATTTGTATACATAATCGCGGGAGTCTTTATAGCCATTAGACCAGTCTTCCAGGTAGGCATTTACAATAAATCCGTTCTCTTTTGCATATTGCGCACTGCGCCTGATACCATCTATGTGCTCTTCTGGAGTTTTTCGAAGCTGGTGAGTAAGATGCTTCAGGCTTCCTTTGGTAAGCATATTAAAAACCCGCCCACCGCACTCTTTTATCCAGTCTACCGAGCGTGTGTCATCCACATATCCTAGAATTTCAACGCGGTCCGTATAGTTATGTTCTTCAGCCCACTGTAAAATACGAGTAGCCGCCTCTTTTTCACCTTCCGAAACCAGAGCAGAAGCCACCTCAATGCGATCGACTCCCACCTTTTCTAATAAAATTCGAGCAATTTGATATTTTTCAGAACTGGAAAAAGAGACATCATTTGTCTGCTCCCCGTCTCGCAGCGTTGTATCCATAATTTCAATAGTTTTTAGTGTCATTTTTCATCTTTATTTGTCGAATTTTGTTATCTGCTCCATTCCACCGAATGGGTACTATAAGTACTACACGGAAATAAAAAAGCAGCTCATTGCTTGGTCAACTGTTATTTACGTAGTTTTTTATCTGCCGTTCCCGCTCCATTCATGAGTTTATATATTGAATTTATTGTAATTTAACTTTGAATTCACTTGAAGTGTGTTGACACTCGCCAACAAATTTGAAATATATCTATGCAATGGGTACAGATTTAAAGACCGGAGTGAACCAAAACGTAAGTGCGGGTCAAATGATTCGCTCTCAAGGAACGCCGCCAGATAAACTGGTTATTTTACACAAAGGAACAGTATCCATTAGGACCGGCCTGCAAGAATCGCAGGGTGGCGATGTCACCTTATCAAAATACATGATCAGTATCAGTGGTCCAGCTATTATATCTTCGAATTCACTGTTTTTAGATACGAATACTTTATATTTTGCCATAGCCGAAACAAACTGCGTAGTTTCCATATATCCGACAAACCAGGACAACTTTAAAAAAATTATTGTAAGCAAGCCCACGATAGGCGTTTTAATGTTAAAAACAGCCTTAAGAGAAGTGAACGAATACTATAAAAAATCGACCGCAGCAAACGAACTACTCGAAACAACCGTGCATGGCGTGCAAGCTTTAAGTCTGGCATTTAGTAAAATATTGCCCGACCAGTTTAACACAGGGGCCAGCCAGGGCTCCTTTAAAGACCCTATTATAGAAACTGCAAAAAAATATATTGTAAGAACACTGCAATCTGACACGGAAATACCTGAAGAAATTGACCTTCCTTTTTTGACTCGTGATTATTCTAGTATATTAGGAAAAGATGAAATACTTTTGCCAAATGAAAAAAGTGAACAAATGGAACTTGTATCCAGATTAATTCAATTAGATACAAATATTTTAGCCGCAATCGCGAAAAAAGATCCTGATTATTTAATTTTAGCGGGACGAATTCTTGCTAATCAAGGCATAGCGGCAATCGCTGCTTTAGACTCTATTCACAAAAGAACCGAACAATTTGCAGGACTTCTATTTAGTGGAGACTATAGCTGGATTGCAAAAATTGGATTGCAGGTAGAACTGGCAAATGAGGTCGACGATAAAAATAAAAATCTCATTACGGTGTGTAATTTTATCAACTCAAGAATTAAAAGCATTGAAAACGGTTTTGTAAAAATCTGGGCTAGTAATAAATTCAGTTCCGATTCTCCTGTCTTTCATAAAATAGAACAGTTTGCCATTATAGCTCAAAAAGAAAATGCAGCTGCCGCAAAAAGTGAATTGACCAAACCAGCGGGAATGGGCATGCTCGATGCGGATGACCAGATTATAGCTGATTGCAAAGATTCCTCGAAGAAAATAATGCAATATGCCGAGATGGAACAGGCCAAACAAAAAGAGATGCTTGATATGCTTACCAAGCTCAAAGCTCTTAACAACCCGCTCGATTCAGAGGGAGAAGTTCGTAAAATTCGACGCCATCTAACGATTTTGTATTGGGAAGTGTATGAGAAAGCGATCTTAAAACACCTACAAACAAAAAGCCAACTTCCACGCATTATTGAACTATTCTTATTGACCGGTTTTTTTGATGAAGAACTTCTTGAAAAAGAGCAAATTGTATACCTTTTTCAAAACGTACATCGTGAAACTTCGGAATACCCTATTTACGATGCCATCGATTGGTTAACAGCAATTTATGACAAAAAACTGACAACCAGCGTTACAGAACTCGGCGTTACTTTTTTTGAAAGTTTGCGACAAGAACACCGCGATGCAAAATGGAAAAAAGAGGTTGATTTACCGCCCGATCTTGACTCCCCCCAGGCAAGGGTTAAGTTTGAAATTACGAACATGTTGACTTCTACGACAAAATTAACGTCGGGAAGCATTATGACCCACTTTCCTATACTAAATAAATATACTATTTCGATGCCACTGGACCGATCTTACTACTCCAAAAGAAGGCTAGAAGAAGAAATAGAGCGTCTATTGAACACCGATTTCGGTGCTTATCACCGAGAAGTGCTCTATTCAGATGAAAAAGCGGGTATTAATCGAGAATTTATACAAATGCAGGTCATTCCTAACTTTATAATGGCCCCTTCTTACGGGTTTGTATTTCAATTCTGGCAAGAGCGTGAAGGGAACAATAAAACGTCGAGAGGACGTCTTGTAGCGCCGCTTTTTGCCAGCGAAAACTCCTTCGACATGCTTTTACATGTAACCGGCGCTTACCGTTGGGAGTTGACAAAAACAATTTTAGGGCCAGATTACAACAATATTTCTACTCCTTCTTTAACCGCAGAGTATATAGACTATGTTCAATTTTTCAAAAAGAACAGGGAACTATCGCCTGATCATAAAGAAAAGCTGTCTGCTGAATTTAAACGATTTCGAGACGATCGAAGTCGTTTTGTGAACGACTATTTAAACTGGGTTAAATATGAATCCGAAGGAACTCAAAAATTTAATAAAGTCATTCGAAAAATTATGGCAAAAAATATACCATTTGCCAAAGAAATTCGTGAAAAACTACTGAAACTACCAAATTTCACAGAAATTATTACAAAAGCTACAAATATTAAAAAAAGAAAGGCAAACGAGCTTGGGCCACGATACAAAAAATACAGAACGAATAATGATGGAAATTTACCTAAAGAGCTCGAAGATACAATTAAATTCTACAACATGGATTTTTAGTCATCATGATATACCGCCTTCCTGATAAAAAAATTGAAATTGACCAGAATACATTTATTGCCCCTTCAGCAGACATTGTTGGCGATGTAAAAATTGGAAAATTTTCATCCGTTTGGTTCGGCTGTACAATTCGTGGCGACGGTTTCCCGGTTGAAATCGGAGAATACACCAATATACAAGACAACAGTGTAATTCATGTAACAACAGACAAATTTGCTGCCATACTGGGCAACCATGTAACCGTTGGCCATAACGCAGTTATACACGGAGCTACTTTAAAAGACTATTCTTTTGTTGGGATTTCTGCAACCGTTTTAGATAATGCAGTCGTGGAACCTTTTGGGTTTGTAGCAGCCGGAGCATTAGTCACCCCCGGTTTTGTTGTACCCGAAAAAACCTTGGTAGCCGGAGTTCCTGCAAGAATCATTCGTCCACTCAAGGAATCGGAAATAGAAGGTATAAAACATACCGCGCTGGATTATTCCGAACGGGCAATGTATTACGTACAAAACCTCAAAACTTAAAACTTTTTATTGAAAAATGATAATATCCCTTTTGATTTTACTGGTTGCTTTGGTCATATCTGGATTATTCAGTGGAAGTGAGTCAGCGCTTTTTTCACTCGATAAGGGTAAAATATCGAGACTGACCGAAAAACAACCCTCTAAATCTAAAATTTTAAGACTGTTATTATCGAAACCCGAAAAAACTTTATCGGTAATTTTACTTGGTAATCTATCTGTAAATGTAGTGTTCTCTTATTTTGGAAACCAGTTGCTTCGCGAAAATTTTACCTTAGACAAACATTCCGAACTGGTCTACCTTATGGTCATTACGTTTATCCTTTTAATTTTTGGGGAGATTATTCCCAAAGTTACTGCGCTTCGAAGATCTGAAAAATGGAGTATGTCCGTTTCCAGAATTATCTATTTCTGGTATCGTATATCCGTTATTCTGGCATGGCCTATTTATCTACTCACAAATCTTATAACAAAAAGAATACCCGATTATAAATCCCGAATTCAAGAACGTGATCTGGTTAATTCTGTTGAAGATGCACAAAGTGAAGGGATTCTCAATGCAAATGAACAATTTTTATTAAAGCGAGCTGTAAATTTTTATTACGATACAGCCTATAATATAATGATACCGCGTTCCCAGGTTTTCATGTTGGCTCATACCTGTACCGTAGCAAAAGCGCAAAAAGAATTTGCAGAAACGGGAGCCATGCTTTCATTTATATATAATGAGAAAGACGGTTCTATAATGGGATATTTGCATGTGCGAAACCTTGTTCCGAAACTCAAAAAAAAGCAAAATAAAATTCTGAAGTATATTTCAGAACCACTGTCGTTTCCAGCCACCATCTCTTTAAGAGATCTATTGGGCGAGTTTATAAAGTCTAAAATTGAAGTGGCTGTCATATTAGATGAACTAGGCGAATTTGCAGGCATTGTCACAATGAAAGAGATTTTTCAAAAATTGATGGGCGAACTCAATACATCGGTAAAAACCAAACCGACAAAACACAGGACCATATCGATTAAAAAACTTAACGATCGAAATTATCGGGTCATGGGTGGCACCACCCTGGATGACTTTAACGAGTTCTTTCATAAATCTTTTTCTGGACAATCTTCCGAAACTCTTTCGGGTTATTTAATCGAAAAGCTGGACGGCTATCCGCAGGCAAATACAAAACTGTTAATTGACGGTTTAATATTTTCACAAATGAAAATAAAAAAATATATAATTACTTCTGTGAAAGTGACGGAAAATCAAATTGAAGAAGAGACAGAAAATTAGAGCATAATAAAAAATGATCCTACATATTACTATAATTTCCGTTGCCGTTATTACATCGGCTTTTTTCTCCGGGGCTGAAATCGCTCTCTTGGGAGCTACACCTTTCGGCGTAACCAGAAAAAACAAATCGCGTTTATTGAAACTATATCACCAGAAAGATAATTTAATTGCTTCTATGGTTATTGGAAATAACTTTTCAATTGTAGCGGCTACACTTTTTTTGGACACTTTAATTTCCCAGTACTCTGACAGTGTCACGGGCAAAGTTATTGCCTTTACCAGTGAAATTTTACTATTTTTCTTTCTTGCCGAAGCTCTGCCCAAAAGTGTATTTCGTAAATTACACAGCCATGTTTTACTTTATACGGCACCTGTTATCTGGTTTTTCCACTACTTACTTATGCCTATTGGACTTTTCTTTCGACTAGCTACGCATTTCTTTATTAAACTCTTTCCTAAAAAGGGAGGTAATAAAGAAGATTTCGTTTACTTTCTGGGTAGTCACTTTATACAAGAAAAAAGACCTATTTCGCGCGGACTTCTATCGTTGAGTAAAACAGCGTCGTTAGAAATTATGACTCCCCTGCCCGATCTTTACTCCATTCATAAAGATAGTTCGGTGCAAGAAACGCTCTCACTTCTCGATAAAACTCGTTACAGCAGATACCCGGTTTTTAAAAATAGAGGCGATCAAATTATTGGGTACGTAAATGTCGCCGATTTCTTAAAACTTAAATTGAGCAGTAAAATATCGGGCGTTATGAAACCCGCGATCTTTGTTCCCGAAACATTGAGCGCAGATCGACTTCTATTTAAAATGCAAAATGAGAAAAACCCCGTTGTCTTTGTAGTTAACGAGTATGGTTCAGTCTCTGGAATGATCAGCCTTGAAAATATCGCAGAAGAAATTGTAGGCGATGAAATTATCAGCCTCGAACAACAACAAGAAAAACCCGACATCGTAGAACTTCCCGGCCAGGAATTTCAGCTAGATGGAAATCTCGATGTGGACGATTTTAACGATAAATTTAATGTAATAATACCCAAAGAAGGTTTTGAAACCATTTCAGGTTATATACTGTTCGCACTACATAAAATTCCCGAAACAGGCGAAGTGTTAAAAACCGATTTTGGAACTTTCTCTATAGAAAAAGCGGACGAAACAACAATTCACACCATTTTATTTAAACCCTGGCGTGATCAGAATTAGAACTGTTATCACCGACTCTAGACAAAAGCCATTCATGTAAAGTCTGAAAATCGGAAAACACCTTCTCAGGTTTAAAAGGCGTTAATTGCTCGACCGGATGCGCGCCATAAGAAGCCGCTATTCTCCTTATTCCGGCTCGCTCCGCCATTTCCATATCATAACTTGTATCTCCGACCATAATGGTTTTATCGGGGTCTACTTTCAACGTTTGCATAATATCTTCAATCATATGAGGGTCTGGTTTGGGCCGACACTCATCTATTGTACGGGTCTCGTGAAAAAAATCGGCGAAATCAATGCGTGCAAAATCGCGATCTAGGCCCATTCGTGATTTCCCGGTAGCAACCGCTAAGCCTACCCCATTCGCTTTCAGTTGACTCATCCCTTTGGCGACCCCTGGAAACAGGTGCATTCCAGTTTCGGACAATTTAAAAAAATATTTTTTGTAGGTTAGCACAACTTTTTCACGCAAAGCTACAGAGGCACCGGGTGTTAAAACCTCTATTCCACGCACGAGCGCTAAACCGATAATCGATTTTGCTTTTTCGTCGCTAAGTTCAGGTAGAGCCAACTCAGAAAATGCTTTTTGCATACATTGGCTAATCAAGCCAATAGAGTCCATCAAAGTTCCATCCCAGTCATATATTATAAGTTCAATTTTTTCATCCATAAGTCTAAGTTAATTTAAAACAAATACAAACAGACGTCAATACATAAAACACTACTTTCCAGGAAAATCGTATAAAACCGCTCAACCACTCAACAGCTTAACCGCGCTTGCCAGCACATAGAAAAATTGTGTCCCCCCTGTCGAAACAATATTTTAAGGAAGCTAGATTATATTCACAGGAGAATTCATGCTAGTAGGAAAACACCATATATTTGTTTGTACCCAGGCCAAACCACCCATGGTCCCGAGTTGCGGGGGTTTTGGCGGCGGAGCCATTTTAGAATCTTTTCGCAGTGAAGTCTTCAAAGCTGGTTTAGAAAAAGATATTATCGTCACAGGTTCAGGATGCGTAGGTACATGCAGTCGCGGAGCCAACGTAATGGTTTTTCCGGAAGGAAAATGGTACACCGCAGTTAAAGAAGAAGATGTAACCACCATTGTCCAAGAACACCTAATAAAAGGAAACCTGGTCGAAGATCGAAACGACCCAGACCCCGAAACAATCTTATCAGAAGTCTGTTCCTTCCAGGAACGAATTAAATTAATGATGCAAGAAGCAGGAAAATTATAAAAGGGGCAAGTCTGCCCCTCAAGAGAATCTTTTTTACCGCCTTTTTCACAAGGCGGTAAAAAAGATTTTTGAGACCCCGACGTAAAGTAGTCATCCGGGAAAACTCTTTTGCTGAACTGACCGCAGGCAAAAACTTTAAAAGAAAAATCATTTATTTGGTTACGGGATTACTGGGTACGTGTAGAGTTAGATGAAATTCTCTTGTGGACTATCTTCAAGAAATACGACGATTATGGGTAGTAGAACAACCACCATCCGTTTTCCAACATATTTTTCAAATTAATCACAAATGTCATTTAATCTATTTTATTCCAGCGAATGCTCCAAAGCAAGTGTTCTTATGCAGAATTTCAACTTTATCAAATCCGACCTTTCGCATTAGATCTAACTGATAAGTCATTGAACGGGGTGAATCCTCCTGGTCAATATATTTGAATACTTTATCTCGGTAGTCAGTTCCGCCTGTTTCCTTCAAATAGATACTGTATTTCTCCCAAATAAGATAAGTTAGAACCTTCGTTTCTTGAATGATTAAATCTGATATCATTAAGCACCCATCTGGTTTGAGTAAATTGAACAGCTTCTGAAACGTAAATTCCCAATCACTATCATCTCTTAAATGATGTAACACTGCACCGGCCAAAATTATATCAACACTGTTATTTTCTAATTCCAAAACACGGATGTCACCATGTAATATCGAAACCTCTGCATTAGTCTTAGCTGTAACTCGCTGAAACGCCTTATCAAGCATGGGTTTACTTAAGTCAATTAGTGTACATCGAAGGTCTGGCAATTTTGAGAGCATTTGCAAAGTATAATTACCAGCACCGCAACCTACATCTAATAAAGCTTTTGCATCAGGTTTCATTCTTCGAGCAGCTTCTGTTATAAGATCCAAAGATATAGTTGCATCAATTGTTGAGGTTTGCCCAGTTTCTAGGTCGGAAAACCTATCTACATCATTATTAAAACGTTGTTCAATTTCTGCTATTGTTGATTTTTTCATATTGAAATTATAACACAGTTTTACCATAAGTCAAATAAATAGTTCGTATTGCTGATATAAGTATTTCTTATAGCACATGAGTCTTGTAAAACGAATTCAATCCTATAATCTTTGGTACTATATAAACGAGTTACAAATCATTCTAAAGGAGTTGATTCACGTAAGACAACATCACATCACAAATTTTATCTGTTCGTGGCCTAAGCGGCCACTCAGATCTCAGAATGATATCTTACAACAATTGTATTTACAGTAGAGACTTTTTTACTTATATTGTATCCTACTGATTCTTCGACCAAATTTTTTCACTTCAAACTACCCAAATGCTTCCCATAGAATGCATCTGCGATTGGTATATTCCGTCAAGTGAATATTAATTGTAAGAACAAATCAACTCGTTTTCAATTCTAAATATTTTGATATTACTGAAAAACCGGGGTGATTATAAATTCCACTGAAGATTAAATATGCTAAAACTGTGAAAAAATGAATGTACTTTTAACAGTTTGATGAACCGAACGTCAACGGAATAAACAAAATACAAACTTTGTGAAAATATCCATTTTAGATGTGCGTCCTGCCTGGGTTTACTGCGTCCAATAAATTTTCACCTGTTCAGGTGATTTAATATTAAGTTGGAATATATGATATATTTTGGATGCCCAAATTACGCAATATTTTGTTGACGCAATTTAAATTATAATATACTATGTATTACACATGACTACTGTACGCCTTAATCGTGAGCTCAAAGAGAAAATCGAAACGATTTCACAAACTGAACACATCACTAAATCTGATGTTATTAAACAAGCTTTAGAAATTTACTTTTCAATCTACTATTCTGAGAAAACTCCCTATGAACTAGGGGAGGTTTTTTTTGGAATTCACGGTAGCGGCAGAAAGGATTCGTCTACTAACTATAAAGAGATAATTAGAAAAAAAATATATGAAAAACGTAATCATTGACACCGGTCCAATTGTAGCCTTATTCGATCGTGATGATAAATATCATAATAATGCTTTGAAATATATTAAAAAATTTTAAAACCGGTTAAGAACAACGTGGCCAGTTATTACAGAAGTTTCTTATATGCTAAACTTTAATGTGGAAGTCCAATCTTCTTTTTTTTAATTGGTTAAATCTTCATGCTATTACAATCTATGACCTGAACACCAATCACATTCAAAAGATACTAAACCTAATGAATCGGTATTCAAATGTTCCAATGGATCTAGCTGATGCTTCAATATTATTACTTGCTGAAGAAAAGGAAATTAATGATATTATTACTTTTGATTCGGATTACTATATCTATAAACTAAGAAAGGGAGAAACGTTCAATAACCTACTGAATGGATATTATTGAAACCCCGAACATCGCCTACCAAACTTTGATCTGCTCTTGGCCTTATATGTAAAGCTACCCATGTTATCGAAGCGCTAACGTAAGTGAACGGTACGATAATATAACCAGGGAAAGCTACTCGTGGCCCGCATCATCAAATGCTAAGAACACAACCGCTTCCCTGGTTTCTTCTGACTGCCAAGTGGGGCGAAATAGCCCCACATGGTGGGTTGCCGAACAGCCAATATAAGGGTGCAGCAGAAGAGTTTTAATGGAGGTACATCATGA
>JBEQLE010000078.1:0-18250 GCA_040326155.1 Leptospirales bacterium | reverse complement strand
CCGTATTTTCTATCGGCATCGGGTCCTGATATATAACTACTCTCCCCTTCATGACCCGTCGGGTCCTTATACATAATCGGATTCCCACCCACATACATATACCGGTTCCATCCCTTGATCGTCCCCGGTCCATCTGTCACGGTATCAGCAGTCACAAATCTTCCGATCTCCGGGTCATAGTGCCGCGCATTGTAATAATACAGATCGCTCTCTTCGTCTAACGCCTGCCCATTGTATTTCGGCGTAAACTTGATGTCGCCTTCTTGTTGAAAAGTTTCCCCATAAGGCAAATACTCTGTTCTACTCAAGGCTTTTCCCGTATCGTCGGTTACGACTTTCACAGAATCAACATGGTTGGCAAGGTAATAGGCGGCTTGTCCGTTGGAGTCCATCGAAGCAATTCTAATGCCGTTTAGATAGACATTGTTAATGGCTACATCGGTTCCGGGAACATCCCAACCATCGGGAGTTTGAAGTTTTTCTGTTACAAAGTACTTGTTGTGAGTCGACATTACAATGCGGCGATTTTGGCCGCTAATATCTTTTTCAACAATTTTGCGTACGCGCACACCCTGGTCATCGTATTTGTATTCACCGCGCACTTTTCCGGTCTGGTCTTTTACTTTGGTAATTCGATTTGCGTGGTCGTAAACCATCGTCTTGGTCAGGCTCTTCAGGGCGTCATTTTTTGTTTTTGTATTACCGTTGTTATCATACGTAAAACTGAATCGTTGTCCGCCTTGCGCGCTGCTATCAATCGAAGTTACGCGATGGTTTTCGTAAGTGTAATTCCACCCGTCTGTTATAGCTTGTGTTTCCGGGTTTAAAATACTCTTCTCGATCAAATTCCCGTTTTTAGCATACGCATATGTTCTATGGTATTTCTGGTTGGCTGCATCCAGCGGGTCGCCGCCGACAAACCCGGTTTGACCATAACTTCCTTTGGCTTCAACCAAACGGTTTAATCCGTCATAGGTATATTCATAGCGCGACTCAAACGCAGGCGCGACTACTCCGTTTACATCTTCCGCCGAGGGGTTATTGATTACATTTGCAATGGAGTTGTTTATATTATATGTATATTGCATGTCCTGGTGTTTCACATTTTTTCCATTTACAATGGCTGTAGTCGTCATTCGCGTCGCCCGTCCGCGTACGTCATAAGTGTATGCAGTCGAGACCCCGTTGCCCATGTCGATTTTTGCTACAGAACCAAACTCATCGTATTCCATGTTGGTAATAATCGATTTGTCGATGGCATTGCAATCGTTAGAAAAACTTACATCGACACTGGAAGCAAAACCAAAACTGTTATAGCCGTAGCAAACTGTCGCTTGTTTGTTCGTGGCGCTGTCTTTCGGATATACAATTTTTTCGGTTCGCCCGGCCAGATCATAAAAATATTTTGTTGTGATGGTTTCGTCGTATCCGGTTTGCCCGTTTGAAACAGTGAGCAATTCCCTGGTCTCTTTTTTACGAAAGCCTCGTCGGTCATAGCTGAACGTCTTGCGCTGAGCCGGGTCAACCATTGTAACAAGTCGTCCTTTCGCGTTTGCAGAACCCGCCAGAGAGTCATATTCATAAGTAACTTTATCACCATTCGGTAAAGTTTTTTTTGTAACCCGCCCGATGCGATCATAATTTAACTGGGTTGTCTGCCCTTTTGCGTCTTGTGTAATAATAACCCGACCAAAGGCGTCGTATTCTGAATTTGATTTTCCAAAATCAGGGTCATTTGCCTCGCGTAGTTGGCCCCATGCATCGTATAACGCGTAGCTCGCGTTGTTTCCCGATGTGTCTTTTATTGCCGGTATGGTTTGAATGCCAAACTCAGCCGGGCAGTTCATACTGGAGCCGTTTAAATCTTGTCGATAAATTGGCCCTTTGTTTACACCGTCATAACAAAAGCCCATTTGTGTTGTTAACGTTGCATCGTTAATATTAAACTCTTTTACATATAGTAAATGTCCACGCCCATTTTTGGTTACAGTTTTAGACTGGCCATTCGAATGAGTTGCGCTCATTTCATATGGGTCGTTGTAAGATGTGGTAACAGAAGTTTCTACTTCACCAGAATAAGCTGGTGGCAGTATAACTTTTTTTACCCGACCAGAAGCGTCGTATTCTGTTTTCGTAGCATATTTTTCTAAGACGTTGGGAACATAAGTATCGATTTCGTTGTCAGCCGCCCAGTGAGTCTGGCTCTGGCGAATCACTCGTCCGAGTGCGTCGTAAATGGTATGACCGCTTTTAATAAACTGTTTACCGGGTACGCCATCCAACGCGCTTTGCACGGTTTGCACATGTCGTCCGAATCCATCTTTCCATACCCGGCTTTGAATGTCGGTTGGGGTTCCTGTGTAGTGAGTTGTTTTCGCGCTTAAAGGAAATTCTCCTGCTCCAAAAAAAGCGGCAGGTAGAGAGTAATTATATTCTGAAATTGTTTTTATTCCGTTATCAGTATCAGATTTCGCATTCATTACACGACCATAGGAATCATACTCAATGTATGTGGAATTTCCGTTTGGGTCGGTTTGTTGAACCGAATAGCCAAAACTGGTTCCGTCAAAACTGTACTGCACGGTGGAATCTAAATTTATGGAACCGGTATACTTACGGCTCAAAACAGGAAACTGATGATACGTAGAATCGTATTGAGTTTCTAAGCGAAGCACCGGAGTTTGACTGGCATCTTCTTGCGCCGTTACATTTCCGTAATTATCATATTCCATTCGAACAATTTTATCAGAAACTGTGGGTAGTCCGGCGCCTGTGTAGCTTGTACGTTTTTCAATGGGATTGCCTTTTGCGTCATGCGTTATAAATGCTTTTACTTCAAACGGGTTTGCTACATTTACAATTTCCGAAATTGGACGTTGCTGGTTTGTAGAGCTCACATACTCAAAATTTGACACAGAACGTGTGGTAGACGTCGAATGAGTCGAATCGGAAAAGTGGTCGGTGGAAGTTTCTGTGCTTTGTATAAGTCGGTATTCTGAAAGTGAAAATTGAATATCTTTTGTGCCAGTGTTGGTCAGCGTTCCACGAATATATTTACGCGTTTCGGAAGGGTAAACCAGATAACTTGTAACTCCCGGAGCAGGCTGAATTTCTTGCACAAGGTAATCGGTTTGCGACTTTGTATATTCCTGCACATCGTTACCGATAAAACGGGTCTCTTTTAATGCCCCGCCTAACGCCCGGTTTAACAGAAAATTATTGTATGGGATTGTATAATACGTACTGATCGTTTTAGAGCCGAGTGGGTCAATAGTTATGAAATTAGAAAAACCGAAAGCGTCTGACTCTTTTCGACCATTGATATAAGCGACCCAGGAAAAGCCGTCTCTGTATTCATACTTACTGTATACGACCTTGCCCAACCCGTCGTTAATGGTTTGTTTTATACAAACTTTGTAGTTCATTGCTAAATCTGGAATGTCGTCCACACCGGTATTATCAAAACCGGAAGAATTGGCGTATTCAAATTTATAAGAACCCCCGATTCCGTTGTCCACTTTTTGTATCATGTCGGGCACGGTTCCCGATGTCATGGCAAAGTACCACTTGCTCTCTTTCAGGTGAAAAATTCCAATGTCGGTTTTGGAGTCGCCGTTGTAGTCGCCTTGTATCCATTGAAACGGGTAGACTTTTGTATAGAGGTCTGGGCGAGGCATTTCAAAAACAGGATAACTTGCGGTGTTTAAATCGTGGCTTTCTAAATTGTAAGTTAAACCGGTTGCGCCAAAAGCCATAAATTTCGGTCCGGTTTCTGTATTCACAATGAGTTTGTTCTGGTGGTTCAGTTCCCAGCGAAAACTGGAACCTTGCGGTAACGCAGAGTAATCATTTTGGCTAATTTGGCTATTGGCAAAGTCCACTTTAATTCGGTGAAGAGTAACTGCGCCGTTTGCGACAGTGTAATAAAGCAGTTCGTCGGTTGTCATCCCCGCACCGTTTCCGGTCAAGTCGATGGTGCGCGCGAGTTCCTCATAAGAGAATTCGGAACCTGACGACGGTAGAGTAACACTTCCGGCTAACGGTTTGAGGGCAGCGGTTTGGGCTGTCAGGTTAAACGTAGTCAGATACCACTTTTGCGTTGCCTGACGCATATCGACAAAAAGCGCCTCAACGGTATTTGTGTCTGTGTCAAAATCACCCGTAAAAAATTGAAAATAAGGGCGAGCTTCCCGGTCGTTTCCGTTTTGCTGCGCACTGAAAATATTTTTCAGGTTCGGCAACTCCGGAGCCAGGGCCGAATTAACCGTAAGTTGTTTTTCGGCATTATTAGAATATAAAAACAGGTTGCCCACATTCGGGTCTCCCGCCCCTGTTTCCTGGTCGTCCAGAACCAACAGAGATGGCGCCCCGTCTGTACCGGTTCGATCAAAATCGTTGATTAAATACAGACTTTTTTGAATGTCAAAATTATTTACATTGCCGCCGGTTTTGGGTATGGTCGCAAAAGCTGTTTTTACTAAAACTGTGCCGCTCTTGTGAATTCTGGAAAAAACATGCGACGTTGCGCCAGATTCATATGTAATAATTTCATCATTACCAGATTCTATATTTGCAAATGGTTTTTTAGGTGTAATAAATTTGTTGGAATTTTTTGCATACTCAAATGTTATACCGGTAGGCACAACATTCCCATTGCCTTGTTTAAGGCTGAATTTGTGGGTAAACTTATCGTATATCAATAATTCTGGATTCGTTGAACAAGGACCGATAAAACATCCCGTAAAAACAATTTCTCCATGGTCTGTGTCTTTATTGGCGTCATACTCGTACGTGAGACGACGTGTAACTCCGGCTTGCGCCAGCAAGACCTCCGCCTTTTTAATTTCAATGTCTTCTTCGGGGGCCGGGGCCGCCATAACTCTCGCTGGGTCGGGGCCGCCGAAACTCAGATTGCTGTATATGCGATAGCGAAAACCGTTTGGCGTCGCTTCGCCTATCCAGAAGTTGTTGTCTGTTTTGGAATAAAAACCGATGTCGGTTCTGCCGTCGCCGTTAAAATCACCTTGCAGCCAACGAGTAATGTCTCGCTGTTCGGGAATCGCAGACCAGATGCGAAAATCGATTGTGGCGTTACCAAAAGGGTCATCTTGTACTTCGCCTAAAATCCATTCGAGTTTGTCGCGATCAAAAAGTAAAAAATCGGAATAACCGTCGCCGTTAAAATCGCCGGAAAATCGCTGGTGAGAAAACAGGGCTCTTCCGGGCGCGTTAAATACCTGGTAGAGTTTCCATTCGAGCTTAAAGCCCAAAGCGTCATCTCGAAGATTTTCGGCCACCCACCATTTACCGTCACGGGCGTCGTAAAAAGCAATGTCAGATCTTCCGTCGCCGTTGTAGTCTCCGCCTATCCAATGAACCTGATCTCTTTTTTTTCCGCCTTTGGAAAGGTCATTCGTACTTTTAGAATTCATCGCCAGAGCCGGTGAGTAATCGTCTCTGTAAAGGTTTTGAAAATTTTGAGCGAACTTAATAAATTCGAACCCGGTTCCGCCAACTGCCGGGCTACCGTTGTTTTTCATGAGAATCCAATAGCCGGTTTTTTCGTCATATAAAACAACGTCGGAAATTCCGTTGCCGTCATAATCGCCGGTAAACCATTCGGCGCGAAATATATCGACATCGGTAATCATGAGTTTTCCGTACATTTGAAACGTAAAATGATCACCCTGGCTTTCGGCTACCCAGAACTCTTTTTTCTTGGGAAGGTAAAATGCAATATCAGATTTTCCGTTTCCGTCATAGTCTCCGGTTACGTTTCCTTTAAACCACTGAATTTCTTCTTCTGAATCGTAACCTGCAAATTTGTTTGCATATGTTTTGAAATGGCGAATACCATTGTGGTCCGATTCTACGACTTTCCAGTCTCCGGTTTCGGGGTTGAAAAATATCATGTCCGAGACACCGTCGCCGTCGACGTCGCCTTCAAAGTATTTTGTAATGTCGGGGTTTGTTTCCGGGTCCGATGCAAACTGGTTATTGACCTGTTGCCAGTTAAAACTATGTACGGCCGGCTGGTAATGAAACACCGGTTTAGTTGTGTTCTTAGATGAGTCGACAGTTTTTAAAAGCGGACGGTTGGAATCTGCCGATATCACATATTCCATTTGGTAATCCCATAAGATCGACTCGCCTGTAAAACCCCCGTCGTCTTTACCCATCTCGATTTTATCGAGAAGTTTGTCCATCTTCATAATGAAGCCGGGAGCTTTAGATACGTAAAAGTCTGTACGGTCTTTCAGATGAAATCGAACAAACAGTTTTGCAGGGTCGCCGGTGTTTTCATTCGCGGTGTAGCGAATTTCTTTTATGTATAATACATGATGCGTTGAGTACAATGAAGTGTCGTATACAACGTGCATTGAATTGCCGTTTAGATCAACGGTTTTGGAGAATTGCCAGGAGTAAGTTTTTGTGACGTTGTCGGGCTGGTAAATTCTTTCGTCGCGCGTGGCCCCGAAAATGGTTTTTCGCCCCCCTGAATCTTCCACCGTCCAGACGCCGCCGTTTGTAGCATCGGTTAAAGTCAGTCGTGTAAAAGAGCCGTCTTCGATTTCTGTACGGTACTCGCCGTTTTCTGAACCCACCGCGCCAGAAACTTTTACGAGGCGTTTGCCGCCCCAGGTAAATGTGTCGCGATGATCGTAAAACAGTTGTCCGTTTCTTGTTGTGCGTGATATGGAACCCATGCCGAGCGACCAGCCGATACCGATCCAACCATCGCCACCGGACGAAGAATACCCTAAGGCAATTTGCGGCATAACTCCCGCGCGCCCCGGTGGCAGTTCCAGTTTATAGCTGAACGAAACTGCTCCGTAGTTAGAAATTTGTGGAGGAGCTATAAAATCGGCGGCGCTTAACGGGTCGGCTTTCTCGCCGGGGTCAAAAAGTTTTTGCGAAAAGTTTGTGGAACCAGACAGTGCGTCGTTGCCGCTGGGGGCTTCTGCCGGCAGGTTTGGGTCTGTTAAGACAACGTCTACGTTAACGTCCCCGACAAAACAGGCGTTTAAAAACAGGGAAAGTAAAATTATAAACAACCCTGAACTGAAACTATATTTTGAATTCATTTTCATTCTCATTCTCATTCTCATATTTTATAATAAATAACAAAATTTATTTTTGAAAAGCCCGTTTATAAATTTAATTATAAACGGGCTGACTTCAATCAATTCCAGAGCAGGCGTGTCGTAACGCTGTAGTTTCGCTCTATAAGCGGGTAAGCCATGAAGTTGTTATCATTATATTGTGGAAATATATAACTGCCGCGAACCTGATTACCTGGTGTACTGGTAATCGAAGCTGACCAGATAGCCATCGCATGTTCACCCCATAGCGCGACCTGGGGCGCCGAACCATGGCTGTTCGCGTAATTTTTAAGACTCAAATCTGCGCTGCCAAGCGGAACTCCGTTGGTCATATCAACCCGGCGAGCTCGAATTGGCCATCCTGCTTCGACAGATTGCCAGACAACGAGGGCATGATCACCCGAACTCGAAACCTGGGGAAGTTTTTGATCATTAGCATTCGTAGTTGATACCAAAAAGTCCGAATTTCCAATTAAATTGCCGTTGGTCATGTCGACCATACGTCCCCGAATATCCAGATCTACCAGATTATCTTTTGATTGCCAGACGACCATGGCGCGATCACCCGAGACTGTAACCTGAGGAAGGTCTTGGGTATTTGCATCTGAATTAGAGATGAGAAAATCTGAGTTTCCGACCATGGAGTTGCTAAATCTCTTTATTAACCGGCCCCGAATATCCAGGTCTGTTCCATTGTCCATAGATCTCCAGACGACGATTGCGTGATCTTTCGAAATGGAAACCTGGGGACGATCTTGAAGATTCGTATTCGTGCTAGATATAACAAAGTCCCCACCGGCAGATGTCCCACTGGTCAGACTAATCCATCGCCCTTTGATATCGGTTAAATGTGTCCAGACAACCAGAGCTTGACTGCCATATACCGCAACCTGGACCGGGTTTATCGAGTTTGAAGCACCTGTGTTTGAAATAATAAAGTCTGCATTGCCGAGTATTGATCCATCTGTCATATCAACTATGGCACCTCGTATTCTTCCTCCGCTCTCATTATAAGTCCAAACGACCAGAGCGCGATCACCCGATATGGCAACCTGAGCTTGATCGGGAAAAAGTGTATTAGATGTGGAAATCGGAATATCGCCACCATCCATCATCGTTCCATCCGACACATTAATTCGACATCCCCGAACGAACCTGTTAACTCCATCCGAATGATACCAAACCGCTAAAGCGCGATCACCCGATATGGCAACCTGGGGTACTTGTTGAGTATTAGCGTTGGTGGTGGAAAACAAAAGGTCGGTGCTGATAACTGTTCTGGTGGTCATATCGATTACACTACCATGAATATCAGAGTCGACAACGTTATCCCAGGAGTGCCAGGCGACTACAGCTCGATCACCGGACATTGCAACCACAGGGTAAAATCGATCTACGGGATTTGCGGTAGAAATTTGTATATCGTTTTCAATATGGTCATACGACATACCCGATAAGAGGCTGGTTTGAATAAAAGGTGAGCCAATTTCAACCGGTTTGCTTGCATCGCTCCAGTCATTCTCGAATGACCCGGCGCCAAGCCAGTTGGAGATCAGAAAACCGGGATCATAACCCTGACAACCAGGGGCTAGATAGTCAAAGTCGTCGAGACCATAGTCGCAACTGGAAATATCACCCGTATATAACAAGCGGCCGTCATATGGGCTTATCCCTGCGTTATGGGAGTTTACGTACTCGGTATTCCAATCAGTTACAAAACTGTCATCTATTACTAAACTGATTTCTTGCTGCGTTAAATCGCCATCGACATAAACCTGCTCATTTCCCAGGTGAGCTTCCAACAATGGGGATGCCAACTTAATAGTGTAGACTTTTGAAAACAAACTTACGGAAGACACTTTATATAGGTTGCCGGCAATAGAAATAGTGCTACCCGCTTCAACGGTTCCAAGAGAAAGAGTGTCGGTCGCATAATTGGGAATTACTTTAAACACGGTTTCACCGCCGACAGTTGTGGTTTTAACGGAGCCGGAAAGAAAAGAAAGACCCCCCGCAACCCATATAGTATCCCCTTCCGTAAAAACCGGGGTTGCTACAGTCGGACTTTCAATGGCAATCTCATACACCCGATCGTGGTAAATTACCTGGCTGATTCTGTAAATGTCTATACCAATTGTGATCGGGGTGTTATTTTCAAGCCAACCCATATTAAGAGAACCATTGCTGTTATGAACCTCAATCATAGAATCGCCAATGTCATAACCTTCGATCAAATTGGAATCAAACTGTTTTACATCGCTGTAATGTTGCGGCCAGGTGGTCTCACGATAAGCGTTATTTAATGCGGGGCGAATATACACACCCACATCTCCACCGGGTACAGCCAGTGGCAATGTTAACGGAATTTGAATACATACCGTAAAAGTCTGAGTGACAAAGTCCATGGTTTGTCCACAATTTAAAAACGAAGCATCATTGTTGTTCGTATCCGTTCGTGTGGGTAGGTTTGTAAATGGGTCGGTAACAGTTCGGGAGATGTTGAACCAGTCGCTTTTATTCCCTCCCGTACTGAAATTAACTTCAAAGTCGAAGGCTTCTTCCAGATAAAATCGATGAATTGTCTCTTGCGTTAGATTGTACGAAAAATTTGAATAGGTACTTTTTCCTCCGGCAACTGCGGGAGTGCCAAACGAAGGATCTAAATAATATGTATTATCCAATTGAATTGTAAATTCCATCTTTTCACCGAGAGCGGCTTTACCCAGGTAAACGGAATGGGTATCCGGATAATACGGATTTGGCGAAACGTCTTGTTTATTCCACTTTGTGTTCAATGTAATAACGCCGCCAGACTCCAGCGGATTTAGTCCATGATCTCTTTTTCGATTTAATATTGTAAAAAAGGATAAATAAGTAATGTCATAATTATCGCCCGCCCATACTGAAGACTCGATACCTTCCATGGAGGGGATAACACCGTCAAAAGTTATTGGATCTCCGACTCCATCTTTAGCCTGGACGGTATGGTCAAAATATCTTCCATTCGCATATATAGTCCAGATTGCCGCCTCGTTAATTTCCGTTTCGGTCAAATTGGAAACTTTGACCAGACACGCATTTACGGCGTTCCCCTGGTTATCCGTTCCCGGAATGGAATCGCTACAAGGGAAGTTGTTGGTATACCCATTGATCGATTTAATACCATGTATATAATAATTTTGAATTTCACTTTCTAGACTCGTTCCGCTGAAATCAAACACATAGTGCTCATATTCAATATACATACCCGAACAGCCTATTCGCTGCAATGCCAATTTTAAAGATACGCCGGGCGTAACGTTGGCCGTCGAAAGAACAGTATTCGGGTCACAAAGAGTAGTCGGAGCGGGATTAATGTCAAATGCGGCAACCCGGTACATTTCTCTCATATGCGGTCCGATAATTTTAATAAGCGAAGTTCTTCCTTTTGCATTTTCTTCAATAATTTTCAAGTTGTCTCCCGTGAATGAAGAACTCAGGGTAGATCGATAATTAGAATCAGGTACATGGGTCATGTCATAATTCACAATATAAATTTTAGGCGTGTACCCTTTGGTTAAAGCATCTTCAATTTCTGCGGTGTTCAAACCGGAGAGTTCAATTACATAGGGACCAAATTCGCTCTTTCCGTATACTTCAACGCTGAACAGTGAGTAATCGGCATTGCGAAGACGAAAACTTTCAATGGGAATCAATTCGCCTTCGGCGGTTTCAAAAAGCAGAGAACACAAAATATTCGATAATCGTACCGGCATGTTCACCGAAAGATTTTTAATGTACAGGGAAGCTCGAACAATTCCCGAGTTCGGACCAATCTTGGTATCGGTAACATTTTTCTCTTTTTTATCGCTACGATATTGCCTGGCCTGTGTTGCCGCATTGGCACTTTTCATAGACTTCGTTCCGCGGTCGATGTTATTTACAAAAGGCCGAGTTGAATATAGATCGTTTGTTGTAGAACTGTCACTGCTGGAACTTACGTTGCGCGTTGATTTTGAAGAAGCACTCACCGACGCGCCGATACCAAAAATCTTGAATCCTGCGGAGCCGGATACTGACGATCTTACATTCACGGAACTGGAAGATTTCCTTGAATTCGTTGTTGAGCCTACCTTGATGGTTTTCGCGGCCAATTCATTCTGGTGAAATTTTTCGGACCCTTCGTTTCTGCGACTTTCCATGTCACTGGATGAAATATCACTTACAATTTCGGTGGATGTGGAACCAACAGTACTCTCAACAATAATTTTCATCGTTACAGGAGGGACAAGCTCTGTTTCAACCATGGGATAATCGGCGACCCAGTAGTTGCCGGAAAGTTCACTGACATTTAAAAGACCATCACCGTCAAAATCGGCAGATAGAGTTGTTCCTACCGGGTCGGCAATGCCAAAAGAACTTAACTTTGCCAATTGGCCAGGCTGAAGGCTGAAAAGGTCATGGGTAACAACGGTATCATCAATACTCGTTATGACCTGGTTATTTTCATCTCGTTCCACAGTAGCCACGAGCTGAGTTACTTCTACGTTGGCTGTACCGCCGCAGTTTACAAATGCGGTAGACAAAAGCATAAATGACACGAGTGACGCTAAGACTGCTCTTAAGTTCCTCAGGCTGTTAAGGCCTGGAATTTTTCCACCTGAATTCATAAAAGTTGCCTGTAAATTTTTCACAATTTTCCTCCAAGAAATACTTAACGATATTTCAAATAATATTCTAGTGCTGCCAACGGCTCGCAATCAAGGTCAAATACAATATATATACGATGACTCTCTATATAATACTAAATTGCCTCTATTTTTATTATCAAATAAGCGCATAACTGCACATTTAAATACAACTTGTACCGCACAACGGTTGATCTTTAGTTTTGTTGCCTATCAATTTCAGTCTATTCAACTTGTCAATAATAAATTGATTAATCTTAAAAAAAATGCCAAAATAAACAAATATAGTATTTCTAAATTTAAAATTAACGGAGCAATGTCCGACAAAACGTCTCCATTTTTAAAATATGCAGTTCGTATATTAAAATTGGTTTATTTGGAAAGAACAAGGTCTTCGTGAAGTAATGCGATATTCGTGTTAACTGATTGCGGCCAACTTCTATGGGTCAATAGTGATGAAACGTGAAAAATAGTAAAATGGCAAACTGAAGAAAATTGCAGTCTAAGGTGGGCAATGCCCCTGTCATATTCGCAAAAACATGACAGGGGTAAAAAGACTACTGCTGTACACAGATCAGGCTTTGCCAGATATTATCCGTAACAAAACAACTTGCGGTAGTGCCGCTAATGGCGCTGCTGTCGGTAACTCCACCAACGCCGGTTTGCGACAATCCTGCGGGTTCATTACTAACAAACCAGTCCCCACAATTATCGGCAGAGGTTTGCCAATTGTTTGTGAAGCCCGTCCAGCTCGGTCCCCCGGTTAGTGAGTTAGCGAAAGGAAAAGAAACCAGGCTGTTAGAATTGGTGGTAAAAACCCTGGTTGTAAAACCGGCCCCTGTATAATACTGTGTGGAAGGTGCAAGGACCCAATTTGTCTGGCCGGCAGTGGTTGACCCATCGGTGGTTGCCACTCGATGGACGCTGTGCGCTACAAGCGCTTTATACGTACCACCGCCAGGGTTGTTTGCATCATTGGTGCAATAATCATCCATGTTGCTCATGGAATTCAGGTCGGTAATATTAAAGTTACCCAGAAAAGTACTGGCCGTAACCCAGATTCGCTTGTCGTCATCCTCATTTAGAATGCCACCATAGCTGGGCGGCACTATAGCATTTAATACTTCATCAAGGGTATCAAAAGCGCCAAAAGTAACAGGGTTCGAAACATTTCCGTCCGCCTCATTGTCATTTAAGCCCGTGATCGTCACCGTCTGCCAGCTGTTGGCTGCAGTAAAAGTCAGCGTGGCCGGACTCACACTGGCACACTCGCTTACATCGCTGCAAGCCAATGTAAATGTAACATCCGACGTAGGAGCCATACCGATTTTTACATCGAAAGTCGCCGTCACCCCGCCTTCTGTTGTGTTTCCACTCACAGCGGTGAACACAAGAGCTTGTTCGTTATCCACATTACGTATAAGAAAATTCACCGGATCATAGGCGCTAAAATATCCGTCAACGCTTGTTACAGCAGTAATGTCTAAAGTATACTGCACATTACCGTCAAAAATACCGTCATCTACACCGTTTACTACGACTCTGTTTGTTCCGCCAAGCATGGTGTTCCAGTTCCCACTCGTAATCGTTCGAATATTTGGAGGTGAAAGGGAGGTGTCTATTGTTCCTTCTCCGAGGTCGAGACTGGCTACCGGCACGGTAATATCGTTTGTCGGGGCTTGCTGCGTAATAAACCATACAGTTCCCGATCCGCCACCTTCAGAGGTGGTGGCCCCCGTGGAACAACCAATAATTTTATTCACTCCGTCGTTGTCACAACTTTGCAGCGCAACAGAAGGGTCGCCCAGTGCGTCATATTTTGCATCGGCAGTTGCCCGCTTTGTCAGGTTAATGAAGTACCTATGATTACCCTCATTAACATGATCCGGACTGGTTCCGCCGTTATTTGAATTGTTTGTAATATGTACTGTGACTGTCTGTTCCACATTCCAGCTGTTCGTGGTGTCTTTTGTTGAATTAAAAGTCAGCACACTTTTGTCAGGCGTTCCGTCTAAATCGTTGCTGCTGGCTAAATCAAATATTACATCAGCAGTAGGCTGCGAATTCAGTTTTACTGTAAAAGTGGAATAAACTGTTTTATCGAGATTCCCCATGTCATCTGTTACCAGACCAGAACCAGTAATGGTGATACCAGCTGTATGCCAATCCTTATGGTTCACGGTAACTCCAATGGGAAGAAGCCCATTATAATTGGAGTCAGAGCTTACACAGGGTTCCAGTTTAATAATGTATTGCAGGTCTTCGTCATCAATCTCGTCTGCAACACCGTTTACTGTCACAGTATGATCTTTATTCCAGCGTTCAGGGTCGTTTGGGTCCGCCGGGTTTGCCAAAAACGTGAGAGTTTTAGGATCTCCGGTGATTGTACCTACTACATTATTATCATTTTTTAAATCATCGGTTTCATTGATCAGTATCGTAACATCAGCAGTGGGCTGGGAATCTAATGTTACAATAAAAGTACGACTACGGGGCAGGCGCGCGATATCATCGCTTGTGTTGCCACTTAAGTTCGAAACACTAACACCCGCAGTATCACCATCCGTAATATTGACAGTAACATCTGGTGGGTTCTCGTTCTGGTAATTTGCATCTGCCGGTCCAATTTCAACCATTACCACATGCGCAATGTCATCATCGATATCATCATAATCGACTGGTGTTACAATAACGGTCTGGGTGTGTGGGTAACCTCCGACGGGGTTGGTTACAAATATTAACTCTCCCCCCGGGATGGGAGTTTCGATCGTCGCACGAGTCTCATCGGCACTTGTTATTGCAAACTTAGCGGGGCCGGTAGGCGCATTATTCAAAGTGACTGTAAAAGAACCAGTGGCTCCGCCTTCAACTAAATTTAAAATAACAGGGGTCACTACTATAGAAGCGGTTTCATTATCGTTGTTTGTAATAGCAACCGTATCTCCGTTCATCGCATCATAAACACCTTCGGTTGAACTGGCTGGTCCTACGGTAATACCATAGGGTACGCTGCCATCGAGTATATTGTCGTCTTCGCAGGTAACAATAACCGTTTGTGGAACATCATAATCGGCGTCCGTAAAGGTTAAAACTCCACCCGCAGGCGTAGTTACATTTCCCTCATCTGGGTTGTCAGTGACAACCGGAACAGTCACTGTAAAAGATGCCACGGGCTGACTACCCAAAACAACCGTAAACGTTGCCGTATCATTTGCGCCGGTGCAGGCTCCCGCCCCGGTACCAGACTCTGTGGTCGACAAACCTTTTACAGGTGAGACAGCAATACTATCCGTTTCATTATCAACCACAAGAATATCAAGCGAAGCCTGGGTATAACCATCGAAAGATTTGTCTGTGCTGGAAATTTCTGCAAAGTTCAGTGTTGTATCCTGATTACCATCGGTTATAAGTTCGTCTACTCCGGTAAGAGTAACCGTTTGCGCCTCTGTCCAGTTGCTTGAAGTAAAAGTAAGACTCGAAGTTGACACTGTAAATTCGCCAGTATCGCTGCTGCTAAGCGACAGAGTCACATCTCCGGTAGGTTGTATACCAACGGCAATGGTGATATCAAGTGTACCGTCTTTTTCATTCACGGAATATCCACCGGTGCTGGAAGTCACACTGACTTTCGGTCCGGGTATATCGAGCATTCCACTGCATCCAACAAATAGTAATATTAGAAAGACTATACTTGTATAAAAACTGTATTTTTTTATGTTATTCACCACTGTCTCCTCTCAACTCTGAAAACTTTTCTTCTTTATTCACTGCCTGGACTAAAACACTGATATTAAAACTACTTTATATCAAGAACTGTCAGTTCAATTCTACGATTCACCTGATGCTCGCCGCCGGAACACTTCACCCCGTCAGCGCAATGATTTTTCAATTTGTTCTCGCCATACCCTTTCGCTGTAATACGTGTATCAATAATTCCCATACGAATTAAATACTCTACCGCACTCTGGGCTCTTTTTTGCGACAAAGTCTGGTTCGATTTTGCATTGCCCTGGGAATCCGTATGAGCTCCCAGCTCCACCACAATTTTCGGATTATCTTTCAAGAACTGGGCCATCTTGTTCAACACAAGAGCTCCCGTTGGAGTAATTGCCCAACTTCCGGTATCAAACAAGATAGGACCAAACTCAATGGTAGCTCCCACTTCTTCTTTTTGAATCGGTGTATTCATCGATTTCATAATATCGTAATAGCCGGGTTTTTTACCTACTGTACTGAATTTAGCACGAACGGTAAAATACCCTCTTTTTTTTAGTATAATATCATATTTTGTTTTCGGTCCAATTTTCATGCGAAAATCACCCTTCTTATCGGTAAAATCGCTTTTATCCTGTTCATCTTTCCAGGTCACATAGATCTTAACTTTATGAATCGGGTTTTTAGTTTTCAGATCGAAGACATGCCCGATAAAGCCCCAGACATCTTTAATAATAAGAGGCAATATAACATTTTTTCTTTGACCCGCGATAAGCTTTCGGCCGTCAACTTTATAAACCAGAGGCTCGTAGTCTTCATGATCAACCTTAAGTACATACGTTTTACCAGCTTCCACTTTATAGGCAAAAGTCTCCCCTTCCCCTTTTTTGGTTTTCGCAGGATTATCTTCAAAAATAACCGGTTGAATATCTTCCAGTGTTTGACCTGTCTTTTTGTCTACAACCTTACCCGCAAGCAAAGTAAGTTTCGCTTTAGGTACAAAACTATTCGGGTTAAACTTCATACGGACCCCGGCGAGATAACCATACTCAAGCCCTTGCCTGTGCTTTTCCAGATAGTGAATAAAAGATGGCGCTAAAAATACTTCAGCATCTATAGCTTTAAAAATAGGAGAAAGATCGTACGCAAACTCAAGCTCATAATGGGTATATTGGTCGGTAAAATAGCGGTCTTTTTTCGTTCCTACCCTGGAGTCATTGGGATATATAGCAGGTGCATTATAATAATCACCATAAGTGGAGTGTAACATAATTCCATATGAAAAACGAGGGGTAAAATAAAACCTTTTAAAGAGGGTAAATCGCCAGCCTCCGCCAATGGCAGCGCTATAATCGATCAAATTGTCCATACGGTGAGTGTTTATATCATTATTATCTACTAGAAGGCTCGCAAAAAGCCATAGTCGTTTTATATCCAACAACATAAAGTTTAACCTGATACCGCCTCCGGCATTTGAATTTGTAAAATCGGAAAGTCGGGTGTCGGGTATAGGGAAAAAATTCATGAAATCAAAATCAAGCCAGGTAATCTGGAGGAATTTAACTGAATTTTCTTTATTTGCAGCGGCGCTCGTATTGGAAGTTTTATCTATCCTTTTTTTCTGTGCAGATTGCACCGGTACATTCAAAAATAATAATAAAATACCAATAAATAAAGCCGAACTAATTTTTCTCATGCTAATTTCACCATTTTTAATAATTTTAATATTTACTTTATTGTCATTTAAAATACAAGAGACTATTTGTATTGTATTTTCTATTCTAATTCGAAGAGGCAAATTCAGAACGTTTATAAATCATATGAATTGTCCTTTTCAAATAATTTGACCAAACCACCATGTAAACTTTATATCAGACGTTCCCATTATAAATAAACCAACAAAACAAACGATAATAGACCTATTCTTTTAAATTTTCTCTTTTGTTTATGGTGCAAAAAAAATCAGCGAAGCAATCAGGTCTGGTTTACAAAAAGCCGACCTTATATAAGGTGGATTATATGAATAAAGTTAAGTTAATTACAGTTTTTTTAATTCCAATATCGCTTATGTCGATATCTGTGAATCAGAAAGAGATAAAAACAGTGGAACCCGTAGAATTTGAAGATTATGAGGGTCCGCAAAACAAAGACACCCCCGAAGAAGTCGCAGGAATTGGTAAAAATCTCAAACTGGGACTGAAAGCGGGACCTAATACAGAAAAATACACATGGAATAATAAATACACGATTGTACGCGCGGTAGATCCTAAAAGTGAAAAACTGAATGCAGATATCTTTATTATCGAGAAATATGCAAAAGTGGATACAATCAAGAATGTTCGTAGAATATTAGCGGGTTATCTTCAAGAAGCCTATGGATATTCATACCAGGACGCTTTTACTCTGGCCAAATTTATTACATATTACAATGCAGTTTATCGCTCCAATATGGACTATTTTGAAAAGAAATATTCTAAAAAAGTTTTATCGTACCTTACTGCCGAGAATGCCGGTATAGCCATAAATTATAAAGAGTGGCCGGGAAACACAAGAATGGTAATTCCATTAACGAAGAATGATTCCGAGCTCAATACAACAGATATTACAGATGATGAAGTTATAACGAATTTAAAGAAAGGTAAAGAGGATCGCGGTGTTGAAGATCGAAAAGAAATTGTAAAAATAAAAAAAGAAGACTTAGAAAAAAAGAAAGAAAAGCTGGAAGAAAAGAAAGAAGAAACAAATAAAAAAGAAGAGAAAATCGAA
>JBEQLE010000077.1:0-18543 GCA_040326155.1 Leptospirales bacterium | reverse complement strand
ACTCTTCATCGTATTTTGCCATTTTATCACCTCTTTATTTTTACGCAGAGGTGTCCAGAAAAATGGGGTCATATCACCCTTCTTCTGCATTACGCACTTGAACAATATCTCCGTTTAATAAAACTGATTCATTCAACGTTTGTTCACTTTCCGTATTCGTATTCGCATTCGTATTCGCAAATAACTCTATCAGGTGTCCATCCCGGTTCATGTCTAATGCTCTTTTCGTTAAAAAGCCCGGGGATTCTTCCGGTATTAGATCTCTCGCGCTACCTTCAGATGGGTAGCCTTCTGCATGTTCTCGATTTTCGTCATTTTTTGCCTGGTGTAACCATCTTCTAAATGCATAAAAGGTATGTGAACGGCGATACAGATATTCTCTAAAAGGAAACCATTGTGTCTTTTTTGGCGCCGCCTCTATGCGAACTCCCCATCCGTCTAAAACAGCATGCCTTTTATTATTCGGTCGATTTACCAGAAAAGCATCTTTTGCATAATTCACGGTAAAAATAATTGTATCAATATTTGGACGTTTCTGAAGCATTTCTTCTGTTACTTTCAGATATTCAAGAGGCCCATATGTCGGAACCCCCGCATTAAGAACGGTATACTTATCTTTATAATTATTGTCTTCATTAATATAACTTTTTAGTTTTTCCGAAAATGTCTCATGATCTTCTACTCCTAATCCAAAAACCTGAGAATCACCAACGATTAATATTTCTCGGGACATTTCATTCTTTGCATCTTTTGCACCTGGAAAATCTTCTCCTCGATACCCACTTGAATTCACATGTATAGTGGTAACCGGATTTGGCGGGAATTGAAATTTCTGGTTGGTTTTCGGAATCAACTTTACGCCTAACTCCTTATCCGGGCTGTAAAAGTTGACATGCGGAAAAGATCCATTCGATCGTAAACGAAAACCCCATTCGGTGACTATTAAACCGATTAAAATTCCCAGAAAAACTTTAAAGATCTTATGCGATATTAACGGGTTGAAAACCGAATGATAGAATCGTGTGATCATTATCTACAGTTATACATCATGGTATATTATGTAAAGTTAAAAGCAGAATACCCAAGACAGCGCAATGGGAATATCGTATGGGGTGGCGAAGAACAGGTGGGCGTTTACGCCCACGTGGTCGCAGGCAGGGGAAAGAAAATATACGCGATTTGGATTTACACACTTTCCCCCCTAAAATAAAAAAAATCGTTCAAAAGTGAAATATAATCCATATTTTACCTATAACCTGAATATGGTATATAGAAATAAAAATTGGCGTACCCGGGAACCAATTGCAAATGTCCTGGAGATCAGGTTGAATAAGGAGACATGGGCGAATATTGCCCGGGTTGCGGATTCTATGGAGACAACTTATTCGTGGGTTGTACGTTATGCGCTCTTTAGGTTTATCAGAAGGGGGCGGCCGTTGCCTGAGTCGGTGGCGCAAACCGGTGAGAGTATGGGTAGTGGTCAGCGGCTCGGGAATTTTCACCGGCACCGACTTTGTTTGTACGGGGACGATGAATTGTTTGTTCGGATGTTCGCTGGTCGTATCGGGGTTACGATGACCCGACTTGTTCGGATGGCTCTGGCGCGGTATCTTGACTCGCTGTTGCGGAAGATTTATTTGGGGAAGTATGTTGGCAGTGCGAAATTCTCGGCACGATTTTTCTGGCTGGGTGTTAAGAGTTTTGTTGGTGTGGAAATACCGACCACCCTCCCCCCGGATCGCCACTTCGACTTCAAACGATACCCCGAAAAAGACTACTGGCCGAGTAAAACCTACAATCCCCACTAAAAAAACCAAATGATTTTTTTATGCAAAAAAAAAGAATCTCTTGTATATCACTCACCGTAGTAAATAGTGGGGCATGCGAAAAATTTTATTGTTTATAATAATACTGGCTTGTAGCGCGAGCGCTCAATACACAAAAAACTGGCCGGTGTACAAAGGCAACCTCTACTTTACCGGAAACAACGATGAAATTATAGTCAAAAACAGTGATATAAAATGGATATTCCTTGCGCCGGATAGAATTTTCAATCCTGTCATTTCAGAAGGAAAAATATACTTTATTGACATTAAGAAAAACCTCTATTGTGTTGACGAAGAAACCGGAGCGCTGCTCTGGAGAATTGACATTAAAGTGTTCGCCTCTCGATTTGCGTCTTATGGAAAGGTCTCGGGAAAAATTAAATACCCTTTAATTTATGGGGACAACCTGCTGATTACAGACTCCATCGCCATCTACTGTTTTAACAAAAATACCGGTAAAGTCATCTGGGCGCGCACCGGACTTGTCACCGACAACTATAAACAAAGAGGGAAAAACGCCATGGTAGAAGGGATATACGCCGACCCCTTCATTTATAACGATCGCATTTATTACGGCACCCGCAACTTCTTTTATTCCAGGTCTCTAAAAAACGGCGAACTCATCTGGGAAAATTCCGAGATCTCCAGCTATAGCGCCTTTGGAACTTTTTACGGAAATTATATATTTACCCAATCTCGCGATTATTCGAACAATAAATACTACCTTTTCTGTATCGACCTCAACACTGGAAAAACACTGTGGAAACGAGAAATTGAACTGCCTTTTAAAATATTTCCACCGGTTGTACACGGCGACAAAGTTATAATTCCCTCTGCAAAAACTCTTTATGCTTTCGATCTTAAAACCGGCGACCCGCTTTATAGCAAAGACTTAAAAGAGTATATTACTTCGCCTCCCGCTTTTACCGATAAGTATATACGAATTACACTTTCGAACCGAAAACTGGTGACGCTCGAAGCCGAGACAGGAAAAATAGTCGACGAGACCAACTTTCCCGAACAGTCCGGGCCAAAGTTTGTTACGATACGAGACCAGATTTACGTCGCCTATGCGAAGCGAAAGACCGACCCTGAAACAGGAAAAGCGGCAACCTATACCGTTGTCGAAGCCCACTCTCTCGATAACAAAGAAAAAATATGGACCTTCGAACCAACCAACAAAGGCACACCTTCTGAACCTATAGCTGAAAACGGTGTCTTGTTTGTACCGGTTGGAAACCGTCTCTATGCTTTGGGCGAAAAAGGCGATGGGGAAATTCACGACTTTGAAGAGATTATGAAAGAGCACAGGGAAAACCCGGGAACGGACAATCCGCAAAACAACCAGCCTGTTTCACCCCCCATGAAAGAGATTGAACTCGATATAGAAAAAGAGGGAAGTTCCAACGATCCTGTTAATATTGAAATTACAGCAAAAAAAGATGGCAAAACCATATATAAAGAAAGAATACGACTTAGACCGGGTCAACACAAAATAGAAGTACCCAAAGACGCCGATGTGGAAATTACCGCCGACTCTAAAGGCCACCTGCCCGAAAAAATTAGTCTGGGCGACGATGGCGCTGGAGAAACCGACGAACCGGGCAACAACGCAGACGATACAGCCAAAACCAACACCGACAAACCGAAAATCAAGCTACGAAAAATTGAAGAAGGCAAAAACTATGTCATGGACAACATCAACTTCGAGACTTCTAAAGCTTACCTGAAAAAAGGCTCTGTCACCATCCTCGATAAAATCGTAAAACTCATGAACGACAACCCCGGACTTAAACTTGAAGTCCAGGGCCATACCGACTCCACCGGAAAACGAGATTTCAACATGACCCTTTCGCACAAACGCGCCAACGCCGTCATCGAATACCTCATTAAAAACGGCGTCTCACCCGAACGACTTAAAGCCATCGGCAAAGGTCCCGACCATCCCATCGATTCGAACAAGACCAAAAGCGGCCGCGCTAACAATCGAAGGACCGAATTTGTATTTTATTGAGAATAATTTATAAGGGCCAAGTCTGGCCCCTGATTCCGACCCAAGCGGGGCGATGCCCCGCCCGGTTCTCCATCACCCCCGACGTATTATCGTTCGATATTTGTAGGTAGGTAATTACCGTGCAGTAAAAAGATTGACGTGTAACAGAAATGTATATAACATTGGTGTATGCTGTTAAAATATATTCAGTCTGCGATGAAAAAGGCGCATTATGAAATTCTGGAAGGGGAAGGCTTCTATGGAGAAATTCCCGAAATTGAGGGAGTTTATGCGCAAGCAGTTACACTTGAAGAGTGTAGATCAGAACTTGCCTCCATTCTCGAAGAGTGGATATTTCTGCGTTTGACCCGGAACTTGCCTATACCAACGGTAGACGGCATTGAGTTGAAGGTAAAAAATATTGCCTGATGCCCGAGATTAAACCGACTTTAATGCACAAAATAATCCTTCGGTTATTTTGTGTCGCTTCGTTCGATTATAGTTTGAAGTTTAATAGCCCCAAAAAACGTCGTTTTTATGGGGCTCGCTTCGTGGTATTCTTCGCTTCGTATCGTTCCATCAATGCAGGTGGGTAATTACCGACCAAAAGTTATACCACGAAGCGGTCGCTCAAAAACCACGCTTTTTGAGCGAAAATCACTTTAAACTAAAATCGAACGAAGCAACTCCAAAAAACCGAAGGATTTTTTGGAGCAACAAACGTAACCGAAGGACTATTTTGTGCACTAAAAAAAGTAAAAAACCTGCCTATTTTTTCCTGGTATTCACTTCAATTCGTACCAGGAGATTTAAGAATTCACGAAATGCATGACCGAAAAGTAGAAGTGCGATTCCTAGAAAAAAATAGAAAAGTGAAAACCAACCATAGAATCCGCCGAAAAAGGACAAAAATGATAAGGAGCCACCCCAGAAATTTAATAGAACAAATAAGAATCCAAAAAACACGCTGAATAATATAATCATAACTCCAAAGATTTCTGTAACTATTTGAATAATTTCAGCAAAAAGATAGAGCATTGGATAATTACCTGCTGCAACTGCGGCAAGAATCCGCCCCGATCTCAAGAAGAGAACAGCAGCGCCAAAGTAAGCTACAAATGAAATTCCGAGAACGGAAAGCCCTCCCCCGAATAAACTGGAAATAGCCATTTTCCATTTAAGGGATGCAACTATTTTATAATCATATTTAAGCGCCGCAAATATGATTGCTATACTGCATAACCTGAGACACCAACCTACAATAAATCGAACCATTTTTCCGCTTTCCAAAGATACAACCTTTTCAGGCAGTGCTAATATCTTTTTTAAAAAACCCGAGGGTTCATTTTTCTTTTTTGTTTCCATACAACTCTCCTTTCATAAAACATGTGCCATATATTGATAGTAAAATTAAAATGTCAAGCAGGTTTGCAAAATGAATTTTATAAAATATTTTGAGTCCACACGTCGCCCCCGATGAGAAATTGCCAAATATTCTCAATTATTCCTTAATTTCTGGAAATCTATTGCTAAGTATGTTATATTTCATCTAAGGCCGAAAAGAAAGTTTTTGTATTATTTTGGCACAATAAATGAAAATGGAGAAAACAATGGGAAGAACATCCAACGATGACCGCAGTGACAGCATGAATCCAAACAACGATTCTTATGACGACGCTATGGACAATCATTCAAACCAACTAAACCCCAACAATGTTGCTTATCAGAGTGATAACGACTACACAGATGATGAAAGTGACAATAAGAATAAAACGGACAAGCCGTTCAAATCGGACAAACCCTGACTACGGCCGTCCGCAAACGCTTTGGTTTTATCTTACGTGTTTGGTCTACCTGAGTTAGCCGAAGATCTATAGGCCTCAAGCCAGCACTCGTGCATCCATCGCCCCGGCGTATTATATTACTGAAATCTGGTTTTCTACCCAATCCAAATTGCGGCGATAATCTGCATGGCCGGGGGAGATATTCACCAACTCTGTCAATATTTGTTTGGCAGACTGAAAAACACCTTTTGCCTTTGTATTTTGTTTTTTCTCCTGATATAAATTGCCCAACTTTATATAAGATATCGCCAACCCATTTTTAAAAGATACATTTTCAGGGTACGATTGATAAAGTTCTTTGGATAATTGCATATCTTTTTCATAAAATTCCAGGGTTTTGTCGATATCCCCCAGTGATTGATGTGTGCCACCCAATTTTGAATAAGAAATCGTCAACCCATTTTTAAAGGATACATTATCATGGTACGCACCATACAGCTCTTCGAAAAGTTTAGTTTCATCTTGAAAGTATTCCAGGGCTTTGTCTAAATTCCCCAGTGATTGGTATGTAACGCCTAGTTTTTCATAGGAAATCGCCAACCCGTTTTTAAAAGATAAGTTTTCAGAATGCGCATCATGCAGTTCTTCAAAAAGTTTAGTTTCATCTTGAAAGTATTGCAGGGCTTTCTCCAAATTCCCCAGTGAACGATGTGCATCACCCAACTTTAAATAAGAAATCGCCAATCCGTTTTTAAAGTCTGCATTTTCAGAATCCGCATCTTGCAGCTCTTCGAAAAGTTTAGCTTCATCTTGAAAGTATTCCAGGGCTTTCTCCAAATTTCCTAAAGATAGCTGTGTTACACCCAGTTTTTCATAAGAAATCGCCAAACCGTGTATAAAGTTTACATTTTCAGAATCTGCATCATACATTTCTTTAGATAATTGTTTATATTGTTCAAAGTATTCCAGAGCCTTGGCCAGGTTGCCGGTGGTGCGAAAATAGCTACCCAATCTCTCTGCCAAGATACAAATCTCATATCGAGGTTCTTCCAGACATTGAATCACCCGCTCTCCATAGCGGGTGATAATTCCACCTTGTTCATAAGAGACATTCATCAAGTGACCTGTTCCAGGTTCATATTCCAACAAGTCATTGAGAGCGATCACTACCGGTTCTACGTCTTCCCACAATCGTGCTTTGTTCTGTAGTCGTGTAATCTCTTGAATAACGGGGCTGCACTTAAAGCTTTGCTCGTGTTCATTGTAGTCGAGCCACCCTTTTTTGCTTAAAGATTTAAGTCTCAGGTCCAGTTGTTCGTCGCCGGGCAGAAGTTTTTCCAGGGTATTATAACCAATGGTCTCTGCGGGTAAAACACTGAAGATCGACATCAACTCTGTTTCACCTTCGTTTTCTTGCAGATCGCTCAGATTGTACATGGCCGCTACAATTTTTTCAGGGGTTTCCTGGCGAAGAGCCGAGCTGGTGTTTTTTTGGGCGAGGCTTAAGTAGTCTGTGCGAACCTCTTTGGTTTGGGGCAAGGCCAAAACACCGCACTTTTGCAGGTCTTTAAGCAGGTCGGCCAGGTAATAACGTGTTTTCAAATCGGTGTTAAAGTGGTTGAGGTTTTTAGCCAACAGTTCAATAACCAGGGTGTTGCGGCCGACGGCTTCAATAATGTCTTTCAACAATTCGTCTTCGCTCTTTTTGTGCGCCGTAAAGTGTGTTTTAAAAAGAAGGGCTGCATTCTCCATAGTCAGTGGCTTAATCGGGTGGCATTGGGCTTGTTCTAATTTGGTAACTCGGGTCGTAAGCAGCAAGTGAAAGTTAGGACAGCGACGTAGAGCCCCATAGTGTTTTTCCAAATCTTCGACATTATTGGCGTTATCAAGAACCAACAGGCCGGGCTTTTCAAGCTTTGACATTTCGGCGATGAGCTTTTCAAGCCGCTCTTCACCCGGCATTGTTGGTTCAAATGTCACACCAAGGTTAGGGGCCAGCGTTAGCATCGCGTCAACCACCCCGCTTTCGGCAAACACCCAGGCACGGTGGATATATTTTTCCGAATATCTATCGTAGTAGTGCGAAGCAAAGGTCGTCTTACCGAAACCCCCATCTCCGTTGACCAAAAGCAGCAAATTCTCTTTTTGACCGTGAAATAATTTTTGGTATACCTCTTTTAAATCGTCTTCACGCCCGATAAAACAATCGCTTAAAATGGGAGCAGGCGTAAGGGCTCTTGGAATTTTTTTCTCGCCATATTGTATAAAAATATCGCCCTTTGGTTGTTCAATATACGAACTCTTTTCTCCCTGATTTACTTGACGCTCTTCTTCGCTCATAAAAATTTTCCTGAACCTCACTCTAAGAGAAGTTAATATTTACATCGCCTTTTGGTTTTTCTATATACGCACTTTTATCGCCCTGATTAATAACCCGACTGCCGTCTTTTTTTTCGAGCCGTACATGTTTGGCAAAGTCAGTCTCTTCGAGCCTTTCGAGCTCTTTGTTAAATTCCAACCACAGGTCGCTAAACTTAGAGTAGTTGACCGGAAAGTGACATAGCTCACCTAGTTTGTTTTTAAATTCCTGCAGGCTGGGCTCGATTATATCGGCTGCGTATTTGTGAATTTCTTTAAAATAAATATAGATAAAGGGCTTTTTCGTCTCTTGGAAGGCGCCAAACGCAGTTTCAAACTCTTCGGCAGTGTACATACCGACTTTACTATAGGCCAGCAGCACAAAAAGGTCGGCCTCTTTTATTTTTTGGTTGTAATCATCTTGCGACCGGGTATTAGACATACGCGCCGAAAGGTCCTCCCAGATGTCGAGGTGCAAAAAAATACCTTTGTCGACCCACTTTTTACATTTGCGGTAAATCTCAATCTCAAATTGATCTCGATCTTCTTTGAGTTCATTAGAAGATGCCAGGAATATTTTTATCTTTTTCATATTATTATCTCGTCGTCATAAGGTTATTTTGTCAAACCAATGTTATGAAATATTTTGTATTCAAATAATGTATTTAATTGTTCCATTGTCAACCACAAACCAACACCTACGAATAATTTCAAATATTTCTTTGTTGCCACAATGTCTCAAGGAAAATAAAACTATTAAAATAAAAAATTCAAATATTAATTTCAAAGGAGACAAATATGTCCGACCACCATAAAATCAGCCCTACTGCGTGGCTTGTAGCTAAAGTAAGAGGTGAATACACCGAGCTGCCATACGCTCAGGAAATCAATCGGGAATTATCTAAAGAAAAGAAGCCTTTTCTTATGAACTTAATTTATAAAGTCATCCAAATCGTCGGCAAACGTAATCCGAAAAAACTACTACAGTTTGCCAACATAGAGTCACGTTACCTCTGTATCGAAGACGCCCTGCCTCAAGACAACGATTATGTAATGATCGAATTAGCCGCCGGTCTTTCTCCGCGAGGGATAAACCATGCAAAAAGCGGACGTCTCGTCATCGAAACTGATCTTCCAGATCTAATGAAACACAAAGAAAAAATTCTGGGTAATATTTACGGTGACGGAAACCTTCCCGACAACCATCAACTTGTCAGTATTAACGCTTTAAATTATGATGAGTTCCGTACAATGGGAAAGATCTACCAGGAGAATGGCAAAAATAGACCGCTCTATATAGTTCATGAAGGCTTGCTTCCTTATTTCAACACCGAAGAAAAAAAAGTCTTCCTGGAAAACATCGCGTCTTTTTTACGAACATACGCTCCCGGTAAGGGTTATTGGGTCTCTACCGATCTGTGCCCCGTGAATGATGAAACAGATTTCAAAACCTCAGGCGCCTTTGCCCTGCTTAAAAAAGTAATAGAGAAAGTAACAAAAAAACAAATAGTTTTTTTCCAGACAATAGAAGATATGGAACAATATTTAGCAGAAAGGGATTTCACGGCAGAGGCCATGCCAAATAAACATATCCTGAAAGATCTGGTGTTCTATAAAAAAACAGGGCTGGCACATGCAGATCTCACCGATGCGATATTGAATTACCAAGCCTTCGTCGCTCAACCTAAAGAGCAGATTTAATACCCCCCAACATCGCTTTGGCCACAGCAACCAAAAGCGGCCGCGCTAACAATCGAAGGACCGAATTTGTATTTTATTGAGAATGTTACTGGTGGGGAAAAACTGACCAAACGTAGCCTCTGAGTTAATATGATAATTTTATTTTAATTTCTTTGCCAGTTACGTTCAGACGAAACATGGAATCTGCATACTTTGGTGGACCCATAAAACCTTTTGCGTTATTAGATACTCCAACCCCTTCTTTTGGTATACCAAGTAAATTGGTGTCACAGACATTATTGCTATTTTCATCATGGCATACAGATATGGCGTAATTACCTACTCGCACGGATTTAATTTTAACGAATCTGGAAATATTTTTAACCTTTATATTCAACTGCTGCAATGCTTTTTCAGGAGCAATTGGAAAACCTTCAGGGCTGTTAAAAAGGTTAATTAACAAGTTGCCTTTTTTGCTCTTTATATTTAGAACTTCAACAACAATTTCTCCTGTTTCCACTGAACCTGGGGAAGCGGCCCAGATTACATTCGCGGTCATTGACATGGCTACAAACAGAGCAAAAAAAGTAATTTTACCAGTTGCCTCAAATCTATAGTTCCGAACTCTTAATATCGTTTTATAAAGTTTCATTTAAACCTCCAAGGTTAGTGAACTTGCTTTTAAAGCGCCAAATACCGGCTACGGACGAAAGCAGTATAAGCAAGATATTTACAGCACCGGCTGTAATTTCTTTCGTCTCCATTAAAGAATACTCTGCTAATAATTCACCTTTTACCAGCGATTGCTTCGCTAATTCCAGCATTTCATGAGCATAAGGATTCAAAAAAAAGACAGCGTTCAAAACAATTAAAATAATGGCGATATGCTTTATATTTAACCAGCGCATCTTGAAAAATTTGTATGAGTTAAATGTCATTACAAAACCACTCACCAAAAGGATAAAAATTCCCGGAAGTGTCAATATATACTCTGCGTAGATAATTATTTGTCTGCTTAATACCAATGACTCGAGGTTATCATGCCCTGTGGTCTCCCCTATGATTATGAACATTAACACACTACCCAAGAATATACTTAATCCGATATAGTGCAAGAATTTTAAAAGTTTTTTCATGCTTCATCTCCTCCAGCCATCGTATACTTGTTCGTATTTTCGTTTAATTTCTCTAAAAATCGAATAAATTGTTGGACTTCTTTTTCTTGGAATCCTTCTAGAATTGATTTATTCAAATCTTGAAGAAGAGGCATTCCTTTTCCGATGATCTCTTTACCAGCTTTCTTCAATCTTATTTTATTAATTCGCCGATCAATCGATTCACTGGTTCTCTCTAAACAACCTTTTTGTTCTAAATTGTCTACTGTGCGAGTAATGTTCGAATCATCTCGGCCAATAGATCTTGCCAGAACTTTTTGAGAGACAGGCTGTAGTGACTGAACGTGTATCAAAACCACGAACTGCTCCGGCGTCAAAGGAATATTTTCCGCCTTTAAAACAGTCACTAAAATTCGCCTGCTTATGTGGTGAGCTACGGCAATATGATGCGGTATAAATTCTGAAAGTTTTTCATTAACTCTCTTATTACTTGCACTATCAATCATTGTTAGTGCAAGTAATAATACTGGTATAAGATGTCAAAAACTTTTCTAATATGTCGCTTTAATAATGAGATGATCTCTTCGTGTATTTCTTTTTTCAAAACCCGAACTCAACTTAAAAAAAGGTTGTCGAAGGCTCTCGACATGCAATTCTGTCTTCGAAAATAGCAGAATTAGAAAAATAGGAAATAATAGTCGAAATCGGCTTACTTTAAGAAATGATATGATTGATCAAGATAAGAAAAACACTATTGTAAAAGAATACCAAGTGCACGAAAAGGACACCGGTTCGAGCAAGGTTCAGGTCGCCATCTTGACTGAACGAATCAACGAATTGACTGACCACTTTAAAGGCCATAAAAAAGACCACCACTCTCGTCGTGGACTTTTGAAAATGGTTGGTAAACGTCGAAGACATCTGGACTATATAAAAGAAAGAAGTTTTGATGAATACCAGAGTCTCATTCAAAAATTAGGCATTCGTAAGTAATCCACGCTTTCACGAGCCCTCCTTTGGCTCTTTTCCTCTAGTTCTGCGTCTATACAGGAGTTAGCATGGAACAAACAGAAAAAATTCAGATCGGGAATACCGACTACGTAATTGAGACGGGTAAATGGGCTAAGCAAGCCGGTGGTTCCGTACTTATTCGATGGGGTAAACTGGTCGTCATGGCTAACGCCACAGTAGCGCCAACTGCGCGAGAAGGGGCCGACTTTTTCCCCATGACAGTTGATTATAGAGAGAAATTTTATTCCACCGGGAAAATCCCCGGAGGGTTCTTTAAAAGAGAGGCTCGTCCTTCCGAAAAAGAAGTTCTAACGGCTCGAATGACCGACAGACCACTTCGCCCACTTTTTCCAAAGAACTTTAGACACGAACTACAAATATTTGTAACATTATTAAGTGCCGATGGGGTCTCCCCCACCCAGGCTCACGCGATTACAGCTGCAAGCGCCGCACTTTACCTTTCTGAGTCACCATTTGATGGTCCTGTCGGTGGTGTTCATGTCGGTCGTGTTGACGGTGAATTTGTATTATTCCCTAATAACGCCCAGCTTGAAAAAAGCGATATCAGTTTAATACTCGCAGGAACCAGAGACGCAGTAACCATGATCGAAGGCTCCGCCAAAGAGGTTGCCGAAGAAGACATGCTGGCCGGTATCGAATTTGGTCATGAACACATAAAAACCATCTGCGACGCACAAATCGCTCTAAAAGCCAAAGCCGGTAAAGAGACCATGGAGTATCTACTACCGGAAGACCTTACCGAACTAAAAGCCGAAATTCATAAAGTTGCCTACGAAAAACTTAAAGCTGCCAACTCCGTAAAAGGGAAAATGGAGCGATACGAAGCCATAGATAACGCAATCGACGAATGTAAAGAGATTCTCGAAAAAGAGTGGGCCACTAAATTTGAAAACGAAGAAGAACTCGCAAGCGAACTTAAAAAAGTTAAATCTATTCTACGAGAAATTGAAGTAGAAATTGTACGCGATCAAATTTTTAGCCAGGGCTTACGAGCCGACGGTCGTAAACTTGACGAAATTCGTGATATCTCTATTGATGTCGGAGTATTGCCCGCCACTCATGGTTCATCACTTTTTACCCGTGGCGAAACCCAGTCTCTTGGCGTAATTACGCTGGGAACTTCCAACGCCGCTCAGATTATCGATGACATTGAAGGCGATCGTAAACAAAACTTTTACCTACACTATAACTTTCTACCCTACAGCGTTGGCGAAGTTCGCCGCTATCCCGGTCCCGGTCGTCGAGAAATCGGCCACGGAAAACTCGCCGAGAATGCACTTCGCCCGGTTATCCCTTCGACTGAAGATTTCCCCTACGTTATTCGAATTGTATCCGAAATTCTAGAATCAAACGGTTCTTCTTCTATGGCTACTATATGCTCGGGTTCACTCGGCATGATGGACGCTGGTGTTCCGATTAAAGCCCCCGTCGCCGGTATCGCCATGGGTTTAATCACCTATGAAGATAAATTCGCCGTACTTTCAGATATCGCGGGTCTTGAAGATCACTTCGGAGACATGGACTTTAAAGTCGCCGGAACTAAAAACGGTATTACCGCATTTCAGCTCGACCTGAAAGTAAACGGCGTTAGCTCTGAAATTATGGAAAAAGCATTAAGCCAGGCGAAAGAAGGCAGAATGCACATTCTCGGAAAAATGAACGAAGTCATCGATAGCGCCAGAGAAGACCTTGCCGAAACTGCCCCTAAACTCGAAAGCCTGCAAATTGATAAAGATCGAATTGGTGAGCTAATTGGCCCCGGTGGTAAAAACATTAAAATGTTAACCGAAAAAACAGGCGCAGAAATTCTAATCGACGACGCTGGTATGGTAACCATCGCTTCTAACGACATTAATGCGGTAAACAAAGCCAAAGAGATGATCGAAAAGCAGTTTGAAGAAGCTGTAATCGGTGACATCTACGAAGGCCCCGTAAAACGCATTACCGACTTTGGCGCTTTTATTGAAATTCTACCCGGTAAAGACGGTCTTTGCCACATTTCCAAACTGGCTGCCACAAGAGTGGAAAAAGTTGAAGATGTATTGAAAGAAGGCGAAGTTGTCAAAGTTCGAGTAATCGGAGTAGACAGAATGGGTAAAATTAGTCTTTCTATAAAAGATCTGTAAACAGTCTTTCGATTATAGCAAAAACATTGCAAAAACCAAAATATCTAAACTACAGTAAAAAATGCTTGTACTGTAGTTTAGATATTTTAGAGTTATACGGAACATAAAATTATCTTTAAAGTTTTCGTGTTCCGATTAAATTAAAAAATTATGATTACATTCAAAAACGTTACAAAAACATTTAACGGCAAAAATGCTATTAAAAATATATCCTTTAACATTCAGCAAGGTAAAGCGACGGCAATTATAGGTCCGAATGGTTCGGGTAAAACGACCATTATCAACCTGATTCTGGGCTTTTTAAAAGCTGACTCAGGTGATGTTCTTTTTCAAGAAGAATCGGCCTGGGGAAATCGGACAAATGTCAACAGGCAGATTGGTGTGGTACAAGAAAACCCATCTTTCTACCCCTCCATGAGCGCCGAACAAAACCTGAAATTTTTCGCACAATTATTCGAAGTATCGGAAGATAACATTCCCCGTGTCCTCAAAGCCACTGGTATGGACAAACATCCCGATAAACGTTTTTCTCAGTACTCCATGGGAATGAAACAACGACTCAATATTTCTTACAGCATGTTACATGACCCGGAAATTTATATCTTTGACGAACCTACAAATGGGCTAGATCCGGTTGGTATTGCCGATATCAGGGAAATTATACAAAAGTTTGTGCAAGATGGTAAAACTGTCATCTTATGCAGTCACCTTTTGGCCGAGGTCGAAAAAATCTGCCAGGAGGTCATTATCGTTAAAAATGGCCTTTTAATAGAAGACACTGACATTACCAAAGACATAACCAAAAAGTATGATTTTGAGTTGAAATATGACAATATGGAGAAATTAATTTCAGCCATAAAAAGCATACCTGAAATAACTCTCAAGAAAAATACCGGGGACCAGTGTCTGGTTCAAATAAACAAAAAATACGATGGCAGTTTTATAAACGAGAAACTGGCTCAAAAAAAGATCTACGTATCAGAAATTATATTAATCGATAATTTCGAATCGACGATTCTGGAAAAAATGGGTGAGAACTAATATGAAAGAATCATTTGAAAAACTTCGAAATACACTACTTGCTGACTACAAAAAACTGACAATGCAAAAGTATATAATGACTTTTCTTATTTTATTTGTTGTTTTTGGAGCAGTGTTCAGCGTCGCCGTAATGATACTCGATTACAAGTACGACTTTGTTACGGACCCTTCCAGCACATTCTCAAGTATTCACTTTTTTATATTACAATTTTGCCTGATGATCTCCATTATTTTTGCATGCTCGGTCAGTATTTGTCGCGAATTTGAAAATAACGTTATTAAAAATATTATCCTGACAGGAATCTCCGCCACACACTACCTGTTTTCTCGTCTGCTCTTATTTATAGTTATTTTCTCAGCCATTGCCCTGGTAGTCTACGTCGTAGACGCTATACTATTTTTAATCTATTTTCAAGGTGAGTTTAGTCTTTCCGGACTGGCCGGCCAATACGGCATTACCTTATTGTATCTTTTAAATACTCTTTTTCTGGTTGTCACTTTTTGCGCATTTTTCCGGGTAACCATTTTTCCCGTTTTGTTCATGTTAATCTATTACTTTTTTCTGGAGTATTTTTTAATCGGTATAATTAAAAGTTTTGGTCCCTCTCTTCCCAACCTGGAATTTCTTGTAACCATAGTAAAACATTCTCCGCTGCAAATTATCGAAAACATTGAAAACGCTTTTGATGCCGGACAAGTATTCATCAACCTGCTCTATTTCTCTATCTATCTTGCACTGTACTCTTTTCTTATTCAATTAGCGACTAAAAACACACAAATTGGTTTATTGAATAAAAAATAAGAACAGAAAAATCGGGCCGACGACGAACCGGGTATAATCCTTTTAAGATTTTTTAAACCTGACGTTCTACTCAGATCGATGTAGAAACGCGTAAGCCGCCAAAAACCAATAAGCCAGGGTAAGCAATTGTTTCAATATACCTGAAACAGTATTATTCAAAGAAAATTATCTCAAAAAAATTATTTATAATAAACATATTTTCCATAAATAATATATTGACAATATATCAATATAGCAAATAACGCTCTAATATGTCACATTGTACACTAAAAAATTAACCGTTGTAAGTCTATTCGTATTGCCTCAACTATCTTTCTATGCTGAACACACTGCAATACAGACGCGTTATGTACTGCATTTCGTACAACAAATAATTTTCTGCCCTACACTGCGGCGATTCTTCAGGAGGAAGTTATGAAACTATTAAATTCGAAAGGTTATTATAGCCATAAAAACAATCAAATTGGCTTTATTGTGAAATCATTTTTGGGAATATTGTTATCGGTATTTCTTTTTACCAATTGTATGGGTGAAGCTAATATTAAAGCGACTTCTCTGGTCGCCGAAACAGTCGATGACACAAGCGGCGATGGCGCAACCGTTCCTGCTGTAGATCTTCCGCCTATTGTGCTGAGCGATCTTTTTAGTAACCCTCCCGGTACGCAGGTAAAAATGGGTTCTTTTGGCACAGTTGATCCTGTCGGCACAACGCTTGCTGAAGATTTCGATGGTGACGGTATTCTTAATTCAAAAGAAACCATCGGAAATTTCTGGGTCGCCGATTACCCTACAATAGAGACTACTATTGCGCCCCCCGTAACCATGAAAATTCAGGTGCTTACAACTTCAGGTACAGTTGCTACGGAATTAACGAGTGACTTCACCTCGAATGACTTTGAAAGTAGAGCTGATGAAGGAACGGAAAAGTTTCACCAACAAGAAATCGCAAAAAGAACCGAAAGAGTTAAATTCTCAACAGATGTGTCCGCGAAAGTCGCAGTACAATCGACAGTTGTCGGCGTTGGCGGCGGCGCCAGTTACGAAGCTCGAGTTGCCATATCCGGTGAAAGGTTTGAAACTCAACCCTTTGTTAATAATATTGATCGCAACGCAACTTCCACAAAAAGCAATTCGGCTGAAGCAAAGTCCCGAAAATACAGACGCGATAAAAAAGCGGAAACAACCAAAGGCAATAAAATAGAAGCAAATGCCGGAACTGTCCGTGCGGCTCTTTTTATTAAAAATCATACGGTGAATATGCCGGTTAAATTAAGTAATATATTATGTTCTCTTTTATTAGAATCACCCACGGGTGAGCTCATACCCATTCAAAGTTTTCGGTTGCGAAACAGTGACTACAGTATGTTTTCAGTCGAAGTTTACGGACACTCTGAATTTGGACCCTATGTTGTGGAACTCTCTGGGTTAAACACTTCGGAAATTGAAAATGCAATTGCGAAAGGCTATACTCCTAAAATTTATCTGATTGATTATGAAATGACCCACGTACAGGATTCAAACTATAGAGCTTCGTTAGCCTCTTCGTTTACCGGAAATAACCTGAAGATTATTGAAGAAAATGCAAAAGGACGAACCGCCTTAATAAAACTAATTGGACCATACATGCGAGACATGTATCGCGTAGCGGCTTTTGACCTGTCTACAACACCGGCTGACCATTGTGATGCGTCGACCATTGACCCGTTCAGTAGTATTTCACCTGGCACCACGATTAAAACAGCCCTGGAGAGAATATCGTGTTCTGGAACAACAATCACCTACGATCATTATCTGTTCGATTATACCGGCACAGGCATCATAACGGAGCAGCCTAAGTTCTATTACTATGGTATTGAATCCATTAACGGAGTATACAATAACTTTCCATGCGATGCCAGAATATCTGGAACGGATGCGAATGGCGATCTGGTCGAAGATGTATGTCATGTGCTGGTTGCCTCAATGAGTGAAGCTGAACTAACCCAGCTGGGCATGTGGGTCATTTATGATAACGGGAAATATTTTGACCAAACCCGTACGGTACCTGGTGTAACCTTTGATGGCACAACTCCTATTCGCGAAGGCATTAACTCCATGGTCTGGGCGGGAGATAATTATGATATTGTCTATTATTCTCTACCGCAAATAACACAACGTGAAGAAGAGTTCGGAACAAATCCGATTGAAACAGGGGAACTTGTAGCGTTTAATACACGTTGGAATACGGATTCTCTTGCCGTTATACCTTTTCACCCCACATCAAAATCTGAATATTTTGGTCGTGTGGCTTTAGGTGATCAAATTGAAATTGAAATTCAACTGGAAAACACAGACTATTTAAATGCCAGTTTTGGCGCACCGGTCGCATTTTCCGGTTACGATGTTTATAAGACGTTTACTTACGATCTGCAAAGGGAACTACTTAGTCCTTTTACAGCCGAAAATGCGTTTGATATTCAGGTCAGTTTTGGCCTGGGAGGTACGCCAGGTTTTTGGTACAGTATCGGGCGAACTGACAGTTTAAATCACATCGGTGATACAAACCAGGCTTCGGCTATACCGATTGACTGCGGTCAATCCTGGAATTATGTAACCCAGAAATACATTATGTGTGTTGAGATACCGACGACCCTGCCGGGAGCCAGTTTTGACGGAGCGATTGACTTATATGTTCGCACAACGCCGAACAACGCCTACCGAGAAGTGATTTGGCCGGAAGAGTACCAAAAAGTTAAAAAATTTAAAGGTGATCTCGCTAACGATTATGCCACAGGCGCGACTTTTAT
>JBEQLE010000076.1:0-19028 GCA_040326155.1 Leptospirales bacterium | reverse complement strand
ATGAGAATTCTCAAAAAATTCGTGTACCCGTTATGGACACCTATGAAGTTGAAGAGCCGGTATGGGATGAAAGGGGCGAACCGCTTATGGTGGGTACGGGAAAGTTTAATAAACGAAACCGCCCTAAATTGAACCCCGATTATGATTCCGGTAAAGCTTACACTCCTCGAGGTAATCGGCCGGAGTGGAACGCTGTCGGTCTTCTGGGACAGCTTCCCTTAAAAAAAGGGCAACCAACTGCCACCACCTGGGTGAAGATAAAAAATATTTCAAAGGACATTGATCTCTGGTTGGTGAAATAGGTAAGAAATTCCCCACCGTGGTTTCTGAGAATGAAATCGGGGGGGTAGCGTAAAACGCGCAGCGTTTGCAGCGAGGGGGGCCAGATATTTTCACCAGGTGGAGATATCATCGCCCCCTTTAACATGGATTTAAAATTGATTTATAGAATGAGATAAAAATGGGCGAAAAAGCAAACACAGGGGTTAATCCAAAGAGCGCAACGAGTGACGGGGCGAAAACGTATGTGGAATCGACGCATTCGAATTCGTCCGGTATTCATGAGGCTCCTGAAAAGATTCAAAATCGCCGCGATTATATAATGCACTTGCAACGCACCATTGGCAATCAGGCCGTTGGGCGTCTTTTGAAATCGGGCTGGTTACAAAAAAAGCTGAATATCGGCCCGGCAAACGATAAGTACGAGTTAGAGGCCGACGCCGTTTCCGAGAAAGTCGTTTCTATGAACGAGCCTGAGAATAATTCCGCGAACGAAACATCCGGCGACTCGTCGAATGAAATTTCGGCAAAATCTGCCCCTGCCCCTGCCACGATTTCGCGTACCCCGCTTGTAAATTCTATAATGCCCTTGCAAAGATCTGCCAACGAATCAACCGAGGAATTGCAAGAGAAGCAACCTGACGACGACGAGAAATTGCAAGGCAATTTTTTGCAAAAATCCGGTGCCCCCGGCGAAGATGAAGAAGCGCAAGGGAAATCCTTGCAACGCGAAGCTGCACCCGAAGACGAAGAAGCACAGGGTAAATTTTTACAACGCGAATCCGCATCTGAAGAGGAAGAAGCGCAAGGCAAATTATTGCAACGCGAAGCTGCACCCGAAGACGAAGATGCCCAAGGTAAGTTTTTGCAACGCGTCGAAGAAGACGACGAGGGCCAAGCGAAGTTGCAGCGTGTCGAAGAAGAAGAAGAAGGCCAGGCGAAGTTGCAGCGTGTTGAAGAGGACGACGAGGGCCAGGCGAAGTTGCGGCGCAAAGGGTTGATACCCCCGAAAATACCCGGAGGTTCCAGACTTCCATCGGGTGTCAACCAGGCCTATGTTCAAAAGAAACGAAAAGAGTACACTGCTCCTGAAAATACTTTTGCTGCGGGAAAGTCTATTCACTCGGTGCGCACTCTACAAAAGAAGACTCTCTGGACGCCGCCTTCTGGTGTTGGGGTTTTACAAAGAAAAGGTAACGGGCAAGCTGCTCCTGAGGGCGTGGAATCTTCTATAAACTCGGCCAGGGGTGGTGGGAAATCACTTTCACCGAACGAACGCTCTTATTATGAGCCGAGGTTTGGTGCCGATTTTTCTGGTGTGAAAATCCACACCGGGGGGCAGGCGAATCAGCTTTCCAAGAGTGTGAATGCCAAGGCTTTTACCGTTGGTAGCGATATCTTTTTTGGGAGCGGGCAGTATAATCAGGATACGTCGGACGGTAAGAAACTCATGGCGCATGAGCTGACGCATACGGTTCAGCAGGGGTCTTCGCTTAAGAGAAAAACAACTCTAGAGCCGGGCGCAGAAGAAGAGGAGAAAAAAACCGATAGCGAAACGGTGACAGAACAAAACCTTTCACCGTCGACCGAGAAAGGCCAGGGGGAAGGGAAACTCGATCAAAGCACTTCTCCTGACGTTACTAATCAAGAAAAAGATCAAACTTCTGAGACAACACCCGATCAAAATAGTAAAACCGAATTAGAAAAAAAACCTGAATTGAAAAGCGAACCGGAGTCGTTACAACCCGACGAGGTTAAAGACTCCGAAGATGCCGTTTTGGATACGAAAGCTAAAGCTGAAGTTCAACCGGAAGCCGGCCAAACAGAAAAAGCCTCTCCTGAAATGGGGTCTCAAAATGTTTCACCCGAGGCTAGTAAAAAGGGTGGCAAGGGTGCCAAAGCTCCTGATCTAAAAGCAGAGAAGCCTGCTTTGAAGGCAGAAAATCCTGGCGACGTAACCAAGGCTATATCACTGGCTCCCGCGACCGAGGCGTTGGATATGTATAACCAGGGGGTCAGCCAGTCGCAGGGTTTATTAGAGAAAGAGGTGGGCGCTACGGAAAGCAACCTGCCCAAGATGAAGACGCCTACCGGGCTAGCACCGGAAGAGCCCACCGTAAAACCGAAGCATAACTACAAAACTGCCAAAGCGCCAGGATCTTTTAAAGGGGAGAAAAAAGGGAAAAAAGGCGACCCGAATCATGAAATATTAAAACCTAAAAAGATAAAGGCCAAGCAGGGTTTTTGGTCTCGCATGGGCAGCTTCTTTAAAAGTGTCCTGGAACCGACTGAAGCCAAAGCGGCTATAAATAGCGTCAAACTCGACACGGGGAAAATTCCATCGAAACTCGGAGCGCGGCCGGGAGTCAATTTAAGTGGCGAAGCCGACCCCAACCAGGCTGAAGCCTTTCAATCGGAATCCAAACAAAATGTAGCCGCAGCAAAGCAAGAATCCCACGCTCAGGCAAACCAGGACTTTGGCGAAAACTCGGTTGCCCCGGTTCCCGATAATACCATCATTCAAGCCAAGAAAAAAATGGGCAAAACGGCGGTTTCGTCTCAGCCACTTGAAGCCCCCCAATTGGTACCGCCCGAGGTAAAAGGCGATATCGACGTAACCATGGGCGCAACCCTCAGACCCGCTTTACTAAAAGAAGAGAGTCAATACTCAAAAGAGCGACAAACCTACGAAGCCGGTAAGGTACAAGCCGAAACAGATACCGATGCCCAAGCCGAGGCCTTGAACGAAGAGACCAAAGCCACGCAAAGAAAAGAGCAGCAAAACGTTAAGGCCCAGGTCGACGGCCACCGCCAGGAATGGAAAGACGAAGTAGGCAAAGTCGAAAAAGACTTTGAAACCAAATCTTCCAAAGCCACGATAGACCAAAAGGCCAAGATTTCTCAAGAGAGTGCCAAAGGTAACAAAGAGGCCGACCAGCATTTTAAAAAAGCCGAGAACGACGCCGCCCAGAAAAAACGTGATGCCAGTAAGGACGCCGAAAAAGAGAAAAGCAAAGGTAAAAAAGAGTCCACAGGGTTTTTCAGCTGGGTCGGCTCGAAACTCTCAGCCTTCGTCGACGGCATTAAAAATGCAGTCAACGCCATCTTCGATGGCCTGAAAAAAGCAGTATCATTCATCTTCGATGCAGCCAAGAAACTTGCCATGGCCGCCATTGATCTGGCCAGAAAAGCGGTCACGGGTTTAATCAAAGGGTTGGGTACACTGCTCAAAGGGCTCATCAGTGTCGTCTTTGCCGCATTTCCAGAAATCGCCAAAAAAATCAACGCTAAAATTGACGCCACTGTCAACAAGGCCGTCAAGGCGGTAAACGACGCCGCGGCAGCTCTCAAGAAAGGGGTGGCCAAACTTTTAGACGTTTTGGCCAGCGTCATCAACGGACTACTCAGCGCGGTGCAGGCGGCGTATAACTTTGCCCTTACCGCCATGAGTTTGATCGTCAAAGGGGAATTTAAACAACTCGGCAAATACATTGTAAAATCTGCCTTGAAACTTTTGGGCGCCACGCTTGGGGCTCTGATGAAGCTGATGGGCATCTCGCAAAAAGACGTGGATAGAATCGTTGACGACCCCATTGGCTTTTTAGGCAATTTAGTGGGGGCTGTCAAAAAAGGGTTAAATCAGTTTGTCTCGAACATCGTAAAGCACCTTACCGCGGGGCTCGCGAGTTGGTTGTTCGGAGCCTTTGGTAAGGAAGGCATTCAGTTGCCGACCAGCTTTAACCTGCCTGGTATTTTCTCTTTTCTAGCCCAGCTTTTTCACCTGACATACGACGCCATTCGCAACAAGCTGATAAAAAAAATCGGCTCGGCCGGCGCAACCATTGTAAAAGCTTTCGAGGGCGGCTTTGCTTTTATGGTCGACTTTGCCAAACGCGGGCCACTTGCCCTGTGGGAAAAGGTAGAAAAGTCTTTGACCAATATCAAAGAGATGCTCTTTGGCTCGCTCATCACCTGGCTACGCAACACGATTATTGTACAAGCCGTTACTAAACTGGTATCCTTTTTTAACCCCGCCGGGGCGATTGTCCAGGCAGTGCAGGCCATTTACAACGTTGCCATGTTCTTTAAAGAGCGCTGGGACCAGATTAAATCTTTCGGGCAGGCGGTGTTCCAATCTTTTTCTAACATAGCTAAAGGAGCCGTCGGAACCGCTGCCGGTTTTATTGAGAAGTCTATCGGTAAAGCGATACCCATTATGATCGCTTTTTTAGCGCGCTTGTTGAACATCAGTGGCGTCGTGAAGCAGGTCAAAGGGGTCATTGACAAGATAAGAAAGCCCATCTCTAAAGCTGTGAAGAAAGTTGTTGGCTGGCTAGCTAAGATGGCGAAGAAAGCCTGGAAGGGGTTGAAGAAGATTGGTGGGAAGCTGTTGGGGAAAGGGAAAGATCTGCTTGGAAAACTGAAGCAGTGGTGGAAGGTTAAGTTACCAATTAAGGCCAAGGGGGAGCAGCATACATTATTTTTTAGTGGGAACAATGAGAGTGCTGTCTTGATGATAGCTAGTAAGGGAATGCGTTATGAATCATTTATTAAAACACTCAGACCCACAACCGACGAACAACAAGCGGCCAAGGAAAAAGCACTCAATCTTGGCAAACAAATCGATATGAAAAAGAAAGAAGTGGCATCGTTGCATCGCAAATATAAAGACCCTAAAAAGGATGCTGGTATAAAAGCAGAAGCAGATAAGAAACAACTTAATATGGTTGCATTAATGAAAAAAATGACAAATCATATATCGATTTTGCTACAAGAAAAAAAGATACCTGAAAAGAGGTTTTTACCACCAAAATTTAAGATGAAGGTCAGGAAAAAACTCTATATGGAAGGTAGTGGTTATTCCACTCTGAGTGAAAAAATGCGACAAGATAAAGCCGATGATATCAATGAAGAATTCAAAAAACTAAGGAAAGAGACCAATGAGAATAAAAAGGAAAAAATATGGATGCGTTTGTTGGATGCGGAATTGGTTCCTGATAATGTTCAACGAGATGCATATGTGAGGAGAAATATAAAAAAGAGAAAGCTTAATGTGGATCATGTAGTTCCTTTAGCAAAACACTGGATTACTATTGGTTGGAATACATCAGATGAAGAGAGGCAAAAACATGCAAGTTCAGCAAGCAACTTTGAGGTAATCCATGAACAACACAATAAATCAAAGGGTAGTCAGGATGAGGACGGTTATAAACACTACTATAAAGATAGGTTTTGGGTTGGAAAAAAGTTTTCAAGTATGGTGAATAAATCTCCGTTCAGTTCACTTAAGATAGGAAAGGAATTTTTCCGAGAGACCCTTGATGGGAAGCCAATTAAACGATGATGGAGGTAGAGTATGAGTTTTGGTGAGATGATACAAAAATTTTGCCCTGGAGAAAGCCCAGTACTTTCTGTTGACTGTAGTCCAGATAGCAGGTTACTAGCAATTGGCCAAATATTTGGTAACGATGGTAGTCCCACTCTATCATTGTGGAATTTAGAGAGTGGAACTCTCGACTTTTCAATTGAGGAATCTCAAGATTCGGAAAACTCGGTATACAAGGTTATCTTTAACAAAAATGGAAATAATCTCATATACGTATTGCAATATGGAGAAGATTTTTTACTGATTTTATACCTTTTAGACAAAAGAGAGAAATTTATAATAAAAAAAGCACAATACATTGAAGAATTATTAGGACACAACTTCAACCTTGCAAATGAACTACTAATAATACCGGCAGCGGAAAACGGCTTGGAATTCTGGAGCTTAGAACCACCAAAAATGGTAGAAAATGTAAAAATACAAGAGAAACTAATACCCATATACAGTGATGCATTTATAGCCCCATGTTTTTCACCTGATGGAAAATATCTCGCTTTGGGAGGTATGAAAGAAGGGGCTATATTCATTTACGATACTGAAAATTATAAACTGATTCAAGAGCTGAATGCATCGTTTAGCTTTCCAGGCCAAATTTTGTTTGATAATCATAGTCGATTGGTGATCGCTATTGATTTTTGGCAAAAAGGGGTATTTGTATGGGATGTAAAAAGTGGTGAGCGGTACCTTGAAGATGATTTCGATGAACATGTTTTGAAAGTAAGTTGTTCAGCGATATCACCAAATAATAAGTATTTGGCTTTCGGTTACAACACCGGTAGAATAGTGCTTTTCGATATTGGAAATGGTGAGCGATTGTTTAGTGATAAACTCCATGATGCCAGAACCTATAACATCTGTTTTACCCCAGATGGTAATAACCTGATTTCTGCTGGAGAAGATTGGCAAATTATTGTGCGCAGTATGGTGTAATACTAAGTTCCGGAAGTGGTCCGTACTGACCGCCACTTTTATACTCAAACGAATATCCGCGCTTCCGAAAAATACGTTGGGGGTAGCGGCGGCTCTTTTTGTAAGTTGTGACACTTACAAAAAAGCCAAAGCGAGGGGGAAAACTTTCCCCCCACTAAAAAGACGAAGTAGGCAAAGTCGAAAAAGACTTTGATGCCAAATCTTCCAAAGCCACGATAGACCAAAAAGCCAAAATTTCTCAAGAGAGCGCCAAAGGTAACAAAGAGGCCGACAAGATCATCGAAGACCCCATCGCCTTTTTAGGCAATCTTGTCGGAGCCGTTCGACAGGGGATTAACCGGTTTAAAACCAACGTTGTAAAACACCTTACTTCGGGGCTCGCGGGTTGGTTGTTCGGGGGCTTTGGAAAAGAGGGCATTCATTTGCCCACGAGCTTTAACCTGCCAGGGATATTCTCTTTTCTCGCCCAGCTGTTTCATCTGACCTACGGCGCCATTCGCGAAAAGTTGGTGAAAAAAATCGGCTCGGCTGGCGCTACTATCGTAGGTGCTTTTGAGACGGGTTTTGACTTCATGCTCGATTTCGCCAAGCGCGGCCCGCTTGCACTCTGGGAGAAGGTCAAAGACTCTCTGAGTAATATCAAAGAGATGCTCTTTGGCTCGCTCATCACATGGCTGCGCAACACGATTATTGTGCAAGCCATCACCAAACCTCCTTCTGACCACTCTTGCATTCCTACCATACTCACTGCATTAAATTTGCCATATCTACGACATTATACTATATTATCACCATGAAGACAACCATGCTTTTGCCCGACCCTCTTTTAGAAGCCGCAAAAGGTCTAGCCCATGATGAGGGCTCTTCTTTAACAAAAGTTTTCGAACGGGCGTTGCAAGAATACGTGGCTCGAAAACGGGGCAAGGCTCCCGCTAAACTCAAAGAGAATCATTTCAAAGGCAAAGGTTTCGCCGACCCAGCTTACGAAGGCAATTGGGATAAAATACGCAGCGAAATTTACGAAGGACGCGGCGATGTTTAAACCCGCTTATTTGCGGTAACGACGACGGACAAAATTGATGATTGCGATTGATACGAACATCCTTGTCTATTATCACCGTGTCGACAACAAATGGCACAACGAGGCGCGCAAGCTGATTCTGGGTCTGCATGAATCCGGCGATCCATGGGCCATTCCATACCCCTGCGTTTCGGAGTTTCTCGCGGTTGTTACCCACCCTCGTATTTTCAAACCCCCCACGCCCCCAGGCGAAGCCATGAAAGAAATTGCTTTTCTTTCCGAATCTCCAAACTTGTATTTTCTCGCCGAAGGCAAACGCTTTCTTGAAATTTTTCAAAAGATTATTAAGAGCTCAAAGGTAAGCGGACCAAAAATTCACGACGCCAGAATTGCGGCGATCGCCGTGGAGAATAATGTTTCTCGTCTTTACAGCCTCGATCGCGACTTTAGCAGATTTAAAGACCTGAAAGTGGTCAACCCATTTTAAAAAAATATTCTTCTAATAATAACCCGAGTGCCCGAATAAAATCCAAGTCTACGGCGGTGTTGGAGGGGGAAATTTGTTTTAACGACCTTGTGTAAATAGCTGCTCCCCCTGGCTCCGACCCGTTGGTTCTCCGCCACCCCCTTTGTTTTATCTGAGGCAGATTCTTGCCAATGGGAAATTAATTTTATAAAACAAAAAAATACTTGCCATATCAGTGCGTATTAGTAAAATATAATTATATGTCACTTTCTGCCCGCGCACAAAAACAGGCCGGCGAGAAAAACTCATCATCTAAGACATCGACCAACACTTCGCCTGTTCGTACCCAGTCTCCCCAAAGTATTCATAATCGTCGTGATTATATTATGCACTTGCAACGAACCATCGGCAACCGTGCCGTCGAACACCTTTGGAAATCGGGCTGGCTGCAACGAAAACTCAACATCGGCCCGGCAAACGATAAATACGAACAAGAAGCCGACGCCGTGGCCGATAAAGTCGTCTCCATGAACGAACCACAAGTCGGTTCTGGTGTGGTCGGCAATTCCCCATCTGGCGAAACCCAACAAATTTCGCGAACTCCGCTGGCAGATTCCATAACGCCATTGCAACGTTCCGCACAACCTGAAGAAGAGGACGTTCAAAAAGCACCTGCGCCCGAAGAGGAAGAAGCACAGGGTAAGTTCTTGCAACGCGAAGCCAAACCCGAAGAGGAAGAAGCTCGGGGCAAGTTTTTACAATCAAAATGTGCCACCTGCGAAAAAGAAGAAGCGCAGGCAAAAATTCAACGGCGTTTGGTAAATCCAGCTAGTCTCTGTTCGAAATGTCGGAGTAATTCGCCTTTGCAGATGATGCAACGGAAATGTTTACCGGTTCGGGTGAATCCGATGAACCGGCAATATTCTTTACAGCAGAAATATTTTACACAAAAAAAGGGTAATGGGTCTACACCGGCATCGCCAAACATAGAATCATCGATTCAATCCTCCCGAGGTGGCGGTAGATCACTTTCGCCGGGCGAACGATCTTACTACGAACCCCGTTTTGGAACCAACTTTGCCGGTGTGAAAATACACACCGGGGGGCAGGCCAACCATCTTTCTAGAAGTGTAAACGCCCGCGCTTTTACCGTCGGAAATGATATATTTTTCGGCAGCGGCGAGTATTCACCGAATACGATTCAGGGTAAGAAGCTGATGGCTCATGAACTGACGCATACTGTGCAGCAGGGTAGGCGACAAAATGGACCAATGTTGAAGTCCGCAAAAAAAGCTGTTCATTTACAAAAGAAAGGTGAAGCTAAAGAAAGGTTTTATACACCATCTATAGCCAATACTTTTCGGGTTAAGCTAGGAACAAAATTCTGGAAGAAATACGTGGGTTATAAGTTTAAAAAAGACACGAATGTTTTTTTTAAAGGAGTTAATATTCGGTATACAAAAAGTCAAGAAAGTTATTACGAAATATACTCAAACACTAAAAATAAATTTTATATCGGGTGGGTTAATAGTAAATATTTAATGAATATGCCGACCTTTAAATCCGGCAAAATAAACCGGTTACATATTCCTTTTCACCCCGGTTGGCAAGATGTTTCTCCTACCTATTTTGTTAATCCAAAATGGGAACCTTACGAAGCTCCCCATTTTATGCGGGTCCGTCAAGAAGCAAAAAAAGGGAAAGAGCTGAATGTTATAGTTTTGGAAGGACGCTTTAAAGGCAAAGACGCATTTGTCAAACAAGAAAGGATAGGTAAAAATCGCTCGCCAAAAGGAATAGCTTCATTGACTTTTGAGGCGACAAAAGAAACCTCGACAAGGTTGTTGGGTCATTTGCATTTAGGTAGCTCGGGCAAAGTCAAGGCTTTTACTCAAAAATCGAACCGTGTTCCACCCGGTAAGCATAATATTGAAATCCCCGATTTTCAACACTATTATGGTAGAAAATATGGCCCCTTTGGAACAACATGGTTTAGAATCGGTCATAGTGGCGACCGGTACATTCACCCAGGGTTAGTTAGTCTCGGCTGTGTTACTGTGGATGAGACGACAAAATGGCCGATGGTTTATCATTACCTAATAGAGGCGCGTAAGAACAGTATGAGTGTAGGGGAGATTACGGTAAAATATAACGTTGGCGATAAAAAATAAAGACCGAATTTTTTAAATGTAACTTCCACTGCGAATGCGAGATCGCACGGCGAAAATGAAAATATTATGTATAAAATAGAATATCTCTCTGTATGGATGCTTTTGTCTCTATTGTTGTCGTGTTCAGATATTACTAATGGTTATAAAAGTGTATCTAAGCTGGGTCCCTTAAAACTAGGGTCACCCGCTCCGCAATTTGCAGGCATCACGTTTAGTGGGTATGAAGTCGGTCCAACTACACCTCCGGGGAAGTTTTATGTATATATAATCGATGAAGACTTACCACTAATTGCATTGAACGGAGAGGTCGGTGATGTTGATTATGTAATAGACAGAGGTGGTGTAGTTATTGCCGGATCTGATGGCAAATTTGCAAAAGTATTTGGTGTGAAGTTGTCTTCTTCCAGCCCATACCGGTTGAGCAATTCGTTAATAATAATTGCAAATGCTCATGGGGAAATTGTGGGAATCTATAAAAATGCCAGGCTAAAAGATCTAAAAATCATTATACTTGAAATGGGCATAGGAAAAAGTGATTTGGAATAGTCTATTTAACCCTGCGCGGTCAAATAAAGACCTCCCGCCACCCTCCATCTAATGTATCACATTTTATAAAAATTACTTGTCACAATCATGCGCTGCGGTAAAATGAATTACTATGTCAAATTTTCAGCACACCCACAAAACGGGTTCAAGTGCCGAGAAGAAAAGCTCATCATCTAAGACATCGACCACATCTTCGTCTTCTCGACCTCAGTATCCGCAAGGCATCCATAATGCCCGTGATTATATAATGCATTTGCAGCGTACCATCGGCAACCAAGCTGTCGGGCGTCTTCTTAAATCGGGCTGGTTACAAAGAAAACTTAATATTGGCCCGGCAAACGACAAATACGAACAAGAGGCCGACGCCGTCGCTGATAAAGTCGTTTCGATGGGTGAGCCGCAAGTTGGTTCCGCCGATTCGTTGGGGAATTCCTCATTGCGAGAAACCCAACAAATTTCTCGAACACCGCTGGCAGATTCTATAACGCCATTACAACGCGAAACTGCGCCTGAAGAAGAGGACGTTCAAAAGGCTTCTGCAAAAGATGAGGAAGAGCCACAGGCAAAGTTTATACAATCAAAATGTGCCACCTGCGAAAAAGAAGAGACGCAGGCAAAATTGCAGCGGCGTCCAGTGAATCAAGCCAGTCTCTGTCCGAAATGCCGGAGCAATTCACCTTTGCAGATGATGCAACGGAAATGTATACCGGTTCGGGTGAATCCGATGAACCGGCAACTCACCCCACCGACAAATTATCATATTCAAAAAAAGGCAACCGGTTCGACACCGGCATCGTCAAACATAGAATCTTCGATTCAATCCTCCCGAGGTGGTGGAAGGTCTCTCTCGGCTGGCGAACGATCTTACTACGAACCACGCTTTGGAACTAGTTTTGGTGGTGTGAAGATACACACCGATTCAAAGGCTGCGCATCTTTCACGTTCGGTGAATGCACGAGCGTTTACTGTCGGAAGAGATGTGTTTTTTGGTGCGGGGCAGTATTCGCCAAATACGGTGCAGGGCAAGAGGTTGATGGCGCATGAGTTGACTCATACTGTTCAGCAGGGTGGGTCTTTACAGCGAAAACCAGCTCAGGGGGGAACTGGTATAAGTAAGAAAAAGGAAAATCCATACATAATCGACTCCAATAAAATCTTATATATTAAGGTAAAAAAAGGGGAGGGATTGATAAGAGTACTAAGTCGGGCATTTAAATACTCCATGATTAAAAAGGTTGCCGGAAAACCGTTCGATAAACTAATGAAAGACGTAGCTACGTGGAATGACGTGCAACCAGCCAAATTAAAAATTGGACAAACCATAGAGGTTCCAAAAGCATATTTACAACCTCAAAAAAATTATGACCACGTTAAAATCATACCCCGAAGAGATTGGGGAGCAAAGGATCCGGTAACAGACGGGAACCGTGAATATAATGAAATTACTTTTAAGGAAAAAGTGTACGATAGCATTGTCATCCATCATTCTGGAAATTCTGGAATGAAAACTATGAACGAAGTACAAGAAGATCATATGGATGCAGATGATCCCAGAGCTGATATTGGTTATCACTATGGCGTTAATATGCAGGGGCACATTTTTCAAGGACGTTCGATTGATATCACAGGCTCCCACGTCGATCGGGCGAATACTGGTAAAATTGGAATCGTGCTCTTGGCTGACCTGGACACAAAAGACGAAAACATGAAATGGTATAAAGAGCTGGGTGAATGGTCCGATGATGAACTTACCAAGAAGATGGACAAAGCTGCTATGAATTTGATTTTAAAACTGAAGAGCCAATTTCCGTTGATCGAATTTCTCGGCGGTCATAAGGAGTATGATACGAGACGAGCTTGCCCTGGCGATTTAGGCATGGCCGTAATTAACAAATGGCGTACCGGTAGTGGATTACAAAAACCAAAACCCGTACGATGAATAAAAAAATACTCAAAACATGTTTAATTTGAAATTTACAACTACTAGGAATAAATTCCGTTTGACTATTTCTCTCTTTAGCACCGGTTTGATTTTTCAATTTGTATGTTTCCTTTGGATTGGACAATATATCCATCCTGAATTTGGTGACGGCCAACTTTTTTTAAAACACAGACCACACCTTCAGTGGACCTTCTCTTCTCCTACCGGTGAGAGTGATTTACAGCTAGAAGATTTAAACGAAGACGATCGCTATAGAGAGCTTTTATACGAGGAGTTTGTACTTCAAAGAGATCACCTGAACGTGAGGGAAGAGATCATATTACTTCTATTTAATATTCTCTATATTTTAGGAAACCAGCTACTTTTGCTTGGTCTATTTTACCTTCTCCAGGGTAAGGGGGTGGGCATCGTTCTTAACATTAAACAACTCCTTCTCTTATTCGGAATCTCACTAATTAGTCAGATCTTTACTCATATTTTTCTCGTTGGCTATTGGAATCAAAATTACACACTTTTAATGTACTGCTACATAATTGCCCCCACCGCGTATTTATATTACCTTTTTTCTTCAAAAAAAAACCAATCAGAAGAATAGGTGGTTGTTTTCAGTGCAGCACGCACTGAAATGTAAATATTGAAAATTAATACTATAATGGGAATGTTCGGAGATATAAACGAACTATATAAAAAGATAAATATCCTGGACCATCAATGGCGAATGCTCTTACATTCACGTATTGGGCGGGAGAAGATTCCTGGATGTCGTATCTGGACTGGGTGAACCCCCTTGAGTTAGTTGCGGTTGGCGGTGATTTTGGTCGTAATCTTGATCGAGAAAATACAAAGATATTAAAGCTATTAGTGTTTAATATAATGACCAAGGATGGAGTTAAGCAAACTTACGAAATGAATCCTGAAGGTGAGCTGCTGTGAGTTATTATCGTACATCCAGATGGTAAAAGGGTAGAGATGTCAGCTAATAAATTTTATCAAACCCTTACCGCATAAAATTAAATACGCAAACACAAATTAGTATAGATGAGTTTTTTGGTGCTGTTGATTTGTCAATTTCTGATGCTTCCGAATTTTTGAGAATACTTGGTGAAGTTGAAAATGGATCGGAGGATATTTCTCTAGCTGGAGAGACTCAAATGGAATAATGTCGGGCTACTCAAGTGGGTGGGGAAATTCTCACCCCCCCCCTCTAATCTGGTTCGTTCCCCGCTTTCCACTTAATATTACAACCTATACTCGGAACCTGATTTTCGGAAACTGGTTCGTCGTCCAGTGTTGCGTTAATGGCCTCGCGCAGGTCGACACCCGTAACGGGTTTTCCATTGCCCGGACGCGAGTCGTCGAATTGACCCCGGTAAATTAATTTACGGTTTTTGTCGTAGAGGAAAAAGTCAGGAGTGCATACAGCGCCGAAGGTTTGTGCGACTTGCTGGGTTTCGTCGAAGAGGTATGGAAAAATGTATCCTCGGTGGGTTGCCTCACCGATCATGTTTTCGGGCGAGTCAGCAGGGTGGGTTTCCACATTGTTAGAGTTGATGCCAAAAACGGTAAGCGGCCTTTGCGAAAAATCACTTGCGAGCATTGAAATATGGTCAGCCAGATGAACTACATAGGGGCAATGGTTGCAGATGAACATGACAAGCGTCGCATGGTCGGGTTTAATATTCGCCGAGCCAACCATGTTACCTGTCACAGGTTCGGGCAGAGAAAATTCGGGCATCGCGCTACCCAGAGGAATCATTGTGGAGGGGGTTAAAGACATGCTTGGTTGTAAGCTTGATGGTTAGCCCGTCAACGAAAAACTGGTGTGGGAAATTACCCGCAAATAATAAGATTTTTTTATATATGTACTTTACCGGTTCGTTGCTTCTGTTATTATGTGAAACGAGGGAGAATTATGGAAGCAGCCATGCCGATAATTTCAGAAAAGGTTTTCAGGGACCTTTATAAAGAGACCCAAGTGGTTCGCGAGTTAAAACCGTGGAAGCATTTGTATGACAACGATATTTTTGTGTTAAGGTTCCCCGCAGACGACGAAGTCTATTACTGTAGTATAATCGGCGCTAATGACGAAACTTATGGGGTTTGTTGTTATCGTGGGGGCGAAGGTTTTCATCAACTTAGAAAACTGATTATCGGTGAACTTGATCAGTCTAAAGCCGTTTATATTTTTGACTGCCTCAATGTGTATTATAATAATAAATCAGAACTTCAATCTGAAGAAATACAAATCTTTGAAAAATACTCTATTGAACCAAAGGGAAAAAATGGTTATCCGAATTACATGACATTTACCCCCGGTCTTTACCCTTGGCCAATTGAAGAAAAAGAAGCACTTACTTTAATAAAAATTCTGAAGGCTGTTCATGAGGCTGTGTTACCCCAATATTTTAAAGATGAATCCATTCACGGCGCCTTCGAGCGCAATGTACTTCCGGCTTTTACCGAGACACCAGACGGGAAAGGAAAAATGAACCTGGAATTTTCCATAGAACATTTTCCCGATGAAATTGTACAATCACCAACCGACACTCCTTTTAGAGTGGATGAGTTGAAACTTGCAAATCTAAAAAAAGCTCAGCTCAAGCGGGTCGAACAAATCTGGGAGGTAGGCTCCTTTTTCAGTCCCGAACCCGTGATGGAAAAAGAGAGGCCATATTTTCCAAATATGATTATTGCAGTCGATGTAGATTCCGAGTTTATATTTAATATAGACATTGCTCTGTACGATAGTAGTTTTCCTTTACGGGTTTTTAATACCCTCGTCGCCTCTTTTGAAAAGCACGAAATAATTCCAGAAAGTTTGCACTTTAACGACGCTTTAACAATGGCTGGAGCGGCAACTCTTTGCCAATCTCTGAAGATTGAAATCGAAATGAAAGAAAATCTACCTCATTTGGAGACCGCAAAAGAAGAACTTTTTGCTATGTTTACGCAAGACTCTCAACATTAGACTGCGCGTTGACACGAGCGAGGTTTACTCCATATCGTTTAGATCGCCACTTTCTTTCAGATAACGGTAAAAGTTTTCTCGATTGTGTGGTTTGTAGGCATCATCACTTTTGAACTTTTTACAGCTTGTTGTCATTTTTTCAATATTTTCATTGGTCGTACGTTTCGAGTATTTATTCAAAATATACTCCATCTCGTGTTTTTCATTACATGCTACTAAATCGTGGTCACTGGCCATGGTAACTCCTTCAAAATTTTTTTATACTAAAAGCAATATAATTTTACATGAGGGTTTGTCAATAAATTTAAAGATTTTCAAATTAGTGAATGTCGTTTATTAAAGGGGGAGAAGGGGGAAATTCTCTTTTGGTATTTTCAATTCTCCCCTCGCTTCGACCGCCTTCGGCGTTCTACGCTACCCCTTTTATATTTCCGAACAGGCCTTCTCTTCTTTCGGAGCATGCTCTAAAAACAACTCAATCGCTTCTTTCAGATTCTCTTTTGCCACTTCAATTGTTTCGCCCTGGCTGGCTATATCAATCTCGGGACAATGCGCTACGTAGACGTTGTCTTCTTTGTGCAAAATGGCAGTGTAGTTTTGAGGCATACATCTTATTTAAACTTCCCACAGACTGGTCAAGTCAAATATTGCCGTTTATAGTAATCTGTAGCTAAAAACAGCTCAATCGCTTCTTTCAGGTTCTCTTTTGCCGTTTCGTTCGATTAATGTTTGGTAACATAAAGGGGGGAGAAGGGGGAAAACCACTCTCGAACGCCTTCGGCGTTCTACGCTACCCCTTTTAAATTATATAGAGTACATGGCTGGAAAATTTTAATCGACATGGTTTTTTTATAAATAAAAAGTAACAATTGCCAATTCCTGTAAAAATACATATTATATTATTTACTACTTGAATCTTTTAATTGATTTTGAACGAGGAAAGATATTGAAACTTATGCTGGAAATAACCGAAAAACATATTAAAGAATTAAATGATACAGATCTTCGAATTTTAATCGGGCGTTTATGCGAAGCTGAATTACTTTCAAAAGACATACCCACAGCAGGTGTTACATATGGTGGTCATCAAAATGCACCGGACGGAGGTATAGACGTCAGGGTTGAAATGTCTAAAACACCGAATTCTTATAGTTATATTCCAAGGGCAATTTGTGGTTTTCAAGTAAAAAAACCAAAGATGTCGGCTGCAAAAATTACAGATGAAATGCGGCCCAAAAGTGAGCTACGCGATTCTATCAAAGAATTGATAAAAGCTAATGGCGCTTATATTATAGTTAGCTCCAATGATTCAGTATCAGATTCAGAGCTTCCAAAAAGAAAAGAAGTAATGTACAATGCTATTTCTGAGATTGAAAACGCAGAACAATTGAAATGTGATTTCTATGATTGTAATCGAATCGCCAGTTGGGTTCGTAGTTATCCCTCTTTAATACAGTGGGTCCAAGAAAAAACAGGTGGGGCAATACATGGTTGGAAAGCCTATGATAATTGGGCGAATTGTCCCGACGGTGTTGAAGAAGAATATTTATCCGATGATAATTTGAGGTTGTTTGAATACTCAAAAAAGGATTTGGATGGTGCAAAAGCAATTGATGGAATAAATCGACTTCGTTTCAAATTACATAAGCCCCGTTCTTCGGTTCGTTTAACAGGATTAAGTGGAGTCGGTAAAACAAGACTGCTGCAAGCTTTATTTGATGAAAGAATCGGTGAAGATTCCTTAAATCGATACCATGTCTTCTATGCAGACATGGGGGATAAGCCCGAGCCAGGCCCCGATCATTTCCTTGAACAACTTTTGGCTTTACAACAAAGAGCGATAATCGCAATAGATAATTGTAAACCGGAATTACATCGTTCTTTAACGGCTGTTGTTAATGTTCCAGGTAGTTTAGTAAGTTTAATAACCGTCGAGTATGATGTAAAAGAAGATTTGCCTCCAGAAAGTGATGTATTCAAGCTGGAACCTACATCTATAGAGTTGATAAATAAATTAATTTCTATTCGATTTAATCATATCAGGCAAGCAGATGCGCAAAAAATAGCAAAGTTCTCGGGCGGGAATGCCCGGATTGCGATTGTCCTTTCTGATACTGTTAAACCTGGCGATTCATTAGTAAATTTTAATGATCACGAATTATTTAAGCGATTATTTTACCAAGGTGGTGAAAAGGACGAAAACCTTTTAGCTTCAGCGGAGGTTTGTTCTCTGGTATATTCATTTCATATCGAAACTGCCAGGGATGACGATAACGAATTAAAATTACTTGGTTCACTGATAGGAAAAAATGACGTAGAAATCTATAGACATGTTAGCGAACTGGAAAGCCGTGATCTTGTTCAAAAAAGAAGCAAGTGGCGAGCTGTTTTACCTCAGGCGCTTTCTCTACGATTAGCCCAGTGGGCTCTTAAGAATATTCCTATTAACAAGATACTGGAAGTTTTTGAAAAAGAAGGAGCAGAGCGTTTATTGTTGTCTTTTACGAAGCAGTTAAACTTTTTGCATGATTGTGAAGAAGCAAGAGAAATTGCCGGTATCTGGCTTTCTGGAAATGGCTTATTTTCGAATCTGGCAAAACTTGATATATCAGAAATGATATTGTTTGAAAATATTGCCCCGGTATATCCACTAAAAACACTCGAAGCGCTTCAAAGAGCGGCGGACAGTGAAAACAGCAGCAAGTTTATTTCACACGATAATTATCAATTTTATAAAATAACAAAAATCTTATGTTCACTAGCGTATGAGCCAGCTCTATTCAATGATAGTGTTGAAATACTTTGCCGTTTTGCTCTTACCGAAAAAACCAGCGAAAACAATAACTCCATACGTAGCAAGATACAATCCCTTTTTTATCTAATGTTATCTGGGACTCATGCATCACTAGAACAAAAATTTAATGTAATAAAAGGTTTGCTTGACTCACCAGAAGAGAATCGCAAAGAGCTTGGGTTTTTCTTGGTGAGAGCTACTTTGAAGGTCAGAAATTTCCTTACTTTCGATAATTCTGAGTTTGGCGCATATTCACGTGATAGCGGTTATCGACCAAAAACGAAGGATGAAGCGGAAGAGTGGTACTTAAGTTTTATTAGTTTATTATTTGAAATAGCGGTTTCCAATAAAAGTATTGCAGAGAATGCAAAGAATATTTTAGCGGATAAATTCCGTAGCTTATGGGTTGTTGCAGGAATACGTGATGCTTTGGAAAATGTTTTTACAGAAATCCATTCGCATGCTTTCTGGCCAAAGGGGTGGCTGGCAGTTAGGGAAACAATTTATTTTGCTAGTAAAAACTTG